>JBATEX010000208.1:0-19333 GCA_049664225.1 Thermoanaerobaculia bacterium
CGATGTTTCCGGCGCCGTCATAGGTGTAGAGCCCGGTGTCGAAGGCAGTGCCACCGGCGACACCTGTCACCTGGATCCTCTCCGGCCGACGCATGCCATGGGAAGCCACGTCCTGGATGTCCTGCACACCGCTGGGTCGCGTGATCGCACTCCACAGGCCGTTGGGGTGGTAGGTGATCGACTGAGCATACTTGCCCATATCACCGGTCTCACCGACCGCGGTCAGCCAGCCGTTCGCGTAGACGTTCTCGATCGTTCGAGTCACGTCGTTGGCCGGGCAGTCGATGGAGCCAAGACACACAGGATAGCCGATCTCGGTCACTTGCCCTATGCCGTCGTAGACAAACGTCTGGTGGAACTGAAGGTCGTTCTCGCTCGTCACAGTCGTCCGGCTCGAGACGCGACCGCCTACGCCTTCGTAGGCGTAGGTCTCTGTGACCGCCACGTCGATGAACAGGTCGGCGTCGTCTCCGGCCAGATCGACCCAGTTGTGGCGCACGGCCTCCCGGAGCCGGCCGTTGAGCCGCAGCGAGGTACTGGGGCTCGAATCGTCATAACGATACTCCTTGACCGCTCCGTCCCATCCATCGATCCGGGTCAGCCTTTCGGCCCGATCGTAGGTGAAGTCCAGAATGTTCGGCCCATCCACCTTCCGACCCACTTGGCCTCGGGCATCGTAGCCGGAGTAGGTTACGGCCGCGATCTTCTCTGGGTGGCTCTCCGAGAGGAGGAAGCCGCGCCCATCGTAGGCAAAGCTGCGTGTCTGCTCGTTGTTGGCACCCGAGGGATCCGTGTGGACCTGGGCCAGTCGGCCGCCTTCGTCGTAGGTGTAGGTGAACGCAGCTCCGGTGCCCTGTGGCTCCTGAACTTGATAGAGGCGGCCCTGCCGATCGTAGGTCTCTCGCGTCGTGACGTCCGTGGCTCCCGCAGACTTCGCGATCTCGACGGTACGATCGACCACTCGAACACCCTGGTAGGCGAAGCTCACCTCTGCGTTGTCCGGCGCTTTGATCCTACCGGGCCGGTCGAATTCGTCGTAGTCCAGAAACTCGGTCACGCTGGACAGGTTGCCCCACTCGGACAGCGTGGCCTTGCGACCCGCCTCGTCATAGGTAGTCGCTCGCTCGGCTGGCAATCCGCCCTCCATGAGCCTTCGTTCGGTGGCGATACGTCCAAAGCCGTCGAACTCGAACTCGGACTCAGCCAGAAGGCCGAGCCATCCCGTCTGGGTAACCGTCACCTTGGCCGGGTTGCCGGGTGAGTACGGCGTGTAGTCATAGGTCGTGGTGGCCCCTTCGCCGACCTCTGGATCCGCCGAGGTCAGTCGGCCGAGTTTGTCGTAGTCGAAGATCGTCTCGATCTGGCCTGAGCTGTCTCTGCTGGTCGCCACCAGGGCGGTGTTCTGATCGATGGTGGCATCGAAGATGCTAAAGGGAATCTCTGCGCCGGTTTGATCGAGGTAGACCGAGCGCCGAAGGGCCCCGAACTGGTAGCTGTGGGACATCTTGTACGAGGGAGCGCCTGATGGAAGGCCGATCGAGCAGAGCGCACCACTCGCCAGGCCGGCTCCGTCTCCTCCGTAGTAGCTCTCGTCTTTCACCTGGCCGGAGCCGGTCTTGGTGAAGACCGCCAGCAGATCCTTGCCGGACTGACTCGTGCCTGCCAAGGTCCGGCGGCGCAGGAGAAAGCCATCGTCGGCGTCGAAGCAGTACTCTTCGCGGGCCGTGTCACCCTCCGTGACGGTCCCCTCTGTGAAGGTACCGAGCACCCACGGCGCGCTCGTCGGCAGCATCGTGAAGCTGTGGCTGGAGCCAAAAGCCTGGGCCACGATGTCCCAGTCGTAGGTGCCGACGCCATCGTTGTACTTCGTAAAGCTGTCGCGTACGTTGCCGGCATCGAAGTTACCGCCGGTAACGGCCTCCCGAAAGTGGCCCAGGCCATCGAAGTCGTCGGAGGTTGCCTCAGCGAAGCGATCGCCGTCGTCGTGATAGACGGTCCGGCTCGCAGTCAATCGCCGGTTGGTGTTGTGGAGGTGCTCGTTGGTATCTCCATGCGTTGACCCTGGCTTGTCGTGTTCGTACAGCACGTATCTGGACCGAATCGGAGCCGACCCTGTGCATCGAAACGTCGCAGCATCGTGGCTCGCAAAGACCTCGGAGGAAAGCCACATCCCACTGGAGCTGGCCTCCCAGGTGAACGGCAGCCCGAAGTCCCACCCCCCTACCGAATCCTGCCCCGGGATCCCCCAGCCTGGGTTCGCACCGAAGTAGTGTTTCGTGCAGTGACCCGAGGGGTGGGTCACATGCACCCGGATCTCCCGTGGCTGCTGTGTCCGATCGCCCTGGATCCATGGCGGAGGCGGAAAGTGCTCGCCCGCATAGTGCCACGTTCCCAACTCCACTCCCGTCGGATCCAGCTCTCGCCGAATTCCGACCCCGCTGGTTCTTGCCATATCCTGGATCGCATGCGACGAGTTGACCATGTCGACCGTCGGGAACGAGCGCACGGTGTAGTCCCATTCGATCTGCCCACCGGTCGGCAGGCGGATCCCTGAGATCTTGCCCGAGGCCCGCCCGCTCGTGGCGCTACAGTCGGTGAGGTAGCGAGGTTGGCCGCCTTCCAACATCTCGTAGGACTCGCCCTCCGGCATCGTCACGCGCTTGAGAAGCGGTACCTTCACCTCAAAGTCATTGGTCGGATCCGTGTCGTGGCACCCACGCTCGATGTAGGTGTTCGTGTACTCGAACCCATAACTCGCCTTGCTCGTGCTGTCGAACGCCTCCACCTCCACCAGCGTGATCAACATGTCGATGTTGGTGTCGATCGCTGGATCGGCGACGCGCGGGTCGACAAAATGAAGGACATGCTGCCGACCGTGGTTATCGGCCAGCGTCAGCTTACCTGCCCCTGAGTCGCAGGTCAGATTCAGCTCATTGCCGGAGCGGTCCCGAATCTGAATCAGTCTCCAGGCAGTGCCTGGCCTGGGGCAGTTTCCACCCAGTTGAAATTTCTTGATCATGCCGTCTGGAAACTCGAGCTCCACCTGGGCCCCAAGATCCTTGAAGCGAATGTAAGAGCCGTCCCGTGTGTAGCGGTAGCCCGAGATGACGGACTCACCCTCGTGGAGAGTGTCGTAGAACAGATGCTCGCCCGTCAGGTGCCACATAGAGCCACTGATCCGTTTCGTTGGCGATGGCCGTCTGCGGCGAATAGAGCAACCCCAGAGTCAGGAGCCAGCCCAAGCCGGCGTTGGCCTCCGGGTACGGGCTCGCCACCCGGTAGATCTTGGTCGGATCCACCGGGTCGACCCGGTCCGTGTAGTTCCAGACCTTGGCGTTGTTGACCAGCGTGAGCCCGTAGGAGAATTCGCCTCCCCCGGGGTAGCGTGAGCCGATGGGGATGGTCAGGGTGAGGTTGCCGTTGAACAGATTCACCGCGTCGATCTTGCCGACGTCATAGACCTTCTCCGGCGAGAATCCCCGGCCACGCAGTTGCCCTTCCTGGGCACTGGTGGCCCCGGCAGCAAAGATGAGACCTAGGGTCAAAATACTGGTGAGCTTGGACGCGAGACAGAAGATCAGCGGTCGTTTCATCGAGTCCCTCCTTCAAGAAGAGAACTGCTGCCGGCTCGGGCTTGCTCGAGGGTTCGTGTCCAGGCTGCATCCCCCGAGAGGCCAGAGCAACCCGTTGATGTCCGGATCACTAACGAATATGGAGGTTGGTTGACTGGGGATCAAGTCCCCTATTGAGGTGTCACCTAATTAGGTGACACCTGTTTAGGGGGCACCGGGCGAGAAGGGTCCAGACGATTCGAAGAGTCGAGAGCTCCGGCCCAGAAACCGGAATCCAGTGCACATCTGGCTCGCCCCGTGACGCTGGTACCCCTGCCGAGGATGCCAGCTGTAACACTTTGGTCCTCTCGGCAGACGAACGGGTATGCCTCTTGATTCAAATGTCACGCGCGGGCTCCTGTCGGAGAGTACTTGGTCGCTTCTCTCGTATCGTCTTCGGTTGTCTCCGAGGGAGGTGGAGATTGTTCGAGGACTTCTCAACGAGAAATCAGAGTCGGGGATCGGGCAGGAGATGGGGATCTCGCCGCACACCGTTCACAGTCACATCAAGCGCCTCTACAGGAAGTTGAAGGTCGCTTCGAGAGGTGCTGCCATCGCCCGGATCTTCGAGGAGTATCTGCTCCTCGAGCGGGCACAAGACAGAGAACAGAAGAACGCCGGGGAGTGAGACGAGCTAGCCGGTAGGCTCCACGACGGTAGCCGGGGGGTGGCTCTTTCCTTCCTCACGCATGGGCGACCTGCTACAGGAACAAACCTACAGGAACAACTACAGGGATGGGGGGACCGTTTATGCGTCAGTTTGCCAGCCATAGGGGGGCCGTTTATGCGTAGCGAGGGGGACCGGTTATGTGTGGAGAACTTGCGATTTCCACAGGTCAATGTCACTGCTCGAGGCGCCTCTGGACATGGCTCGGCGCAGGTTTCAGTCGAATGCCGCCGCGTACCTGCTCCACACGAGCGGATGGATAGAGAATGAGAACCTGGCGCATGGCCCGCAGGAACCTGCGCTTGAAGTCCTTGCGGTCCTGATAGTCCGCGCCGAACTGCGCCGCGAGCGCCGGCCAGGGCACCCGCGTCGGCTTCGCGAGGTAGCTGTTGCGGTAAGTCAGCCAGCAGTAGAGATCGAGCGCCATCGGTCCTCTGAGCGCTTTGAGGACTCGCAGATCGACTGGCACTGGCTTCCTGCAGACGGCCTCGAAGAAGCCCGGGCTGAGGTGGACCTCTGACCGCCAGGAGACAGTCTCGGTAGGCTGGGCTGGGTTCCACCAGAGGTGCGTCTCCTTGGCCACCCTGAAACCGGCATCGTGCCACTCACCTTGCTCACGCTTGTCCCAGGTGAAGGCGATGGTCGCGGAGAAGAGCCGTTGCATCTGTTCGCGCAGCCGGCCGATCGGTCCGTGGCGGCCGCCGCGTGGTAGAAGTCCCAGGTCAGCCATGAACGCGGTGAGCGACGGCCCGAGCTTCAGGATCGGCTCTTTGGTGCGCACGGCCTCGGTCGTGACCCAAGCCATCAGCAGCCGCGGGTAACGACCGTAGGGAAGGCCCAGCAGCGGGTGCGCCGAGATCGAAACTTGGAGCGACCCGTTGGTGCGAACGAAGGAGAGCGAGTCGCGACGACTGTGCGGTAGTCCCGTCTGCACCAGCAATCGCGCCATGAAGCCGAGAGCGCCCGCTTTGCGGGCCTCTTCGGCCTCGATGAGGAGTGACTCTTGGAGGAGTCGGGCTTCGACGCTCTGGCGCGAGATAGCGGCCTCCGAGACTCAGCCAACGGCTGTTCTCAGAGACTGGAGAGCGGTCAATTCGACGATGAGCGGGTTTGAAAGCGGCAGCCTGAGGGCTACCAATCCAACCTTGCTCCTTCTCTCATGATTCGGTCTCTCGGGCACTTTCGCCGGCGATCCATTCAAGCGTAGAAGACGTGCTCAATGAGGCGTGCGGAGTAGGAATTTGGTCTTCCGAGCAGCACGGCCATGGGGCCTGAGATTGCCGCGCAGCTGCCTCTACAGGGCTGTCTGTGCGCGGGAGACCGTGGGCAGTCTCCGAATCCAGCTGAGAGGCCTCGAGTTCGAGACCGCGAGTTCCATTCGAGGCCGCTTGAGGAAGATGCCGAACAGACGTGACCCAGGTTCCTGGGCATAAGAACGGGAGGTAGAGGCTCAGGCCGTTTCTGCCAGGAGAACCGGGGTCTGCGGCGGCGCGTGAGCCAGGGGCTCGGGCTCCTGGGCGGGAAGCTCGAGGCTGCGGCAGATCGACCTCGTAGACCCTGTCAGTCAACTTCGCGCAGCCGGCCTCTCTAGCCGGCCTTGTGAGTATGCGCCCGATCCTTGCGAGTTCGGTATGATCCTGTCGAGTTCTGAAAGCCGTTGAGGGACTCGACAGCGTTAGAGGCGTCTATGGATTACGAGGCAATCAAACAGGTTCTGGCTGCTCTCGAGCGCGAGAGCGTTCGCTATGTGGTATTCGGCGCTGCGGCGTTGAATTTCCACGGTTTGGCGCGATTCACCGAGGATCTGGACCTGTTCGTCGCACCGGATCGGGAGAATGTCGAGGCGCTCAAGAATGCCCTGCGATCGGTTTTCGACGATCCTCATATTGACGAGATCTCAGCTGACGACTTGTTGGGGGACTATCCGGCCGTCCAATACGTGCCACCGTCGGGGACATTCCACATCGACATTTTGGTGAGGCTTGGTGAAGCCATTGAGTATGAGGATCTCGAGGTGCAACGCCTACCATTCGAGGAGCTCGCCATATCCGTCGCCAGCCCTGTCAGTCTCTACAAGATGAAGCGCGACACGGTCCGGTTGAAGGACCGGGCGGATGCCGAGCTCCTAAGAGAGCGGTTTCAAATTGAAGAGGACGAGTCCTGATGCCTGTCCGCCGTTTTCGATCTGTCGAAGAGATGGAGCAGCCCAGGTGGCGAGAGCCCGGGGACCCCAAGCTGTACCTCGCCATCTCCGGTGTCTGGAGCTTCGGACTGAGAACGCGGCCCCGTCTCTTTCCGCCAGGCGTTTATCGGCATCGCACCATGGAAGACCTGCAAGAACAAAGTGCGCGCTGGAATTCCCTGAGTCCGACCGGTACGTGACGCGAGGCTGGTAGCGCAGTGATCGATTCTGAGTGCCGGCCTCTCACGCCGGCTCCACGGCCACTCTTATCGGGTCCGAATCCGTGTTGAGGGTGATCTGGATCCCGAGCTGGGACATGAAGCTGCTGAGCGAGGGACCAAGCTGAAGGACAGGCTCTCGGGTACGGACCGCTTCCGTCGTGAGCCATGCCATCAGGAGCCGTGGGTAACGGCCGTAAGGGAGCTCCAGGAGCGGATGGGCCGAGAGGGACACCTTGAGTGCGCCGTTGGTGCGCACGAAGGTCTTTGAGGGCGGTCGGCTGTGCGGGAGCGTCGTTTGGACGAGCATCCTCGCCATGAAGCCCAAGGCGCCAGCTTGCTGCGCCTCCTCGGCTTCGATCGCCAGCGCCTCGCGGAGCAGCGTGTCGGTGGGTCCAAGGCGGGAGATCGCGACCTCCGAGACTCAGCCAACGGCTGTTCTCAGAGACTCGAAAGCGGTCAGTTCGACGATGAGCGGGTTCGAAAGTGGCAGCCTTAGGGCTACCATTCTTTGCAGCATGCAAGCGACCGGCCAAACTGTTGGCCGCATTGGTTCTTCATGGCGGGATTCGGTCCCCCTTTGCCACCGGCAGGCTCGAGTTCTTCGCCTGCTGCTGGGTACCGACTTTCAAGTTCGGGTCTGCCCGCCCGTTGGGGTGGCGCGTTTTCGCGCACGCAGGCGTAGCCTGAGAAAGCCTTGAAAAAGGCACGCCCGGGAAACCCAAGGCCGCAATGCCAAGGGTCCTCTCTTCCTGCGAGACGGTGAGGTTCTATTGTCCGCCGCGCAGGATCCCAAGACCGCTGGGCTGCCGATGGGCATCGGGAGTTCTAGGGAGGAACAATGTCTACCATCACCATAGACCCTAGCCGATGCAAGAAGGATGGTATGTGCGCCACCTTGTGCCCCGCGGGCATATTCGTCCAACGGGAAAGGCTCACAATACCTGAAGTGATGGATGAAGAAGGCTGCATTGCTTGCGGCCATTGCGTGGCCATCTGCCCTCAAGATGCGATTAGCCATTCCGAGGTCCTATCGACCGACATTCGGGCGATCCAGGTTGAGGAGATGCCGACAACAGAACAGCTGATCTCGTTGCTCAAGACCCGGCGCTCCATCCGGGCTTTTCGAGACAAGCCGCTGGCGAGAGAAACCATCGAGAGAATCATCGACGGGGCACGCTTTGCTCCCAGCGGTCACAACTCGCAGAGTACGCAGTACCTCGTTGTTCAGGACAGAGCTGTGCTGAATCAGGTGTCTGCAATGGTCATCGAGTACCTGAGGTTCGAGACCAGACGCTTTGCCAACCCACTATTCAGAACACTCGCGTTGCTGGCAGACCGGGAATTGGCTGAGAGCGGGCTGCACGAAGTCCCCAATTTCAAGCGGGTGACACGTTTGTTTGAATCCGGTGCCGATCCGATACTCTACGGTGCGCCAGTGTTACTGGCTTTTCATGCTCGGCGGACCGTGGGGTACGCAGATGTAAATGCACAATTGGCGTTGCAGAATGCCTCCCTTGTCGCCCACTCCTTGGGCATAGGGCACTTTTACACCGGTTGGGTTATTTCTCCTTGTCGAGCGCACATGGCGCGGAAATGGAACCGGCGCATTCCGAGCTTGATCGGCATTCCACCTGGGAACGAGCTGCATGGGGCTTTGGCGCTTGGGTATCCAATCCCTAGGTTTAGGAAGATGATCGAGAGAAAGCCCCCACAGATCAGCTGGGCATAGAACCGAAACTGTAGCCCAGGCAAGATCTCCAATGAGGAATGCCGGGGTTCTCGGCGGGCCCTTCTCGGATCTTTGTTGCCTCGACGTGGATCTGACCGGAAATTAGCTGAACCGGTTCTCGTCCTCAAGCTCTATGGCGTGAACATCCGGTTCCAACACCGAGCGGGTGTTGCGGTGCGGGCCAGCATCAGCGTTAGAGAGAGTTTCGTCAGCCAATCGCTTGTGGCGATGTTAGATGTAGCTGTAGCTTGTTGAGTTCGCTGAGCCACGCCTGTATCTGGTTCCAACTCGGAACAGGATGGGCTACCGCCCACCAGCCCCTGCTGGACTAATATAGGAACTGGCACATACATCTGGGGCGCCACCCCCGTGATCACGTGCCGCACGTTGACCGGGCACGCCAGGTACACAACGGCGCCGACCCCGGAGGAGGAGTGTTTGAGCTCATGTGGAACCTACCCCGAGGTCTTCTCGTGACCGGGGCCCTCCTCGCTTCCGGCGCCTCCGCAGGCCCCGGCGGCCCGCTCCTCCTCGTCGACTTCCCCCGATCCACCGAAGTCCTACCCTGGTTCGTCGTCAACGATGACGTGATGGGGGGGCGATCCGAGGGGGACTTTCGCCTCGAGGGCGACGCCGTGATCTTCACCGGCAGCACGAACACGAGAGGAGGCGGCTTCTCGTCGATTCGTTCGAGACCCCACTCCTTCGACCTGTCGGCCTACGACGGCGTCCGTCTGCGCGCGCGAGGAGACGGACGAACGTATACCTTCCGGCTCACCACCTCGGACACCCGGGATCGTCGGAGGCGGCCGGCCTATTGGGCCGAATTCGAGACCGGCGACGGCACCTGGGAGGATATCGACGTCCCCTTCACGCGGTTCCGCCCTCGGTGGCGCGGGGCCACGCTCCCGGGGCCGGCCCTCGAGCCGGCGGCCATCGACAGCCTGGGGCTGATGATCAACGATGGGCAGGACGGGCCGTTCCGCTTGGAGGTGGACTGGATCGTGGCCTATCGCGAGGTCGAGCCGTTCTCCCTGGGCGCCCTGCGGTGGGAGAAGCGACCCCTCCTGCTCTTCGGGGCCGGCGAGCGTGATCCGATCCTGCAGAAACAGCTCGACGCCGTGGAGTCGGCCCGCGAAGGCTTCGACGAGCGCGACATGGTGCTGATCGTCGTCCTCGGCGAGGGAACCTCGCGGATCGAGGGACGCTCCCTGAGTCTCGAGGACGCCGAGCACCTCCGTGCGTCATTCGAGATCGGGAAGGACGAGTTCGCCTTGCGCCTCGTGGGCAAGGACGGGGGCGTGAAGCGCGCCAGCGACACCGTGGTTTCCATGAGGGACATCTACGACCAGATCGATGCCATGCCCATGCGGCAGCAGGAGCTGCGCCGGCAGTAGGTCGAGGAGTCAGCCAATCCAGGCGATCGACCTGGCCAGACTGTCAGGTGACGAAGGCAAACCGGCCTCGAGCGCGAGGCAGGGAGGCATCGCTGCTTGGTTCGGCGCACCCTAGGCCCGCCTCTGCAACTTCTTGCCGATCGCCACCTGGGCTGTGATCAGCTTATGCTTTTCCAGAGATCGGAGGTGTCTGCCAGGACTACCTCGACTCCGGGATCAAGGGACATCAACTCGAGCGGTGCGAACTGAGTACCGTCCCATTGGAGGATGAGCAGACTGGCGTCGTCGAGGTCCCGATCGAGCTCGAATCTTACGGCCAGCAAGTCGAAGCCGGCCTCGGTCGTCTCGAGAATCGTCGCCGTCAGAGGTGGCTTCTCGAACACTTCACCGGGCTCCATCCTGCGAGTCGAGCGCAACACCTTGGCGAAGAAGTTGGTGAGCCAGCCGGCGCGATCGGCTCGGATCACAAAGCTGTGGTTGTCGACACGCTCGACGCTGACCACCCCGTTTAGCGAGGAGAGCACGCGGGTGTCAATCTCACGAGTCGTATGGAATTGCAGGATCGTCGGCGGGTAGAAGGTGTAGTAGAGCCCGGGAGTGTTCAGAATCAGAACATGCTCGGGTTGCTGTTCCTCGACCCACACCGCAGCGGCGGCGACGTTTTCGCGCAAGTTCTCACCGCTGGGCACGTACATGAATGGGTAGGCGAGCGAGAGAACGATTCCTGGCAATACAACAAGGATCAGCACGGACCATCCGGCGATGCGGGACAAGGTCGAAGCTCGCGGCAAATCAGGAATCACCCTGCGTGCCAGAGGACCGATCCGAACTAGCAGCAAGGCGAGAAGGATGCTCGACGCGAGTGACGGGAGATACATTGCACGCTCACTGGCGTCGGTACTCAGCTGCGGCAGCAGGGTCCCAAGGTAGACGAGCAACGACCACACCACCAGAGTGTGCTTGCGAATCGTCCAAAGGGCTACGAGCCAGAGAGCAAAGAGAATCCCTCCGGCGGCGGCCAGCAGCGGGATTGTCTCGGGCATGAAGAGGGCGAGGCTGGGTGGCACCGGGGTGAGCGTTGCCATCCAGGTGACGGGCAGGTGCATCAACAGGTGAAAGAGAAATCGCGCGGGCTCGGCAAAGGGATCCACATACATGGCGCTGCTGACCGTGCCGAAACCGAGCGATCGATAGGCCCCCAGATAGGCGACGATCACCAGAAGAGCGGGCGCCCAGGAAGGCCAATCCCCCAAGAATCGGGCCAGCGATGAACGCAATCGAGGAACCGTAAGGCGTGCTAACGTCCGAGTCCGGCCTTCCGGCATGAGCAGGGTCATCAGGATGATTGCCAACGGGATGACGACGGCGCTTTCTTTCGACAGCATGGCAGCGACCGTGGAGACGAGCGTGATCACGAGCATCCCGGATCGTCTCGTACGCAACCAGGCGGCATGGGTCGCCAGAGCCAAGGTTGCGAATACGTTGCAGATCACGTCGGTCATGGTGGCGATCCAACCCACCACCATGCTGTGATCCTCACAGGCGAGAAACACGATCCCTGCCAAGAGTCCGATGCCGGGACGACCCGTCAATCCGCGCACCAACAGAAGGAGCAGCACGGCGACGAGTCCATGTGCGGCGACGGATAGCAGGTGGAGAGGCAAGGCCGACTCGCCGAAGAGCCGAATCGAGCCCTCGAAGAGAAGTGACGGCAGCGGGCGCCAAAAGCCGCCCATGTCGTATTCACCTTCGAACCACCAGATCCGCGAGAGATCCGGCATATCCTCAAAGGCCCAGAGTCCGAGCCAGCGGGAGAAGGGTGCCGGATCCTCTCTCAGCGTGTTGAGGAAAAAGAATTCGTCGGCCTGGAAACCGGCAGTCAGGTAGGGGCCGTTGAAGACGAAGGAAAGCAGCAGCAGCAAGGCGATTGCCAGCCCGGTCCGCCTGAGCCGCTCTGTATCCACGTCGGCCACCTCACGGTGTCGGCACCAGCGATGAGTCGCAGTGCCGACCCGCTCATTCTAGCGGTGTTGTGTGTCGTGGGTACGGTCTCGGGCGAGCGGAGTAGGAGATCGCCCTACCTTGAACATACCGATCTCCTGAGATCATCCTTGTATCTGGTTCCAACTCGGAATGGTCTACCACTTCATACTCCTCGCGATCTGAGAGCTCCACGGACAATCTGTGCCTGTCCCCATTTTCAATGGGGCCGGAACCACCGGCGGCTCACTGGATGGTAGACTCGAAGTCCGCAATTACAGGGAGTTTTGGGACTGAATAGAGTGTCTGGCGAGCGAATGTCGCACCTATTGCGCTGGAGGATTCCGGAGGTCGCACCAGCCCGGCGAGAACTCTGATCAGGACCACGCCGCTGATGGAGTGTCGCAGGGACCTGTCGCCTTTGCTGCCCTTGTCTGCAGCGTACCCGGGTTAGTTCAGCAGTCCAATCTAGGTTATGCGGCCCAATAATCAAGAGGTCTTGCCATCCGGAGCTTTCCATTTAGTCCCGAGTCGGACCGTTGCGTTGCTTCCAGGACTCAAGCGGTCCCGCGGCCGTTGCCAGCCTCGGACGGCGTCCCAAGGCGCGCACGGCGAGAGTTGGTTTGAAGGTGGCGGGACACTCGAAGCTCTCGCGCTTCGGTCGAGTCAGGATACTTTCGGAGTGGATGCCTTTCCACCCCAACAGATGTACCAACAAGGAGCGAGACCCAATGAAAGACATCCCTGGAATCGATGAAGACGGCAATCCTAAGAATGGCCCCTTTAAGCTGTTCTTCAAGAACGGCCTTGTCTCTTGCCAGGGTGAGTTCGACAACGGAAAGAAATCAGGAAAGTGGAAGTACTTTCTCAACAATGGCCAGATGCAGTCCTCCGGCAGCTTCAAGGACGGAAAGATCGTTGGTCGGTGGAAATGGTTCTTCAAGACTGGTGAACCGCGGGCGACGGGCGGCTTCGACGATGAAGAGAAGAAGCACGGTGTATGGAAGCGATACCATGCCAATGGCCAACTCTGGGACGAAGGTCGCTTCGAACACGGCAAGAAGAGGGGCACTTGGAAGGTCTACGATGAGGCGGGCGAGCTCCTAAAGACGCAAACCTTCAAATAGCGGAGCGGGCGGCTCCAGTTTCTGCCTATTTCAACATTGGTCTAGATCTCAGCTTACCGAGTTGCAGCAATGACAGGTGATCCAAGTGCGTGCGATTGCACTGTACTTTCTCGTCAGCCGCATGACAAATCATTGCAGCGGCAATGCCGCGCGCTTCGCGCACGGCATTGCCGCTGAACCCCAACAGTTAGATGTCGAACAAAGGATGGTACGTGGATCTGAGCTTCAGGGCATACTAAATTGCACAAACTGAAAGGACGAAAGGAATATGGCCTATTTCACATCTCAATCGATAGAGATCGTTGCAGCGCCTGAAGCTGTATCGGCGATAGTCGCAGATATTCAGAACGCGGTCAACGTGATATCGGGAATCAAGGAAATTGAGATTGTTGAGGCCGACCACTGAATCCGAATGCGCACCTCATCAGGGGCGTCATTTGTGGCTACAGAGTCGAAGAGTTGGAAAACCCATTGATTCAAAAGGCAAGGTATCTAGACAAGCTGGTCGACGAGTTGGCCAAGGGAAGGAAGATGGAGAAAATACTGCGTGTCGATGAACAACACGGTATTCCCTAACAACAACCGACTATGAGAATCGCCGGATAGCAATGTGTTGCACCAAAGTTGCGATTGGTGCACGTTTTGAAGTTGGAACATCAATAATCGCAACTTGGTGAACACTGACGTTAGGCCGCCTCCGGATCGCCGCGATCGCGAGCCATTGAAGCAGGATATCTGGCAAGAGAACCGTCAGTCGCCAACCGACGTGATGTCAATTAGGATGCAAACCATGAGTGACCCCTTCGTCCCACGCGTCGGCGGAATCCTCAGCGCCGACATTGCCGTTCCCGAACATGAACGTGAGATGCGCTTCTACTCACGTGTACTCAGCACGGGAGAGAATCCGCTTTGGCGCGAGGATTTGATGAACAACCTGGGCATGCCGATCATCGGCTTGGGTGCGCGCAGCGCGGAGTATGCTGACCTTCCGCTCCAATGGATGCCGCACATTCAGGTCGCCGATGTCGCGGCCAGTGTGGAGCGTGCGCTCGATCTGAGCGGGAGTGAGCTCATGCATGCCAAAGATGACGATGGAAAGAGCCAATGGGCGGTGCTGCTCGATCCGAATGGTGCGGCGTTCGGGATCATCCCAGTCGTTTCTGCGGAGGCGTTCCCCCCAACTGAGGGCGTCTCATCGCGCGACGCCTCGGCGCCTGTGGGTTGCATCTCCTGGCTCGACCTGACGGTCTCCGACGCTTCGGCAACCCGTGACTTCTACGCCCAAGTCGTTGACTGGTCGGTGCAGGACGTCGAGATGGAGGACGCAGGCGAGCGCTACACCGACTACAACATGTTCGGTGATGATGGAAACCCGGCGGCCGGAGTCTGTCATGCGCGCGGCGTGAACCTGGGGCTGCCGCCTATCTGGATGATCTACCTTCCCGTTGGCGACCTCGCCGAAAGTCTCCGTCGGGTACGAGAGGGAGGGGGTAAGGTCATTAAGGCGAACCGGGGGTCGGATGGGGAGTACGCCTATGCGGCTGTTCAGGATCCGGTGGGGGCGTGCCTGGCGTTGGTGGCGGGATAGAGAAGGTGCAGCGGCCTAACAAGGCGTTACAACTGACAGCGCGCTTCGCGCGCAACCGGTGAACGCCAGAGCGTTGGGCGGAGTGTCGCAGAGGTAGGAGGTTCCCCATGGTTGTGTGGCAGCAGGTCGTCATCGCTCTAGTTGGCGTCGGCGCCGTGGGGTGGTTGTCTGCCGCAGTTGTCCGGTTGTTCTCGACCCGCTTACCCGTCCGGGCCGTGGTGCGGCCTGGCAGCACGGTCGAGTCCGGTCTCGTCGGCGGTGTCGTGCCGGCTGAAGCCTGCGTCTTCGATGGCTGGTCCTACCGCGTAAGCGCCCGTTTCGCGGGGCGGGTGCGCATCGCCGTATACCCTGACTCCGTCGCCGTCGCTGGCCCCCGCATCCCTTCAGGGCTCTACAAGTTGTGGATCTGGGTGCAAACGCTGCTGCTCGCCGCCGTCTTCCCGGCGCTCGCAGCCGCGATCGTGCTGCCCGACTGGCGCTACCTTGTTTTGACAGTTGGCCTGTTCGTGCTCAGTTGGGCGGTCTCCATGGGCGGCGCCGGGATGTGGCCCGGCCTAGGCGAACTGACGGCGGAGGGCGAGGAGGGCCACCTCGACGCGCTGGAGTTCCCGCGCAACGCCATCACAGAGGTTGACATAGGCAAGGGCTGGTCCAAGGGCGGGTTCGAGGTCATCCTCTTTCCCTACTTGGCGGTGATCAACAAGTTGGCAGAGGGCCGGGCTGTCTCCTTCTTCGCACCGGATGAGACCGGGCATGAGGTGCGGTTCGCCCTGGACATGTACTCCGAGGCCAAGGCCAATGAGCTTGCCGGTATTCTGAGATCCGTCCCCAAGGCCGACCCACCCAACAAGCGGATTGAGACGGACGGTCCGCCCTGCCCGGACAACGCGGGTAAGGATGGATGAGCGACGGCTCGCCGCTCATCCGCATCACGTCAGGCGGCTCTGAAAACGTTCGCGAGTTCTGGCCGTAAGGAGGAAATGAGAATGCCAAGCCTTGCTACCGACGAGTCACAACGCATCGCCGCTAGAGTCGCGGGATTCACTTTCCTGTTCTCGATGGCGATTGTGGTCCTTGCAAACTATGGCATCAGCTTTCGGCTCAGCGTCCCAGGCAATGCTGCAGAAACCGCCCGGAACATCATAGCGAACGAAACACTATTTCGAATCAACATCGCCTGCAATCTGCTCTATGGCGCAACCATTGGAGTACTGCTCTCAGCGCTCTACGTGATCCTCAAGCCAGTAGATCGGAACCTTGCCTTGGTTGCGGCATTCTGCAGGCTGGTAGTTGCGTTGATGTGGAGTGTTACCACGCTCAACATGCTTGGCGCTCTGCGGCTCTTGGGTGTTGGCACTTACTTGAGCGTCTTCGAAGCCGATCGACTGCAGGCCCTGGCGAGGTTGCACCTCGACGCGAGCTACGACGCGTACTACATTGGCCTGCCTTTCTGGGCACTGGCCTCCACGGTTTGCAGCTACCTGTGGTTCAAGTCAGGGTATGTCCCGCGAGCCTTGGCTGCCTTCGGTATGATCGCGTCCGCATGGTGCGTGGTCTGTGCTTTCACTTTCCTCATATCCCCCAACTTCCAGAATACAGTTCACTCGGGGTGGTTCGATATGCCTATGGTGATCTTCGAAATGGCATTGGGCCTTTGGCTTCTGTTCAAAGGCTTGAGTCCATCTGGGACGACCGAGCCCGATCTAGCACAGGCCGGAGCCGCCTAACCCGGCGTTGCAGCCGTAGCGCCCGCTGCGCCACCTTCCGTTTGCCCGAGTGTCCCGGTTGACCCCAGTGACGACCTTGGCGGTGTCGGTAGACTCGCGGTGATGAGCATCTGGGATGCCTCGCCTTGGAACTCGCAGGCGTATGGCTAGAAGATTCGTGCAGCTGAGGATTTCCACCTCTCATGATGCAACATGGCTGACTATCCGACCGTCTTGATCACGGGTGCCGCGGGGAATCTGGGGGGCCTGCTGGCGCGGCACCTCCAGTCCAAGGGGTACCCGCTCCGATTGATGTTTCACAAGACGCCACTGGCGGAAGGCTTGGCGGATGCACCGAAGGTCACTCCTGTTCAGGCGGACCTCGCCAAGCCGGAGACGCTCGAGGCGGCGGTAGGAGATGCGGATGTGGTGGTTCACTTCGCAGGGGTTCTCTTTGCGCCTCGGCCGCAGAAGTTCCTGCCCGAGACGAACACGAGGTGGTTTGCGAACCTCCTGGAGGCCTGCGATCAAGCCCGAGTCGACCGGGTCGTTCTGATCTCTTTTCCACACGTCGAGGGCGAAACAACAGTCGATGCGCCCGCCACGGGCCGCCTGGATGGCGAGCCCATCTCTGTGCATGCTCGCACCCGGCTCGAAGAAGAGCGTCTTCTGCTCGAGCGCCAGCCCGCCGGCTACATCACCCCGCTCGTCTTGAGACTCGGAATGGTCTACGGTCGCGGCATCCTCACGATCGATGCGGCCCGATGGTTGGCGAAGCGCCGGCTGCTCGGGGTGTGGAAAGAGCCGACCTGGATCCATCTGCTGTCGACGGCGGACTACTTGGCGGTTACCGAGGCCGCGATCACCGTGCCGGAGGCTCGGGGGATCTACCACGGCGGCGACGAGCAGCCGATCACCTTGCAGGAGTTTCTGGCTGAAGCGTGCCGTGTCTGGCAGGTACACCCGCCCCGCACGATGCCGTTCTGGACGATCTACTCTGCCGCAACACTGTGTGAGCTCTTTGCCTCAGTAGCGAACACGCGCTCACCGCTGACGAGAGACTTCATCAAGATCGGCCGGGTCTCCTACTTCGGGGACACGGGCCGCGCGCGTGAGGAGTTGATCCCCGTGCTCCAGCACCCCACGCTCAGCAGTGGAGTCTCGACGCTCCTGTGAGTCGCGGTCTAACCCCTCGCTGCACCGGACACCGCGTAGGGTGCCAATGATCGGCCGATCAGCAATGACCGGGCCTAGTCTCGGCGAATTCGGGTGCCTCGGCCGCCTTTCTTGAACCCACGGGGAGTGCTGCCAGATACTTCAGAAAAGACAGGATTTCGTTGAGCGGATGAGTTAACGATAGGCACAGGGCTGTCGATGCCCGCATAGTCGTGATCACCCGGCCGATACTGGTAGCAGTGCAAGCGGCCTCAGATCTGTAACGCCTTGCTTCGTCAATCCGGTCTGAAGAAGCCCCATGTCGTCAGCTCAGGCGTCACGACCGCCTTGCCGACAACCTGGTAGCCCAAATACTCATAGAGCGAGACGTTGGCCGGATCCTCTGTGGTGAGCGTAACCCCCTCGGATTCAGAGTCGTTGAGGGAGAGCAGGTGGACATGCTCGATCAGCCGGCGCCCATGCCCTTCACCCTGAGCTCTGCGGCGCACGCCGATCATGTTGAGGTGGATGTGGGGGGCCGAGAGTTGGAACGGAGCACAGGCGGCACCAAAAGCTTCGTACCGACCTCGCGCTGAAGAGCCCAGCTCTGCCCACACCTTCTCTCGAAGGTCGCCCAACTCCGGCGGGGCCTCTGGCCCTGTGGAGCGCGAAACAAGCGCGGCGGCAGCGAGGCCCTTGTCGTCTCCGATGCCGAGCAGGACCTCGCTCCGGAGGACCCGGGCCATCACGAAGAAGTGAATGAGAGTCTGGAGCTGATTCTGGTAGTGCCGCGGGTCAGGACGCAGAACGAAACGCATGGCCGGATAGTCGAAGAAGGACTCGCAAAGCACGCCCACCACTTCTCCGACATCGCCTTCGCCCAGCTCGACAACCTTCCGTCCCACTTCACCCATTGAGTCTTCTACGCCTCCTCCTGAATCATCGTACGACGGCTAGCGGATCTCTTTCCTCGATGCCTTCACGATCGACCCTTGACAGCCAAAGGCCCGACAACCAGGTGACGCTGGCGTCAGAATCGGCTGGCGCCTCTTCGAAGCCAGCTCTGGCCCATGAGGCACAGGTCCTCTGAGGTGGCCCTGTTCTCGGGCTGGGCTTCGAGGCGTCAGAGCTTGCCGTCCTCGACAGTCACACGCATCCCGCAGGTGTTGTAGCAGTTTCGCGGACAGGCGGTCGTATGGACGCTCATGGATCGTAGAGCGAGCCTATCCCACGCAATTGGCTAGGAGGGCAAACACCTTATCGGGAGGTCGCCCAGCGTTGGTGTCAGCCTGACCTGGGGAGCAACACTGTGAGGATGAGCACGAGCAAACCAACCGTCGCGGTTGTAGGCTGCATCCAGGAGACGTAGCCGATGATGGCCACCTGTACCGCCAGCCAAATGAACAGCGTCACAACGGCGTCGAAGGCCAACAGTCGGGCGAACCGAAGCCGCATGAGGACGGCAATCGCCGCCACCAGAGAAGAACCGCCTACAACTACGAACAGAATGAGACTCGGGATGAAGTAGTCGCTGAAAGGCGTCCCGCTGAGCCATTCAATCGGCACGCCTTCCGCCCCTGACATACCGTAGAAGCCGCCCGCAAAGGCGTTCAAGGCAATGAGGGCAAGCAGTGCCGCCAGGATATAGCGGATCCGGTTCTCGCCTGACTTGGGCTCTAGATCGCTCATACTGAAGGTCCTCTGGAGGGAACTGTCAGGCCTCTACTCTCTTGATCCCTGACAAATGAGATGCGACCGCTTTCCACGCACCGTTTCGTTTGATCAGGGCATTGGTCGATTCGCGTCTCTTACCCTACCTGATGAATAGTAGTGCGATCCTGGGCCCGAAGTTGAAGACCGTAATCAACAGCTTGAAGTTAGCCAGGTAGTTCTGTATCGATCTTCGAACGGTTTCTTCCTCCAGCCCGAACATCCTGCTATTCAGTCTGCAGACGAAATCACGCAACAAC
>JBATEX010000209.1:0-19254 GCA_049664225.1 Thermoanaerobaculia bacterium
GCCTACAGATCCGGGAAATTGACCTCGAGACAGGTCTGACCACCGCGGTGGTCAGACCTGTGGGAGACTGAAGAAGTGTTACCCATGTGGTGATACACAACCGTTACCTATGTCCTGATACAGAACAGCTTGCCCCCTCCCGCGGGAGCCCGCATGGGACTCCCCTACAATGCCGCCGCCGTCCCCCTGCGAACCACCCGGACGGGCCTCTACGAGATCATGGTCCCCCTCCTGTTCAGGACCCAGGACCCAAGCCCCAGGACGGGTGTGAGGGCGGGGGAGAGCCTCTGCGCTCTTAAGCCCCTTCGCCCTTAAGCCCCTAATCCCCTATTGCCTTCTCTCTGGGCCAGATCGAGAGGGCAATCCAGAGGTTGCCGAGGAAAGTGGCCGCCGCAAAGCAAGCCAGTCCCTGCCCGTGAGGTAGCAGCGCAAGGAGGCCACCGAACTGATAGAGGCGGCCGGCTGTGCGCATGGCACCGCTAGCCAGACCACCCAGGGTGTAGAGCGAGTGCCCCAGCAGCAGCAGCCACAGGCCCGGCAGCGTCCAGGCTTGCCCCTGCCAGAGAGCCACGATGGAGAGCAGCAGCGCCACCAATGACAGATTGCCCTGGGCGCGCAGCACCCAAGTGGCCAACGCTGTGGTCCCTCCCTCCCGCCGTCCCTTCATGATCTGGAACCCCTCGATGACTCCACCCAGGAGGATTGTTGCAGACCACAAGAACAGGACCCCAAGCCACTCCCAGGTCGCCAGGAAGCGAGGCGTCAACAGTGCGGCAGCGGGCAGGATCACAGACCACGCCAGCCACGACCAGGGCCGCGCCAGGTAGGGCCCAGCGGCAGTTTCGAAGTGCCGCTGCACGATCTCGAGACTCCTGTCCTGCCCTGCTGCGCCAGGATCGGGACGAATTGGATCGTATTCGGAGGGCATCGTCGGACTTCACCGCTCCCGCTACGCCCGGGGAGTGTGTGTCGCGGAGCTACCTGCTCCTCACTCCGCCAGACGTAACTGCGTCCGGGCTCTCTGAAGTGCTTTCTGACGGGCTTCGAAAGAGGCGTCGTCCGTAACAGTCAAGCCTCGTGCAGTGTCCAAATCCGCGTTAACCGCCTGTCGGTCGATCTCTTCGGGTGTCCTCGCATTCTCGGTGAGGATCGTGAGCTGATTGTCGAGCATCTCGGCGAAGCCGCCGTCCACGAACAGGATCTGCTTGCCGTCTGCAGTCTCGATCCGGAGCCGACCGATACCAAGCTTGCACAGCAACGGCGCGCGTCCCTTGAGGATGCCGACCTCACCATCCCAGGCAGGTAGGGCGACGAACTTCGCCTCGCATTCCAACACCGCCCGCTCGGGAGTGACGACACTGCAGTGGAAGATTTCGGAGGATGCCATGGGATTTCAAGCTCCAGGGTCCCGCTACTCGGCTTCGAGCTCCTCGGCCCGCTTGGCGGCATCCTCGATGGTGCCGACGTACATGAACGCCTGATCCGGCAGGTGGTCCCACTTGCCATCACACAGCTCCTCGAACGAGCGCACGGTGTCTTCTCGAGAGACGAAGGTGCCGGGGAACCCGGTGAACTGCTCGGCAACATAGAAGGCCTGGGACAGGAAGCGCTCGATCTTGCGAGCTCGACGGACGATGACCTTGTCCTCTTCCGCCAATTCGTCGACGCCGAGAATGGAGATGATGTCCTGCAGGTCCTTGTAGCGCTGCAGGATCTGCTGCACGCGCCGCGCCACCTTGTAGTGGTTCTCGCCCAATTCCTCGGGCGAAACGATACGGCTGCTCGACGCCAGGGGATCGACCGCCGGGTAGATGCCCTTCTCGGAGATGGAGCGCTCCAGGTTCACTGTCGAGTCCAAATGAGCGAACGCCGTTGCAGGGGCAGGATCGGTGTAGTCGTCGGCCGGGACATAGATGGCTTGAATGCTGGTGACAGCGCCTTTCTTGGTCGAAGTGATGCGCTCCTGTAGCTCTCCCATCTCGGTGCCCAGCGTCGGCTGGTAACCGACCGCCGAAGGCATCCGACCCAGCAGAGCAGAGACCTCCGAGCCGGCCTGCGAGAAGCGAAAGATGTTGTCGATAAAGAGCAGTGTGTCGGCCCCGGTCTGGTCCCGGAAGTACTCGGCCATGGTAAGTGCCGAAAGAGCCACCCGAAGACGGGCGCCAGGCGGCTCGTTCATCTGACCGAACACCATGACGGTCTGATCGATGACGCTCTTGCCGGTGTCGCCGATCTTGGCCTCCTGCATCTCGAGCCACAGATCGTTACCCTCTCGGGTTCGCTCGCCCACCCCGGCAAAGCAGGAGTAGCCGCTGTGGAATCGGGCCAGTCGGGCGATGAGCTCCTGGATGATCACCGTCTTGCCGACGCCGGCACCACCGAAGAGTCCGGCCTTGCCACCTCGCACCAGCGGACAGAGCAGGTCGATGACTTTGATGCCGGTTTCGAACATCTCGGTCTTCGAGGACAGATCCTCCATCTTGGGCGGTTCGCGGTGGATCGGCATGCGGGCCTCGACCTCGATCGGACCCCGGTCGTCGATGGTCTCACCGACTAGGTTGAAAACCCGACCGAGCGTGTTCTCACCCACCGGCACCGTGATTGGAGATCCCGTGTCGAGAATCGGTGTGCCTCTCTGGACACCATCGGTGGAGTCCAACGCCACCGCGCGGACCTGACCGCCACCGAGCAGCTGCGCCACCTCACACCACAGCACCTCTTTGGAGGTCTCACCGAGAACAGTCCTCTCGACGTCCAGCTTGAGGGCGTTGTAGATCTCCGGGAGTTTCTCCTCCGGAAACTGGGCATCGAGGGTCGAACCGATGACCTGAGTGACTTTTCCGTAATTGCCGTCTTCCATCTTGCTCTTCTCCAAAGAAAGCCTGAAACGGGGCTTATCTCAGCTCAGCGCATTGGCGCCGCCGACGATATCCAGCAGCTCCATGGTGATGGCCGTCTGGCGGGCCCGGTTGTACTGCTGTGTCAGTCGTTTGATGATGTCTTCCGCCGCCTCGGTAGCCGCCGTCATGGCCACCATTCGAGCGACCTGCTCGCTCACCACGGCATCGCTGAAGGCTTGAAACAGCGCAATACGAACCGTGGCCGGCAACAGCTCGTTCAGTAACTCGGTCGGATCCGGCGAGAACTCGTACTGCACCTCGGCCTCGGCCGGTGCCTCTTCTTCGGTCTCGGGTTCCAATCTCGATAGCGGCAGCAGTCGCTCGACGACAGGGATCTGCTTGCCGGTGGAGACGAATTTCATGTAGGCGACGTCCACCGACCGGATCTCGCCCTTGATGAAGCGCTCCATCATCTCGTTGGCCAGGGGCTCGACCTGGTCGAAACGAGGGACCTCTCCGATGTCGGTGATCTCCCGATCCATCGGCCAGCCGGCGAACTTCAGGTAGGTGACACCCTTCTTGCCCACCATGTGCAGCTCGAACTGCTCGCCCTTCTCCTCGAGGCCACGGATGTGCTCGCCGGCCTGGCGCAGGATGTTGCCGTTGTAGCCGCCGCACAGACCTCTCGTGCTGGTAATCACCATGACCAGCGCGGCGCCCTCCTCTTCCGGCTCACGCATCAGGGGGTGATCGATGCCCTTCGCAGCTTTGGCGAGATCGTCCACGAGCTTGGCCAGCTTCTCCGTGTAGGGTTTGCTGGCGACTGCCCGTTTGTAGGCCGCCTGGAATCGCGCGTTGGCGATCATCTGCATGGTCCGCGTGATCTTGTGGATGTTGCGGACCGCCTTGCGGCGCTGGACGAGTACTCGACGATTGGCCATGGATTGAGAGCTCAGCCCATTTTCGATTTCACAGTGGTCGCGGCCTGACCGATCGCCTCGGCAAGAGTGTCCGACATCACGCCAGTGTCTTTGACCTCCTGCAGAATCTCGGGCCTCTGATCGCGGAGGTACTGCAACAACCGAGTTTCGAACTCGCGCACCTTGTTCACGGGAAGGTCATCCATGAACCCCTTGGCACCGGCATAGATGCTGACGATTTGTTCTTCCATCGGGAACGGGTCGTACTGCGGCTGCTTGAGCAGTTCCACCATGCGGTAGCCACGGTCGAGCTGCCGTTGAGTCGATGCATCCAGATCCGACCCCAATTGGGAAAAGGCCTCCAGCTCGCGAAACGCTGCCAGATCCAGCCGCAGGGAGCCCGCGATCTTCTTCATCGCCTTGACCTGGGCGTTACCGCCGACTCGCGACACGCTGATGCCTACATTGACCGCCGGCCGTACACCAGCGAAGAACAGGTCGGGCTCGAGATAGATCTGACCGTCGGTAATGGAGATCACGTTGGTTGGAATGTAGGCCGAGACCTCGCCCTCGAGAGTCTCGATAATGGGCAACGCGGTCATCGAGCCACCACTATCCCGGAACTTGTGGACGCGGTACTTGTCCTTGTCCGAAAGGCTCTCCAACCAGGCCTCGGCGCGCTCCCTGCCTTCGGGTCGGAAGTAAAGTCCCTCCGGGTTGTCCGGTCGATACTCTTCCGCCAGCTCCTCACCGGCCGGTGGCTTGATCGCTACTGATCGGTCGATCGAGTCTTCCGGCGTGTCAGCAGGCACCACGGCGAATTCGTCGCGCAGCTTGACGGCCCGCTCCAAGAGTCGCGAGTGGAGGTAGAAGACATCGCCAGGATAGGCCTCACGACCCGGTGGGCGACGCAACAGCAGCGACAGCTGTCGATAGGCCTGGGCCTGCTTCGAAAGGTCGTCGTAAACCACCAGGGTCGGACGACCTTCGTTGTACATGAAGTACTCGGCCATTGCCGCTCCGGCATAGGGAGCGATGTACTGCAGCGGGGCAGGGTCCGCGGCGGAAGCCGAGACCACGATGGTGTAGTCCATGGCACCTGCCTCCGCCAGCTTCTCGACCACACCGACGACCGTCGATTCCTTCTGCCCGACCGCGACGTAGACGCAGACCACGTCGCCGCCCTTCTGATTGATGATGGTGTCGATGGCGACGGCGGTCTTGCCCGTCCGACGGTCACCGATAATCAGCTCACGCTGACCGCGGCCGATGGGGATCATGCTGTCGATGGCCTTGAGACCGGTCTGCAGCGGCTCGTTCACCGGCTGGCGGGCTGCGATCCCAGGAGCCTTGTACTCCAGTGGCCGTCGATGCTCGGTCTCAATGGCCCCTTTACCGTCGAGAGGACGACCGAGGGGATCGACCACACGCCCGATCAACGGCTCGCCACAGGGCACGCTCAGCAGCTGCCCGGTGCGCCGGACCTCGCTTCCCTCTTCGATGTCCAGATACTCGCCGAAGATCGGCACGCCGACCGAGTTCTCTTCGAGGTTGAAGACCTGGCCGAACTGTCCGTTGGCGAATTCCACTTGCTCTCCTGCCATGGCGTTGCTCAGGCCATAGACCCGGGCAATGCCGTCGCCCAACTCCAACACCCGGCCCACTTCAGAGAGATCGACCTCGTGTCGAAAATTCTGGATCTCTTCGGTGATCACAGACGAGATTTCGTCTACCTTGAACTTCATCGCGTTACCTCTGATTCAATTGGCACGGCTCAGGCTCTCACTACTCGCTAGACGAGTCCACGATGTAGGCGCTGTCGTTCCGGCTCTCCAGTGATGCTCTGTCCAGAAACTGGGTCTCGAGTTGTCGTAGATCCTTGGCGACACTGGAATCGATCTTCCGGTCACCGACCAGGAGGATCATGCCACCGATGAGCGACCCATCAACAGTCTCCATCAAAGAAGCCTCGCGACCAGTGAACCGGGAGGTAGCCTCCAGTAACCGCTGCCGCAGATTTTCGGTCAAGGCGACGGCTGTACGAACACTCACCGTCACCCGCCCGGTGCGATCCTCGAACTCCTCGCGGTAGGCCTCTGACAGCGCCCGCACCAGCCCAGAGCGACCCTTCTTGTTCATCACCTGCAAAGTGTCCAGAAGGACCTCACTCATGTGCCCCTCGAATAGCCGGTCGAGCATCTGCTTTCGCTCGCCGGTCTCCACCAGGGGAGAGCTCAGGAAACGCTCCAATGCCGGCTCCTTATCGAGCTGCTTGACGAACTCCTCGAGCTCGTCGTGGAGGCTTTCTGTAGCTCCTTGTTCGTCGGCCAGCGCGTAGGCCGACCGCGCGTAGATGCGGGCCACGGCGATTTCCTGCTCGTTCGGCTTCGAAGTGTTGCTCACGGTACGGTCAGTTCCGGTCTTGTCGGTTCAGCTCTTCGATGGATTCCTGGATCAGGCGCTCATGGTCCTGGGAGGACAGCTCCCGCTTAAGCACCTTGCCGGCAATGTCGGTCGCCAACTCGGCGCTGGTGGCGTAGAGATCCTTGACCGCCGACTGCCTGGCCAGGTCGATCTCTCGCTTGGCGCGCTCCAGCATCTTGTCGGACTCGGTTCGCGCCGTCTCTTCGATACGGGCTTTGGCCTTGTCGGCATCCTGACGCCCCTCTTCGACGATCTGCGTCGCCTCGGCCGTGGCCTCTTTCAGCCTCGTCTCGTACTCCTGGAGCCGAGCTTCCGCCGCCTCGCGGTCGTTCTTGGCCTCCTGCAAAGAATCGCGAATGAACTGCTCCCTCTGCTGCAGAGCATTCAATAGGGGTCCCCAGGCGAACTTGCCCAAGACGACAATCACGAGAATGAAGATCACCAGGGTCCAGATGGCGTTGCCAAGATCTCCGGCGAAGAGATTCACCTCTTCCCCACCCTCGGAGCCCCAAGCCAACCCTGAGAACAACAATCCCGCGACAGCGGTACTCAACCAGACTCGTCGCATCATGGTCGTATCACCTCACATACCGGCCGGCTTGTCGTCGAGAGAACCCCGCTCGACCCAACCCCGGGCCCAAGCCGATTGCCTCGAGCTCGCCACCAGCCATTCGGCTGCGCTGCCACTCGAACTAGAAAACAGCGAGCAGTGTCACCACGACCGCGAACAGGGTCGCACCTTCGATCAGCGCCGCGGTGATGATCATGGCCGTATTGATCTGGCCGGCGGCTTCCGGCTGGCGGGCCATGGATTCCACGGCACTGGCACCGATTCTTGAGATGCCCGCTGCACCACCCATGATGACCAGTCCGGCGCCAATGGCGCCACCCAACTTGCGTGCGCCGTCCGTCGTCAGGAAGGTCGCGCCTGCTTCACCGGCGTCCGCGGCCCAGGCTGCCGGCGTGAACATCAAGACGAGCCCGGCAATCATCAGACCCAGCGCAATTTTCGAGAACCTTTTGCTCATTGGAAACGTTCCCCTCGTCACTTTGACGACCGTGCGGGGACGGTCGCCGGTTCACTATCGCCAAGGCCGGCAGGCACGTATGCCCGGGTACCCCGCTTGTCCAACGGGCCCGGCGAAGTGTGTCGTTGCTTCTATCAACTCTGCGAACGTCCGAAATCAGCTAAACGTGCGCCTCTTCATGATGCTCCTCGTCGTGATGGAAGACGATGGACATACCGATAAACAACGTCGTCAAGAAGGTGAAGATAAAGGCCTGCAAGAAGGCGACGAAGATCTCGAGCATGGTGATGGCTACACTTCCCAGAACGACCGGCACGGCGACCGCGAAGCCAACCGCGGCGCCGGCAGCGGTGCCGGCGCTCAGGATAAAGCCCATCAAGACCGCCAACAGGGTGTGACCCGCCACCATGTTGGCGAAGAGCCGCACTGCCAGAGCAAAGGTCTTGGCGAGCATGCCGAGCAATTCCACCGGCACCAGGATCGGAGCCAACCAGAGCGGTCCAGGGCAGAGGTGGGCCAGAAAGTCCTTGCCGCCGATCCGCAGGCCATTGACCACCATCATGAGCAGCGTGGTGATGGCCAGGGTGCCCGTGACCCAGATATTCGAGGTTGCGGTACCACCGATCGGCCAACGGCCGACCAGCTGTGTGACCGCCGGCAGCGGGATCAGCCCCAGCAGGTTCATGGTCAAGATGAAGAAGAAGACGCTCCAAATGTACTTGATGAAGCGATCGGTGTACGGACCCAGGGCCGGCTCGGCCACTTCCTTGCGCAGATACTGGCAGATCGTCTCGATCAGGTTGGCAAAGCCGGTCGGGACCATGCCCTCGAGCGACGGGTCGTTCTTCCGCCGGAACAAGAGCGGCAGGAAAACGACGAGCAGCAAGCCGGCACCGAGGATCATGGCAATCTGATCGCTCATCACCGTAATCTCCCCTTGCGGAGTCAACGGTCCCATGTCGGCTGGCACCGTCTTGATGGGGTGCTGTACGACGTGACTTAGGGGGTTCGAGCCGGCTGCCATGATCGATTCTGCCTCGCCCAGATCTCTCGAATGCTAGTTCTGTCGGGTAGTGGCCAAGACAAACAGCACATCCACCACCAGAAGACTCAAGTAACTGATCCCTACCCAGAGCAGAAACGCCTTGGGTGCCACCAGGCCGGTAAGCACAGCGGCCAGAGCTCCCATGAGCGTCAGTCCCATCCTTATCGCCAACGACAACAGGGCTGCAATGCCCTGGTCCTGCGGCGTCCGAGCCTTGAAAGCGACCTGTGGCAGACCACCTACGATGGCAGCCAGCAGGCTCAGTCCGCAGCCCAGAAGCATGCCGGAGATCGCTTCAGACCCACCGAGATTGCGTGTGGGCACCCAGCCGATAACCAGCAATCCTGCAACGACAACTGTCAACAGCAGCACGAACCGCAAATAGGCCCGGCTCGATGTCGACCGTTCGGCCTCATGCATCTGAATTGCTGTCCGATTTCCGCCCTCGTTTTGCCGAGCCTCGCTGCGAGGCCAGAGTGACGCGAAACAGATTATACATGCCGCCCACCAGCCCCAGCAGGGCCCCAATCAACAGCCCGAGCGCTGGGTTTCCGTAGTACTTACCAATCCAGTAGCCCACGAAGGTAAAGCCGGCTACCGCACCCGCCAGCTCGAACCCGAGACCGGCCAACCGTGTCGACCCTCGCCGTTCGCTCATGGACTTCTGCGCTCTCTGGGAAATCGACTGCTCTGTCAAGGAATCTGCAGCTCCAGGGGGCAGCCAACCATCCTGCTCCGCTCACCGGCAGCCGGCCCCACCCGGGGCCGGCGTAGTCTAGCAACCCCTACTCTCCATTTTCAACAGACTCTGGGCACCCAGAGGTCAGTACTCGTAGCGAATTCGGGTGCCAGCAGACAGGTCTTGAAGGACCACTCGCAACTCGCGGCCCGCCTTGGTGAAGACCATTGCTTCGCCGGACGAGCCCGAGCTGCGCCAGCCAGCATTCGATAGCTGCGATTCGAGTGACGCACGCACTCCATTCATGGGTGCAGAGGTGTCGAGCTCGACGTAGCGCTCGCCCCCGGGGCTACCGAAATCCACCAGGCTCGAAGGTGAGAAGACCGGGACATCCGAGGGCAAGTCCGAGGGCAGGACACCGGCCATCTCCTGTGCCGGCCGAGGAGCAGCGAATTCATCGTACTCGGTCGTCAGCGCCGCTTCCGGGCCCTCATCCACTTCGACCGTTTCCAACGGCTTCGATTCATCGCTCCCCGGACCTGTCCTTCTGCCGCAGGCCCCTACAAACAACAGGCTCAACATCGCGATTCCTACAAGCCTCATCGACATCCTCCTCCGACCGATCCCTGTGCTAATCTGCTTCGTCGTGCCCTCCCCAGCTGCCAGAGCCGTGATCTCGAGCACCCTGCTCTCTGCATGGCTCATCCTGCTCTTCATCGGCTGGAGCTTTGGAGGCGCAGTCTACCTGCTACTCGCCGCCGCCCTGATTCTCTTTCCCTGGCGCCAGCTCAAAAGCTAGTTTCTCTTGTACATTTCGCGCAGCCGTTGGATCGTGCCGCGGGCCGAGTAGACCAGCGCCGCAACGGCCAGGCCGATGATGGCGGCATGCTGCCAGAAGAAGTGTCGCCACAGCACCAGAGCGACCATCACCACGATGCCCGCCAGCAAAGGGACCGAGAACTGCCGAATCATGGTTGCCTCCAAGCCTCGACTCTGTTCTCGAGCACGCCCACACCACTGACCTCTACCTCCAGCTCGTCACCCGGGGCAAGCGGTCCAACCCCTTCAGGGGTGCCAGTGAGAACTACATCACCGGCCTCCAGGGTCATCATCTGGGAGGCGTAGACAAGGAGCTCTGTGACACCCCAGATCATCTCGGAGGAGCTGCCCTGCTGCCGGACCTTACCGTTGACCCGGGTCTCGACAGACAGAGCCTCCAGTTCGGGCTCCAGTAACAGCGCCGGACCGATGGGGCAGAAGGTGTCGAAGGATTTTCCCCTGGCGAACGTGGCGTCCCGGCGTTGGAGGTCCCTAGCCGTAACATCACAGGCGCAGGTCGCACCCAGAATCGCGGCCCGAGCTTCGTCTGCGGATGCCCGGCTGAGTCGCTGCCTCAGGACCACCGCGATCTCGCCTTCGAACTCCACCCGCTCGCTCTCTGGGGGCAGGACTACCGAGGCGCCTGGGCCGATCAACGACGATGGAGCCTTCAGGAAGAGGAGCGGCTCGTCCGGTACAGGATTCCCCAGCTCCTTGGCATGTTGAACGTAGTTCCTACCGATTCCCAGAATCTTGCTCGGTGCGACGGGTACCAGAAGTCCCTTCGGCTCGACCTCGAGCTTGCGACCCAGCCGCCACTCGGCCGGATCGACCTCGTAGGGATCCGAGTAGAGGACTCTGAGCGCACCCTCGTCCGTAGCCACAGCGTAGTAACCCTCGGGCCCGACTCGGTAGAGCAACATGACCAAATTCTAGCCCGACTCGCAGGACCGGCAACTCTGCCGGTCCTCGGGCTCGGGGGTTGATGCGGCCGGCGTTCCTTCGGCCGATCTTTGAGGGCTTGGGGGTTGAGGGCACTGGGGCTTGAGTCCTGGGCAGATGACCATCACCTTGCGGAGGTTCGTTCGGGTGGCCCGCCGGCGATGGGCCCAAGGACATCTGGCCGTTGCCGAGGGGTCCGACGCGGGGCCCCCTGTCGAACCACCCGAACGAACCTCTAGCACCGATGAAGGTAACAAGAGCTTAGGGCAGTAGGGGCGTATGGGGTGTGGATCGGCTGTTCCCCCAAGCCCCAAAGTCCGGCCGACACGGAGTGCGGCCGGTTCAACCCCCAAAGCCCTCAAAGATCGTCCGGGAGGTACGACCGGGCGCCTCAACCCTGGCTGCACATCGCCGTCCGGCGATGAGCAGCCACAGAAAGAACGGGCCTCCGAGAAGTGCGGTCAGGACGCCGACGGGGAGCTCGGCGGGGGCCAGGATGGTGCGGGCCCCGAGGTCGCAAAGGGCGAGAAACGCACCTCCACCGAGGAGGCAGGCCGGAATCAGAAACAAGTGATCCGGGCCCATCCAGCGGCGCAGGATGTGGGGCACGATGAGACCTACGAATCCAATGGGGCCCGCTACCGCGACCAGCGCGCCGACCATCGCCGAAGCGACACCCAGCACCCCGAGTCGCAGCTTCTTCAGATCCACACCCCGGCTGACTGCCAGTTCTTCGCCGGTGAGCAGGAGATTCAAGTCCCACCGAAACAACAACAGGGTCACCAGCCCCAGAATCGTCCACGGCAGCAGCCAGAGCACCTCGGCGTAGCCCACCACCGACAGTCCCCCCATCATCCAACGCACCATTCGGAAGGTCTTGGTGAAGTCAGCCATGTATTGGACGAACAACACCATGGCCGAGCAGGACAAGGAGATGGCGATGCCGGCGAGCAACAGCGTCGAGGTTTCCCGGGTGTAGCCACTCATGGCCAGACCGAGAATCACCGCCGAGACGACCAGAGCGCCGATAAAGCTCGCTACCGCTACAGCCGGAAAGCCCAGCGCCTGGCCAAGGCTGTCGATCTGCAGCACCAAGACCGCACCGAGAGCCGCCCCACTTGCGATTCCCAAGGTGTAGGGCTCGGCAAGCGGATTGCGGAATAGGGTCTGCAGGGCCAGGCCCGAGATGGCGAGAGCGCCGCCGGCCAGCATCGCGAGCAATACCCGCGGCACCCTCAGGCTCCAGAAGATCGTGCCAACCGTCGGATCTCCTGACAGCAGGTCTCCCAAGGTCAGAATCCGGCTGCCGAGCAGTGGCGCGACGATGAGCGTCGCCAACCAGAGGCCGGCCATCGCCAGGAGAACCTTGCGGGATCTCATTGCTCCCAGTCCAACAGCGTCAGAGGTCGCTCCCCTTCTCGGACAACAGAGAATGGCGCCCCGAAGACCTCTTCCAGCCTCGGTGGGCGCAGCATCTCGGCTGGCGTCTCACAGGCCACCGCAGTACCGTGCCGCAGTGCCAGAATGCGATCAGCCAGGAGTGAGGCAAAGTTCAGATCGTGGGTTGCCACCACGATGCTCAATCCGGCCTGCTGGTTGAGACGGCCGAGCAGCGAAGCGATTTCTCGCTGGTGCAGGGGATCCAAGTGGGTTGTCGGCTCATCCAGAACCATGAGCTCCGCCTCCTGTGCCAGCGCGGAGGCGATATACACCGACTGGCGCTCGCCCCCCGAGAGCTCCACTAAGGGACGCTGGCGAAGAGTCTCGATTCCTGCCAGCTCGAGCGCCCTTGCCACGGCCCGATAGTCGCTCTCTTGGGGCGCGACCCTCAGGGCTGAGAGATAGGGGTAGCGCCCCAGGAGCACCATCTGCTCCACCGTGAGAGGAATCCTCAAAGGATGACTCTGAGGGACGTAGGCAATGCGCTTGGCGAGCTCGCGGCGGGAGAGGTCCGAGTAGAGCGACTCACCCCAGGCCAGCGATCCGTTGGAGGGTTCCAGCAATCCGACCAGCAGGCGCAGCACGGTGGTCTTTCCAGCCCCGTTGGGGCCGACGATCGCCAGACATTCTCCCGCCACCACTTCCTGGTCCAGGCCATCGAGAATCGTGCGCCCGTCGGCCTCCCACCCGACACCGCGAGCCGTCAACAGCGCTCTGTCGGTCACGGCAGCTCACCGCAAGAGAGGATGGCCTCGCGTAGCTCCCGATACAGCCAGGGCAAGCGTGGCCCGGGAACCAGGACATAGTCGCCAGCCACGACACGCGCGCAAGCAGGAGCCAGGTCGGTCTGCGCTTGCAGTTCCTGCCAATCCAAGGCCAATTCGTCGTAGTTGCCAGGGGAAGGTTGGAGGTCGACGACGATATCCGCTTGGCGCTGCAGAATCTCTTCGAGGCCCACCTGGGGGTACTCGAGTGGCGCATCGGCGAAGGCATTGACCGCACCCAGAAGCCCCAGCAGCTCATCCAGATGCGTCCCTGGACCGCTGACCAGAACATCGGCCAGCCTGCCGCCTGCCCGACCGACGGCTAGCAGAATCTTGGGACTACCGGGAACGGGATTCGGCGCCAGCTCCTGCCTCCAGCGCTCCTGCAGAGCCTCCCCTCTCTCGACCACTCCACAACGCTGTGCAATGGCGCCGATCATGGTTTCCACCTCGGCGAGGGTTTCACTGCGCACCGTCAGCACTTCTACCCCCAGGTGCTCGAGTTGCACCCGGAGCTTCTCTTCGCTGGGCAGGAGAATCGCCAGATCCGGCTGCAGCGAGGTGATGACCTCGAGGCGAGCGTCGAAGAGTCCGCCCAGCTTCGGTTTCTGTTCGACCTCGGGTGGCCAGGAGCTGTAGTCGCCCACACCTACGACACGGTCTCCGAGCCCCAGCTCGAACAGAGTCTCCGTGATGCCGGGTGCCAGGGCGATGATCCGCTCGGCGGGGGACGGCGGCGGTGCGCTCTCCTCGCTGCCACAGGCCAGCCCGAAGAGCACAAGGAACGAGCTCACCACCATCCGGCAGGCGCTACCCACGGGCAAGCGACTCATCGAAAGCTCGTGGCCACTCCCACCACCAAGGTTCGCCCGGGTGCTGGGAATCCGAGGGCCGGTTGGTACTCCTCTCCCAGGAGGTTTTCGATTCGCGCGTAGGGAGCCAGTCGCGTGCCGGGCCGCCACCGGGCCGCCACGTCGAGTCGAAAGTAGGCCTCGTTGACAGTGCGGTCGAATGTGATCGGGTCGACATCTTCCCTATCTCCAACGTAGAGCCCAGTCAGATTTGTGGACCAGCCATCAGGGGCGTAGGACACCACCAGATTGGAGCTTTCCCTGGGGCGACGCAGCAGCACCTGCCCTGTTTCCAGATCCTCGGTCTCCAGGAGCGTCCCGTTCCATCGCAGTCTCCAGCGATCCTTGAGGAAGCCAGCCTCCAACTCGACACCCTGGGTTCGAGCGCTGCCTATGTTGACGTTCTGGTAGGAGGCGAAGTCGAACTCGATGAGGTTTGAAAGGTCGTTCTGAAAACCGGTCACGGCCAGGACCCAGCCGCCGAACCGCTGCTCGACTCCCAGCTCCAGGCTGTCGCTGGTCTCTGGCTCGAGCTCCGGGTTTCCAGTCACTGGGAAGTAGAGCTCACCGATGGAAGGAGGGCTGAACGCCTGACCCCATGACGCCCGCAGACGGGTGCTTTCAGTTGCCGCCAGTTGTATCCCCAGCCGAGGGCTGGTCTCCGAGCCATAGACATCGTTGTCGTCCTGGCGGACACCGGCATCCAGGATCACCCTGCCGATTCTGTAGAAAGCCTCGCCAAAAAGAGCGACTGTCCCCTGATTCGCACCATCGAGATTGGTGCCGAAGGTCGACGTATCGCTGACCTGTGCCCTGTCCCATTCGCTACCAACAGCGAGCCAAGACCCTTCCCCGAGGCGATACGACGCCACAGCGCGCGCCCGCAACGACTCCGAGTCGGTATCGGAGGCCGTGAAGCCGTAGGGATCCTCCGGATCACGAAACTGGCTGTCATAGGTCAAGCCTGAGACCTGAGCTTGCACCTGCCAGTCGCCCAAGTCGACCCGAAAGGGTACCGCTACCAGTCTCTCCTGCCAGGAGATCCGCCGCTCGGGAGAGGGGGCACCGCCGCTGAACGGGATTCCCGTGTCGGCATCTGCGGCTCGCACCAAAACGCCGAGACTCATGCCCGGCTGCATTTCCCACTCGGCTCTGGCCATCAGGGATTCGCCATCGAAGAAGTCGTTGTCTACCTGACCGTCGCCACGCCGCAGGTGTCCGGCCACCTCGACACGCGTCGATCCGAAGTTCGTCGAGGCACTGACCTGACCGCGCCAGTAGCTGTTCTCCCCGCCCTCCAACTGTAGATCGGCCCCCTCGCGAGGTGCCGAGAGAATCTGTACGACTCCGCCCAGGGCGTCGCCGCCATACAGCGAGCTGAACGGCCCGCGCACCGCTTCCACACGCCCAACACCCTCGGTAGGCATGAAAGCCCAGTTGAAGCCACCAAAATAGGGATCGTTCAACTCGACTCCGTTCCAGAGCACGAGGGTTTGATCGGAGTTCGTGCCCCGCGTGAAGAGTGAGGTCACCTGACCCGGCGAGCCTGATTGCACAACGGTCATCGCTGGCAGGCTGGCCAGTAGAGCTGCCACTTCGGTGGTCTGCCGGGCCTCGATCTCGACAGCTTCGATGACACTCACTGCCGCCGGGATATCGCCGTCTTGCTCCTCGTCCAGCGAGGCGGTCACGACGATCGCCTCTTCGAAGAGAGTCGGTTGTGATTGTGGAGTCTGTGCAACGAGCGGAACCACACCCCCGAGGATTCCGATCAGCACGAGCAGCTTCTGCATCATGCGTCCTCCAATGCAAGTCGCCCTGCCCCTCGAGAGGGCAGGGCGACGGAGGCTCGATGCGCCGTCGTCCCCTCACCCCGGGGGAACACAAGCCGGCCCAAATCCTGGCGGACCTGGCTGAAAGCAGAACGTCGGCGTGGTGGCAGGTCTCCTGGCTTCCGGATCACGCTACTCCCGGGCCTTCCCACACGGCAGACCCGTCGCCTGCAGTCGTCTCGCGACGACCGACGGCGGCGGATCTCAAGTCTCCGTGCAGTGGCTTCCCGGTTTTGTCCCCGGTTACAGTGGCGGGGGCCGCGCCGGCTTCTCACCGGCTTCCCTCTCGACCCGAGCCCGGCTGACTCACCGAGCTCGAAGGGTCACCACGACGCCTGAGTTGTCAAAGAAGCGCTATCGCGCAATGAAAAGACCGCAGACGGCATTCTACCCGTCTGCGGCCAAAAAGAAACTCTAGTTTGTGGGCCTACTGATCGGGACCACCCGATCCCGCTCCACCACCACCGCCCTCTGCGGGCGCCGGTGCGGCAGATGGCGGCGGCAAGACGACATTGGTCTGCCCGCCAAGCGTTCCGGGAGCCAGATCCCAGGCCGGTAGGCCGCCTGTGATCCCAGCATCTTCAGTCGATACGAACTGATCGACGGAGTAGTCCGGCCGAGCCCTCTGCTGGTTTCGCAGATAGTCGAGCATCTGAGCTCGGGGATCCGGATCTCCTGGCGCCGGATTGTCGTTGGGTGCCCAGCCCAGGGCAATGGTCGTGGTGTTGATCATCGTGCCGAAGCCCTGGACATCGGACGAGTGCGTGATCTCGCTGATGTCGTCCCGGTGAACATAGATCCGGTTGCCCACGTCGGTGACGAACAGAACCTTGCCCGCATCTCCTTCAACGGCCTTGGGCTGATAGCGCGTTTCGAACGTTGCCCCGTTGGTCAAATGCACGGTGAAGATGTCGGCCACCGCTGGCGAAAGTGCCACAGCAGCAAGCACAGTAAAGGCGATCACGGTACGTTTTATTGTCTGCATGGCTACACCTCCGCCTTGTTCTGGCCCTGAGTTTAGCATTTACGGCCCCGAGTCTACCCCGTCGGGGCGCCGACGCCAGTGGAGTAGGTAACGGTGGACTAACATAGGTCCGGCCAAGTTGCCTGGCGAATCGACGATTTGGGGGAAGCGTGATTCAAAGACATCGTTTCTTGCTGGGAATCCTGGCTCTCGCCCTGCTACCGCGCCTGATCCATCTCGATTCCAGACCGCTTGGCCGCCATGCATGGCGCCAATGCGACACGGCCAGCGTCGCCCGCAACTTTCACGAGAACGGCTACCGAATTCTCTCTCCCCAGATCGACTGGGCCGTTCCGGGCTATGTCGAAATGGAGTTCCCGCTCTATCCCTGGGTCACTTCGCTGGGCTACGCGGCCCTGGGCGAGGCGGAGTGGCTGGCCCGGTTGCTGGCCGTCGCCGGCTCTCTCGCGACCATGCTGTTTCTGTATCTGATCGTCGGGAGAATCGTCAGCTCCACAGCCGGTCTCTGGGCCGCCTTCTTTCTGGCCGTGCTTCCCCTGAGTCTCTATTTCGGCCGCGCCATCATGCCCGAGTCCTGGATGCTGGCCGCCAGTGCTGCGGGTATCTACTGGTATCTGCGCTGGAGCGAGGAGGATACCTGGGGCTTCTACCTGCTTTCGGCGGTCGCCGTGGCTCTGGCGTGTCTGCTGAAGCTCACCAACCTCTATCTCGGCCTTCCCCTGCTTTGGCTCGGTTGGCGGCGTTACAGGTCCCGGGTACTGTTGCAGTGGAAGATCTGGCTTCACGCTGTTCTGGTGGCCATACCCGTAGGCATCTGGTATTGGCACGCCCACACTCTCGGGGCCAACCATGGCGCCAGCTTCAACATCCTGACGACGGCCGGTAGCGACAAGTGGGGCAACTGGTCGCTTCTCGCATCACCGGAATTCTACAGCCGCATCGTCTTCGGCTTCATCGCCGGCCGGCTCGTCACGTGGGTCGGTTTTGTGATGCTCATCGTGGCCCTGCTCCTTCCCCGACGCACTCGGAGGGAAAGACTGCTGGATATCTGGTTTCTGGCGGTCGTCATCGTCCTTCTCATCGCCAACCAGGGAGCCTACGACCACGAGTACTACACCTTGCCGCTGCTGCTGCCCGCCGCCGGCTTCCTGGGCAAGCTTTTCGATCGCAGGATGGAATCCCACCGACTCCTGCTGACCCTCTCTGCCTTAGCCGTTGCCTTTCTCGGCCTCTACCGCTATGCAGGATATCTGGAGGAGGAGGCTGGAGTCGGAACCGGCGGCTATCCGGCCAGACGGAATCTGATGGCCGCCGAGATCCTGGCAAAGAACACCTCGCCTTCAGAGGTGGTCGTATCCTGCAACGCCACGAACCCCACCTGGCTCTACCTGGCTCGCCGAAGGGGCTGGGGGCGAAGTTGCGCTTCCGAGACCCAGGCGTCGTTCCAGAAGCTTCTCGACGGCGGCGCCTCTTCCATGATGGGACGCTGGAGTGATCTGCAAGCTCCTGGGGGGGAGAGATTCTCTCGCTACCTGAGAACCACGCACCCTCTCGCCTACGACGATGGCGAGTGGTTCGTCGCTCGCTTGACTGACCGAAACAGCTCTGACGGCTCGGCCTGGAAGAAGACCTATGTAGCCGACTTCCCAGAAAGAAGCTCGGCCGGGCTGCCGCTGCCAGAAGATTGGTACTTCGAGTCCGGTAACTGGGCTCTGGACGCAGCAGGGCTGCAGGGAAGGACCGTGAAAGGGCACCTCTCGGCGGTGGCTCCCCCATTCCTGCCACCCGAGGTGGCTGGGCAGGTGGCGATCGAGTTGAGACTGCGACACCTGCGTGGTAGTGGCAGTGCACAGAGAATCGCCATCCAGGCCTGGAGACGGGACGCTGCTACTCACGCGGCGGTTGTCTTTCGTCCCCGCAAGGGAACCGTGTCTCTGGTGCAGACAGAGGACGGTGAAGTCATCCATCGGGAATCCCGGTCGAGAAGGCTGCGAATAGCAAAGAGCTACCGCGTGAACCTGCTGTACGACCACCTCGGGTTCCGGCTCTTTCTGGGCCCCAGGCTGATCCTCTCTGCCCCCGATCGCTTCTCCTCTCCACCTTCGGGAGCGATCGCCATCCAAGGGCAGAATCTGGACGTCGAAGTGACCAGGATCCTGGTATCGGCGCAGGATCCCCTTTAGGCCCGCCTGCCCCTGATCCAACTCAAAGGGTGACCTTGAAGTCCTGGGGTGTGGGTCCTGGGTGCTGAACTGATGACCCTCTTCTCGTAGAGGCTCGTTCGACTGGTTCGCAGGGGGACGGCGGCGGCTACTCAGACTGCGACGGGCGGGCCGCCACCTGCGCTCTCCGGCGCGCCGGATCTGTCGTGCACTTCGACGGGCCTTGCGCTGCGCTTGTCGAGAGCCCCCCTGTCGAACCACCCGAACGAACCTCTAGCACCATAGGAGGCAATAGGGGCTTGGGGGTCCTAAGGTCTTGGGGTCTTGGGGTCTTGGACAACCGGCAGTGAGAGGACGAGCACTAAGGGTTCGGCGTGGCGACCTCCAGGGGGTTGGTCGGACCTGCCTCGATCCTGTAGACAAAAAGCGGGCTTAGGTTCGTCATGATATCTCCGGTTGGGGGAAAGTGCTGTCTCGGGCCACGGTAGTGGTCAGAGACAGCACCCCAGAGGTCCCGCCGGCC
>JBATEX010000210.1:0-3801 GCA_049664225.1 Thermoanaerobaculia bacterium
GTCTGTCAGATCTGGTCACCCGCAGGGAGGAGCACCGGAGGCAACCTTGCAGGTTGTTGAGGAGCGACGAGCGAGGACTTCCCTGAGATGGCGGGCGATCTCCGCTAGATGCCGTGGGGCTCATGAAGAATGCGGGCTAGAACCCGAATTCCAGCCAGACCCTCACGGAACGGCTCTCCATCGGGTGAAGATGCACGTCCTCGACGCCGCCGACCGGTTCCGTCTGTCCCGTAGGACTGAACTCGGCTGGCAGGCGCGATGCGTAGTAGTACTGGATATCTGGATCGTCTCGGTCGAGTAGGTTGAAGCCTTCCACGACGAGCCGCAAACCGTTCTGGAAGCCATAGCCCAGCCTGCCATTGACCAGCGATGACGACTGGCCTCGCACGATTCCATCGGCGGTCAAGGGAATGTCTCCGAAGTACCTCCAGCGCAGTGTCCCGAACCAGCCGATTTCTCGCCCGAGAGCCAAGCCCAGCTGCAGAGTGCGGCCGACCGAGCCAGAGATCTCACGCTCGTCCTCCGGCACATCGGTAAACTCGGCGTCCGTCAAAGTCAAATCCAGATCGAGCGCTATCCAGGGACAGATACGGTAGAAGTTGGCGAGCTCGATACCGGTACGGCGGCTGGGAGGCCCTGCTTCGGTTGTCCCGGAATCCCCAAGGTAGACCAGCTCGGAATCGAGCTCCAGTCGAAACACCGTGAGCGTCGACTGCAGACCCTCGACCAGCGTGGTTCGGATTCCGACATCGGTGCCCTGGGCGCGCACCAACGGATCGGCGGGATCCGCCGGTTCGAGCGTTAGCGGATCGACTGTTGTCACCCAGCCCCGTGCGTCGTTGCTATGGAAGCCCTGTCCCCAGTTGAGATAGAGCTCGGTGCGCTTCCATGGACCGAAAACAAAGCTCAGCTTGGGGCTGACGATCGAGTCGTCACGCTGTCCGGAGTTCTCCTCCAACTGGGTCTCGACGTCGGCGCTGTAATAGTCGCCACGCAGCCCGGCTTTCATCTGCACCTTCTCACTCAACTGAATCTCGGCATCGCCGAAGACTCCCAGCATCAACTCCTGCACCCCATAGCTCGCAATCAACCCGCCCGGCAGCGAGACTCCACCGCTCGCACGTCCCAGACCGTTGTCGATGTCATGGAACTGAGCTTTGGTGCCGTAGCTCAGAAGCATTGTTCGGTCACCCCATTCCAGGGCCCGGGATCGCTCGAGCTCCAGACCGTAGATCAAGCGATCATCGGTCTGCATGAACGAATCGTCGTCGACGCCGCACTCGCTGGCTGTTCCATAGTCCAGACAATAGGTGAAATTCGAGACCAGATTGAGGTCGTAGCTGATGAGATAGGCACCGAGACTGGTCAGCGTCGACGCCGCATGCCAGTGGTACTCGCCAGACAGGCTGTAGCGGCTCGAATCGCCGTTGGGAAACGGATCGACGAAACCAAAGAGCGGCACGGTCTTGCCGATGGTTCTCAATGGGATCTGATCCGAGGCCTGCCAGTCACCCTCGTATCCCATCGCAGTCACCGACCAGTGGCGGCTACCGCGGCTTTGCGAGTAGCGCAAGATCCCATTGAGTTTGGTGAAGTCATCGGGTTTTTCCCAAGGGCCATCGTAGTGATAGTAGTCGAAGGCCCCCAGCAGCTCTCCGCCCGCGGCCGGAGTCGAGCCCAGCACCAGGGCTCGCTGAAAGTCGTTGCTTCCCAAAGCCGCCCGAACCCCAGCTCTGGGCAGGGTGGATCTGAGTAGGACACTGGTGGATCCAGCGGCCGAGAAATCGCCGACGTTGGCGAAATACGTCCCCTTCCGAAACTGAACGGACTCGATGACCTCCGGGATGAGAAAGTTGAGATCTGCATAGCCCTGACCATGTCCATGGGTCGGCAGATTGACCGGCATTCCGTCGACCTCGAGACTGAGATCGGTGCCGTGGTCGAGATTGAAGCCTCGCAGGAAGTACTGATTCGCCTTGCCTCCACCACTGTGCTGGGTGGCAATAACCCCGGGCACCGTCTCCACAATCTCACCGGTACGCAGAACGGGGCGCGTCTTCAGGTCCTCGTAGCCGGTGGCTCCTTCGGTCGCAGAGGTGGCCACCCCCGTCATGTTGTCGGCCCGCGCGGTGACGGTCATGTGGTCCTCGAAAACAGACTCTGCCTCCTCTTCCTGCTCCTTTTCAGGATCGTGCGGGGCAGCCATGCTGGCTGGGGCGTGATGGGTCCCAGCCACGGCAACTGTCGACACTGCTGAGACGGTCAGAAAACCCACTAGCAATAACGGGATCGAGGTCGCACTACGCGACCACCCGGATGCATAGATGAGAGGCATGTCTCCTCCTGAGGATCCTCGGTTCCATGCGTGAGTCAGCGAGCGCTTCCACGGAGGAACGCCGGCGCCAACTCGATCGATCGCTGGTTACGATGCGGCGAGGAGTAGCCGAGCCAGTGGAGGTCCCCTGGGAGAGGCGGGAGAAGACTCTCGAGTCCCTAGGGAAGTCAGCGAAATCGGCACGGGGTCCCATCTGGTCAGCGCTGGGCGCAAGACACGGATACTTGCATCCGTATGACTGAGCAAGGGAAGGGCCGCCTGTCCAAGATACAGGTCTCGATCCTCGGGCTCGGGGGAGGAACGATCTTTGCCACTGCTGCCAGACTCCGGCGCAGCATGATGATGGTGCGGTCCTGCCGCAAGATGATCGTGGGAATGGCTCACGCCGTGCGACAGGTGCCAATGCGCTTGATGATTGGCCTCGAGGCTGAGGAAGCCGAGTCCGACGAGTAGCCCTAGAAAACACAGGGCCACCCAATTGGGACTCTTTGGCTGAGGAGGTCTAGATGCCATCACTCACCTGATGGCAGTCTAAACTATCGGACACCGGGACGACCAGTCAGTCAAATTCCGGCTTGCTCCAGTTGGCCTGGCGACTCTGAGAGCGTCCAGAAGCTGGGAGGGATCCGAGGCTCTCTAGCGCTCGCAGCGGAATTCTTGCCGCAGGTTGTTCAGGACTTCCCAGATGCTGTGGTCGTGAGGTTGGGGGGAGAGCTGGAAGATGGCCGCCACCCGACCTTGTGACGAGCACGGAATGATGTCCATGCGGACGCCCAGCTGGATGGGCTTGCGAGTCACAAAGACATCGTAGGTCGTAGCGGTACCTTCCCACTGGGGATGATCGGGCGTTGACGATTCGGTCGGCTCGCTCTTGCGACCACCGAGATCGAGACATCCATCCCCATGCCACCCTCGGGGAACTCCGCCATGGGATGGTGGATACTGATGGCTTCCTCGAAGAGATCGGTCTTGAGGCGCCGGCCTGGTGGGGCGGCCGCGAACCACCGCCGAGCTCGAGCAGCGAAGGTAGGAACAGCTGCCCGGGCGCCGGCCCCTCCTCTACTCTTCTCGGCATCGGGATTGCTATTCAGATAGGCAGGCAGGTTGGCTTCGGTCCGGCCCGGGACACTGACAGCCCTTGACAGTGGGGTGCGGGACCATGAGTCGTGGCCGATTTCGACCTCTGGCTTGGTCGCCCATCGACTCTCATAGGAGACAGATGCCATGCGAACTGCTCTTGCCATCGCCGTCATAGCCCTGGTCAGCCTTGCTATCGCCACAGGACCAATCGGGGCACAGACCACAACTGAGACCGGGTCCGGAACGAGTCAGCAGCTCGGCTCGATGACGTTCTACAACGGCCGGGTGACCAGTGGCACCGATACGACGATCTGGTCCGGCACTTCCCAGCAGCTCGGGCCGTTCACCTACCACACGTTTCGAGGCAGTGACGGGCAGTTCACCAC
>JBATEX010000211.1:0-11877 GCA_049664225.1 Thermoanaerobaculia bacterium
TAATCCCAGCATGATCGTCACCATGGAGAAGGTGTTGGGCGAGCTAGGCTTCAAGGAGCACAAACGCAATGACCCAGGCAATCTTCACATGGAGAAGTACTGGTGAAAGCAAGAGAAGGCCGACGACGACAGCCGGGGTTCTTGTCACTGGAATCGAGAGGTCACCCCGGACGGAAGGGCTCGTCAGCAAGCCTGCGAAGGATCCCAGGCTTCGTCAGTCACGGATCAGCTAGCTCCCGGTTCAACTAGCTCCCGGGCCAGCGACCTCGTCAAGCCCCGTTTTCCTTCAAGGCCTCCCGGCCACGAGGCATCTCGAAGCGCTCACGAGTCCTGCAGTACCCCAGACCTCCCATCCGACCGATGGCTCGGAGTCGATCCGCATCGATATGGAATCGCTCGTCGATCAGCGCATCGTCGACGTGCACGCATAGCACGTGACCCATCACCACGTTGCCGCTGGCCGGCTCACCGGGAGCCGTGCGCAGGACCTGCACAGTCTCGCATTCGAAAGCGATCGGGGACTGCTCGAGACGGGGAGGTCGCACCTTCGAGCTCGGCAAGGGGGTCAGGCCCGTCAAGTCGAACTCGCTGTCGCCGTAGGGCAGCATCTCACCCGCAGCGGCAACCTCGCGCGCATAGGCTTCCGTCGCCACGTTGACCACGAACTGGCCCACACCCCCCTCTTCGGGAGGAAGGCAATTGCGCAGTGTGTCCTTGTCGGCGCCGTCGGCCTTGGTGGCCGGACAGAAGAGCAGGGTCATCGGGTTCGAGCCCACGGCGGTGAAGAAAGAATAGGGGGCGAGATTGAGAGCGCCTTCAGGCGAGACCGTCGAAACGAAGGCGATGGGGCGAGGCACAATGCTTCCGATGAGCAGCTTGTAGCGATCGCGGACCTCGAGGCTTTCAGGCTCTAATTCCATGACCGGAGCCTATCCGATCCTCTGGCACCCTCGCGCAGAGGATCCTCTCGAATGCCGGCGATGCACCAGACATCGTGGCTCAGCTACTCCGGGCCACAAGAGTCAAGGCTGGCGAATCTTACGAGCTGTAGATCCACTCTTCGCAGACTCGGAGCTTCATTCACAGCCCGGAAGCGAACCGGTGGCTGCGGCAGGCCGAGACCGACCTTCGAGATCAGTTCATCAGCGCCGCCTCGATGTCCAGCGCCGCGGCGATCAGTGCCACACCTTGCTCTTCGGTGAGAATGCCCGCTCGCACGAAGCCTTCCACCTGATTGACGAAGGCTCCGAGCTGACCGAGCGCGGCATTGATTTTGCCACGGGCGATCTTCCTGCGGATGTTCCACAGCTTGGAGAGCAAGGCGTTTCCCTGGCCGCGATTCAAAACATCGGCTGCGATCAGAGCCTCGACGTCATCGATGAGCAGATCGATCTGCTCCGACGCCGAACGCTGTCCTACGAACACCGCCGTCGTACGCCCCGGCGCGCTGAAGGCGCCGGTCGCGATGTCGAAGGCCGAGAGCCCGACGATCGGATCGCTGGAGCCGGCTTGAACCGGATGCAGCCTCAGGTCCAGTCCACCCGCCGCCGGCACTAGGAAGCTGACGTCGTCGTCGTTGGCGTTGAAGAGGGCGAAGACGATCTCCGTGGTGCGGTCGATCGACCCTTCGTCATCCAGGATGCTCATGACGATCAAGCCCGGAATCTGGCCCGCACCGGTGTTGTGGTAGGCAACCCGATCCTGGATCTCCTCGGCGGTCTCGAGCCTGAAGAGCTCCGTGCTGTAGCGGATCTCGAGCAGCTCCTGCAGGCGTTCTGCCATATCCTGAATACCGGAGGACGCCGGTTGCAGAGCCGGATTCGCCAGCAGCGGCGCCATGATCGCCCAGTTATCCTGATTCTTGCTCGCCACGGGTAAGCCGACTCCGAAGTTGTTGGCCTGGTAGGTGAAGTCCAGCTTGTTGAACCAGTCGCCAGAGTTGTAGCTGTCGCGGTCGAGCGACTTGGAGCGCAGCAGATCGCTGCCGGCATGCATGAAAGGCACACCCTGGCCCAGCACCACGGTGCTCAGGCCGACGTTCTGGATACGCACCCGATCCGCCATGCTGGTCCCCAGCGGAGCCTTGTAGACGTTGTTGTCATAGAGCGTCTGGTTGTCGTGCTTCGAGATGTAGGCGATGACCTCCTGTGGGTCTTGGGTGTAGCCGGTGGGCTGGCCGTTGTAGTCGACATCGGCGCCGGCGACCAGATTCCCGTTGCGGTCGATGAACTCATAGGCCGCCAGGTTGCCCGCCATTCCGACCCGGATCTGGTCACTCAGCAGCAGCAGCGTGTCCAGCTCGGCTGTCGAGCCGCTGTTGAGCGCATTGGGGTCATAGAAGAGCCCGTTGGCGAAGCCCTGGCGGCGGATGAGGTCCTCACCGCCATCGAAGGGTCCGCCACCGCGGACGGCGTCCCGTAGTCGGTCGCTGAAAGTGCCGATACCGGTGCCGCCCATGTTGAGCTGGGTGGCGTTCTCGCCGCGAGCGTTGTCCGCTACCTCGCCGAAGTTCCAGCCCTCACCATAGATGTAGATGGAGCTGCCGTCGACGCCGTCTTCCTCCAAGGTCAACGCATCCAGCGCAGCGCGCACGTTCTCCATGTTGCGCTTCATGTGATGACCCATGAGATCGAAGCGGAAGGCGTCGACCTTGTACTCCGCGGCCCAGGTCACCAGCGAGTCGATCATCAGCTTTTCCATCATGTCGTGCTCGCTGGCGGTGTTGGGGCAGCAGCTGCTCATCTCCACGGCACCGGAATCGTCGAGACGGTGGTAGTAGCCCGGGACTATGCGATCGAGCACCGACTTCGGGCTCTGACCCGCCGCGTTGGTGTGGTTGTAGACCACGTCCATCACGACCCTCAGTCCTCTCTCGTTCAGAGCCTGCACCATCTCACGGAAATCGACGATGCGGGTGCTGCCGTCGGGATCGGTCGCATAGCTGCCCTCCGGCACCGTGTAGTGGAAGGGGTCGTAGCCCCAGTTGAAGCCGTCCACGTCCTCGTAAAGCGTGACCTCGGCCTGCTGCAGCTCGGAGTCGGGTGGATAGGTGGCCAGCTCCGCCGGATCGGGAGCCTGCCATTCGGCAGTGTTCTCGTTGATGGTGGCGATGTCGAAGACCGGCAACAGGTGCAGATGGGTCAGACCGGCTTCCTGCAATGCCTCCAGATGATCGGTCCCATAGGTGTCTTCGAGCGTGAAGGCCTTGTAGGTCCCTTTGAGCTCCTCCGGCACCGACGGATCCTGGGCGCTGAAGTCGCGCACGTGGATCTCGTAGATGCTGATGTCCTCGGGTGCCGCCAGCGGCGGCTTCTGCAGAATGTCCCAGTCCATCGGCTCGAGCATCGGATCGTTCAGGTCGACGAGCTGGCTGCGCGTGCTGTTCATGGCAAGGCTGAAGGAGTAGGGATCGGTGACCAGGTTGTGCTCAACCTGACCCGCACTGTGGACGTAGACCTCCACCTCGAAGAGGTAGAACTGATCCCTCCAGCTCATGTTGCCGGTGACGCTCCAGACACCGCTGGCCGCATCGAGCGCCATCGAATAGGTCGTGCTCGTCGTCGCCGGATCGGAGTCGGCGAACAGATGCAGTGTGACCGACCTGGCCGTCGGCGCCCAGAGGTGGATCGTCGGCTGCCCTGTATCCCAGGCCACACCCAGCTCACCACTGTAGGTGTAGAGATCGTCAAGTACCCCCGGAATCTGCAAACCGGTGGCGTCGACGGACAGCCCCTCGCTGTTCACCGCCGACACGGCAATCTGGCCCTTCAGGATCTCCGGCACCAAGGCCAGGTCACCGGCGCCGATCTTCAGCGCCGCTAGCGCCGCCAGATGCGGGAACTTGGCCTGAACTTCAGCCGGTAGGCCGGCCGGATCCGGGGTCAGCGTCAGGAACGACCCGCCGATGATGCCATCGTCGGTAGTGTCGAGGCCGCCCTCGGGCGCGTAGTGCAGCGTGAAGGTGTTGGCCGTGTCATCGCCCGCTGACCAGGCGATGGTGTCGGTGCTCACCCAGTAGGCCCGCTGCTCGCCAATATTGCCGGGGTTGGCTCCAGTTCCAACGTCGATGGGCAGAATGTAGGGATCATCGGGGTCCGCTCCCTGCATCTGCCAGATCTCGTAACCGTACATCGCGAAATCGAGGTACTGGTCCGGACCGGGGTCCTTCTCGTCGCCCCGGTGAAGGATGTAGGCCAGTTGCGGCGCTTCGTCGACAAGCTCGACTTGGAAGATCGGCCCGAAGGTATCCTCCTCCTGCCAGCGGACCGGATCCGGCCAGGATGTGGGATTGAGCGCTCCCTCCCAGACGTGCACTCCCCAGAAGTCATTGAAGTCCGGGCTGGTGGAGTCGCCGTAGTCACCGGCCGGCCGGTGGTAGTGAATCGTGGCGACATTCTCGGCTGCCCCGCGCTGCGGGTAGACCGTCTCGTCGCCCGACTGCAGCCAGATGGTGGCCTCATCCACCGGCAAAAAGCTCTGATCGGGTCCGGGGTCCTTCTCGTCGCCGCGGTGGACGATGAAGTTCACCGGCTGGGAGGCGTCCTGAATGAGGATGTCCCAGAAGATCCCGTAGTCGTCGGGGCCGGTCGGCCTCTTGGGATCGGTCCATATCGTAAGTTCGGTCGGATCGATGGCGTCACCCCACAGATGGAGACCCCAGAAGTCGTTGAAGTCGCTGCTGGTGGGGTCGCCGTAGTCACCGTCCGGTCGGTGGTAGTGGACGGTGACGAATCCCTGGGCTTCCGCCTGCGAGGTGTAGGTCGCCGCGTCGTCCTGCCGCAGCCAGATCTCGGGGGTGACGTCGGCGTCGAAGGATCGGTCGGCGTCGGTACCGTCTTTGGCGTCGCCCTTGTGGATGATGAAGTTCACCTGGCTGTCGGTTCCGCCCCGCTTGATCCAGGCGAAGCGGCCATACTCGTCCTCGCCGAGAAACGGCTTCGGATCGGGCCAGTCGGTGGCCTCGGACGGATCGATGGCGTCGCCCCAGAGGTGCAAGCCCCAGAAGTCGTTGAAGTCACCCGTGGTGTGGTCCCCGTAGTCAGCGTCGTCGCGAAAGTAGTGAATGACGGCATACTTCGAGGCCGGGGGCGACTCGATGTCCACAGCAACGTCGTTGGTGGCCGAATCGTAGGTGAAGGTGACGAGGTCGCCGGCGTTGGCAACGGTGAAAGGTACGTTGGAACCGGGAAAAGAGATATCCCAGGCCTCGTCGAGGGCTACCTTGAACTCGTACGAGCCCACCGGGATCTGGTCAGTGGCGAACTCGTAGATCCCGTCGCCATCTGGATTCTGGAGCCAGGAGCGCAGACAGCTCGGATCCCAGTCGCCCGAACAGCCGATCTCGCTCTGGTAGCTGCCAGGGGCCGTGGCAATGACCGCGTTGACGTTGTCGGTGACCCAGTGGGTCTCGTGAGAGTAGTAGAACTTCACGTCGGTGGCCTCTACCAGTGACAGTCCGATATTGGGCCCGTCCTGAGTTGCGTTCTCGCCGTAGTTCTCGTCCCAGCTATCGTTGAGCGCCGCCTTGTACTCCCAGTCGCCGGCAGGGACATTGAAGACACCCTGCCAGGCGGTGTCCTCCGCGTCGAAGACCAGGTGGGTCGCCGCGCAATCGGGTTGCCAATCGCCCGGGCAACCCAGCTCGCTCTGCAGGCTGCCAACGATCGTGACGCTGGTCGGGTCGGGCGTGTGAGATGCCGCAAGGCCAAGCGGCAGGATTGCTGAAGTCAGGATCGCTATGAGGCTAGCGTGAAGCATGGATCTGGAAGCGGAACTCCTGGACATGACCTCTCCTTTCGTCTCCTTATTCTTCGATTCTGAAAAGAGTCTCCCTCTTGCCCCTGGACTGAAGAGCAACCCAGCCTGGGTTCAGGCGAGGACCCGTTGCCCTGCACCCCCAGCCTTTCGGCTGGCTTGCCCACAGTCGGAATAAGGAAGACGCTACTCCTGCCCTGGAGGAAAAGCAAGAGAGCTCCCTCAACGAGCACTCGGTCACCTTCTTCGCCTCCACCTTGCATCTGGAGCTCGACGGGAGTAGTGTTGCAGTAGTCCACGACCAGGAAAAGCCAGTCGAAAGCCAGAGGACACGAAGCCAGAGGTCCTCGCTTCCTCCTTGCGAGGTCCCTCGACCGCCGGGCTTCCGACGTCTGATCGCGTGATTCCCGGTCAGCTCGGGCAGGTGAATCCGACGCACGGTGGGAGGTGGTGCTCGGCCAGAAAGCTCGAACCTACCCAACGAGTTCTTTCCATCCTGATCTGCCGATCCGCAGCAGGAATGTTCCACCCAGACAGGCTCTCAACATTTCAGTCGAGGCCTTCAGCACGAATCAAGAGGAGCACATGATGAATTATCACAAATCGCCCCAAACTGGCAGACCATCGCCGATTTGCAGAACATGCGGTGCCGCGCTGCTGCTGCTGCTGTTCGGTTTGCCCGCGTATGGTCAGCCTGCAAACGACGAGTGTGTTGGCGCTACCTTAATTCCGTCAACCCCATTCACCGACACCGTCGATACCACGACAGCTACCAATAATCCCTCAGATCCCATACTTAGCTGCAACATTGGAAATGACGGTAACACGGTCTGGTATGTGTGGACGCCGGACGACGACATCACTATCAACATCAGCACCGATGGCAGCACAGAGCCCGATGGCGATCCATTGGACACCGCGCATGGCGTCTTTACGGGTACTTGTGGAGCACTCACCCAGGTCGCCTGTGTGGACGTCGGCCTGACTGACAATCTGATCTTCGAGGCGACTGGTGGGGAAACCTACTACGTTAAATTCGGCGAGTTCGCCGATGGCGTCGGAGGTGGCAATCTGGTCGTCACCGTGGATCTTCCCCCGCCGCCAGAGCAGATTATTCTCGAGTCGACTCGAGACGGCTTCTCTGCGCCGATCGGTAGCCTGGCGCCTCTTGCAGAGCGATCTCTCCTCGACGGCACCAGTGCAACTCCGACTGTTCAGGAGGTCCCGATGTTCATGAAGGACCCCTACGGACTTTCGGGTGCGACCGCTCCGATGTCAACGCAGGGTGCTGGAGCAGTCGAACCGCTGCGGCAGAATGGGGGCACAGTCGGCTTCTCGACACAGGCGTCGGGGCCGAGCGGCTTCCGGTCCTCCAAAGCCACCTCGACGATCGAGCTCCTGCAGATCTTCGATGGAGCGGAGAACGATGACAACGACAATTTGTTGGGCTTCCTTGTGGCACCACCCGATACCGACGGAGACGTTGGCCTCAACCACTACGTACAGATGGTCAACGACTTGACGACGATTTATGACAAGAGCGGTAACGTCGTCCTCGGCCCGTTCGCCAACAACGTCTTCTGGACCGGCTTGGGCGGGTTTTGCGAGGACTTCAACCGTGGCGATCCGATCGTGCTCTACGATGAGGAGTCGGACAGATGGCTGGTGAGCCAGTTCGCCTTTCCCAATGGCCCCGGGGACTCTCTGTGCATCGCCTTGTCGGAGACAGGTGATCCGACGGGTAGCTACTATCAGCACGAGTTCGACTTCACCGGCATCGGGTTCCCGGACTATCCGAAGTACGGCTTCGTCACCGACGCCATCGGCGTGATGGTCAACCTATTCAATCCTTTCCAGGGCGCAGCGCTGGGCGCTATCGACAAGACGGAAGCCTTCAGCGCCGGCCAGACGACGATGGTGCTCTACAAGCTGGGCTCGAGCGAGTTTGGCTTCGTCGTCGGTGACAATGACGGCCCGGTGTTCGACAACACTCCGCCGACGTTCTTCACCAACAACGGTGGCTCTGGAAGCCGGATCGACGTCTGGGAAATCACACCAGATTTCGTCGTGCCCACTGATTCGACGATCAGCGAAGTGGCCAAGATCCCGGTTTCACCTTTCGATACCGATATCTGCCCGGCCTTCCGCGAGCGATGTATCGATCAACCGGGCTCGGGTACCGGCGTATTCCCTGACAACATCACCTTCTTGGAGGCCATCTCTGACCGGCTCATGCACCGCGTGCAGCTGCGTGACTACGGCAACGACAAGCGGGCCGTCGTCAACCACACGGTCGACGCCGACGGCAACGGCAAAGCAGGCGTCCGCTGGTATGAGTTCCGGAACCACAAGGACCGAGGCTGGACGCTGAAGAAAGAGAACACCTTCTCGCCCGATGGCGATCACCGGTGGATGGGCAGTATCGCGACGACTGCGAAAGGCGAAACTTGCCTGGGGTACAGCATCTCGAGCGCTACCACCTATCCGAGCATTGGCGTGGTCGCTCGCCGTGGCCGGTCGAACCACATGAACGTGCGCGAGTTTGTGGCTTTCGATGGCAACATCGATGGGTTCGTGCAGCGGCGGACGTCACGCTGGGGAGACTACAGCGCGATGGCCATCGACCCGGTCGATGACACCTGCTGGTACACACAGGAGCATGCCCGGCCCAATACCCGTATCGGCGAGCAATTCGGTTGGGCGACCAAGATCATTCAATTTGATCTAAAGGGAAACTAGCGGAATAGACAGTTGCTTTTCTGAGTAGAAGTTGGTTCCAGCCCTGGGGTGTCGACGCCCGCCTGGCGATGCAATTTGGGCGGGCGCGACCCCCAAGGGAAGGATGGACGAGCTCGGAATCACCCAGGGGGACCAGGTAGGGTCCCTAGTCGGTAGGTTCAGGTCGTGCGGTGAGGAAGAAGACCCTGTCTCTGCACGTCGGTTTGAGGCTCGTCTCCACCTGAATCGCGAGACGAGGCAGGTCCAGCTCGGCCTCAACCGGACCGCTGGTGACGTGCAACTCCTCGTCGCCCAGACGGAGTTTGAGCTCGAGCAGCTGCTGACGGCCCGAGGGGCCCCCGTGGCGAAATGTGCCCGAGCCGGTCACCGCACCTTGGGTACCGCCACCCGTCCTCCATTCCACCTCGAGCACGTCGAAAGTCCGAAACTCGCCCTCCTCCTCGGTCTCTCGAAGCAGGAACGTTCCGTGCAGATCGGTGATTGAGTCGGGGCAATAGCAGAGCTCGCAAACCACTCCGAACCAGCTCTCCGCAGTGAGCTCGTAGCGAATCTCTTCTCGAGCCGAAGCCACACTCATGCCCGCATTCAGGCTCACGGCTATCGACAGGACCAGAAGTTGACGACGAACCATCAGGGTACCTCCAAGCTCGAGACTTCCCTCCGCACAACCACTTTACTCCCCATGGATCTTGAGGGGAAAGCAAAGCCAGTGCAAGTCTTCGACTCGCAGAACCCACCGAAGAGCCCAATCTCAAAGGAGTACTACGGCACAACTTCTGATGGCCAGGCCGCGCAAGAGGGAGCGGAGATCTTCTGCTGCCTACTCTTGATCCATCCTCACAAGCGCCAGGCCGCGCACCATGTCGCAGCTCAGGCTCAATCCCGTCACCTGATTGGAATCGTCTCGCTCGAGCAGAATCCGCACGTCTTGCGGATACCAGGGAACCTCAACGAACTGCCGCACCAGGAGGTCGTCAGGTCCGATCTGCACCGTCGGCACTCGAAGGACATCATCGGCCCATCCAAGCTGAACCCCCCAGGAAGATCGCGGACGACCTCATCACAGCCCTCGAGACTCACTGCGGGGCTCCGACATCGAGGGTTTCGACGATGGGAGGTCCACGGCGAGACTCTCTGGTGCCCTCCGACTCTTCCGAAGGCCTTCGAGGTGAGGGGTCCGATCCGATTGACAGGGGGCGCGGTTCTTCGCCTTCTGGATCTCGCTTGGAAGCGCGAAGCTCCTTCGCACAGACCTGCCGGATGGGTCCGGCTACTGGCTTCAGTCGACCGCGGCACCAACGGCGAAACCCGGATCCGTGTCCGGATCGAACTTGAGCGCATCTCGGTCCAGGATCCGGCCACCCTGCATCACCATGTGTATGTCACGAGTTCGACGGATGTCCTGGTCGGGCCGGCCATCGACGACGATCAGATCGGCGACGCTGCCGGGGGTGACTGTGCCCCAGTCCTCGGCACCTATCAGAGTCGCTGCGTTCCGGGTCGCCGACGTAATGGCTTCGAGCGGGGACAGCCCCGCTGCCACGAGCAGCTCGAGCTCCCGGTGGATGCCCTCCCCCTGGAATACACCCGGATAGGGGGCGTCGGTGCCAGCGACCAACACGACCCCGGCTCGCTGGAGCCTTTGAACGTTCTTCGTGGCGATGTCGAGCTTCACTCCGTTAGCCGCGGCAGCTTGCTTATCCTCGTCCGTGAGATCTCGGGTCGCGTGCTCTCGCACGGCAGCCTGAAAAGTGGGCGGAGTGGTCTCCGTGATCAACGGGTAGTCGAGAAAAGACAGATCCTTGAACCTCCGCCGTGAGAACGATTCCCGCACCACCAGGGTAGTGATAACCATGGTCTTCTTTTCGACGATCAGGTCGAAGCTGAGCTCGTCAATCTCGCGCGTCGGCGCGTGGGCAATCGCCGCGATCCCGGTTGCGGTCATGTCGAAGGACCCGTTGCGGTCCCAGAGGTCGGCGATTACGGGAAGAGAGCTCTCGGAGGCGACCTCCACCAGCTCACGAAGCAACGGCACCGACAGCCCCCCATACGCCTTGACCGCGTCCACGCCGGAGCGCTCCAACAGCTCGATGACATCGGGTACCTGGGAATCGATGACGAGACCCACTGAGAACGGCGGCCATGACGGATCGGCGTCGTCCACCAGTGGGCCGACGCAGTAGATCCGGGGGCCGGCGATGGTGCCTGCTGCCACCTCGTCCCGGAGCTGGAGCACAAACGGCATGACGTTCCCCAGATCGAAAACCGTGGTGACACCCGAGTAGAGAAGGGCATTCAGATACCTTTGATACCCGAGCCAATCCGAACCGACGCCATCCCACCCGCCCATCAGATGGACGTGCATGTCAGCGAGCCCTGGCAGTATGGCTCGTCCCTCGATGTCGATCACCTCTGCGTCGCTCGGGACACGGAAGGTGTCCGCATCGCCCACGGCCTCGATCCGTCCGTCACGCACAACCACAACGCCGTTCTCGACGGGCATTCCACCGTTTCCGTCGATGATCACACCGTCGATGAGAGCGATTGGGGCCTCACCGGACGCCGCTCCGGAGCACACGAACGCCATGGCAAGGGTGAGCAACCGCCCGCTTCTCCTGTGACGAGTCATCTTCGATTTCTCCTTCGTATGTAGGTCCACTAACCGCCATGCACAACTCCATCAGTCTCGTTAGATGCACCCGTCACCGAGTTGGTTGCGTACTTCTTCGCGGCAAGTGGCGCCTGCGATCTCAGGTCGACACGAGAGACAGATCGGAGGGGACGATGTCCGCATTGCCGACGTCAATTACAAGTCCACCATCACACTCGTGGTCAAGGCTTCATCCACCCGATGAAAAGGGGAAACCGAATGGCCTTTCTAGTAAAGAAGAGCCTAACCGGGCTCGCCCGCACCTGTGGCTGAGCAGCCCAGATCGGTCCGGCGGATCTGTCGGACGCGCTTCGTGGCCTGACGCCACTCTCTGATCCCAATCTACTGGTCGGTATCGAAACGGCCGACGATGCTGCGGTCTACCGGCTAACGGACGAGATCGCGGTGATCAGTACGGTGGATTTCATTACGCCGCCGGTGGATGACCCCTATTGGTTCGGTCAGATTGCGGCGGCCAGTTCCATCTCGGATGTCTACTCCATGGGCGGGAGACCGCTCGGAGCTATTGACCCTCGACCGAATGTGTCCCAACTTCACCTACCTTGCGACGATCAGTCGACCCGAGGAGGAACCAACGCCGTGGGCAGGTGAGAGTGGGTACATCCAAGACCTGTGGCAACGAGGAGTGCTCGAAGAGACCTCGAAGTTTCGAGTTTCGCCAGAGGACACCCACGTCTTCCTCTGCGGTAATCCCAGCATGATCGTCACCATGG
>JBATEX010000212.1:0-83661 GCA_049664225.1 Thermoanaerobaculia bacterium
CCATGGTGACGATCATGCTGGGATTACCGCAGAGGAAGACGTGGGTGTCCTCTGGCGAAACTCGAAACTTCGAGGTCTCTTCGAGCACTCCTCGTTGCCACAGGTCTTGGATGTACCCACTCTCACCGGCCCACGGCGTCGGTTCCTCCTCGGGTCGACTGATCGTCGCAAGGTAGGTGAAATTGGGACACATTCGGTCGAGGGTCAATAGCTCCGAGCGGTATCCCAGGTCCCAGGAGTGTCGCGCTCCGTGGATCACCGCGAACCGTCGAGGGTCATCACAAACAAGGTGACTGCGAAGCATGCTCATATACGGGGCCAAGCCAGTGCCGGTCGAGATCAGGAGGACATGCTGATCTCGCGGCACCTCGGCGAGCGTGAAGAGCCCACTGACCTTTGGGGAGAGCCACAGTCTGTCGCCTACTGACAGGGCGAACAGCCGGGGTGTCAGGGCACCGGAGCGCACCATGACAATGAAGAACTCGACATACTCGTCAGCTACGGAGGACGAGGCGATGGAGTAGGCGCGCTTGATGAGCTTATCGGGTTCGGCGCGCTCCTGTTTGGGGTCACTGACCGGATGCCGGGATGCATTTGCCGGCAAGCCCAGAACTGCGAACTGGCCGGCTTCGAAGTCTGGAAGGTTCCATCCATCGGGAACCACACGAAGGACGATGAGCCCCGGAGAAACTTCGATTCTCTGGCCTACGATCGCGTTGAGCTGGTCCGTCTGTCCACTCATTGTTTCCTCCCGATGAGTCGTTTAGATGAGACTGCAGCGGAGTCTACAGCGCTCCTGCAGCCATGGAGCCCGTGGCGCATTTCTTGGTAGTGTTCTTCAGAACCGAGGAGCTTGTCGACGATGAGCACCAAGGCGCTTCGCGCCCCCTCCTGGCTCGGACTTGTCGCCGTCGCTGTGGCCGGAGCCCGGGCAGAGTGCCATCAGCAGCGGCTGCTCGAGGAGGCGGTGACGGGTGGTTCGGCCGCGAAGGCTGACGGACGTGGCATTCCGCCACACTAGGGGACGAGCTCGCACTACAACGGCGCACTGACTCTCACCCGATTCCCTGGCACGCATCTCGGAGATCTGGAAGGACGTTTCTCCACGAGTTTCCTTTTCGGTGCTTTCTATGTCTAACTACACATGGAGAGCATACGAGCAGTGGAAACCTCAGATCCAGGTGGTCCGCCCCCGGTAGCCGACGACGAGGCAGTCCTCTGGCCCAGAGCTGCGAAGGGAGATCTCGACGCGGCGGATGCGCTGGCACGCTGTACGTACCGTGCCGTCTTCGCATCTCTATTTCGGCTCTGTGGTGGGGACCAGGACCTCGCAGCCGATCTCACACAGGAGACGTATCGTAAGGCCTGGCGGTCGATCGGCAAATTCCAGGGTGGCAGCCAGTTCTCCACCTGGCTGTATCGCATCGCCTACAACACCTTTCTGAATCACATCCGGGGTCCGAGAAGGCTCGAGCCTCTGACCGAGGAGCAGGTCGATCAGCTCCTCGATCCAGACGAAACTCCGGATGACGCGACCGCCAGGAGCGTCGAGGCCGAACGGCTTCGACGAGCTGTTCTGGAGCTTCCCGATGAGCTCCGATTCGCCGTGACAGCGCGGTTCTGGGCTGAGCTGTCGGTCGCCGAGATCGCCCGACACCAAGGGCTCTCCCCCGTCGGCATCCGCAAGCGCCTAGCGCGCGCCTACAGACAATTGGCAACAACCCTCGAAGGGGGTTTGCAGTGAATAGCAACGAAATGAAGAGAATGGAAGATCGCCTGACGCCGCCGGCAGCTCCCAAGCCGCCCGAGGGGCTTCTGGAGAGCATTCAGAAAGAGATTCCCGACCACCTTCATCTGGTCGAAGAGGAGTCGGAGTCCACCTTCTCTGCTCGACGACTACGCCTGATCGCCGCCTCAGTGGCCGTTGTGGTGTTGGGGAGCTTCTTGACCCTCAAAGTGGCGCAAGACCCGATGCACTCGACGGGGCCGTCGGACATCCGAGAGGTTCCATTCAGTCGGAGCGTGACCGAAACAGATCTGGTCGATCGAGTCGCCTCCGTGGACACCGAAAGCACAGCGTCGACACCACCCGCCGCGGCCGCTGAGGAGCAGACGCGACTGAAAGCCCTCGGCTATGTCTCCAAGAGCGAGCATGGGGAGCCGTTGGCGCTCGAATCTGTTACCGAGCCAAGACGAAACGAAACGGGCAGTCGGCAAGAGCCCCCGCCCGCCGAGTCACAGGCGGGGCTGGAGATGCTGGACATGGCCGAAACCAACGCAGGCCTCTTCGATGAGGTCGATACCGACATCTACTTCAGCAGCCAGGAAGGGCGTGAGGTACAGCGAATGCCTGACGTGGCTCAAAGGAGAGTTCGAGAAGTGCCACAGGAGAGCCAGCCCACCGTTTCACCTTCGACCGGCGGGACCCACGAGCCCAACGACGCTCCCTACGGCGACATGTTCTTCAAGGGTTACGGCACCAATCCGTTCATCGACACCGAAGACGACGCCCAGTCCACCTTTGGTCTCGATGTCGATACGGGCTCCTTCACCCTTGCACGCAGCTATCTCGAGCGGGGTCACCTGCCGCCGAGTGAGGCCATCCGGGTCGAGGAGTTCGTCAACTACTTCGGCTATGGAGATCCGGCCCCGCGTCGGGATGAGTTCACCATCACCGCTGAAGGAGGACCATCACCCTTCGCTTCCGGTCCGCGCTACCAGTTGGTTCGGTTTGGGATCAAAGGCCGCGAGATCAGCAGCGCAGAGCGCCAGCCCGCCATGCTGATCTTTGTGGTCGATGTCTCGGGCTCGATGCAGCAGGAGAATCGACTCGGCCTGGTCAAGCGCTCTCTGGAGCTTTTGCTCGATCAGTTGCAACCCGAGGATCAGGTCGGTCTGGTGGTCTACGGCAGTCGGGGCCGGGTACTACTCGAGCCGACTAGCGACAAGTACGCCATCGAGCGGTCGATCCAACATCTCGTTCCGAATGGCTCGACGAATGCCGAAGAGGGCCTGACGCTGGCCTACGATCTCGCCAGAACCTACCGGCGCCGAGGTGCCATCAACCGGATCATCCTTTGCTCTGACGGAGTCGCCAACGTCGGCCGTACAGGGCCCGAATCGATCCTGCAGCGCATCCAGAGCGGTGCCGACCAGGGTGTCGAGCTCACCACGATCGGATTCGGCATGGGCAACTACAACGATCTCTTGATGGAGCAGCTGGCCGACCAGGGCGACGGCTCCTACGCTTACGTCGACACCTTGGACGAGGCCCGACGGGTCTTTGTCGAGAACCTCACCGGGACTCTGCAGACCATCGCCTCCGACGCGAAGGTCCAGGTCGAGTTCAACCCCGAAACGGTAAGCCGGTATCGTCTGATCGGCTACGAGAACAGGGACATCGCCGACGATCGATTTCGCGACGACAGCGTCGACGCCGGTGAGATCGGTGCTGGCCACGAGATCACCGCGCTGTATGAGATCAAGCTCCAGGAGGATGTCGGCAAGCGTGACCTTCTGGCGACGCTGCGACTGCGGTATCGCTCCAAGGCTACCGGTGAGGTCGTCGAATCCGCCGTCGATCTGACGCGAAGGAACATCTCCAGACGGTGGGAGAACGCCTCGCCGGCTCTCCGTCTCAGCTCGGTCGTCGCGGAGTTCGCCGAGATCCTCAAGGGCTCTTACTGGGCCAAAGATGGCAGCCTCGACAGGCTCGAGCAGCGGGCTACGGTTGTCGCCGCTGATTTCCGCGGTGACCGGGAAGTGCAGGATCTCGTAACCCTCATTGGCCAAGCCCGGCGTCTCACCCCGATCTCGGTGGGCTACGACGGAGACGAGTAGCCGACACGAAAGTCGTTCTCCAATCCCCAGCGTCCATTCACTTCCCCACCGCTCGATGCTCTCGGGTGGTGGGTTGTCCGTAGCCCCGAACCATCGTCGCAACCTTGGCTATCGGGGACTCGTACTCTCCAACGCCTCGTCGATTGACGTGCCGGTGTCGAGCGTTGCCGTTCCCTGGTATCCGCAGGATGTGCGGATTCTCCTCGAGCGAGACGATTCCAATCAGGTGACGGGATTGAGCCTGAGCTGCGACATGGGCCGCGGCGTATCGTTTGTCAGAATGACTCAAAAGTAGAAGGATTCAGTCCTCCTACCCATCTTGCGCGACGCTTCCAGCGTGCCGCGCATCGGCCCATCAGAAGTCGATCGGGACCGCGACAGCGCCTGGGCTAGAATGGGCCAGCCATTCAACAAATTGGGAGGAGGACATCATGAAAGCCTATGGCGCGGAGTTCTTTGGAACGTTCTGGTTGGTTCTGGGCGGCTGCGGCAGTGCGGTGTTGGCCGCTGCTTTTCCCGAAGTGGGGATTGGTCTGCTAGGTGTCGCGTTCGCCTTTGGCCTGACGGTACTCACGATGGCCTACGCGATTGGGCACATTTCAGGTTGCCACCTGAATCCGGCTGTTTCGATCGGGCTGTGGGCCGGCGGTCGGTTCGAGGCGAAACAACTCCTGCCGTACATCGTCGCGCAGGTCCTGGGTGCTGTTGTCGCGGGTGGCGTCCTCTATGTCATTGCCAGCGGTCAGGCCGGCTTCAGCTTGTCCGATGGTTTCGCTTCTAATGGTTACGGCGCCCACTCTCCAGGCGGTTACACATTGCTGGCTGCCCTGGTTTGTGAAGTTGTCATGACCATGGCGTTTCTGGTCATCATTCTCGGTGCAACGGACAAGCGAGCACCTCAAGGCTTCGCTCCCTTGGCCATCGGTCTGGGGCTGACCCTGATTCACCTGATCAGCATCCCGGTCACCAACACATCGGTCAACCCAGCGCGTAGCACTGGTGTTGCCCTGTTTGTCGGCGATTGGGCGACTGCCCAGTTGTGGCTCTTCTGGGTCGCTCCAATCGCGGGTGCCTTCCTAGGAGCGGCCGTTTACAAGTTCATCGGCGGCACGGAGGACTGATCGCCCCCTCCAACAATCCGGACGAGGATCAAATCCGAGTCCTTGATCTACGACTGAGAACGACTCTGTAGTTCGGGTCGATAGGCGGCAGGGGAATCTGTTGGCCTATTCAGAGTTGGCCGCAACTGGCACGGTGTTCTGGTTGCCGTTGAAGAAGTTGACCGGGAGAGGACGTGATGTTGCCGGTGGTCTCAGCGAAAGCCAAACAGCGTGCTCTGGCCGCGGCGGTTCTGCTGCTCGCGGCCGTCCTCGGTACAGGGTGCAAGACGGCTCGTCAGGTAGCGGCTCAATATCCGAGCTCGGATATGGAGGCCATCTATAGAGCCGCCCTGCCCAACGCGCAGCGCAACCCGGTGGTGCTGATTCACGGCTTCGCCGGCTCCACCCTGCGTCGAGTCGAGGATGGCGCGACGGTTTGGGGAACCCTCTTTACGAAAAACTCTCTGCTGCCTTCGAAACCGGGTGGCCTGGAGGCCATCGCCCTGGACGTCGATCGGCTGCAGCCTCCGCTGGATCCGGGCCGCTTGGCTTTCATCGAAGACGACACCCAGGCCGTGGAGCTACTCCAGGAAGTCACAGCCGATGCCGGCGTGATGGATGTCAACATCGGCATCTACGCGGCGCTGGTCGAGTTGATGGAGGAGTCCGGCTATGGCTCATGCCAGGAAGATCCGACAGCGATCGCGAATCTCGAGACCCCGCCCTGCTTGACCTTCTTCTATGACTGGCGCCAGGACAACGTGGGCAATGCGATTCGACTGGGACGGTTCCTCGAAAAGGCGCGTCAGCAGATAGCCGAGGTCGCGAGCTCTGCAGGCACAGGAGGCTACGAGGAAGTCCGGTTCGACCTTATCGCCCACTCCATGGGGGGGCTGGTGGCCCGGTACTTCCTGCGATACGGAGCGGAAGACGTTCTGGAGGACCCGAAACCCACTGTGACCTGGGCCGGAGCCGACTACCTGGACCGGCTGATCATGATTTCGACACCCAACTTCGGTTCCATGCGGGTCTTCAAGGAGATGGTCCTCGGTCGGCGCTATCCGTGGGTCAAATTCGAGCCCGCCATGATCGCGACCTGGGTATCCGCCTACCAGATGGTGCCCAGAGAGGGGCAGAAGGTCTGGGTGGATGCGGCGGGCGATGCCATCGAGATCGATTTCCTCTCAGCCCAAACCTGGTTCGAGAATGACTGGGGACCCTTTGCTCCCGGACAAGACAAGTATCTGGCGTGGGTCTTTCCGGGCGAGCCTTCCGCGCAGGAGCGCGAGAAGAAGATTCGCGATTTCATGGAAGCGGCTTTTACAAGAGCCCGTCAGTTTTTCGGAGTCATGGACCAGCACGCCGATGAGCCCTGCCCCGCGGATCTCACCCTGTTTGCCGCCGATGTGCAGCCGACGCCGGCAAGAGCGTGGGTGACCGAGAAAGACGGCAAGCTGGTTTTGCGTTTCGACAACACGAAGGCCCTGACTCTCAAGGCTCCGGGCGACGGTTCCGTCACCCGCGCCTCTGCAGTAGGTGATGAGCGACTTCTCGGTGGCGACACGGGATTCGTCAGCTCGCCCATTCCGTGGAACCGGAAGATCTTCCTGACGGATATGCACCGCACCCTGCTGGGCAATCCGACCTTCCAGAACAATCTGCTTCACATCCTTCTCGAGACTCCAGCTCCCCAACGGTAGGGCGCCTGATGGGTCCGGGCGGCAGTGTTCCGGGCCACCACGGTAGCGGCTCTCCAGGGCTGTTCTGGATCTGCTTCTTGACCGGTAGAAGGCCACCTGTAACCTTTTCTTGTTATGACGGTCATCACTACAGAAGACGGGAATGGGAGAGGGAGCGAACGGAGCGTGAATCAACCTACGGACCTGGAGCTCATGATCGCGGTGCAAAAAGGCGAAGTCGGCGGAATGGGAACTCTTTTCGAGCGTCATCACGAGAGGCTCTACAACTTCTGCCTGCGCATGACGGGCAGTCCGGCAGCGAGTGAGGACCTGGTGCAGGAGGCCTTCATGCGGGCCCTGAAGTACCGCCAGACCTTTCGTGGCGATGCGGACTTCCTGCCCTGGCTCTATCGGCTGGCAAGGAACGTCTGTAACGACCACTTTCACAGGAACCAACGCTTTCCAATCACAGGGGAGGACCTGGTCGAGGGAATCAGTCCCGACCCGAGCGCGCTCGACGCCGCCCAACAAAGGGAGCAGGTCTGCTTGTTGCGCCAGGCCCTGCTGCGCTTGCCAGTCGAGCGTCGAGAGGTGTTGATCTTGAGTCGTTTCGAATTTCGCCACTACGACGAGATCGCCGAGCTTCTGGGCTGCTCGGTCGGGGCGGTCAAGGTGCGGGTGCACCGGGCGATGAATCAATTGCGCGACACCTACTGCGAGATGTTGAAAGAGGGCGAGTCATGAACTGCGACAAAGCCGACAAGCTGCTGATGGATTCCCTGATGGGCGCTCTGGGTACCGAGGATCGGCGGGAGCTCGACGAGCACCTGGTGTCCTGTGAACGGTGCGGCGGGGAAGCGACGGAGATGGAGACGCTGTGGCATGAGCTAGGGAGTCTCGAAGAACCGCGACAAGAAGTCCCCAGTGAGAAGCTGACTCGCCGATTTCAGTTGGCTCTGGCCGACTTCGAGACCAATCTTCACGAGACCCTCAGGCCCGGATTCAGCGATTGGTGGGCCGGTCTGTGGACGGCACGGCCAGCATGGCAGGCGGCGTTTTCGGCTGCTGTACTGCTCTTGGGTGTCTTTCTGGGTGCTGGCATGACTTCGCGCCAGGCTGCAAGTGATGATCTCGACGCGCTCAGGGCAGAAGTCGAAACGATGAGCCGAGCTGTCACGGTCTCGCTGCTACAGCACCAGTCGGCCTCCGAGCGTCTTCGAGCAGTCAGCTGGAGTCGGATGGCGGGAGGCGATGAGCAGGTCCTGACCGCGCTGCTGGTCTCGGCCCGCTCGGATCCCAACGTCAACGTGCGGCTGGCAGCTGTGGACGCCCTGGCAGGATATGTCGACCAGGGAGCCGTCCGTACCAGTCTGATCGACTCCCTCGAAGTCCAAACCTCACCCCTCGTGCAGCTCGCGGTTCTCGAGGCTGTCGCGGGCGAGGAAGGACTGCGCAATGGAGAGCTACAGAGGCTCAGAGATACCAGCGAAGTCGACCAGACCCTACTCGAGTACTACGCGACCCAAGCGGAGAGCCTGTAATGCGCCAAGGGAATCGAGATCTATCGGTATTTCTGATTGCCCTCACGCTCGCGATACCCAGTTCGGCCGAGAAGCTGAGCGACAGTCGGACCCTCAATCGGTCGATTGCGCTCGAGCGCTCTGGGCCTCAGCGCGTCATCGTGGACAACGTCTGGGGCTCGATCACGGTCGAAGGCTATGAAGGCGAGACGGTCGAAATGACGGCCGTCGAGACCGTCCGCGCGAGAACGGCAGAGCGGATGGACCAGGCGAGGCGTGAGGTCGAGCTGCAAGTCAACAAGCAGGACGGCGAGGTCGAGTTCTACGTCGATGGTCCCTTCCGCTGTCATGACAGGACCGAGCAAGGGAACTGCTGGAACAACTGGCGTGACCATTACGAAGTGATCTACGACTTTCGCGTCAGAGTCCCTCACGACACCGACATCGAGTTGCGGACCGTCAATCATGGCGACATAGAGGTCTCTGGCGTGCGCGGAGATTTTGTCGTCAACAACGTCAACGGTTCCGTCGAGCTTTCGGGGTTGGCTGGATCCGGCGAAGCGACGACGGTCAATGGCCCTGTGGTGGCGAGCTTTGTCTCGAATCCCAAGAAGAACAGTCACTTCGAGACCATCAACGGCAAGATCGACGTGAGCTTTCAGCCCGGTCTCTCAGCCGACCTCGAGATGGTGGCACGGTGGGGGGAGCTGTGGAGCGAGTACAAAGTCGAAGCACTGCCTTCCCCGCCGCCGACGAAACGCACGGAAGGTGGGCGTACCGTCATCGAGCTGCAGCGTGGCTCGCGGGTGCGGGTGGACGGTGGAGGCCCGACCCATTCCTTCGAAACACTGAACGGCAATATTTACGTCCGTAAAGGGACGAGTTGAAAGAGGTGAAAACCATGCGAAGAACGAGCCTGATGATCCTGACCTGTATGACCCTGATGTGTGGTGCTCTTGCAGCCCAGCCACAGAACTTCGTGGTGCCGCTGAGCAATCCGGGGCAACCCGCGGTGCTGGAGGCTTCGGTATTGATGGGCTCCATCACAGTGGTGGGCTATGAAGGGGCCGAAGTCCAGGTTGAAGTGACCTTCGAAGAGGAGCACGACGACGAGTCCGATGGGGAGGAGCGCGAGGGATTGACGCGCATCCCCAGCTATTCGGCGGGCGTCACCGTCGAGGAGAAGGGCAACAAGGTCGAGATCGGTACCGACTGGTCCAAGGAAGAGGTTGCTCTGTCGATCAAGGTTCCCTATCAGACCTCTCTACACCTTAACGCTGTCAATGGCGGTTTCATCGAGGTGGAAGGGGTCCAGGGTACCCACGAGCTGAGCCACACCAACGGTGAGATCACGGCCAGGAACATGCGGGGCTCGGTCGTCGCCAACACGACGAACGGTGAGGTTGTGGTCGAGTTGCTCGAGGTCGATGCCGACACGCCCATGTCGTTCAGTACCTTCAACGGCGATGTCGAAGTGACCCTGCCAGCGGCGGTCAAGGCCAACCTGTTCATGCAGTCGGGTCAGGGGGATGTGTACACGGACTTCGACCTGCAGCTGCAGCCAACCCAGGCGAAGGTGACCCGCGAGCAGGAGGGTGGTGGCAGCTACCGGGTCCGCATGGAGAAGGCGGTCGAGGGCTCGATCGGTGGGGGCGGCCCCGAGCTGCGGTTCAAGACCTTCAACGGCGACATCATTCTGCGCAAGACCCAATAGAGGCTTGCCGCCAGGAGATCGTTGTTCTCTTGCCGCCGGGTGACTCATGACGAGTTGCTCGGCGGTTGTTTCTTGTGACGAGATGCAGTTCGAAGCCTAGTCGGTCTGTGCGGTTTCTCGTAGGTTCGCAGAGGGCTCGCCCAGCTCGATGAGCACGATGTCGGAATCCTTGGTCAGGCGGTCGAAGACGATGTGAGTTCCGTCTGGTGTGACGTCGAAGGTCCGCATCCAGGCCGTCGAATCGAGTTGCGTCAGCTGACGGCTCTCCATCGTAGTGAGATCGAGCAACCAGAAATCCTGGGTAAGCCCGGATCCACTCATGTAGACGAGTCCCGTGCCGTCGGGCAGGAAGCGCATGCGCTCGCCGGCTCGGAAGACCGCGATCTCCGGTAGCTCGACCGGCTCTCCATCGGGGTTGACGGCCAATAGCGGTGAGACGACGTTGACCTGTGGGCCGGAGTAGACGATGAGATTTCCATCGGGCGACCAGACCGGATTCGTCGCCTCTCCGTCGGTGATCCGTTCTGGTTCACCGCCGTCCACGGGGATCTTGAAAAGACCCTGTCCTCCATCTGCGCTTCCCCCCGCGACGATCCACCGCCCATCTGGTGACCATGCAGCCGCACCGCGGACATCCACAGCCCTCGATAGCTCCCGGAGCTGTGCGCCGTCGGCGCTGAGAATACTCAAATGCCATCCGTCATCGCGTCGCAACACCAGTGCGACCGACTCGCCGTCGGGCGATATCGCCGCCGGTTGGAGCAACGCCGTCTCGCTACCCCGCCATATTTCCTGGACCTTGCCGTCGTCATAGCGCCACAGCCCATCGCCGCTTCCCAGCGATGACAGATAGAACAGTGACGAGCCACCGAAGCGCGGTGCGAGGGCTCGCGTTGTGGATAGGTCGGCAAAGGGCTCTGCCTCGCTCTCAGTCGCTGGGTGATCGAGGATTGGCACACTCCAGAGGCTTGCTCCAGAATCCTGGACGGTTGCCACCAGGCGGCGCCCGTCGGCACTGGCTGCCACCGAGCCATACTGTTCCAGCCCGACACTCGCGCGACGGGAAACCTGGGTCTCCACGTCCACCGCCCACAACCACGGCCCGGCGCCATCCGCATCACGGGCGATGTAGAGCACGGTCCTCTCATCGATCGGAGTTGGATACCGCACGTCCAGCTGTCGCCGGGTCAGTTGCTCCAACTCCTCGCCGTCGGCCCTCACCCGCCACAGATCCATCTCGAGGGTTGCCGGCCGACCACGCGCCAGGTAGAGCCACTCCCCGTCAACCGACCATGTCGGATAGTGCTGGTGCGTTCCTGCAGGTGAGCTGAGGATCAGTCGAGCGTTTGCTCCGTTGTGGTCAGCGACATAGAGCGGGTCTCCCGCCAGGGCCTCGTGATACGCGAGGTGCTCGCCGTCGGGTGACCATGCCACGCTAACGACGAACTCTCCGAGGAAGTTGCGCATCGGCCCGCCCAGCAGCGGCACCGATCGCACCCTCTGCAACAGGCCACCGCCAAGCCAGAGCTCCGACCCTTCGCTATTGAACCCGACGCTGCGCACCGGTGCGCGGGCGTCCTCCACGGTCGACTCGTCCGCGCCGGATGCGAGATTGCGGAACTCACCAGTTCCTAGTTGACCGACGAAGACTTCGAACGGCCCGTCTCGGTCGGAGACAAAAGCGACAAATCTGCCGTCTGGCGAGATCGCGGCGTCGAACTCGGACCCATCAAAATCGGTGACCTTGCTGAATCTGGCGGCGGCCAAGGGATTGTTACTCCCTGTTTCCGGCGAGCTGGTGGGCGGCGAGAAGACAGATAGGAGTGCAGCGATCAGGCTCCCGATCAGGGCGACTGCCAGGACTGTGATGGCGACCTTGTAGCCGAGGGTCGATCCGTCGGCGGTAGGTGTCGAGGGCTCCGGGTCCTCGAGCTCGATCCGCGCATCGGCAATGTGATGCAGTCGGTTGCGTGGATCCTTGGCGAGGCAGCGTCTCAGCAGGCGCCTCACGGTTGGTGGCGTGTCCGCCGGAAGATCTTCCCATTCTGGCTCGGTTTGCAGGATGGCCCCGATCGAATCGGATGCCGTTAGGCCGCCGAACAACGTCTCGCCAGTCAAGCTCTCCCAGAGCACGCATCCGAACGACCAGATGTCGCTGCGCTCATCGACGCTCTGGCCGCGCGCCTGCTCCGGGCTCATATAGGCGGCGGTGCCGAGGATGATCCCCGGTTGGGTCATCTGGGCGGTCAGGGTCGGCGACATGGAGAGGTCCTGGGGTCCTGGGGTCCTGAGGTCTTGAGGGTCGAGCGCCTTCGCCAGTCCGAAGTCCAGCACCTTCACCTGACCATTGGTGTCTACCTTGATGTTGGCGGGCTTCAGGTCTCGATGGATGATTCCCTTCTCATGAGCTGCCTCCAGCGCCTCGGCGATTTGCTTCGCGATGGGCAGAGCCCTCTCGAGCGGCAGGGGACCCTGGCTGATGGGGTCGGTGAGGTCGTCGCCCTGAGCGAGCTCCATGACGAGGAAATGGATGGAAGAGCCTGGGCTGACGCCTTCTTCCTGCGGTGCTTCGGGCGTAGCATGCTCGAAGGAGTAGATCGCCGCGATATTCGGGTGGTTGAACGAGGCCAGTAGCTTGGCCTCGCGCTCGAACCGAGCCAGGCGCTCAGGGTCGCTGGCGACCGTCTCGGGCAGCACCTTGATCGCAACATCGCGACCGAGCTTGGTGTCTTCGGCTCGATAGACCTCACCCATACCACCCTCGCCGAGCTTGGCAGTGATCTTGAAGTGAGAGAGAGTCTTGCCGATCATGAATCGGTCCGTCCCTGGTCAACCTGGTCGAGAAGGTCGCCTCATTCTGCAGGTTATGGTTCATTTGGCCGCAACAGACCACTACTCTCAGCGTCGACTACGACAGTCGCCGCCGCCAGCGAAGCTCCTGACCAATTGCGTTGCGGTGATGATGCGCAGGTTGCCCGCTGGTGTCGAAGGCACCGAAGGCCTGGCGGCGGAAACCCTCCGGACAAGCGATCTTGACATGTCCAAGTAGCATATCTATTATGGACATAATGAGCCAATGGTTGACAGGTGAAGCCAAACAGCAGTTTTCCGAGGTTCTTCGGCAGAGTGAGGACGAGCCGCAGCAGATCTTCCGGCGAAACCGTTTGGTAGCTGCGGTCATTTCCGCGGCGACCTTCGAGGAGTTCGAGCGTTGGAGAGAGCTCAGGCAGCGACGTACTCTCGGAGAGGCTTTCGACGAAGTTCGGGAGCTGTGTGTTCGCTACGACTACCAGTTCAACACCGGGGACCGGATCGACCGCGAAGCCTGGGAGGATGAGTCAACCTGATGCTGGTGGACACGAATGTCCTCAGCGAGCTGGTGCGGCCGTCGCCGGATCCAGGGGTGCTGCGATGGGCGCGTGGCGCCTCGTTACCGCTCTCGCTCAGCGTGGTGACTCTGGAAGAAGTGAGCTACGGACTCGCCTGGCGACCCAATCCTGAGATCCATGCATGGTTCGAGGCCTTTCTGAGCGAGAGTTGCACCATTCTGCCAGTAGGTGGCGTGATCGCCAGGCGAGCGGGTGAATTGCGGGGTACCTTCCGAGGCGGTGGCCAGCAGCCTAGGCAGGCCGATATGCTGATCGCGGCGACCGCACAGGTTCATCAGCTTCCGTTGGTCACACGAAATGTACGGTACTTCGACGGCTGTGGGATCCAGGTGGTCAATCCGTTCGAAGAATAGGCCCGATCACTGCCTGGGCAACCTTGGGTCGCCGATCCCGTAGAGAAGGACATATCCAACAACACAGGGCCCTCCGCGCCCCGCCTTTGAGACTTGATAGGAGAACCTCGATGCGTCCTTCGTTTTCACTCCGTTTCGCTCTTGCCCTTCTACTCCTGGTGGCTTGCTCTGGGGCCCTTGTGGCCCAGGGCCTGACGACTCCACCGGGTGGAGCCAATCAGCGCTCGGTCGTCACCCAATACCTCGGAATGGTCTCGGTGACCATCGACTACAACGCCCCGGATGTCACAAGTCCTGCCGGCGAAGACCGGACCGGCAAGATCTGGGGCCAGTTGGTTCCCTGGGGCATCGCGCCCAATCCCTTCTATCCGGGGTTCGGAACCGCCGAGAACATGCCCTGGCGGGCTGGCTCAAATCAGAACACCACGATCACCTTCTCCCACGATGTCGAGATCGAGGGCCAGCCGCTTGCAGCCGGCACGTACGCTCTGTTCATGGCGCCTGGAGAGGAAGAATGGACGATCATCTTCAACAAAAACAGCTCCGCCTGGGGCAGCTTCTTCTATGAACCGAGCCTCGACGCCCTGCAGGTCCAGGTTCAGCCCGCCAAGACCGATTTCTTCCGCGAGTGGCTGACCTACGAGTTCGACGATCGCCAGCTCGATACCGCCCAGGCCGTGTTGCATTGGGAAAATCTCCGTGTGCCGTTTCGGATCTCTGTGCCCAACCAGACGGAGCTCTACCACGACACGATGGCAATGGAGCTGACCGGTGCCGCCGGCTTCAACTTCCAGAACTGGATTCAGGCTTCTCAGTGGGCCGCCCAGCAGGACGCCTATCACGAGGATGCGGTTCGTTGGGCTGATGCGGCCATCGCGGCGAACGCCGGTTTTCCGACGATATCGAACAAGGCCCAGATCCTGTGGCAGATCGGACGCGCCGAGGAAGCGATGGAGACCTTCGACCAGGCGATGGAGGATCCGACCGCCAATGCAGTCGCAGTGCACATGGCCGCCCGCGGCCTGCAGGCACAGGGACAGCTGGACACCGCCAACGTGATCTTTCGCAAGAACTACGAGATGAATGCCGGTGAGTGGCCCGTCGACTTCGGCATGGCCCGCGTCTACGCTCAAGAAGGCGATTTCGAGAAGGCCATAGAGCATGCCGAGATCGCCCTGGGGAGAGCCCCAGAAGGTCCTCAGAAACAGAATCTGGAGACCCAGATCGAGCGCTTGAAGACGGGCGAGAACATCAATCCCTGAGCTAGCTCTGCCAACGAGGCTCCGCCGCCGGCACTGCCTTGCGGCGCACCCTGGAGCGGTCCTGAAGGACCTGAGTCGCATCCTCTCCCATCCTCAGGCACTGGCCCAGTGCACGACCTTTCTTTCCGACCTGCCCGAGGCGGAGAAGGTGGCTTTCGAGGACACGGCGGCGGCACGGGCTGTCGCGGAGAACAGTGACAAGACAGCGGGTGCGATCGCCAGCAAGAAGCTGCGGACCTGATCTCCGTTTCAAGTCTCACGAAACGGATTGACGACTTGGATCGCTCCGTAGTGCTGACCGTGCGACAAATCCTCGCTGTAGAGAACGGTCGCCTCCAGGGCCTCGGCAGCCGCGACGATCGCACCATCCCAGTAGGAGATGCCGTATCGAAGCGAGTGCTCGATGGCAGTGAGAGTAAGCGGGTAGTCTGTGTAGGCAGTCGGGAACAGCCGGTACTCCTCGAGGAGTGCCACCGCCGTCTCCGGGGCGAGGGGCTTCTGGATCTTTCGCGTCACCGTGACGTAAAACTCCTGCAGTACCTGCGAAGAGATGCCGAAGTCGGCCCTTTGGATCAGGTCCAGGGCTCGGGTCTTCTTGGAGGCGTCCTGCTGCAGGGCCGAAATCGCGTAGACCAGGATGTTGGTGTCGAGAAAGCACTCAACGCTCATGCAGCTGTTCCCGATTCCAGTCCTTCTGTCCCACCTCGGCGGTTGACTCGCTACAAAGCTCGAGGATACGCAGGCGTGCCTGATCGGCTTGCGACTCCCTTTCAGTTAGCTCCTGCAGGAACCTTCGGATCATGGCGTTGAGCGAGGTCGAACGGTCCGCCGCGATGCGCCGGGCGGTGCGCAGAGTCGCTTCCTCTATTGCCAGGGTCACGTTCTTCATAAACACAGTATATGTGTAACTGTGCTTAATGTAAAGACCGATTCAAGACTCTGTGCGGCCAGACTCGAGCCGGATCAATCCTGTCTCTTTTCCAAGAGACGGAAAGGGTGCGCTGAATCTCGCCTGGCTGGAGGCGATGGCTGAAGAAGCGAAGGATGGGGTCAAGGCCGTCGTCGGATGCGTGCCGAGCGGCATCGTTTGGCAGGGGGTAGCCCCTAGGATACAACCACTCCCGGTACCAGATAGCGATTGAGCACTTGCAGGATATCCATAGCGCGCTCGTTGTAGTTGTTGCCGCCGGTGATGACGACTACCAGGCGAGCTTCGGGTACGACCCAGATGTACTGACTACCCACACCCCAGGCTAGAGTCACGATACCCAGGGGGAAGTCCGGTGGCGGCGGGTCGAAGCGCCACCAAAGGTAGCTGTAGCCCTTTCCACGATCGGTTGGGATGTGGGTTTGGGGCAACTCACGGATCCACTCCTCGGAGACGACGCGCCGGTCTTGCCAGGTCCCTTGGTTGACCAGGAGTTGGCCGAGCTTGGCCATGTCGCGGGGCCTCAACGACAAGCCTGTCGCCATGTCGGGGTGGACTTCCCAGCGCCGGTAGTCCCAATCCCAATCGTCGATGCCGAGTGGCTCGAAAAGGTGCTTTGCCGCGAAAGCGTCTGCCTCGACGCCGGTGGACTGAGAGATCACGCCTGTCAGCAGATTGACGTCTCGATTCCCATACCTCCACTGGGTGCCGGGTGGCGTCGTCACCTTTCGTTCGAGGACCAGGGCGTACTGGTTCTCGAGGGGTGGCCAGCCCTCGGCTTCTTCGTCGGTCCAGTCGAGCCCCATACTCATGGTCAGAAGGTGCTGGAGTTGAACTGCCTCCCAGCCCTGACCAGCCGAGGCTGACAACTCTGGGAAGAACTGGAGTAGCGGAACGTCCACCCCTTCGATATGTCCCTGGTCGATGGCGATGCCGGTCAATAGCGAGGCTACGCTCTTGGTACACGATGCGGTCATGTGAAGGTCTTCACGGGCCCAGCCATGGAAGTACTCCTCCACGAGCAGCGTCCCGTCGCGCACCACCAGGAGAGAGTGAATGCTGCCGGCTTCGCCATCGAGGATCACTTGGATCGTCCTGTCAACGTTCGCCGGATCGATTGAGAAGTCCGACGGAGCTCCCGTTGGCCAGCCGTCGTCGATATCCTGTGGCCGAGTCCAGAGAGAAGAGGACTTCCCAGCCTCTGCAGGTGGCCGCGGCCGAGTCATCGGCCACTCCGCAGCATCGACCCGCGTCAGGTTCAATTCCCGGAAGGGTGGAACTTCGGGAAGTCCGCCGACGATTCGTGCTGCTTCCAGATCGACTTCTCCCACGTAGGGTGGGAACATCCCCATCCCGATCTCGATGGCGCTTCCGTCGAGCTTGACCCAACTCAAAGGGACCTCGAGCATCTGCATGTCGCCAACCACCCGGTGCATTCGTCCGCCCAGGTGTCCATCTTCGATGGTGAACTCGTAGAGAAAGTCCTCTTCTTGCACGTGGGCATGCCAAAGACCGGAGGTCAAGGCCTCCATGGCTACCGTCTTTGTCGGCGGCTCGGCGCCAGCTGCAGTCACGAAAAGTAGGAGAACGAGAGGAAGGCTGTTCCGCGCCATGGACTAGCTCCTTTCGTCAGCACCGCGCCAGCCGCACGCAGCGGTTGTACCGCTGGGTGTCCGTCTGCCGGTTCGGCTAATCGATCGATCTCAGTCTAGCAAGGAGAGTTGAGAAGTGTGAGCAGGCTACTTGCGATTCGGTACTGAGCTGACGCATGACAAGTATTGAAAAAATGGTCACTGGTTTCAATCATGGAACAAGTCAGGGGCCTAACCCATGCCGAAACCCTTCCCGATAGAAGATCGTGATCAGCTCGAGGTGCTCACCTCTCCGGTCCGAGGCGGAAGATCTTGAAAGTCGGATCGAGCAGGAAGTCCAACAGCTCGAGAGGCTATCCAGGTAAAGCCGCTCTTTTCGCTTGTTCATTCGATGAACCAACTGGACCAGCCGTGCCAGAACGGGGAGATCGGGATTCTCTTGAGCCTGGAGTACTTCGAGGGAGTGTTTGCGCGAGATCCTCTCGCCGTCGACCGTCTGAGAGCCCAGGGGATAATGTCCATTACCCTGGTCGACAACTCCAGCGACCGATTGATCACCTCCAGCTCCTCCGACGCCCAACTGACAGAGCTGGGCAGGCAAGTGGTTGCTCGGATGAACGACGTCGGCGTTCTGGTCGACATCTCCCACTTGAGCGAGGTTGAAGTCGAAGCTAAGGACAAGACTGAACCGAGTCCCTCGGTTGTGCGGTGCAACCTTCCGTAGGATCGGGCGTATATACCTTGTGACGCAAGATATAATGCCAAGCCAGGATGACCTGAGATGAATAAGAAGCCAGTGGTAACCGTTGATCCCCTCGACAAGTGGAGAGAACAACTCCGACGCGGGGGACTGGAGCTCGCCATTCTGCTCTCGGTCTCTACGACTCCCCGCTACGGGCTGGAGATCATTCGCTATCTCCAGGAGTCCACGGACCTCGTGGTCACCGAAGGGACGATCTACCCGATTCTGGGAAGACTCACCCGCAGCGGGGTCGTCGAGGCTGAGTGGATCTCTGAGGAGACGCCTCATCCCCGGAAGTACTACCGGTTGAGCAGCCAAGGGCGGAAGGCCCTGGACGAAATGCTCGATCACTGGAGCTCCTACCGCAGCAAGATCGACCACCTCGTGGAAGCAGGAGGGAGGATCTAAGCCATGAAACTCAATGAAGCCGGCGAGGCCCGAGTGCGGGGCTATCTGTTCGTGCTGGGCCAGTCTCTCAAGTCCTTCTTGCCCCGCGCCGTGGTCATCGACGCGGTTCAAGAGCTGGAGTCCCACATCCGCGAGCGGATCGACGAAGCCGAGGCCGAGCCCGATGAGCGCACCGCCCTCGAGCAAGTTCTGAAAGAGATCGGCATGCCACAGCGAGTGGCTCAGGCCTATTCTGCCGAGATCACGATCGAGGAAGCGATCACCACCGGCAGGGTCGCACCGACTGTACGGGCCTTTTGGAATCTAGCCACCACGAGTCTTTTGGGCTTCTTTCCAGCCCTGGGACTACTGCTCGGATATCTGTTGGGTTTTGCGTCCCTGTTGACTGCTTTGATGAAGCCGATCTTCCCAAACAACGCGGGGATGATGGTCGTGGATGGGGTCCCCAGGGGCTTCGGAGTGTTCTCGGATATTCCCCCGGGGGCCGAGATGGCGGGTGGGTACTGGATCATCCCGATCCTGATCGCGTTGGGACTGGCCATTTTGATCATCACGCAGCGCTTTGCGACCGCCTTTCTCGTGTGGTGGCGGGCTAGGCGTGGAAAGTCCGACGTTCTCCCCGGCTGGCCCGCCTAGTGAAGGGGATCGGAGGTGGCCCGCTGATAGATCTTCCCTATCACTCATTCATTCGGTAGGCGCCATCGAGCGCATACACGTGATCTTCCCAGACCCGCTCGAATCGGGCGTGGTCGACCACCGGTTTGCGGATCATGCGGCGGCAGAAGAGCCTTTGTGTCGTGGTGCTCGACGTTTTCGAGTAGAGCTGGAGCGAGAACTTGGAGAAGTCGCGTACCAGAACGTCGAAGATCTGGTCGAGCACGTCGTCCTCCACTGAGTGGACGGGCGCGTTCTCGAGGATGAGCTGGCCGTAGACCACGAGGGTGAAGAGCTCGCCGACGATGAGCAGGAAGTCGATGTCCTTGATCTGCTCTTTGTTCGGACGGGCCACCATCAGCAAATGTCTGAAGGTCCGGATCTGCTTCTTGAAGATGCGGACGTTGGGCAGGTCCACGCGCTCGTAGACCTCTCGGTAGTCGTGGAAGCGGATCTTGCCCAGCCCTTTGGTCGGGCCCTGATCGAAGAGGAACGCGTCGTGGCGCGGCTCTTTGACCTCGGGGATCTCGGGGAACTCACTTGGCTCGAAGAAGTAGTTCTTCATGAACTTGATGACGAGCGCCATGTTGACGTGTACCGTGCCCTCGAGCTTGGGCAGCGCCCGGATGTCCCGAGCCGCCATCTCGAAGTACAGGTCCTTCTCGAATCCCTTGGCCGCGATGATGTCCCACAGCAGGTCGATCACCTCCTCGCCCTGGCTCGTCACCTTCATCTTGACCAGAGGGTCGTAGAGGAGATAGCGACGGTCATCCGGTGAGGCCGTCCGCAGATAGTCGGACCCCCGGAGAGCGAAGAGCTTCATGGCAACGAGCCGGCAGTAGGCGTCGGTAAAGAATTGTCGGATGTGGGGAAAGTCGGTAACGGAGTGGTTGAACAATCGCCGCGATGACGCGTGATCGATTGCCTCGTAGAACGCATGCGTGCAGATGCCGATCGAGGCCCACCCCAGATTGAACTTGCCCACGTTCACCGTATTGAGCGAGGTGTCCCACGCCTCACGCCCGCGCGACAGGATGTCCGCCTCGGTAATGGGATAGTCGTGAAGCGCGATGTGCGCGACGTAGTTCTGGGAGTTGCAGACATTCTTGACGCACTCATACTGTTCATGGCGAGGATCCGCGATGAAGAAGACGTAATCTTCCGAATCGGCCACCTTGCCGAAGACCGAGACCAAAGCGGCCTCGTTGCCGTTGCCGATGTAGTACTTCTCGCCCCGCGCCAGGAAGCTCCCGTCCTTCTGGGGGTAGAGCATCATTTCGCTCGAATAGAGGTCTGCGCCGTGTTCCTGCTCCGAGAGCCCAAAAGCGAAGATGCCACCCTCTTTCAGAAACCGGGCCGTCTTCCGCTTGACTTCCTCGTTGCCGCTCATCCAGACGGGGCCGAGCCCCAGGATCGTCACCTGCCAGGTGTACCAGTAGGCCAGGCCGTAGAAACCGAGAATCTCGTTGAGCTCGCAGTTGCGCCAGGTATCCCAGCGGCATCCTTCGTCACCGTATTCGGGAGGCGTAAGAAAGGTGGAGAAGAGCTCCTTGCTCTTCACGAACTCGAGGAAGTCCTGGTACCAAACGCGCTCGTGGTCGTCGTGTTTGATGCGTGCCAGGCCTTTGCTCTCGAAGAACTCGATGACCGCGAGCATCATCTCGCGGCTCGCCTCGTCCGGATACTCGCGGACACCCTGTTTCGGGTTGAGGAGCATGGTTGGTTGCCTCCGAGGGTGAAAAGAGATTTTCAAACGCGCGGGGAAGCCTCGCTCGTTGGAAAGCGTAGCAGGATGTGGAGGTTGGTGGGCGGGCCATCCTCAACCAGATGGCCATCTGGGAGTGAGTCAGGTTTGTTCCGAGTGTCCAGGTGCAGCGTCTTCCGTCAGCGAGACGGCCCCTGTACACTCGGGGCCCCTTATGACCGATGAGCGTGACCCGATGACCTGCAGCTTCCGATGCTGGGGCGATGCGTCACCACCCACTGTAGCAAATCAGCAGTGGGTACCGGAGCGTTGGCGGCTGCTATCTGTACCGTGGCCCAACCGGCTTCGGTGGTGGCGTGTGACCCATCTGCACCGTTCGTCGAGTCTGCGGCGACAGGTGCTTGCCGATGCCCGTGTCACCTTCGAGGTGGCTGGAGTCGGGAGTCTGCCGCTTCGAGAAGGAGGGTACGATGCGGTCGTTTCCCAATCTGCAACTTGGAGGCTCTCGAATCCCTCTTCGACTCTGCTGGTGCCGACCGGGTGCGAGTGGTGCCGGTGATCGCGGCAACAGTGTTCCCTTCCTTTGAGGACTATTGGCATCCGTTTCTTGGGGGTGCGGGTCCGGCCGCGAGTCTCGTGTCCTCCCTCACTAGAGAACAACGTCTCGCACTCGAAGAGGAGCTCCGGCGGCGGCTACCGATTCAGGACGATGGCCATATTGACCTTCAGGCACGCGCCTGGGCGGTGGTGGGCTACAGACCCTGACCGGAGTGAGTTTCAAAAGGGTGCCTGTCCCCCTTTTGGTTGAGCGCCCATCGCTGGGCAACCCGGTGGATACAATACACGGGGGACACAAACCTCATTTCGAAGAGAACGGGTACATAAATGGGTATTGTGTCCCCCCAATAGAAGGCTCTGAGGACTACTCATGAAACGAATCTCGACCCTGATGTTGGCCCTGGTCGTCTGGGCAGTTGCGATCCCCTCTCCCGCAGCCGTTCCGTCTGGTGCCGGTTGGCAGCAGTTGGAGACGGACAACTTCATTATTTTCAGTAACTTGAATGAGGCTGCCACGAAGGAAGTAGGCCTCGATCTCGAACGCCTGCAGGCCGTTCTGGAGGAGATTTATCCGCGGGCCGAGTTCGACTCGCCGCTGGATACGCTGCTCTATCTCTTCAAGGATCGTGAGTCCTTCGAGCCCTATGCGCTGCCGGGTGGCCAATCCGGTTACTTCGCGCCTCACAAGCACGCGAACTTCGCAGCCGTGGTGGGGAGCACTCCCGACGACACCTTGCCCGTGGTCTACCGGCAGTCTCTGCACGACATGATCAACAACAACGTGCCGCAGGTGCCGCTGTGGCTCAAGCATGGCCTGGCGGAGATCTTCAGCACCTTCCAGGCCGATGGGTTGATGGCTCAGGTGGCGCTGCCGATCGGCGGAGGCGAAGCAGCGAAGATGGGCCTCCTGGGTAGCGAGAGGATGCCTGTATCGCAGGTTCTGGCAACGGAATCGCTGCCCGGCGATCCAGGACAGATGAATGCCTTTGTCCAGGGCTCCTGGGCGTTGATGCACTACCTGATGGTGGATGACGACGAGCGATTCGCTGCCACGCGCCGCTTCGTCGGCGAGCTGGTAGCCAATCCCACCTCGGATGTCTCGATCGCGGAGACTCTGGGTGTGGATGTAGGGAAGCTGCAGGCAGCGGTGGAGGCCTATATCGAGCAGAGTCCCTTGCCGCATCGGGAAATCCCTGTTCCTGCCAACGTGCCAACGAGTGTGGATCTGATGCCGCTCGAGCCGCAAACCACTCTCTTTCACCTTGGCGATCTGCTGATCCACACCAACTCGGATCGCCAGGCCGACGCGAAGGCCCACTTCGACGCCGCTCTTGCATTGAAGCCCGACTTCGCACCGGCGATCGCCGGCCTCGGTCTGGTCAGCGAAATGGGCGGTGACCTGAACACGGCTGAGAAGTACTACCGGCAGGCCCTGGAGCAGTTGCCCGACGCCTTCCGGCTGCAAGTCCTCTTCGGAGAGGTCGAGCTGGGCTTGCTCGGCAAGAGGCGTCCGCAGACTCCCGAGGAGCAGACCCGTCTCGAACAGGCCGTTGCGGCATTCAAGAAGAGTGTGGAGCTGCGCCCCAGCTACGGTGAAGGGTGGGCTCTGCTGGGCTACTCCTATAACCTGGAGGCCAAGCCATCGCCGGATGCCGTACCGACCCTGGAGCAGGCCTACGAGATGCTCCCCGGCAGGGGAGATGTGGCCTACAACCTCCTGCTGGGCTATGCACGGGCAGGCAAGCGGCAGGAGGCCATCGATCTGGTCGCCACCGCCGAAGCACGGGGTGCCACCGAAGAGCAGCTGGCCCCGGCCGGCCAAACGCTGCTCCAGCTCGACTTCCAGTACGCCGTCGCTCTGGCGCGAGACAAGAAGCTCGATGAGGCCGCGACCCTGTTGGAGAAGGTCGTGGCAGAGTCGGCCGATGCGGGAATGAAGAAGCAGGCCGCCGACCTCCTGAAGCAGATCAGGCCGTAGATGGCTTCCCGGGACCTCAGACCATGAAGATCAAGCCGTCTGTCGCACGAGGGTTCATCGACCTGGCGTTCGATCTGGTTGACGAGACGACGAACGTGGTCGAAAGAACGCACGACGCGGTTGTCCAGCGCTCAGTTCGGAGGCTCGCCGTGGGCGAGTCTGCGAAAGAGGCCGCGAAGGTCGCCGCTGATATCCAGACGGCCATCTCCAGCGGTGTGTTCGCGTCGATTCGAGCGGTCAACCGGGCGACCCGTTTCTCAGCGAATGCCGTCGCCAACGTCGCCGAAGCCAGCTCGAGCCGGGCCTCGCTCGTGACATCCAGCCTATCGTCCACAGCGGGAACCGCGAGTTGGTCCGTCGATCATCTCCGATCGTCCGTCAATGGTTTTTGGGGCGACTACCTGAGCCGAAAGGGCAGTCGTCTCGACCTCGGAATGACGCTCCGCCATCAAGGTCGGGATCTTCCGGTCACGGCGGAGGCTTTCGCGTCGGCCTTCACAACTGCGACGAACAAAATCTGCGTCTTTGTGCACGGCCTCGCCGCGACCGAGTGGCTATGGAGCCTGTCCTCGGAGGAGCACTATGGCGAGCCCAACGTGACCTTCGGCACCCGGTTACGCGCCGACCTCGGTTTCACGCCGATCTACCTGCGCTACAACACCGGGCGGCACATCTCCGAGAATGGGCGCTGCCTGGCGGAGTTGCTTACCGAATTGGTGGAGGTGTACCCCGTGGCGATCGACGAGATCGCGCTCGTCGGGCACAGCATGGGAGGTCTGGTCGTGCGAAGTGCTGCGCACTACGGCAGCGAGCACGAGGAGCCCTGGGTTAGCCACCTGCGCCACGTCGCGTGCATCGGCTCGCCAAACCTCGGTGCGCCTCTCGAGAAGGCCGTGAACCTACTGACCGGGGTGCTGAGAAACGTCGCGGCGGCGGGCGCGCAAGTTCCGGCGGAGTTACTCGATAGCCGCAGCGACGGTGTCAAAGATCTCCGATACGGCTACACCGTCGATGAAGAATGGGCCGGCCTGGATCCGGACAAGGTGTTTGCCGATTCTCGGCGAGATTTGCCACTCGTCGGCGGGGTCGGATATCACTTCCTGGCGGCGACCCTCTCTCGCGACCCGGAGCACCCGCTGGGCCAGCTTCTTGGTGACCTGATGGTGCGGCTACGGAGTGCTGCCGGTGCAGCGGTCGATCCTGCCCGGCGGGTCCATTTTGCCAGCGGGGCTGTCTTTCCTGGCATGCATCACGCTCACATCGCCAACCACCCGGAGGTTTACGAGGCGCTGCGCGAAATGCTGTCGTCGGCTCAGGGCTCCGGCGCGCGCGCCGTGACGGGGCTACTCGATCAAGCCTGACAGCCAATGCATTACGTTCAATAGAAACTGCGGGTTCTGTGTGGCGTCGGGGCGGTTCATGCCCATCAGGACGCGCTCGTCCTTGGTGATCCGTTCCTGGGCCGAGAACATGGCTGCCTCGCCGAACACGGCTACTCGGCCCTTGCCGAAGTGGAGCACCGCCCCTTGAAGCATGCCTCCCGCCGGGATGGACGGCGTCGTCGGCTTGAACTTCCAGGACTTGCTGGGCAATCTCAGGACGCTGCCGGGCGGCAGGGTGAGCAGGGGGGCGGCTTCACGCTGGACGCGGAACGCCTGGCCGGTAAAGGTGCGGACGGAGTCGACTCTCTCGCTAGCATCGCGTCCGTCTGTGATGGGATGGTCGGCCAGACCGGCATCGCGGGTAAATTCGAGCTTGGAACTGTCCTCGGCATCGTAGAGAAAGCCATTGCCGAACAGAATGTCGAACTCGGCAGCTAGGTCTTCGACGGAGCCTGGAAAGGGCATGTGATCCGCGATCAGGAAGAGAGAACCACCAGCTTCGACCCAGTCTCGGATCGCCTCGATCTCGCTTCTGGTGAAAGCCGGCTCGGCAGGCAGCTTCCAGCCCTTCTGGTCCGACTCGGCGATGGCGTTGGCGATGACGTAGATCTTGCCCTTGGCAAGTCGATCGGCGGTCGCGGACTCGGCCAGGCCCTGCACCACGTATCCGTCACGGCGCAGTAGCTTCGCGAACGGGGCGTAGCGCTCGTCCACGGTGTGGAAGTTGAAGTGGGCCTCGTCGATCTGGACCACCGGTCCCTCGGCTTCGGAGTATGCGGGCTGCGGCATCGACGGCTCGAATGAGAGGTCAGCCTGCTGGGTCGCCGAGTGGCAACCGACGAGGGCCAGGATCGTTGCCGTGATGATCTCGAGTTGGGAAGGGGTGTTGCGGATCATGAGTCGGTCCGTTTCCTTTAGAGCTGATTCACGGGAGCTCTGATCTTACAGGCGAGGGTCCGACGCGGGGCCGCCAGGGGGCTATCCTCCCTTCCGCTGCAAGAACCCCCTGGAGGTCCCCACGCCGAACCCTGGACACCCGTTCCCAGCCATGGCTGCTGGTGGTATTGGGTCACGCACCCGATCTATAGAATGACGGGCATGCCTGCAATCAAGCTCCAGGAGCGCGCGAGAGCGCTAACCGAGTACTTCTCGCCTAGGGTCATCGGCGAAGTGAACGACGTCTACGTCAAGCTCGCCAAGATCAAGGGCGAAGAGATCCCATGGCACAACCACGCCGGCGAAGATGAACTCTTCTACATCATCGAAGGCAGGCTGCTTTTCGAGATTGAAGGCGAGGACCCCTTCACGATGGAGCAAGGCGACCTCTACATCGTCAAGCGGGGTGTCAATCACAGGGTCTCCTCGACCGAAGAGTGCTCGATCCTGTTGGTCGAGAACAAGTCAACCGTGCATCTTGGGGACACGGAATCCGAGATCACCAAATCCATCGAGGAGCAACTGGAAGAGTACGGCTAGTTGCAGTCGAAAACACGTTCTGCCAGCGGTCACAGCAAGAAGCCCGGTGCTACGATGAGCACCATGAATTATCGGGCTTCGACAACCCCCACCCATTGGCTTCTAGCTGTCCTGGTTCTAGCTTCCTTTCTCTTCGCACCAGCCAGCCGAGCCCAGTCGCTCGACGAGGTTCTCGACCAGGTACGCCCGGATGAGATGTGGCGTCTCACCGAGGTCTTTTCCGAGCTCGACCGGACCTCGTCGACCGAAGGCGAGCGCCTTGCAGCCGACTACCTGGAGCAGCAACTCGAGGCGTTGGGCGTGCCTCATGATCGCTACGAGATCGACTCCTATCTGAGCATTCCCATCTCGGCTTCACTGGCTGTGACGGCCCCAGAATCACTCGACGTACCGGCCCTGGTGCCGGCGTTCTCAACCTCTACGGAGCCGGGCGGCCTTGCAGGTGAGTTGGTCTACGTCGGCCCGACGGATCCGAAGATCGTCACCACCAGGGATGAGGACTTCGAGAACGTCGATCTGGAGGGCCGGATAGCGCTGCTACGAGGCTACCCTAGCCCGCCGCTGATCTATCAGGCTGAGCGCGCCGGTGCTGTTGGCGCGGTCTGCATCGCTCCGTCGCCCAGGCTCGTCAACATGATCGTCTCCTCGGTTTGGGGTCATCCGACACGTGAGGATGCCAAGCGCCTACCGACGATTCCGATCGTCTCGATCACCGAGACCGATGGCAGGAGACTCGAGGACCTCGCACGACAGGGACAGGTTCAGATCCAGCTCGAGGCGAAGACCGACACCGGCTGGAAGAAGATCCCGCTGGTGATGGTCGAGATTCCCGGTGCCGTAGAGCCTGAGAAGTTCGTGCTGATAGCCAATCACATCGATTCCTGGCACGAAGGCGTCACGGACAGCGCGACTGGGAACGCCTCACTGTTGGAGGTCGCGCGCGTTCTGAACGAGAACCGAAAGGGCCTGCGCCGGAGTGTGCGTGTCGCCTGGTGGCCAGGTCATTCGACGGGTCGATACAGCGGCTCGACGTGGTACGCCGACAACTTCTACGAGGACCTGTATCAAAACGCGGTCGGCTACATGGCGATCGACTCTCCGGGAGTTCGCAGTGCCACCGCTCTCGAGCCGGAAGGGATGTGGGAGCTCAAAGGATTCCTCGAGAGCGTGATGCGCGAGCGGACCGAGTTCAGAGGCGAGATCAATCGCAGCTACCGCTACAACGATGAGGCCATGTGGGGTATTGGGGTGCCGTCGCTCACCGTCTACCCGGCCATCCCGCTCGACAGTCCGGACCGCGCCAAAGATGCCGGCGGCTCTGCCTACGGCTATTGGTGGCACACCACGGAGGACTCGTTGGATAAGGCCGACCGGGACCTCTTGCTTCGCGACACCAAGGTTTTTCTCGCCATGCTTTGGCCGTTGGCGACTCAGGAAGTACTGCCCTTCGAGTTTGGTCCTGTCGTTGCGCAGATGGAGGCGCAGATAGGCGAGTATGCGGAGGTAGCTGGCGAGAGCTGGGACTATGATTGGATCTTGGAGAGCATCGAGGGCTTCTCTGTGGCCACTCAGCAGTTGAAGGCCCGGCGCGCAGCTGCACAGGGCGATGCAGCCGCGGCATTCAATGAGGACGCAATGGCGGTCTCTCGGGCCATCAACCCAGTCCTATTCACTATCGCTGGGCCGTTCCACCACGACCCTGCTCGCCAATTTCCCCTGTTCCCAGGGCTGAGCGCGTCGGCTGAGCTTGCTGAACTGGATCCCGCCTCCGAGAAAGCCGGATTCATCCAGACCGAGCTGCTCCGCGAGACCAACCGCATCCAACGTGCCCTCGCCAGGGCGACGTGTATCGCCTCTCGTGGTGCGAACCGCGCACCCTGTCCCTGATTGCTGCCGCTGAGCTACGGCACGGTGCTCGACCAGGCCGAGGTATCACCGGACTCGAAACCGTCGTAGAACCACCCGGGCACGAAGCGCTGTGCCTGGATGCTGAGGTTGCTCGTGTCGGTGCCCTCCACGCCGTAGCTCGATCGAGGCATATCGAGATAGCAGGAGCTGATTTCGCGGTCCGTTTCGAGAGGACGTCTGAGGGTGCTCCGTGCACTCGAGACCGAATGATCGCAGTGAAGCGATTCACTTCGGCACTGATCTCAGGCAGCTACACTGAGTTCATCATGCGCTATGCCAAGCTGCAGCCCGTTGCGTCGGTTCTTCTCCTCCTCACGATCCCCGCCATGTTGGTGGCGCTGGACCCACCTCAGGACAAAGGCAAGCCCGACAAGGCGAAACACGAGAAGAACGGAGATCATGACGATACAGGAGGGTCGCTGGATGTGATTGCTGTGGCGTCTGCGGGCATCCGCCTGAGCTACGGCGATGCGCGCCAGTTCGCGGTCGAGAGCGACCTGACCGGATACAAGCCACTGCCGCCTGGAATCAGAAAGAACCTGGCGCGAGGAAAGCCGATGCCCCCCGGAATCGCCAAGACCCGGGTCCCGTCCTCGTTCTTGACGAGAATTCCTGCCCATGAGGGCTATGAGTGGCACATTGCAGGGACCGACCTTGCCCTCGTCTTTCAAGCAGACATGTCGATCGCAGGTGTCCTGAAGGACGTCTTCAAGTAGCCCTAGAGACAAGGGCCCCTTTCCGCAAGTACAGCACGGGAACCACGACCAGATTGAGGAAGGTCGAGGTCAACAAGTGCACCCATCCATAGGCGAGCTCCTCCTATCTGCTTCTGGCACCACTCAGCAACGGATGTGGGAGAATTTCTAGGGCGGACGATGCTAAGAGGGAGCCCAGGTAACTCGAAAGGAGGCAGCGATGAATCTCCGTCTCGCAACCTTCGCCGTCATCCTCGCTGTCTGTGTCACCTTCGTGCTCCGCACGGCAGCGACCTTCTCCACACAGCTGTTCACCTCCCCCGCTGTGGCCCAGGTGGGAGTCTGGACTCACCTTTTCGGCACGGCCACCATGGTGTGGTTTTTCCTCGCGTTCCTCTTGGACTTGACGGGTCCGGAGCGCCCGACACTTCGCCGCGCGGCCGCCACTGCGGCAGCCGGAGCGGCGATGGCGCTACTGGTTCCACTGCAGACCCTGCTGCGGATCTGGGACGTAGCACCCTTCTCGGCCTTCGTACGCTCGCCCTGGCTGGAGCCCATTGCGCCCTTGATTGCCACCGTAGCGATCCTGATCTTCTTTGCTGTCTACCGCCGTGAGCTGGTCAGGGCCGAAGACGCACAACTCCGCCGCGCCGCCGCGGCCGCGATGTGGGCTTACGGGCTGTTCACCGTGCTGAATCTGTGTGTGCTCGCGCTCTACACGAGCTCGGGTGAGCTGCGCTGGCTGACACAGATGGGTCCGGCTGTCGCCTGGATCACCTTGCCACTCGTAGCCGCTGGCTTCGCCGCCGTGCTCCACTTCTTCGTGACTCTGTTGCGGTACCTGATGCGGCGCTGAAGTACCATTGAGCATGCCGGAATTCTTCGATTCTGCAGCGTCCGACGGTCGCGACTTGCGTGTACCTGACGCTCCCGAGCTACTGCCGTACCTTCCGATGCTCTATGTCGCCTGGGCGGACGGCGATCTGGAGCCCGTCGAGATTCGCGCCATCTGCACGCGGCTCGGGACGACCGAGGGGATGGATGAGGATTGTCAGCAGTTCCTGGAGGGTTGGCTGGATCCTGAGAATCCTCCGTCGGCAACCGATCTGACGACGCTGCTGGCCGCAATCAGGACCGCCGCCGCGTCCATGCAAGCCGGTGAGCGTCGCTCACTGGTCGAGCTGGGGATCGAGCTCGCGGCAGCCGCCGGTCATCAGACTTCGGCTGCCGAAAGGCAGGCCCTGGAAGCCATCGAGTCGAGTCTCGGCCTCGGTGGTAGCGAGGCGGTTCGGCGACTCCTGAGTCCTAGGCGCACCGCACCCGAAGCCGTAGGCCCTCGATCGGCTTTCGACGTAGCTGCCATGACGCGGCTTCTGGATGGTGATCAGAGGGCAATTCGCAACAAGGTGCGCGGCATCTTGAGTCGTCCCGAGTTCAGTTACCGCTACGGCTTGGACAGGGACAGCTACCGGGCGCAGGTGCTCGATTGGACCCAGGCTCTGGCTGTGGAGGGTATCGGCGCCTTGAGCTTTCCCGAGGACGTCGGTGGCGGAGGTGACCTCGACGCCTTCATCGCCGCCTTCGAGACCGTGGCCTTTCATGACCTGAGCCTCTTGGTGAAGCTGGGGGTGCAGTTCGGACTCTTCGGCGGCAGCATCCTGCAACTGGGTACCCAGCGGCACCACGAGCGGTATCTGCCCCTAGTGGGGACTCTGGAGCTACCCGGATGTTTCGCCATGACCGAGACCGGACACGGCTCGAATGTTCACGACCTGGAGACCGTGGCTCGCTTCGAGTCGCAAACGGACGAGTTCGTCCTTCACACACCGAGTCCGGCGGCGCGCAAGGACTACATCGGTAACGCCGCTCTGCATGGGCGCCTGGCCACCGTTTTCGCCCAGCTCGAAATCGGTGCGGAGCACCACGGGGTCCACGCCTTCCTTGTGCCGATCCGTGAACAGGACGGGAGGGTGTGCGCCGGGGTCGGTGTCGAGGATTGTGGTGAGAAGCTCGGTCTCAATGGGATCGATAACGGTCGGCTCTGGTTCGACCAGGTCCGGATACCGCGTCAGAATCTGCTCGATCGCTTCGCTCAGGTGGCTGCCGACGGGAGCTACAGCAGTCCGATCTCGAGCCCGACCAAGCGCTTCTTCGTAATGCTTGGAACTCTCGTCGGTGGCCGGGTCAGCGTGGCACTTGCGGGCCTGAGCACTTCCAAATCGGCACTGGCGATAGCGGTCCGTTACGGTGCTCGGCGCCGGCAGTTCGGTCCGGAGGGTGCGGCGGAGACAGTGCTCCTGGACTACCGCACCCACCAGCGGCGCCTGATGCCCCGATTGGCGACGACCTACGCTCTCGACTTCGCTCTATCGCATCTGGCAGCCGAGTACGTCGGCTCTATGGCCGACAATCGCCGGGAGGTGGAGTCCCTGGCTGCCGGATTGAAGGCCTATTCCACCTGGCACGCGACGGACACCATCCAGACCTGCCGTGAGACCTGCGGTGGGCAGGGGTATCTGGCCGTCAACCGCTTCGCCGCGCTCAAGTCCGACAGCGATGTCTTCACGACCTTCGAGGGCGACAACACTGTGCTGTTGCAGCTCCAGGCCAAGAGTCTGCTCACCGGCTATGCCAGGCAGTTCGGGGAGATGAACGTCTTCGGGCTGGCCAGGTACCTTGCCGGTCAAGCGGCCACCGCCGTCGCCGAGCTCAACCCCGTGGCGACCCGCAGAACCGACGAAGAGCACTTGCTGGACCGGGATTTCCAGCTGGCTGCTCTCGAGTGGAGGGAACAGCACTTACTGACGTCCCTGACGCGCCGGATGAAGAAGCGCCTAGACGCCGGCATGGATACCTTCGCCGCGCTGGTCGAGGTCCAGGACCATGTCGTCGCTTTAGCCAAGGCCCACACCGAAAGGGTGGTCCTGGAGCGATTTGCTGCGGGTGTCGACCGCTGCGACGGGCCCGCGTTGAACGTGATGCTCAGCACCCTCTGCGATCTCTATGCACTTCACCGCATCGAGTCCGACAGGGGCTGGTTTCTGGAGCACGGATACCTCGAGAGCGCCAAGGCGAAGGCGATCCGAAAACTGGTCAGCAAGCTCTGTCTTGAGGTCCGACTTCAGGCAGTGCCGCTCGTTGACGCCTTCGGCATTCCAGACCCAATCCTGGCTGCCCCCATCGCCTTTTCGCCCTAGCAAGGCGAGGGTGCCCGAAATGTGGGTCCTCTTCCATCCGCTCGCAGACGCTGCCCTGCTCCTCGGTGCGCTCGCTTTCTCCCTATGGGTCTGGAGGCTGGAACCCTCTCTGTGGCGAGCCCCGTTGTCCCTGCTTGATCGAACAGCGGCGAGTCCGACTCGCAGCTGCCTGATCGTCGCGGCGCTGGCCTTTGTCGGCAGTGCTGCCGTCACCCTTCTGTGGGAGTTCCCCCAACCTGGAGTTCACGACGAGTTCAGCTACCTGCTCGGCGCAGACACCTTCCTCGAAGGCAGACTGAGCAACCCCAGCCACCCCATGTGGCGGCACTTCGAAAGTATGCACATCCTTCAGCAACCGACCTATGCCTCGAGGTATCCGCCAGCGCAGGGTCTCATCATGGCGGTCGGAGAACTTCTCGGAGGTCATCCGATCGTCGGTGTCTGGTTGAGTGCTGCACTAGGATGTGGGGCGATCTGCTGGATGCTGATGGCCTGGTTACCTCCCCGCTGGGCTCTTTTCGGAAGCCTCCTGGCGGTGCTTCGAATCGGTGTCGCTGGCTACTGGAGCCAGAGCTATTTCGGCGGTTGGGTAGCCGCGCTGGGTGGCGCGCTGCTCTTTGGAGGCCTGCGGAGAACCCTCGACCGACCTCGCATCGCATCTTCTCTGGCCATGGCCTCGGGGCTGGCGATCCTGGCGAACAGTCGTCCGTTCGAAGGCTTTGTGATCGCCGTTCCCTGCGCCATTCTCGTTATTGGATTCGTGGGTTTCCGGACTCTGAACAGGCAGTGGGGCAGCGTACTTCGAATTGTGGTTCCTGTTTGCCTCGCGATGGTGGGTACCGCACTTTGGATGGGGTCCTACAACCGAGCCGTTACCGGAGACCCGATGAAGATGCCCCACCGGCTGTACGCCGAAACCTACATGACGGTCCCCTACTTTCTGTTCCTCCCACCAAGACCCCAGCCGCGCTATCGTCATGCAGAGCTTGCAAAGTTTCACAAGCAGTTCGAGAAGGGGTCCTATCAGACGCAGCGCTCGTTGCGTGGGTGGCGCGAACAGAAGCTCGGCGCGTTTGCAAGTCTGTGGAAGCTGTACTTGGGCGTTGCACTGGGGCTGGCTCTTCTCTTTCTGCCACTCTCCAGGGGAGATCCCTGGGTGCTGTTTGCGATTTTGGTGTCGGCGCTGTTTCTGGGAGCGACCTCGGTTACAACGTGGTCGATGCCCCACTACTCAGCGCCCGTGGCTTCATTGGTGTTCTTCCTGGTCGCCCAGGGAGCTCGCTCGGCTTTTGAGTCGCGACGCTGGAATGGCGTCGGGCGCCATCTCCTTGCGGCCTTGCCTCTCTACTGCCTCGGCAGTCTGATCTACGGCCTGACGAACCCGCAAGAGCTCTGGAGTTGGTCTGAGCCCTCCCACTTCGAGACTCGCCGGGCGCAGATCCTCGAGGACCTCGAGGCTGACGATGACTGGCACCTCATCATCGTTCACTACGGAGTCCGCCATCGACTGCACGACGAGTGGGTTTACAACGAGGCTGACATCGACGGGGCGAAGGTCGTCTGGGCCCGAGCGCTGCGGCCTGCCAGAAACCGCGAGCTCCTGGAGTTCTTCAAGGACAGGCGTGCCTGGTTCTTCTATCCGGATGATCCAGAAGCTCGCCTGCAACCCCACCGCCGCGATTGAGCTCCTGGTGTCACTGGGTTCTTTCTCTTCTGTAGATGGATAGTGCCACAAACTTCGAGGAATGGACCTTTTGGTACTCGCGGTCGAGAAAACGGAACTCGCTTGGTGGTGGTGTCTTGGCAAATCGAATGGCAAAGAGCGGTGCGGAAGTGAGGTTGGAGGTCAAGGCGAGATCATTGCCGCCGACACCCTCGGGCGAGACGTTCTCGATTCGAGGCGGGGTCTCACACCGCGTGCGAAGCGCATGCCACAAGTAGTACTCGAGCATATCGCCGTTGTTGATCAACCCCAGCGTGGCGACGTTTCGCTTGCTGACTCGCTTGGCGATCGAGTTGACGACGGGCTCGTAGGACCCTTCCCACCAGTACTGCAGCTGTTTGCGTGGCGTTCGCCAGATGTTGTCAGGGCCGATCAGGGGACGAGATTCCGAACGGACAAGATATGGCAGGGCAGCGACCAAGAGCAACCAGCCCGTGATCAACGCGATACGAGGGGACAGAGCCCTCTCCAGTGTTGTTGCGGCCCAGGGGCATGCCAGGACGAACAGCGGCAGGTGAAGTCGCGAGATCGAGTGCTGATACTTGACCAACAGGACGAACAGCACGGCGCCTGACACCAAGCAGAGGCCGTAGACAACCAGCCGCCGCTCGTCATGTCGTAGGATTCTCAGACCAAGCAAGACAGCGCAAATCAGGTACAGCAGCAGATGGAATGCGTTGCCAGCCGTGCTTTCTGACATGGAAAGCGGAGGGATCCAGAGCGCCTGCCCGTTGTGACTATTGACCTGATCTCCGTCTTCGATACCCAACCCATCATGCAAGCGGTCCGAAAGTGCCATGAGAGGCCTGGCATGATCTTCGTTCCAGGTTCCGAGGTGGGCGAATCCATGGCGGGCCAGGTTGGAGATGAGATACCGGGGATGGAAAGACTCGTTACCGACCAGTTGGCGATGAGTCAGAGGTGCGATCGGGTGGCCGAAGACCTCGTGGTTACGGACAATATGGGGGAGATTCAGGACCAGTGCCATGCTACCAACGGCGACAACTCGCCACCAGGCAGCAGGCGTCGTGAGGTTGTGGCGAAGCTCGACAGTCGCATAGACAACCAGAAAGGGAGTGGCTAAGGGAATGGCCGTGGCTTTGCTGGCCACAGCCAGGCCCAGGGCGGCACCCATGGTGAGTCGATCCAGGGAGTCGAAATGACCCGCGCCGAGTCGCCGGACCACGAAGTAGACAAAGACGGCAAGCCAGCAGGTGACGACATAGTCCGTCAAAGCGGTCGAGCCCTGAAGGATGCCCATCGGGATGGATATGGCGAGGGCACTGGCAACAACTTGGGCGCGTCGCCCTGCCCCAAGGTCTCGTGCGATAGCAGAGACCGTGATCACCGAAGCCACCATGGCCAGCCACTGGAGTAGGTTTGCCAGTCGGTCAGAGCCGGCCAGCAGGTAGTGCTGCAGCTGGGCAAATGCCGGCCAGGGGCCCATGAACAGTTGGCGATGATTGGCGGCGGGGAAATGCGCGATACTGTCGTATTGAACCCAATAGAAGATCCGCGGCAGGTGATAGGCAAGCGCGTCCCAGGACATGACGGGACAGACCGCTGCGATCAGGCCAACGATCAGCGAGGCAGTCGCGATAGCGATCAAGAGCAGGAAGGAAGCTCGATCACGAGGGAGAAGAGGTGTGGGCGACTTTTCAACCCTGTCATCCCTTCTGCGACGGTGAGTCCACAAGGCCACAGCGAGCAGCAACCCCGTGGTCCCCAGCCAGAACGAGAGAGTGGCAGTCGGATTCAGCCCGACAGTAAGGCTCTGGACTTCGGCGGCAATCCAGACCCACACCCCCCAGCCAACCAGGCTCAGGATGAAGGCGTCTCGCCATTCTCGGCCATGAGCTCGAGCAATCGTGAAAAGGAGTAGCCACCCTGCCAGCGGAAGGAGGGCGGGTACTAACCTGACCGGCACTTCGAGCCACATGAATGCTTGACCCCTCGAGGGTCCGGCCCATCGTGCGGTGCAGCCCGTCGGTAGCCCCGACCCTCACCTACGACGGTGATACAAGTGAAGCATACACGCGACTTTGCTGTGCTGGAAAGCGACTTCCCGTTTCCGGAGGACTTCGAGTTGTTGGCAGCAATACGCGGAGAGGTGGCTGTCCCACTTCCCTCGCGGTAACCTTGCTTCATGAGTGAAGACGAGCTACGCGGGACCCTTTCCAAGCTGCTCCGGCAGAGCCAGAGTCACACTGGCCTGACCCGAGCGGTGGACAACTTTCCCGCCGGGCTCGCAGGGCGCCAGGTGGAGGGCTTCCGGCACACCGCTTGGGAGCTCGTCGAGCATCTACGGCTCGCCGCAGAGGATCTCGTCTCCTATTGCCGCGACGCCGACTACGAGAAGCTCGGATGGCCGGACGGCTACTGGCCGGAGACGACAGAGCCACCCACCGAGGAGGCTTGGCACGAGAGTGTCAGTCAACTGCTCGGGGCCACCGAGGCCATGGCGGCGATCGTGGAGGATCATGAGCACGACCTCTACACCATGGTGCCCTCGGCAGAGAAGAGCCACCACCACACGCTGCGGGCAGCGCTGATTCTTCTCGATCACAACGGCTATCACACCGGACAGCTCGTGGATCTTCGCCTGGCTCTCGGCGTTTGGCCGCCAGCTCGAGGTGCTTGAAGCAATCGTCGCGTCAGCCATGCGAATTCGAAGATCCCATGCATCAGCCGCTAGGGGAGCGATCAGGAAGGCGAAGCCGTTTGCACTTCTCGTGGTTGTCCTGCTTCTGGTCGGATGTGGCCATAGGGGAGGAGAGCTCACCGCACCGGTCGAGGGATGGCGATCGTCGACCCCCGAGGAACAAGGGATCGACTCACGACCCTTGCTCGCGATGCTGCAGGAGATCCAGGAACAGGATCTGCGAATCGACGGCATGATCGTCGTGCGGAACGGCTATCTGGTGATGGAGGCCTACTTTCCTCCCTACACGGCGGAGCATCGCCACATCATCTATTCGGCAACCAAGGGCATCAGTGCGCTCCTGGCTGGACTCGCGATCGAGGACGGACTCATCCTCGACGAGAAGGTGAAAGTTCTAGATCTGCTTCCCATGAAAGGTGAGGAGATCGAGAACCTCGATGACTGGAAGCGGCAGCTCGCACTCGAGGATCTGTTGACGATGACCGATGGTTTCGAGTGGCAGGACTGGCCCTATGGAATCAGGGCAGAGGGGGATTTTTCGCGACTTCTGGCATCATCCGATGGGGTCCGCTACATCCTCGACAAGCCGATCGTCCAAGAGCCGGGAACTCACTTCAACTACAACAGCGGCGCCTCTCATCTACTGACGGCCATTGTCCAGGAGGTCACCGGCGAGACCGCTCTGGAGTATGCCAACGCGAGACTGTTTCAGCCGCTCGGTATCCACGATGCCGGGTGGTCGGCATACCAGGGAATCAACAATGGGGGATCAGAGCTGTTTCTTCGCCCGCGAGAGATGGCGAAGGTGGGCTTCCTCATGCTCAACGAGGGGCGTTGGGAAGGACAGCAGATTCTCCCTGCAGACTGGGTCGAGGCGTCGATGCAGCAGTACATCAAGACAGACGTAGAGTTCATGGAGGAGGAGTACGGATATCAGTGGTACACGAAGTACTTCGCGGGTCACAAGGTACACAGTGCCGAGGGGCTGGGTGGGAACTTCCTCTTTGTCGTTCCAGAGTTGGACCTGGTGGTCGTCTTCACAGGTGGTCTCACCGGGAGAGAGATGGCCATCCCCTACAGGTTCCTCGAGGAGGCTGTGATTCCGGCTGCAACGTCGACCTCCCGGCTACCGCCCAATCCGGACTTGGCCCAGACACTCGATCGATTGGCGGCGGGAAGAGAGGGCGCCAAAGAGGCGGCGGAAGAGCTTCCGGAGCTTGCCGGAGCGGTTTCGGGTTCGACCTTCGAGGTGAGAGACGAGGAGAACGTGCTCGGGATCGAGCAACTTTCGATCACATTTCCCCAGGGCAACGAAGCCCGCATGAAGATCGTGTACTCCGGAACGGGAGTGGACGCCGATTGGGGCATGGATATCGTCTTCCGAAGGGATGACGTGCTGGAAGAAGAAAGGGAGCTCCAGATGGCCATCGGCTTGGATGGCCGCTTTCGAACGGTCATCGTCGACCATGACGAAGTCGGCAAGGTGCCGTTCTCGGCGAAGGGCCGCTGGCAGGATGATCGAACCCTGGTCCTCATGGTGCTGTCGGCGTGGGCTATCCCCGAAACATGGACCCTGGAGTTCGACGATGATGACAGCGCAACCCTGGTCATCGAGACCCCTTTCCTTCAGACTGAGGTTTTCTTGCATTAGAGCGGGTGTTCGACGTGGGTACTTGGCGCGGGCGGGCTTTGACTCGGCTCTCTCAAATCGGCAGCCGGAAAGCGAGACCCGCTCCGGCCAGCCAGTCGGGCTCGTTGTCGACCAGTCCCAGCCCGACCCGGAAGTCGATCTGGAAGTTCTGTGTCAACAACACAGTGGCTCCCGTCTGAAAGCTGTGGCGATCGGAACGATCCCCTGCGAGAATGAAGGCCCCATAGAATTCGCCGAAGAGGCTGATTGGCCTACTGGTCGCTCCGCTCAGAGCCACCGCATAGTTGAGGTCCACGTCCGTGCGTGTTCCGTGGTCGTTCTTCGATCTCACGATGCTGGGGCCGAGGTTGTAGGTCAGTCCACCCCGTCAAGTACAGCCGAGCCTCGACTCGCTCGTTGATCCCATAGCGGGTGAGGAAGTTGGGCGCTTGCTGGGAATCACTCCGTTCCCCGTTGGCCTCGAGCCGGCTGAATGTGTACCCTGCCTCGAACTGCAGCGTCCGCCGGGGTACCAAACCGGGAGAAGCGCTGGCTGTCGGGCGGTCGGTTGAGATGGGGCTGTCAGTAAACGCGTCTGCCGCACTTGTATCGTCAGCCATCGCCGCTACAGCGCTGGTGAGCAGGATCGCGGTCACGCTCGCGGTACGAAGCCGTCGTCTGTACCTGCACCCCAACACCTGGAATGAGGGTCGCACTAGAGCCAGCCCTGTCTTCGGGCGAGCCGGGCGGCTTCTGTGCGGTTGGCAGCACCCAGCTTGCCGATGGCCTCGGACAGGTAGTTGCGCACAGTTCCCTCGGAGAGGTGAAGCTCTTCGGCGATCTTGGAGTTGGGCAGTCCTTCCCCGGCCAGCTTCAGCACCTGGCGCTCGCGGTCGGTCAGGGGATCGGGCTCGCCCCAGGCCTGAGCGGCCAGCTCTGGGTCCACCGCTCGCAGCCCCTGGTGAACCCGGCGCACGGCTTCGGCCAGCTCGTCGGCTGGGGCGTCCTTGAGCAGATAGCCGGCTGCGCCTCCCTCGAGGGCGCGGCGCAGATACCCGCTGCGGCCGAAGGTGGTGACGATGATCACCCGGCCTGCGAATTTCTCTTCTTTGAGGGCTTGAAGTAACTCGAGGCCCGTCATCCCGGGCATCTCGATGTCGGTCAGGACGACATCGGGCTCGATCTCGAGGATCTTCTCCAACGCATCCTGGCCATCGGTCGCCGTGGCCGCGACCTCGATGTCGTCTTCCATGTCGAGCAGCGCTGCCAGGGCGCCCAGCACCAGGCCCTGGTCTTCGGCGATGACGACCCGGATCATCCCTTGGCTCCCGAGGGCTCGGGGCCACATGAACCCAGCAGCGGCTTGCCTCGCGATGGCTGGCCTACGCGAGTCGTGTTCTCCGAGGGCTGCAAGACAGGCAGTGTGACCGTGATCGAGGTCCCGCCCCGACCGTCGACGTTGAAATCGCCTCCGATGGCGGTTACTCGCTCCTGCATCCCGGTCAGGCCCATGCCGCCTCTGGTCTGGCTGTCTTTGCCTGGAGCTCCCTTGCCGTTGTCGTTCACGGTCAGCCGGACCCGGTCGGAGAGGTTCTCCAGCCGCACCCGGCACGAGTCCGCGTGGGAATGGCGAAGCACATTGGTCGTTGCTTCCCGGAGCGCCAAGGCCAGCACCTGCTCGGTTGCCGGGTCGATGTCGACCGCGTCGACCTCGGATTGGAAGTGGATCAAGGCCGATTGCAGCGCTACGCGGGCCTGCGCCAGCTCTGTGGAGAAGTCGGTCTGCCGGAAACCGCTGACCGCGCTGCGGACCTCCTTGAGAGCCTCGCGGGCGACCTGCTCGACCTCGCCGATCTCCAGGGCCGCTCGAGCGGGGTCCTTCTCGGCGAGCCGACGCGCCAGCTCTGCTTTTCGGGTGATCACGGTCAAGGTGTGCCCGAGTAGATCGTGTAGATCTCGGGCAATTCTCTCGCGCTCGGCCAGCTTGGCGAGTCGTTCGACCTCGTCTTGGGTGCGTCGAAGAGCGGCCTGCGAGCGCCTTACGCCGGCGTAGTGGATGTTGGTGCCACCCACGAGCAGGCTGAAGACCATGCCGGGGACCCAGAAGTAGGGTGGCAGATCGACCAGCCAGGCTTCGAGTGGCGGTAGCGCCGCCAGCACGAGCAGCAGCCGAGATGCGAAGGCCGCCGAGCCGGTGGAGCCCAGATAGCCGGAAGCGTAGACGAAAAAGACACTGGCGCCCCAGTTGAGGGGCGCGTAGACGATACCCAGCAGAGTGATCGCGGCGACAGCAATCAAGGCCTTTCTTCCGGGTAACCAGTAGCCCCAGAAATAGAGCGGAAGAAAGATGGCGGTGCCGACAGCTGTGAGGATCCAGTCCCTGGGCGTCGGGTGGCCAATCAGGCCGCCCAACCAGAAGATGCCTAAATAGACCAACCAGGCGTAGGGAGTCCACCCCAGCTCGGCCTCTTTCTGAATCAGGCGCATGGTGCCTCCTCAGTGTAGCTCACAGGTTGGTGAACCAGATCCGCTTAGCCGTAGGTCTTGCCTTCGTCACGGCGATAGCCGACCAGGGCGAGGCCGAGCGACAGAGCGGTGAAGAGAGCCAGGTAGAGAACACTGATCCAGGCAGCCGGGCCGGTGCTGGCACCGACCTGGGCGAGCGCCAACTGGCTGAAGTGATAGGGCGGCAGCGCTGGCGCAAGCCTCTGAAGGAGCGAGGGCAGCGCCTGCACCGGGATCCAGAGACCCGACAGGAACGCCAGTGGTAGGTACAACAGATTGACGATCGCCGGTGCAGAATTGGGCCCGCAGAAGTAGCCCAGAGCGAGGCCGAAGGCACAGAACGGCAGAGCGCCGGCAATGAGCACGGCGGCTAGCGATACCCAAGTCACGGTCGGCATCGCGACGTCACCGAAAAGCGCCCCGAGGCCAAAGAGCCCCAAAACGACGATCAGGCTGAACGTCAGGGCCATGAAGATCTTGGCCGTGAAGTAGGCCAATGGTGGCATGGGAGTGGCCCGCTTGAGCAGCATCCATCCTTGGCCGCGCTCGATTGCGACACCGACGCCGAAGCCAAAGAGCGAGGCCCCTATCACTCCGAAGGTGCCATAGGTGGCGAGGAGATAGGTCGGCATGTTCACCGGTCCAGCCATTCGTCCACTGCCGAAGACGAGTCCGAAGAGAACATAGAAGAGCAGCGGGAACAGCACCGTGGGGATTGCGTAGGCCGGCATCCGCAGGAGCTTCAGCAGTTCGTACTTGGCTTCGAGCGCGAAGATCCTGGTGAGGGAGCGGGGTTGTGAAACCGCTTGGGCTGTAGTGTTCATGCTGCCTCCTTCTTGGTGGTGAGGGCGAGAAACGCGTCGTCGAGGGCCGCGCCAATAACCTCGAGATCGGAGAGGTCGCTGTCGCGCATCAGGAGCTCACGAACAACGGGCTCGGCCCTCGAAGTGAGGATCTCGACCAGGCCGTCTTCGGAACTGACGCTCTTGACGCCTGGAATTCCATCGATCTCCGACGTATGCAGGCGAGTTCGGCAGCGAATGCGGCGACCCGTGACCCGGGCCTTGATCATCGTCGGCGATCCCTCGGCGATGGAGCGCCCCTCATTGAGCAGTACGATCCGATCAGCCAGAGCGTCGGCTTCCTCCAGGTAGTGGGTGGTCAGGACGACGCTGCGACCGCGCTCGACGAAGGTGCGAATCTGCTGCCACAGACCGCGGCGGGCCTCGACATCGAGACCGGTAGTGGGCTCGTCCAGATAGAGAAGCTCGGGGTCACCGCAAATCGACAGCGCGAACAGCACCCGTTGGCGCTGGCCTCCCGAGAGCTCACCGAACGGACGCCTCTCGAGCTCCTGGAGCCCGGCAATTCGCAGAGTTTCCTTGGCAGCTAATGGGTTCGGGTAGTAGCTTGAGAAGAGCTCGACCAGCTCGGCCACTCTCAGGGTTTGCGGCACCGCGGAGATCTGCAGCATGGCCCCGACACGTGCACGACTCTTGGGGTGGTCCGCGGCGCACCCGAATACGCGAACGCTGCCCTGGAGTGGTTTGGCCAGGCCCAGAAGCAAGTTGACCGTCGTCGTCTTGCCGGCGCCGTTCGGTCCCAGAATCGACAGAACCTCACCGGCACGGATCTCCAGGTCGAGACCGCACAGGGCCATCAGATCGCCGTAGGACTTCCAGACGTCTTCGAGCTCGGCAATGACTTCTCGTTGGTTCTCTGCCATCGAATGCCTCCTTTGTGGAGACATTCTGGCTGTCGGGCAACCCTCGGGTCAGAGAGGAACGTCATCGATCTCGGATGACATTTGTCATGCGGCCGAGACGCGCTGGATGCGGACTAGAACTTGGATGGGCCAAATGCGGTTTGCCTGCGCCCCGGTCGGGGTGTACGATGGTATTGGCTTCGACAAGGCCTCGCCAATAGGGGCGTCAGGGGGATTTCATGCCGGCCGGTTGGCAGGATTCGTGGCGCCAGCCCGAGAATCGGATTCGCCTCGCTGTACTGGCGACCGCTGTCCTGTTATTCATCTTTCTCATTGCCGTTGCAATCCAGTCGTGGTTTGTCGACTGGCCGGGTCGGCTCTGGCTCACTCTGGCCGTCGGTGGCGCTGTCGCGCTGTCATTGCTGCTCGCCCGCATCTGGCGCCCTGCACCCCTGACCATTGCCGTGCTTTCATGGGCGGTGCTGCTGCTGATATCGACGTATCTTTACGGCAGCGACAGTGGCGGTTTGGGCATCCTGGGCCTGCCATTCGACACCCTCATCGCCGGACTCTTTCTCCTCGCCACCGGACTCGCCGCTGGATGGCTGATCCGACTTCCCCGTTTACCGCTCTGGGCCAAGGTCCTTGTCGTCGCACTGGCGGTCTATGCCTGGCTGCCGGTGATCCTGGCTCTGGCGAAGAGACAACCGTTTGCCAGCGCAGTAAAGGGTCTCTGGCCCATGCCGTACTGGCTGCAGGGTGTTTTCCTAGGCACCGATCTGCTGCTGCTGGCTGCCTGGATCATCCTTCTCGTCCTGCTCTTCACGACGCTTCGCAGCGGCGAGGGGCGCCAGCGATCCCTCGCAGTGATGACCCTGGTGCCCCTCACCCTGGTTTTCCTCCTCGTCAGCCTGGAGATGAACCATCAGGGGCTGCGAAATCTCGTCGCGTTCCTGCCTACCGCCGAGCCGGCTCCACGCGTTGTATCTGTAGAACGTGAGATCGCGCCCCAGGTTGTCGTCGAGGATTCTTCTCGAGCGGATCCCGGCGAGGACTGGCTCGATCGCTGCCGTGGTCCGAGCCTCGAGGAGACCTTTCTCTGCGTCGCCCGAGAAGTTCGCTACGAGCCCTATCGCGGCGCTCAGCGGGGGGCTCTGTTGACGGCGCTCGCCCAGAGCGGCAACGCCGTCGACCAATCGCTGCTGCTGAGCGAGATCCTCCGGGAACAGGGCTATCGCGTCCGCTTTGTCACCGGCACCCTCGCCGAGGCGAACCTCAGCGCCCTGGTGCGCGGTATGTACCCTCCGCATTTGCCGACGATGCAGCTCGCGGAGGAGCATCAACCCTACTCGCCGGCTGCAGACGACGAGCTGCGGCAGATGGTGAAATCCCATCTCTGGCTCGAGGTCGATCAAGGAGGAACTTGGCTGCCGCTCGACCCATCCTTTCCTCGGGCGGAGGTCGGAGAGAGCTACGCTCAGGCGGCAAAGCGTTTCGAAGAGCTGCCAGAGGAACTCTTCCAGTCGCTCAGAATCACCCTCAACGCCGAAACCGTGGATGGAAGTATCACGGAGCTGGGGAAGATCGAGGGCACTCTGGTGGAGCTGGCCCAGCGGCCGATCACACTGACCATCCGGGGACTTCCCAGCCTGACCCCGACCGAAGATGAGCAGGAACGAGGCTCGCCCCTGGACGTCTTCGGCGGTGGCTTGACGGGTGGAGGCCGTAGCGAGGAAGAGAATGACGAAGCGACCCGTGAGGTCATTGGACGACGCTACCGACCGGTGATCCGAGTCGGCGACGAGGCGATTGGTTTCACACCGTTGGAAGTCGTCTTCGACAAGAGGGGTTCGTTCCCTCGACGAGAGTGGATCGACTTCGAGCTGCAGTTGCCCGATGTCGAGGCCAAACGGATCCGCCGCTACCTTTACCTCAATGCTGGCGATTCCTCGACCCCGACTCTGCCTCCGGGGCTTCGGCATTACGCCATCACGCTGGTCGCGGGATCATTTCCCCGGCAGTTCGTGGAGCAGCAGAGGGAGGTGTTGACGACCGATCTCGATCCCGAGCGGTGGCGTGAACAGCTCGACCGGCTCACCACCAACAGCGATACAGAGGAGGCCGGCGCAGCTCTGCAGGAAGCCAGCCAGATCGATAGCAGGGTAGCCGGTGTCGAGGGCTTTCTGACCAATCTCATCTTCGCGCACGAATCGGACCTGCTGGCGGCGAAGGTCGCATACAACAACGGGGTCAACCTGGCACGGGCTCTGCCAAGGATCCTGATCACCTCATTCGAGACCTCCTCTGGCGATCAGCCTGGTGAATTCACCAACGAAGTGAGTCTCGACCTGAGGCTCGATGAGCTGGCCACTCACCCCTTTCCCGGTGTGCCCTCGGGAGCCGCCCAACAGTTCCAGCTGGCCTTCGGCCTCCAGGAATCGACGCTCGAAGCCGGCGTACTGGCGCGGTTGACACCCGATGCCCGCGTCGTGAGTACGGTCGAGCTGGTGGAGAACGCCTACCAGAAGGGCGGCTCCCTGGTGACGGTTACAGCCGCCGACACGTCAGCTCTGAGCGATATCGTCGACCTCTCGAAGAGGGCGGATCTGCTGATCCGCGAGGCGCTGGCGGAAGGGCTCGAGATCATTCTGCCCTCGGTGCCACTGACGATTGAGGGACGAAAGATCTGGGGCTGGTGGCAGCGAAACCCCGAGACCGGTGTGACGGTGGGAGCGTTGGATTCGGGGCAGCACCAGGCGGTTGTCGAGTACTCAATCTCTCTCAAGGAAATCGGTCTGAACGAGGACACCGCCTTCGCCTTGGGACTGATCAAGGGGGCCGAAGAGACTCTGTGGCTTCTGGCCGAGAAGATCCTCAGGTACGGCGAGATCACCGCCGAACTGCTGAAGGAGGTCGAGGAGCACCTCAAGAAGCTGGCCACGGCCATCGCCTGCGGCTTCTGTCCGAAGCTCGAGTACAACCTGTCGGCCGGAATCAAGATCACTCAAGGGTGTTGGGAGTGGAAGAAGAGCAAAGACCTGGCGAAAGCTTCGGTCGGCGCCGATTTCTGCAGCAGTTTCCTGGATGGATTCAATTGTGCCTCCGGCATGATCCTGGCCGGTCTCAAGGGCGATTCCGCCGGAGCAAGCGGCAAGATCTGGGCCGGAGAAGACATCACCATCGTCTGCAAGTCGGAGGATTGAGAGATGGGGATCTTCGCACCCGGACGCCTGGATCTTCCGACGGGGAGCCTGCTATCGCTTGGAACGCTTCTGGTCGTCCTCTCCTGCGGTGGCCATGAGCAGGCCTCGATCCGCGAGGCTGAAGTTCCCGAGGGCGAGTACTTCGTCGGGGACGTCGAGGAGTACCCACGTCCGAGCCCCGTGATGGTGGTACCGCTGGCCGATGAGCTGCCGGTCGTCAGTGACGATCGAGACCAGGTCAGCGAGACTGAAGGTTCCGGTAGGGAGGCCGCAGCGAGCAACTCAGCTGTCGAGCTGCAGGTCGTCTCAAGCGAGATGCGCCTGGAGATCGAGGGCCAGGCTCTTGCCGATGACAAGGCTCTGCTGGTGATCGAAGCGAAGGCCGTCAACGTTCACCCGAAACAGGAGGTGGAGCGCTCACGACTCGAAGGCAAGCAGGATCGCACGCTGGGCTCGGGTGGTCTCCTGCGGGGAGGTGGTGGTGGGAAAGAGGAGATGGTCGAGGTCGATGTCGCCTACAAGGTCCCCCGCTTGGCGGACCACTTCTTCATCCTCGCGGACGGCATTGCCTATCCGCTCTTCGAACCCGGGTCCGGCGTTGACAACCTGGCCGATTCCCACTCCGGGCTGTTGATCGAGAAACAGGGTGTGGTCGAGGAGTTTCGGCTTGCAGCGGTCGTACCGCGCCAGTCCACAAATCTGGCCCTGCAGCTTCTCGACTTTGCCAACGGCCACGTGACGGCGCCGATCCGCGGCGAGGTGAAGCGAGCGATCGGCGCCGGCCAGCTACCGAAGGATTCCCTGGGCAAAGTCGTCACCTCGCAACTGGAGGTCGCGGCGCTCGCGGTCGATCTGCAGGACAAGAACGGGGAGCGACTCGCTCCATCGGGCCGGCAGTTTGCTGTGGTCGAGCTGGTGGGCAGGAGCCGTTCCGCAACTGGCGGCATGGGAAACATCGTGGAGGTGGATCCGACGCGTTATCTGTGGGTCACCTTCGATGGCGGGTATTTCGCTTACGGCGAGCCGCTCGCCGGTCCTTCCGGCAGGTTGATCCGCTTTCCACCACAGCTCCTCCTTTTGCAGGAGGTGGCCTTTCTGGTCGACGAGAGAGCTGAGAATCTGGCTCTGGGAATTCGCATTCAGAACGAGGTAGTGAACCTGCAGCTCGCCGGCCGTCCGCCGCACCTGCCCTCTCGAAAGGATCGGCATGTCGATGGCGAGGTCATGGAAGTCCTGCTCTTCGGTAGTCGGGTCAGCGGGGATCGGGTGATCGTGGACCTAGGCCTCCAGTCATTGCTCGAAAATCAGGGCGTCGAGGTACAAACTTCGGCCCAGTTCCTACTCCGTGCTGGTGAGCTCGACGTGAAACCCGATAGCTCGGCCACGGCTGCGCTGCCCCACCCACCTCCCGAACCGTTTATCCTGCCGCCCGGTGTTTCGGTTCGCTTCGAGCTGGCCTTTACTACGGCAGACGTTCCCTCGGCACTTCGCGTGCGGGGCTTTCGCAGCGACGGAACGATCGCGCTGAGGCCGTAGTCGACGCCTGTCATTGCGGCACGGCCGCAAGGAGGAGAGCATGCATTCCAGGGTAGCGGTGATTCCCGTCGTGGTCGGCCTGCTGCTGACACTGGGCTCGTGTCAGGGATGTAAGGACGAGAAGGCTCGCGAACCAGCAGTGCCCGGCGAACGGGCTGTCTCGAGTGAACGTGTTGTCACCGTCGAAGCGGAGAATCTGACGTTCGACCGAGCCGCACCCGAGGAGCAGATTGCGCCTCCCGAAGAGCTCGAGCCGGTGGCTGTTCCGCCGTCCGACTTCTCCGATGCACCTGCCGAGAGCGAGCCCAACAATGAGCTGAAAGAGGCGAAGCCTCTGGGCCGAAGCGGGGCCCATTTCGTGGCGCGAGGGCGACTCGACGGAAGGGATTTCGATTGGTACAGCTTCACTATCGAAGGCGAGCCGCAGCTCTGGTGGATCGAAGCGACAGGAGACACTGTTTACCGCCTCGCCTACTCCTCCGCTGTCGAGAGACTCAAATATGGCAACCGGCAAGGCGACTCCGGGCCCTTTCTCATCAGCAATCTCTTTCTTCTCCCCGGACAGCACTGGTTGATGGTAGAGAGCTATGAGGGAGTCGGCGACTACACCCTACGCGCGGTGCCCATGGGTCCGCCAGATCCCTATGGCGAGCGGGAGCCGAATGACGACGCCAGCCGCGCACACCTGCTCCGATTCGGGGTGCCGCGTACCGGACTGATCCTCGAGGCCGACGACCGCGACTACTACCACTTCTCCCTCAGCGCTCCGGATCACATCGAGCTGGCCCTGTCACCCCATGGCGAGCTCACCCCTCGACTCACCCTGTCCGAGCTGAGCCGCAATCGGCCAGGGCAGCAGATCTTCCGCCACTCGGCGACGGAGCCAGGTGCCGAGTTCGTCTATGAAGGCCTTCTTCCGCCGGGTGATTACCTGGTCGAGGTCAAGGCCGAGAAGGGTAGCAGCGACACACCCTACGGGATTCGTCTGGCGCGATTGGACCCCTTCGATCTGCCCACGGACCTCGAGCCCAACGATCAGGCGGCGCAGGCCCGGCCGCTGCCGTCCGACCTTACGATCGAGGGGACCGTCGGGCAGCTCTATGGCGACGACGATTGGTACCGTCTGCCACCCCTGGAGCGAGACACCGACCTGACAATTGACATTCTGGAGTCGCCCGATGAACGCTACCCGGCCTCGACCCTCTCGATCTACCGAGAAGGAGAGAACTCGCGTGCCGGCATCGTGGAATGGAGCAGAGAAGACAACACCGGCCATGCCAGGCTTACAGCCGACACACAATGGCTCGTCCGGATCGATAACGTGGGTCGGTACCGTGTGCGGTTCGAATTCTCCGACGGTCCGACACCCCAGCCGAGACCGGATCCGCTCGCCGTCGATCTGTCTCTGCCTCCCGGACCGCATCTCGCCGCTGCCTACTGGCATATGGGTCAGACACTGGAGTTGCTGCTCAGCGTGACGAGCCTGGCCAGCGAACCGTTGGAAGTGGATCTACAGGTCGCCTCGAGCCATCACTTCTGGGAGCCGCGCTTGAAGGAGACTGCGTTGACCCTTCAACCGGGCGAACGGCGCACCGTAGCGCTCGATGTGATGGTGGCGCCCGATGCCTGGGCCGATCGACCGGTACAGATCACTGCCAAGGCATTGACTGGCAACGGTTCACAGAAGACAGCAACCACACGACTGATCGCGCGATGCGGTGCTGCTCCAGTCAATGAGCAGACGAGTTGGCCTCTTCCCGAGTCGATGCTCGGCGGGCTAAATCTGGCATGGACCGGACTCGGAGCTCGGCCGCTGGCTAAAGACGAGATTTCGCCCACTCGACAGGTACTCCTGCATGATGGGTTTACTCCCAACGACACAAGCTGGTACGCGCGGGGCCTGCCGTTGACCCAGACCGTAGGGCTTGCCGGCGACACCTCAGTTCCGATTGCCGGCGTGCTGCTGAATACCCGCAACGAATACGGCACGGCCGACCAAGCGCGGCATTTTTCGATCCTTGTGTCCGAAGATGGTCGCGAATTCGAGGAAGTTCTGGCCGACGAGCTCAGCCCGCTGGGGATCGAACAGGCATTCGCTTTCGAGCGGCCGTTCGAAGCGCGCTTCGCTCGATTGGAGATTCGCTCGCGCCAGAGCGGCAGCGAGGACTGGGCCTCCCTCGGAGAGTGGAAGGTGGTGGCGAGTCCAGGAGCTCACCCGTTCGGTGAGGAGAGATTCAACCTTGCCGATCCCGCCACCGGTGGGCACATCATCTGGTCCGATCCACTGCTCATGAAGTCCATGACTCGAGAGATCCTGAGCACAGAGATCGAACATCCTCGGCAGCGTCTCGACGCTCTCAATCCGAATCGCTGGGTTGTGGGATTCCACCATGATAGGAGTGCCCGACTCGTGTCGCTGGAGTGGGTGCAGTCGCCGACGCGTTACAAGGACCCCTATTTCAGCCAGGTCCAGGTGGCGGTGAGCAATGACAGCCCGGCGGGACCGTGGAGCCCATTGGGTACTTGGAATTTGGACTCGACCCCGGGCAGCACCTCTGTCTGGGAGCTTCCCGATCCGGTCTGGGCCCGCTTCGTGCGCTTCTCAACCAGTGAGCCGACGGAAGCGAGCTACTGGCATCTGGCGGAGACCCTGCGCATTCTCGAGAAGCGGGGCGATGATCGATATCGTTCAATCCTCGGAGAGTGGGGGCAATACGGCAAGGCAGCGATTTTCGAGTCGCTAGGTCGAGGTGAGGCTAAGAGCTCGGCGAAGTTCGAAGCCGACGACAACGGTACTCCGGTCACCGCCCAACGGCTCGAGCCCGGTGATCGATATCAAGGCCGCGTCATGGTGGGCGAGGACCTGGATTGGTACCGGCTCGAGGTGCCTGCGGGCCACAATCGTGTCCGACTCGAAGTCGATGGCGATCCGACATTGCGGGTGGCTGTTCACGTACAGGACGAGACCGGCCGGACGCTGCCGCTCGACGAAGCGGTGACAACGACGCCGAACTCCTTGATATACGACTCTCCGGCCGAGCCAGGGAGCAGCTACTACGTTCGCATCGAGGAGCCGCCGCGCTCGATCGTGTTGTCGTGGGACAACAGCGGCAGCACGACACCGTTCAAGCCAACCTTGTACCAAGCGTTACCACAGTTCGTTGCCGACGTGCAGCCGGGAAGAGAGTACGTCAATCTCCTACCGTTCCGCGATCGGGGCGGAAGATTCCTGCTCGAGGAGTGGAGTGACCAACCCTACCGTTTGCAGACGGCCTTGCAGGACTACGATCGCATGGATGGTTCGAGCAAGGCCGAGGCCGCTTTGCTGACGGCAACGGAGGAGCTCGCGCAGCGGCAGGGCACGCGCGCCGTGGTATTCCTCACCGATGCCGATACGCACAGTTACGACGAGACTTCCAAGCTCTGGAAACTACTCTCCGATGTGCGACCCCGGGTCTCTGCCCTCGAGCTTCACCGCGGTGACGTCGGTCCTCAACAGGATCTGATGCAAGCCTGGGCCAGCGTCAACGAGGGCCACTACGATTTCTTCCGCACCAACGCCGACCTCGAGGTCGCCTTCGACCGAGCCTCGTGTCACCTGCGTCGGCCAGCCGGCTATTTCATCAGCGCCTCCACTCGCTTCGAGGAGCCGCCGGGGCCAGGCTCTATTGTCGTGGTGGCGCCGCCGGAAGAGATGCCGCTCAACGCGGTAGAGCTCATCCTCGATGCTTCGGGCAGTATGTTGCAGAAACTCGAAGGCCGCAGGCGAATCGATATCGCGCGTGAGGTACTCGTGGACCTGGTGGAGAGCACCATACCCGCCGGTACCCCCCTGGCACTGCGCGTCTTCGGGCATCGCACCGCAGGCGCCTGTCAGACCGATCTCGAAGTTCCCCTCCAACCGCTGGAGCCGTCGGTGGTCACACCGGTACTGCGCAAAACGGAAGCGAAGAACCTGGCCAAGACACCCATTGCCCAATCCCTGGCGCTGGTGGCAGAAGACCTGAAAGGCGCGACAGGACAAAAGATCATCATCCTGGTGACCGATGGCGAGGAAACCTGCGAGGGTGATCCTCAGGCCGCGATCGAGAAGCTCAAACAAGAGGGCTTCGACGTGCGGGTGAACATCGTCGGCTTCGCCATCGAAGACGAGGCTCTCAAGGCGACCTTCAGTCGTTGGGCCGAGCTGGGTGGAGGGCTTTACTTCAATGCCACCAGCGGTGAGGAACTGGGTCTTGCCATGCGTCGAGCCCTGGAGACCAAGTTCAACGTGATAGACGCCGCCGGCGAGGTCGTGGCCGCGGGAATGACCAACGGAGATCCGGTCGCGGTTCCTGCAGGCAGCTATACCGTGCGCGTCCTGACCACTCCGCCTCTGGTCTTCGAGGACGTCCGATTGAGAGGCGACGATAGCGTCGAGCTGAGAGCTTCGGTGGACAAGGACAGCGACTGAGACTCGCCAGGTCGTTACCTGCGGCTTTGCCGCCCAGAGCCTTGGATCTGCCGAGCGCCGCATTAGTTGAGGCTGCACTGACACAGCTCCCAGCTACCCGTAAGCTCGGTTGCAGGATGACTTATGCGATCGACGTTGCGCGCATTCCGATCCAACTGAGAACCCTGCTCGGAGAGGACATCGACGCCACGGTCTTTGTCCATCCGGTCGGCCATGCCGACTATCGGTCCGAATCCGTGGGGGATCGTCTCAACGATCCCGGCACCCGCTTTCTACCCTGTGAGATCGACGGCGAGAGCCAGCTTGTGCGCCTGTCGTCGATCTCGTTCGTCGTCATGGCAGAGCCACCACCCGAGCTCGTGTCACTCGAAACCGTCGGGGCGACGCGTTCGCCGGCAGAGCTATGGCTGAAGTCGAATGATCAGTTGAAGGGCGATCTGCTCTACGAAGCCGAGCGTGGTGAGGAGCGGGTATCGGACATGCTCAATAGGACTCCCAGTCGGTTCCTCGTTCTTGTCAATGGGGAGACGACCTACTTCGTGCAGTGTGATGCGATTGACCGCGTGAAGCTTTAGGAGCGTCATGGCCAGACTGGATCCATTGCTGCGACAACTGGCGAAGCGCCCATCGGCAACCCTGCTTCTCGAGCCTGGTCGCCGGCCCCGCCTGGCCGACGGGGATAGCGAGCAAGATGCCTCCCGGACCGTACTGCAATCGGAGCAGATCATGGCCCTGGTCAAAGAGACGTCACCCGATCCATCGGCGGGTCGATTTCGCTATTCTGTCGATGGGCAGGACTTCGATTTCAGCATCGTGCAGGACAACGGGGACTGCCGGGCGACGATCTCCCAGCCTCGCGCCGACCCGGTCGTCGAGTGGGCGACCCCGGCGGGACCCGAGCGTCTGCCGGAGATCTCAGAGCTCTTGGACACCGTGATCACGCGAAATGGGTCGGATCTGCACCTGAGCTCCAGACAAAAACCGCGGATTAGGGTTCATGGCGAGTTACTCGAGCTCGAGCAGTACCTTCCGCCGAAGCATAGAGAGCTGCGGGAGCGACTCTGGCAGGTGACGCCTGAGCGCAACCGCAAGGAGTTCGAAGAGGATCACGATACAGATTTCGCTTTGGAGCTCCCTGGACAAGCAAGATTCCGGGTCAACCTGTTCAGGGACCGGGCCGGGATCGCGGCGGTCTTTCGACAGATCCCGTATGCGATTCCGACCTTCGAGGAGCTCGGCCTGCCTGAGGTCGTGCGTTCCCTGGCTCATCTGTCCAAGGGACTGGTACTGGTCACGGGCCCGACCGGTTCGGGCAAGAGCACAACGCTCGCGGCGATTCTCGATCTGATCAACGCGAGCCGACCCGATCACATCATCACCATCGAAGATCCCATCGAGTTCGTCCATGGCTCCAAGCGCAGCTTGATCCACCAGCGTGAACCTGGCGTCCACACGCGCTCGTTTGGCAAGGCCTTGCGCGCGGCTCTGCGCGAGGATCCCGACGTCATCCTGGTCGGAGAGATGCGGGATCTGGAGACGATCTCAATCGCCATCGAGACGGCAGAGACGGGTCATCTGGTGTTGGGGACCCTCCACACCACAACTGCTCCTTCGACGGTCGAGCGCATAGTCGACCAGTTTCCCGGCGATCGTCAGCAGCAGGTCCGCATGATGCTGGCCGACGGCCTGCGCGCGGTGGTCGCCCAGACACTGCTGAAGAAGATCGACGGTGGCCGCGTAGCTGCTTTCGAGATTCTGATCTGCACCCCGGCGGTCTCCAACCTGATTCGTGAAGGCAAGACGTTCCAGATTGCCTCGGCCATGCAGACCGGGCGTCAGCTCGGGATGATGACGCAGACCGATTCTCTGTATCAGTTGGTGAGCAAGAAGATCGTTACCGCCGAGGAGGCCTACCTCAAGGCCGCAGACAAAGAGGCCCTGGTCAAGAAGCTCGAGGCCGACGGTATCGCCATCCAGATGGCCACCTAGCTATTCTGCAGGTCGGGATGTTGACCGTTCGTCATGGAATCTCCTTGTAGGAGTGGCCGACTCGATAGAAGAGGCTGATCTCTCCTCCGGGAGCGGCGAGAAGGCCCAGTTCCTCGAGCGGATCCAATTCCTCGAAGAAGCCAGCCAGTGTCTCTCCCCAGAGCTCTTCCTGGTCGAGTCCAGTGTTGTGAAGACGCCATCCTACTGATCGGCTTGTCGGTTAGTGACATTCTGGCCCGAGATCGTGACTGGTACACTCGGGCTGAAATTGAATCCGCAATCCGTCATTGCTCGGCCCCATTCCGACCGCTTACGCCGAGAGCAGGACCGCCGACTCCGGACGCTTGTTGTCCATGCATTCGAGCGGGTGCCGATGTACCATCGCCGATTCGAAGAGGCCGGAGTAACTCCCAGCCAGATCCGGAGCGTCGAGGATTTGCCCCTGTTGCCGATCCTCGGTCGTTCAGAGGTCCAGACGACCCCGATCGAGAAGGTGTTGACGCGTGGGCTCGATCCACGAGGACTCGTCAGAGTCCGCACTGGTGGATCCACCGGGCTTCCGGTAACGGTGTACATAGGCCGTCGTGAGCTCGACAGGCGCACCTGGATGAGTCGCTACCGCAGTCGCGTCGTATCGGGTTGCAGGCCCTGGGCCAAGCGCGTGGATGTTCAGATGCCGAGGCCGGTTCTTTGGTGGCAGCGGCCAGCTCGCCGCTTCTCGGATATCCGGGTGGACAAGAGGCTACCCGCCGCCGAGATCGTGAGCCGGATCCGCCAGTACAAACCACAGCTTGTGAGCGCCTGGCCGTCGACCTGGCTACAGATCTGCGAGGAGGTCGAAAAGACAACGGGGCGAGAGTGGTTGGCCGGCGTCTACCGCAGTGGCGGTGAGGATCTCCAGTCATATGTCGAGAAGAGGGTCGAACGTGTGTTGCTACAGGGTCTGACCCGATACTACGGCTCATGGGAGTTCGGCTCCATCGGCCTCGAGTGCGCTCCGAGGTCGGGTTTTCACATCTACTCGGACAACGTCGTGGTCGAGACGGTGCCAATCGAGAACTCCGAATGTTCGGTGTCGGGCGGGGGCGAGATTCTCATCACGGCGTTGCGGCAGAAGGCCATGCCGCTGATCCGGTACCGCATCGGTGACTTCGGGGTACTGTCGGAGAGACGGTGCCGATGTGGCTCGCCGTTTCCGATTCTGGAGGAACTTCTGGGGCGCACCAACGACGCTGTCGAAACCCGCAGTGGGCTGACCGTTACGGGGCATGAGTTCTACAACCTTTTCCGTCCCTTGGAATATCTCGACCGATTTCAATTTGTTCAGCGGACGCCCGGCGCCATCGAGGCGCGAATTCAACCCAACGACCGCTTCGATGCGGCAGCCGAGGAGGAGGTGCTCCAGATCTTGCGTCGCCTCACGCACGATGACATGGACATTTCGCTGGTCCAGACCGACTCCTTCCCGCTTCCCAGATCAGGGAAGTTCAAGCTTCTGGTGCGACAGGTGCCGTCGTGACTTGGAAAGTCGAGAGTCGTCAGCGCGATGAGCAGCATGTCGTCGAGGCCAAGGAAGAGGGGACATCAGTCGCCTACATCGTGATCGACTCCACGGTCAATGGGCGGTCTCGCGGTGGACTTCGGATCGTGCCTGATCTCAGTGAGGCCGAGCTCAGTGTGGCAGCTCGTGCGATGACCCTGAAATATGGTCTCCTGGGTCTGCCGCAGGGAGGAGCCAAGGCAGGGATTCTCGGCAATGGAGAAGCCTCACCCGAGGACAGACAGCGCTTGCTGAGCGACTTCGCCGCTGCAGTTCGCCCCTACCTGATGCAGCGGACCTATCAACCCGATGCCGACCTGGGAACCCGCGGGGAGGACATACGCTCGATGATGTGCTCTCACGGTCTGACAGTGAAGCACCGCGAGTGGCGTGGGAGAGATTCGGGCTATTACACCGCAGTGAGCTGTGTGGCAGCCGCCGAGGCAGCCGTGGAGTGGCGGAAGGGCCAGCTTGCAGAAAGCAAAGTCGCGATTGAAGGTTTTGGAAGTGTCGGCTCTGTGGTGGCCGATCTGCTGAGTCGGCGCGGCGCCAGCGTGGTCGCGATCTCCACCTCCCGTGGCGCCCTATACGATCCTGATGGACTGGATGTCGATCGGCTGCGGAGCATGGTGAGGGAGATGGGCAGCCGAATCGTCGAGGAGTACGACCAGAAGCTCTTCCTGCGGCGTCAAGATCTACTCGAGTTGCCCGTCAACCTGCTCCTTCCCTGTGCCCGGCACCACTCTCTGCACGACGGAAACGTCTCTCGGATCTCTGCAAAGATCATCTGTCCGGGCGCCAACAATCCTGCCACCCCGGAAGCGGAGGCGACACTGTTCGATCGCGGCCACCTGTTTCTTCCCGACTTCGTCTGTAACAGCGGAGGAGTTCTGGGCGGCACGATGGAGTTTGCCGGGATCAGTCTGGAGCAGACAGCGAGTCTGATCGAGGAGTGGATGGCAAGGATGATTCCGGACCTTCTCGATCAGGCCGAGCGGAGCGGGCAGAGTGTTCGCTCGATCGCAGAGCCGGCCGCCTTGGAGCGCCACCGTGCGGTGCGGGCCGCAGCGGAGAACCCGTCTCTTGGCTCTCGGTTGATGAGCTTGGCTCTGGAGAGCCATCGCCGTGGCTGGTTGCCGGAGTCGTTGGTGGGAGCCCTGTCGAAACCGTACTTTCGCAGGTCACTGCGACTATAGTCCTCCAGGATCGGGAATCGTCAGATGGGGGGAGAGAGATCTGTGTCAGACCGAAGTTTCGAAGAGGTCGTCCTGCAACGCCGCTCGATTCGCTGTTACCAGCACCGGGACGTTCCCGAAGCGGTGATCACAGAGATATTGGAGAAGACGAGGCAAGCGCCTTCATCCATGAATGGACAGCCCTGGTGTTTTGTCGTCGTCCGAGATGCCGAGACCAAGAGGCGGATCAGCGAGCTCAAGAACCGTTTCTGTCCACCTGAGAAGAGGGCTTTCTCGGCCGACTTTCTCTCTCAGGCTCCGGTGATCGTGGTGGTAGGAGTGGATCGCAGCCGATCCTTTGGCCGCGAGCTGGAGAACGGCGTTCTGGCAACGGCATGGCTGCTGCTGGCAGCGCAAGAACATGGACTCGGCAGCGTCTACCTGTCGGCCTACCAGCCTCACGATCGTGGCCTTGAAGTAGAGCTCGGCAATCTCCTGCGCTTGCCCGAGGGAGTCCGGCCGGTGACCCTTCTCCCTCTCGGCTATCCGGCCGAGACGCCCTCGACCAAGCAGTTACGACCACTGACCGAGATGATTCATCATGAGTTCTTCGGCGAGTGAGTTTCTGAACGCCATCGATCGGCGTCATAGCCGTGAGCAGAGTGTGGTTCTGAGGTATCGGAACTGTCTGCGCTTCGAGGAGTCGTCTGCCGACGATGAGGATTTCAAAAGGCTCCTGGACCGTACAAGCATCCGTGAGGGCTTACGGATCTTTCCGCTCCTTACCTACCGTGACGTAGAGATTCTTGTACTGGATGAGACCTCCCTGATGCTCACCCACACCCTGAAGTCGATTGACGGAGCGGTCACCATCGCCAGGTCACTGCAGCGAGGGTATCGGAGAGTCGCGTTCGAATCGGGCGGCAACACCGGAACAGCGCTTTCCGTTTACGGCAGGCGTGTCGGATTGGAGACCTTCTTGGTCGTACCGGGCGAGAATCTCAGCCTATTGGACAGCGCCGCCTTCGAGGCCCCGACCACCCATCTCATTGCAGTGCGCGACCGTGAACGCGTGAAGCAGGTGGCCGGTGAGCTCCGCAAGCGTGAGAGGCTCCCCAAGGTGCCGCAGCCCGAATGGCGCCTGGAAGCATCGATGTTCATCGGTAGCTATCTGCTCGAAGCCATGCTCTCTGGGTTGCAGTTCGACATTCTGGCCCAGACCATCAGCGCTGCCTTTGCCCCTATCGGCATTTTTCGGGTGCTATGCGAGCATCAAGCCGAATTGGGTCGACTGCCGGGCTTTCTCGGCGTCCAGCAAGCCCCCAATTGCCCCATGTATCGCGCCCTGCGGGGTGCTGAAACCGGTACCGGAGCGCGAGAGGGCGATTCAGAGGTGCGTTCATCTGGGCGCCTCCTGACCCGGGTCATGTACGACTCCAGCCCACAAAGCTACGGCACAGTCGACGCGCTACGCGGAGTTCTGGACGACACAGGGGGTGACCTGACTCTTGTAGACTCAGCAGACTTCAGAAGGCTACTGGAGGAGGATTTCGACGGTGCCGGGATCTTGAGTGTTCTTGGCAAAGCAGGTGTGGACATATTCGTCCGGGATGGAGAGATCGTGGAAACGACGGGCCTGTTGGCTCTCACTGGAGCGCTGAAAGAGATCGACGCCGGCCGGATTACAGCTGGCAGCCGAGTCCTGGTATGTCTTACCAGCGGCACGGGTAGACCGGATGGCGCGGTCGTGCCGGAGGTGTGGGCTGAAGATTGGGTGGCGGAAGGCTGACCCGATAGGGGCTTGTCTCCCGAGGAGATCTTCAAATGCCGGAATCAAAGCGCCACATCATTCTGCGAGACTCGACCCTGAGAGAGGCCATGGACACTCCCGGAGTGTGGTTCGACCTGGCAGCCCGCTTGGAGGTCGCCGCAGCGTTGGATCGGCTCGGTGTCGCAGAAGCGGAGGTCGTCGCGCCAAGCCGCGTCGAAGAGGATCTCGAGGTGGTCCGTGCGCTGCGGGATGCGTCGGTCGGCCTGCGACTCTCTGGGTTGATCTACGCCTCGTCACCTGGATGCAGAAGTGAAGTGGAACAGGCGGCGGTGCTTCTCGATCGGATTGACCTGCTCGTGCCGCTATCGGCCAGGCGTGAACCGATTTCCCGGCAGGGCAAGGTATCCGTGATGCTGGAGGCTCTTTCCTGGGCCCTCCAGCACATTGCCGACGTCGGGGTGGGGTTTCCCCACTCCAGTCAAACCGATGGAGACTTCGTCGTTGACATCGCAGGCCAGGCGACTGCTGCCGGTGCCGGACGAATCACCTTTTATGACACCAACGGCAGCGCCGAGCCGTTTGGCGTTCGTCAGATAGTCGGCCGCCTCGTGGGAGAGCTCGACACGGCCGTGATCTTTCATGGTCACAACGACCTGGGGCTGGCCACCGCGAACTCGCTGGCGGCTGTGTTGGCGGGTGCGACGGTCATCGACGCCACCGTCAATGGACTGGGGGACCGAGCGGGCAATGCCAGCCTCGAGCAGGTGGCGGTGCTTCTCGGACGTGGAGGCTTCGAGACCGGCATCGACCTGTCTCAGCTCCGGGCCGTGTCGGAGTTGATTGCTGCAAGGAGCGGCGTGCCGGTGTCGGACCTCGCCCCGGTAGTGGGGGACTACGCCTTCGATCACAGATCACCGAGCCATCTGGCTGAGCCCGCAGAGTTCGAAGCGTTCACGCCCGACCTGGTGGGCGGAGAGCGCCGCCTGCAGAGGGCGCCAGCAGGGGCCCACAAACGCGAAGAGTTGGAAGACTGAGTCGGGCGCGCCATGGACATCGTACTCTTCAATCCAGCGCCGAGGGCGGGCAAGCAAGTGCAGCGACGGGTGGAGCTTCCCCTGAGTCTTCTGTGCACGGCCACCCCGTTGCATCGCCTCGGTTACGGCATCCAGATCATCGACGAGTTTGCTAATCCAGATTGGAAGCGAGAGCTGTTGGAGGGTATCGAAGAGCGGCCGATTTGTTTTGGTGTCACCTGCATGACGGGACCGCAGATCTGGCATGCGCTCGAAGGATGCAGGCTGGTGCGCGAACGCCACCCCGATGTGCCGATCGTCTGGGGAGGGGTTCACGCCAGCCTGATGCCACAGCAGACTCTGTCGCATTCCCTTGTGGACATCGTCGTGGTGGGTGAGGGCGAACAGACGTTTCTGGAATTGGTCAAGGCCTTGGAGTCAGGGACGCCGCTGAGCCGAGTCGCCGGCATCTGGTACAAGGAAGATGGAGAGACCGCCGTTGTTTCCGGCACTGAGAGCGCCGAGGCTGAATCGATCCTGCCCGTCCTGAGCCCCCAGTCAGATAACTCCTGCGCTGGCGCGACAGTGGAGTTCAACGGCTTCCGGTGGACCGGCGAGCGGCCTTTCGTGAATATGGACGAGCAGGCGCCTCTCGCCTATCACCTGATCGACATGAACCGTTACCGGCGGCGACTTTTCGGCATCGATCACGTCAGTTTCAATTCCAGCCGTGGCTGCACCTTCCGCTGTAACTTCTGTTGGGACCCGGTGATGCACAAGCGGAAATGGCGGGCGATGCAGCCGGATACCGTACTCGAGCAGCTGCAACGAATCATCACCGACCACGACATTCGTGGATTCCTGTTTACCGACGACCACTTCTTCATCGACATGAAGAGGGCGCGGGCCATCCTGGAAGCCATCGTTCGTGCCGACCTGGACATCTCCATCAGCAAGCTGCAGATCCGAGCGGACACCATCTGCAAGATGGATGAGGACTTTCTGGAGCTCCTGGTTCGGGCGAAGGTCAGGCGCCTCACAGTCGGTGTCGAGTCCGGCAGTCAACGGCTGCTCGATCTGATCAAGAAGGACGTCACCGTAGAGCAGGTAATCGAGGCCAACAGGAAGTTGATTCCCTACACCGTCGTGCCGATCTACTTGTTCATGATGGGGCTGCCATCGGAAACACCAGAAGAGCTCGAAGAAAGCATCCGGCTGGCTGTTCAGCTGACGGACGAGAACCCTCGGGCCGTCAAGACTTTCAACATCTACACTCCCTATCCGGGAACTCAGTTGTACGACGTTTGTGTCGAGCATGGATTGCGCGAGCCGGAGGACTTGGAGGGCTGGGGTTACTTCAACTTTCGCAATGTTGCGGCGGAATCACCTTGGATTCCTGACGCCACCAGGAACATGATTACCGCGCTCGATTTTCCCCTGATGTTCCTGGGCAAGGGACACTTCGTCAATCCGTACAAGAAGACGAACCCCATGGTAGTTGCCCTGGCCAGGCTCTACTACCCGGTGGCGCGGTATCGCGTCACGAATCTCGAAACTCGATTCCCGATCGAATCGAAGCTAGTGAGATCCATGGGCCTGTTCGGTCGCCAGGAGTGACCGCTCCCTGGGTCTCTATCGGCTGGAGCAGGTCGAGGAGTGCGGCCCGAGCGCGGCGATTCCACAGTTGCCAGTTTCCAAGGACGGCTGCGACAAGAAGGGGCGACGTATTCGACTATGGTGGGAGGAGGTCTTTCCGTTCCTTTGGTTCGAAGCCCACGGAAGAGGCGACGAGGTCGCGACCGGGCACTAGCCGAGCAGGAAGTTGATCTGCAATCGGCCTATTCGGTGTCCTCGACGTTCTCCAGTAGCTCACCCGGCTGACGATCGAGCTCGGTTTCGAGACGATTCAGCCTCTCGATCTCGGCCTTCGTCTCATCGATTCGATCAGAGGCCCTCACCTGCTGGCGTGTGGCGATGTGTCGCGAATTGATGGCGTTGGAGATCTCGAAGGCTTCGAGCGAACGGTCCAGGAGACCGTTTCTGCGGTAGATCAGGCCCAGGTTGTAAAACAGCACATCATTGATCGGCGCTGCCTCGCGAGCCTTGGCGAACTCGGCTTCGGCTCTAGGCCAATCACGGAGCTCGAAAGTCACACCGAGCATGTAGTGGAAGTGGCCGATCAGGTTCTGGGTCAGATAGTCCTTGGGGATAGCCGGGTCCGACTCGCCGTCGAGCTCTGTCTTCGGGATGATCGGCTTTGGCAACGGCGAGCCACTTCGTCGAACCTGAAAAGCGAGTCCAGTGCCGACGATTTCGAGGTCTGGCAGTTCCCAGTTAGGGTGATGCGTGAAGTAAAGGGGGTCGGTATCCGGGTCGAAACGTAGAGGCGGCAGATCGGCACCCCCAACGCCCTGGAGAATCAAGTCGACATCGGGCCGCACACCTTCCACCAGCTGCAGATAGATCAGCACGAAGAGGATGTTGTCGTCGCTGGCGCTCAAGTGGGCGCCCGGAGGTAGGGTCTCCAGAAGCGTGCGGCTGAAGTCGTCGGCGATGCGGTAGCTACTGCGGTCGAACTGAAGGTAGCCGACTAGGAGCATCGACAACGGCAATAGGAGCGCTGCCACCGCAAGCTTCGAAGTCACGCGCTCCCGAAGGACCTCCAACCCGAGGCCGGCGAGTAGAGCGACGATGACGAACGTCGGGATGTAGTAGCGATACCAGAAGAAGAGATCAGTGCGTGATCCGTGGAGAGCCATCGCCAGGAAGTTGCCGAAGGCCGCCAGGAGGAGCAAGAGTGCGGGCCAGCCTCTTCTGCGTGTGAAGCAGATCCCGAATGCAGCCAGGACCGCTCCCAGCCAGAAGAGCTCGGTGCCGATTCGAGCTAGGAGATCGCCGGCGATGATCAGCAGATCAGCAGGTGCTTCAAACCAGGCCCGTTCCCATGCCTCGCGGCGGAGGATGACGTCGAGGGTGGCTCGAATCGTTTCGGGGTTGCCCCAATCGAGCCGAGGATTCGTGCGGGAGCGAAGGGGTAAGTAGAGATAGGGAAGAAGTCCGAAGATCACAGCCGTCGCCGAGGCGAGAAGCACCCACGGCCGCCGCAGGAGCCCCGGTTCGGTGACCAGGGCGAAGAGCCCCAAGGCAACAACGAAGACACCCATATAGGTGTGGTTGGTGGCGCCCAAAGCCGCCACGAAGAACGCCCCCACCAGCATCTTCGGGTCGCGTCGTTGGAACCAGACCACGGAGAGGCCGAGGGCCATGACCAGGAACAAGGCATTGAGACTGTAGACCCGTTGGATATTGGCCTGAGACCAGAAGCTGGGGCTGAAAGCGAGGAGCAAGCTGGAGAAGAAGGCCGTGAGGGCTGTGAGCCCCAGCTGCCTTGCCACGAGATAGAGACCTGACGCCGCTGTGGCAGCGCAGAAGGCGCTGAAGAGGCTCATCCGGAAAGCGATGGAACCGACTGGAACCAATACCGTCCACAGCTTCCCGAGCAGCACGTAAAGCGGGTAGCCACTCGGGTGGGGGATGCCGAGCGTGTGAACTGCCGCCACCAGCTCACCGCTGTCTCCCACGTAGATGGTGTGGCTTGCACCGAGAGCGTAGATCAAGAAGAGAACCAGCCCGAGGATGACCGCATGGATCCTCCGGTCGTCGCTTCCAGAGGCGGGGGGGATCGAGGTCATCGGCGCTCGGTGGAGTCTGCTTGCAGCCGCGTCAGATTCGCGCGAAACAACGCGTTGTCCGGCTCGAGCTCCAGCGCTCGCTCGAGCGCCGCGATAGCAGCATCCCGATCACCCATGAGATAGGCGACGTTGGAGCGGTACTGAAACACCAGGCTGTACTGCGGTGCAATCGTCTCGGCGTGGTCGAGAAGGGTAAGGGCCGTTTCATAGTCGCCACGTCTGGCAGCCTGGCTAGCCTTTTCTGCTATGAAGCTAGCCTGCTGCTCGGCATCACTCGACGGGGTGTTCGCCGAAGCGCTGCCGGTCATGCGAAGCAAGGCCGCCCGGGATGGCTCATAGTCCGGCGCATAGCGCAGGACCGTGTTGTAGTCGGCGATCGCGAGGTCGGGGTTTCCCTGGCGTTCGTGGATGACGGCCCGGTTGTGGTAGGCCTCGACATTCAGGGGATCGAGCGCGAGCGCCGACTCCAGTTGGTCGAGAGCCCCCTCATAGTCACCCATCGCGCCGAGGGCGCCTGCCAGGCTGGTGCGCAGGCCGGGCTCCTCCGGATCGGCTTCGATCAAGCGCTGATAGATCTCCAGGGCGTCGTCGTAGCGACCATCTTCGAAGGCGATGGCCGCCAGATTCCGCTCGCCCTCGCTCGATTGAACTCCACCCAGGTAGCCGAGGGCCTCCAGTCGCTCGATCACAGCCTGGTCTACTTCCTCGTCCCTGGCGACACCTTGCTGCTCGCTACGCTCACCGGTTTCGTAGGAGGCGATGCGGTCCGGCACCCGCGGAATCTCCAGGGCTTCCGTGAGCACCCTGCCCGGCATGTCCTCAGCGGCTGGCAAGTCGAGCAGGGCGAGCACTGTGGGTGCAACATCGACAAGGATGGGCTTGTCGAGTCTCGAATGCCGCTTCACTCCGCGACCGTAGAGATAGAGGATGCCTTCTATGCGGTGGAACCGCTCGCTGACCCGACGCATGTCCCGCACCCGGCTCGGGTCGTCGTGCAGCTCACCGAGCCGAAATCCATGGTCCGATGCCACGACCAGCGTGGTTTCGTCGTCCATTGCCTCGAGATACTGCCCCACCAGCTCGTCGGCGAAGCGGTACATCTGCTCGACGGTCTTGCCGTATTTCGATTGCTGGTCGGCCAGCTCACCCACCAGACCCTCGACCCTGAATAGATGGCCGAACAGGTGGGAGGTCGAGTCCACGCCCTCGATGTAGACCATCTCCAGAGCTGGCTTCTCCCGCCGCCAGAGCTGGAGCCCGATGTCTCGGTAGCTCTTCGCCGTGGCCAGGGCCCATTTGAAATGCCCCAGGTCGTCGGACAGATCGAAGGGCTGTGAGAACGCCTCGGGGCTGATGTCGACGAATGGCGAGATTTCCTCGTATGTGAGATCCGTCGGGCGCCGGAGTAGAGGTGCGATCTCGGAGGCGAGCTCTGGTGGAGTGGTAGTTTCCTGCTGAGCCTCGGCCCCCGTGAAGCCTTCCTCGAAGAGAAAGTGGTAGGAGGTGTGGTCACTGACGATGAGGCCATCGATGGGCTCCGGCGGCCAGGTTGCCCACCACCCGACCACGGCGGGGCGTCTACCCGCCTTCGCGGCGAGGGTCCAGAGAGCCTCTACCTGCCGCAGATCACTGGTCACAGGCAGACTCTCGCCGGTCTGGGGATCGGCGGCGACGAAATGTCCGATCCCGTGCTGCCCCGGGGTCTTGCCGGTGGCGATCGTCGTCCAGATGACGGGGCTCAAGATCGGCTTCTGACTGATCAGGCGACCGTAGGCACCATCTTGTCTCAGTCGGGCGAAATTCGGCAGCTTGCCTTCGGACATCAACAGATCGATCGCCAACGGATCGAGACCGTCGATGCCAAGGAAGATGACTTTGCCTTCAGGCGGACCTCCACCACAAGAAGCCAGAGCCAAGGCAACTACCAGGACGATCAGAGCAGAGCGCTTGGTCACGGCCTCAACCTATGACCGCAGGTCGGCGACGTCAAGTAGGGAATGGACTTGCCCCCAATTGGAGCCCGCGAGATGCTTCCTTGCCTTCAGGTGGCGGTGGACGATCGGAGAGCAACCGGGGAAGCGAGTCCGCCCAGTTTCTTTTCCCGAACGCACAAGAGAGGTTCCTGGAGAGGACTGGTGTACTTGACCACTGCTGGCTGGACGCCTAGACTCCCTGCAGCTCCCCGGGTGCCGAACAAGACGCGCGAAGCACGGATAACCTGGTCGCCGGCGACGCCGGCAGGACCACGATAGGAGGACTTCATGACGATCCGATTAGGCGATGTTGCCCCCAATTTCACCGCCCAGACAACCGACGGCGAGCTCGACTTTCACGACTGGAAGAAAGGTAGCTGGACCATCCTGTTCTCCCACCCGGCTGATTTCACCCCGGTTTGCACGACCGAACTAGGGCGTGTTGCCGCGCTGAAGCCCGAGTTCGAGCAGCGCAACACCAAGGTACTTGGTCTCAGTGTCGATCCGCTGGAGAGCCACCGGGACTGGGTGCAGGACATCGCAGACGTTACCGGCCATGCGCTGAATTTCCCGCTGATTGCGGACGATGACAGCAAGATCGCGAACCTTTACGACATGATTCACCCTAACGCCAACGATACTCAGACGGTGCGGTCAGTCTTTGTCATCGACCCCGATAACAAGGTCCGACTCACACTGACCTATCCGGCTAGCTCAGGCCGGAACTTCGATGAACTATTGCGTGTGCTGGATTCTCTCCAGCTGACCTCCCGGCATCCTGTCGCTACCCCTGCCGACTGGCAGAACGGAGAGGATGTCATCATCGGCATGGGCGTCAGCGACGACGAGGCAAGAGAGAAGTTCCCGGCCTACGAGGCCAAGAAGCCCTATTTGAGGGTCATCCCCCAACCTGGTGAGTAGCGCGATGAGTTCGATTCCCATTGCCATGAAACAGGAGATTTCGGCTCTCGAGCTGGCCCGAACCGTGGAGGCTGGCGAGCCCATCCAGGTGGTCGATGTGCGCGCCGCCTTCCGTCTCGATAGTGGCCGGATCGACCTGGTGCCTGACAGCTCGTTTCACAACATCGTCGGATCCCAGCTGGCGAAGGTCGAAGACCTCGAAGGTACTGGGATTGACCCGCAGGTCCCCGTCGCGGTTGTGTGCGGCAAGGGCAGTGACAGTCGCATTCTCGCCAGCCATCTCAATCGTCTGGGATGTCAGGCGCGCTCACTCAGCGGTGGTATGGGTAGCTGGATGATGCTGACCCTGGAGCGCGAGTTGAGCCCTACGGCATCGCTGGATCGGCTCGTCCAGTTCGATCGCATCGGCAAAGGTGCACTCGGCTATCTGCTGGTGAGTGATAGCGAGGCGATCGCCATAGATCCGCCGCGGGACCCCTCCGCTTATCTGGCCGCGGCCGAGGCGAGTGACTGCTCGATCGTTGGCGTCGCCGACACCCACGTCCACGCCGACTACATCAGTGGCGGGCCTGAGCTTTCCAGGGAGCTCCAGGTTCCCTACTACCTTCATCCCGACGATGCCTGCTATCCGTACGACGGCAGGCCCGGGACGATTCCCTTCGAGCCCATCGAGCACGGTCAGGAGATCGCCTTTGGCCGGTCGAGGTTGAAGATAGCTCACACCCCTGGACACACAGACGGCAGTGTCAGCTATCTGGTAGACGACCAGGCCGCCTTCACCGGCGATTTCATCTTCATTGCCTCGGTCGGTCGTCCGGACCTGGCCGGCAAAGAGCAGGAGTGGACACTCAAGCTCTGGGAGAGCCTCGAGCTGTCCCGCCGAGAGTGGTCACCGAGCCTGCGGATCTACCCTGCCCACTACGGCTCGGACGAGGAACGGCAATCTGATCGCTCGATCGGCGCCCCTTTGAGTGAGCTTCGGCAGACCAACAGCTCGCTGCAAGAGACGGATCGGCAGGCGTTCATCGAATGGGTTCTGGCCAGGAAGGCGTCTTTCCCCGACGCCTATCGCAAGATCAAGGCCGTCAACGTCGGCCTCCTGCCGGTCAGCAACGACGAAGCTGACGAACTCGAGGTCGGCAAGAACGAGTGCGCCCTGGGCGGCAGCTAAGCCCACACCTTCCGCGCTGTCCGGAGTCCTAATGAGGAGGTGGAGGCGCGCTTTGCCGTCCCGCCCACGGTACTGTCTGCGCCTCGTACCATTGCAGGGGCTTTCGTAAAATGACGTCCCTCTTGTTTCCCCGCAGGTCCAGGGCGAGGGGGATCCCGTGGAACTTCGCATAGAGGATCCCTGAGGACTTCTTGTCCCGAATTTGGAGGTTCGCCCTGAGCTTGAGGCCCTCGCTGTCGATATTGAAGTTCTCGATCTCCATGCTCTTGGCGGCAATCTCGATATCCGCTTCACCCTCGAGATCCTTGAAGTTCAGGATGCCTTTAAGCTTGTTGAAGATCTTCTTCTCCTGGCCGAGAAGGGCGATCAGCGGTCGAGTGTCTTTCATCTTGATCTCGGCACTACAGACGATCTCGCCGGGATCCTTCAGTTGCAGCCAGCCTTCGTTCATGTCGAGGTGGAAGTACCAGTTCTTGTCCGCCTTCTTCCCGTTCTCGATGGTGACCATGTCGATCTTCAAGCCGCTGTCGGTGAAGTCGAACCAGCGGTCGCGCACATCATCGGCGGTGACATTCAGATCGAGGGACAGGTCGCCCTTTATGGCGACCTCACCATAGGAGGCGTCGATCCCCTGGCCATGGACATCGATACTCGCTTCCCCCCCGTTGTCACGGGTGAGGACCGCGTGGGTCTCGACCAGAACTTCGCCGGAGTCGAGCGTGAAATCCTCGACGGCCGGTATGGGAAAGCGGGTGATATCCGCGACATGCGCGTTCGCCAGATCCAGGGAGATCGCATCGAGGGCCGAGGCGAGTCCTTGAACGCCGCCAGAAATGTCGAGCTTCCCAGCGTCCGCTTTCAGCTTGAGATCAGCCCCTGCCAGGAGGGGCTCGGTGCCTTCGCGCTCAGTGAGCGCCACATCGGTCAGGGCCAGGGCTACTTTCGTGGAGACCCCGTCGTCTGCCTGCTCGACCTTCGACTGGAGGGCGAGCAATCCTGTCGCTCGCCAATCCACAATGTCGACCCAGCCCCCTTCGGAGCTGAAGTCGATCTTTGTCCCGGGAGCCAGAACGCCTTGCTCGATGTGGACTAAGCCGTCAACCTGACCACCGGGACTGCCGACCTCGACTGTTTCGATGTTCGTCAGCAGACTGCTGATCAGGCCAGCACCCTTGGACTTGCCAGACAAGCTCACCGAACCCGAGAGCGACTTCAATACATCGAAGCCCTTGGCCTCTTTGGGGAGAAATGGGTCCATTCGGGCGTCGATACCGAGCTGCATGTCTTGCATGACCGGGTTGCCCATAGCGATGAGCTCGGCTCGGGTGAGATTCATGCGAACGCGCTTCATCGACAGCGCACCACCACCCAACTCGATACTCATGTCGGCATCGATGCTTCCCTGGGCTTCGAGGCGCATGGCGAGAATCCAGAGTTGCTCGAGCTCGTCGATGTGGACATCGTGAAGGACGATCATCCAGGGATTTGCCTTCTTCGTCTTCATCTTCGGCGGCAACGGCGGTTCATCCGCGACAAGGCCAGGGATCTCCGGTGCAAATTCGGCCGTCTTCAACGGGGGATCCTCAGGTAGCTGCCGCTTGCGCAAGCGAAAGTCGAGCCCCGAACCGTTGAAGCTGTACGTCTTGAAGGTCTTGGTGGCAAGTGCCACCAAGCTCAGGTGGACGCGCCCGCCCTCCAACTCCACATACCACTGCTGTTTCCTGCTCTGGCCACGAATGGAGAGGCTTTCCAGGTAGATGATGCCGGGAATCAGGGTGCGGGCGCTGTCCCACTGGACCTGCAGCTTTTCGGGCTTGTTGTTGATCTTGGCCGTCACCCACTCGGAAGACAGTGCCCAGTTGGCGCCGATCACCCACACCAGCTCGATGCCGACAACGAACACGAGAGAACCAATCCAGAACTTGCGAGATCGCAGAAGTCCCATCCCCTTTTCCCCCTGGCCACGATGGTACCGTGGTTTCCTAGCGATGATAGCCAGGCAGAACCATCCAAGGCCTCATCCCATCCCGTGCGAAGTGGCCGTGACTGGACAGTCTGTCGAAGTGCGTTCAAAGTAGCGGCTATGGTCTGGACTGACCCTGTAGGGTCACATGCCGGATCGCTCTAGCGATTTCGTCTGGAACCTCCTCCTGAAGGAAGTGGCCGGCCTGGGTGCGGGTGACGGCTGCTTGAGGGAAGGCCTCCACGTGTCGTTTGAGGGCGCGACCCAGGATTGGATCGCGCTCACCCCACACCAGGGCCAGCGGACCCTCGAAGGCGCGAATCCAGGCTTCGATCTCACGAAGCAGCGGCACGCTGGAATGATCGGTGCTGGACGGGACCATGCGCGCGAGGGCGAGGGGGCCGGATCGTCGCCCCAGGCGCAGTGGCCAACGGTAGGCACGCGCTACCTGTCCCGAGATCGATTTCGGGTCGCCCTGCACCCGCCCCAGGATGTTCTGTGGAAAGCCTCCAAGCCGAAAGATGATGTCGCTCACCAGTGGCATGCGGGCGAATTTGTGGAACGAGGTTCCCAGCGGGCGCTTTGGCACCAGGACTGCTGTGTTGGCCAGGACGATGCCACTCACTTCGGGAATGGCCATGCCCATACCGACGACCAACGGGCCGCCCCAGTCCTGGCCGACCAGGATGGCTCCCTTCGCCAGCTGCCGGGTTTCGGCCCATTCGCGCATCGCCTGTAAATGGCGGTCCAGTGTGTGGTCCGACACTTTCGACAGCGAGTCCGACAGCCCGAAGCCGAGCAGGTCGGGAGCCAGACAGCGAAAGCGCTCGGGATCCAGCCGGGCGATCACTTTTCGCCAGAGGTAGCACCAGGTCGGATTGCCGTGCTGCAGAATCACGGGCTGGCCGCCGGGATTCCCATGATCGATGAAATGGATGATCTTCCCCCGATCCGGCCCCGACTCGAGCTGATAGACCCGACGCTCCTGAGGGAGGTCCTCAGCGAGGAAGGACGGCAATTCGGGTGGTGGAACCGAAGGCATCGTCGTTGATCTTAACTCTCTCATCATCTGCTCTGAATGCTCGCGGTCTCCTCCAGGGAAGAGAAGCCAAAGGCAATTCGGCAGACCTGCGATGTTGTCGCCTCCTTTGCCGGGGCTTTCCCGGTGGGACGGGTGTAGAATGGCGCGTCTTCCAAACTAGTCGTTCTACCGCTACCGACGGGTAGACCATCGGGTCGAGGAGGTTCACCCCATGAGTCGCTATCGCAACGCCCTGCCACAGCTTTCAGGAGGCTTCTTTCTCGCTGACGGCGGCATCGAGACGGACCTGATCTTCAACCATGGGATCGAGATCCGAGAGTTTGCGGCACATACGCTGCTGACCAATCCGACAGGTCGGGAGGCGATGGCCAGCTACTTTCGTGAATTCTTAGCCCTAGCGGGAGAGCAAGAGACGGGGTTCATTCTCGACAGCCAGACCTGGAAGGCACATAAGCACTGGGCCGATGATCTCTGGGCCGACGAGAACGAGCTGCGCGCGGCCAACCAAGACTCGATCGAGTTTATTGCGGGCCTGCGTGACGAGTTTTCCTCCAATGCTCAACCGATTGTCCTCAACGGAATCATGGGTCCGCGGGGCGACGGCTATGCGCCCGATGTCGAAGTGGCGGCTCATGAGGCTGAGGAGTACCACGCCCAACAGATCGCCTGGTTGGCCGAAACGCAAGTCGACATGGTGACAGGCACAACCTATACCCAAGCGGATGAAGCCATCGGCCTCGTTCGCGCTGCCCGAGCGGCAGGGCTGCCTGTCGTCATCTCGTTCACGGTGGAGACAGACGGCACTCTGCCCACAGGGCAGCTTCTGGGCGAGGCAATCGAGTTGGTGGATGCGGCGACTGAGTCTGCCACGGCATACTTTGTGGTGAATTGTGCCCACCCAGACCATTTCTTCCACGTACTGGAAGGCAACGGCTGGACCCGACGCGTCCGTGGAATCCGCTGCAATGCCTCGCGACTCAGTCATGCGGAGCTCGACATGTGCGAGACGCTCGATCCTGGGAATCCTAAGGAGCTCGCCGGCCAGTACGTCGAGCTGCGAAAGCGGATGCCCTGGCTGAACATCCTGGGCGGCTGCTGTGGTACGGACCTTCGTCACATAGCGGAGATCGCCAACACTCTCTCACCGTAGGCCTACGGCATACGAACTTGGACCGCCAGGCTCAATACGGAGCTCGGGGTGATCATCGATTCGCCACAGCTGGTGGGTCTGTCGGTCGATTGGATCGACGAAGCCCTACCCCGGGCGACCTACGAGGTGACGCTGGACGACAAGGGCAAGCTGCGTTGGACGGGTCAGAGCGACGGGGAGCAGGAGATCTGGACCAAGGATCCCCAGACAGGCTTTTGGACTCGATTCAACGGCTCGTTCATGCGGATCCTACCCATCAAAGGCCAGCTGGAGAGTTGTTCGCCTTCTCGCTCGAGAATCGCCTAGCCTGCATAGCTGCCTATTCGGTGAGAGCTCTCAGAGCCTCCAGTGTCTCCGCGGGATCGGGCCGCACAGTGTAGTCCGGGTCGATGCGGGCGTGGCGAACGATTCCGTCACGGTCGATGATGTAGCGCGCAGGCATGGGCAGGGTCCAGCTGTCGTCGCCGTTGTCGGCTTCGAGGTCGGTACCGAACTCCAAATACAGTTGCTTGAGGTCGTCCGGCAGCTGCCAGCGAAGCCCGTAGCTCGCCGCGACTTCGTTGCCTGGATCACGCAGAAGATCGAAGGCCAATCGATGCTTCTTCACCAGCTCCTCAGCCACCTTTGGGAGTACGGGCGAGACTGCGATCAGCTGTGCGCCAAGGGTCTCGAAGTCTCCATAAGCTTTGTTCAGAGCGTCCAGCTCCGCGTTGCAATACGGTCACCATCGACCGCGGAAGAAGGTCAGGACGACGGGACCGCGTGAGTGAGCCTCGGAGAGACAGATCTCCCCTCCTGAGCTTCCCTTAAGCCGGAAGTCGGGTGCCTGCTGACCCTCGCGAACGGCGCGTTCCGCGATTCCCGTGTCTCTAAGGTCCCGCGTTGCCCGGTGCATCACCGCGAGAGCCGCGGCGGGGGCCTGAGCTTCGAATCCAGCCCTGATTCGGTCGAGTTGGTCTTGTAGCGTCGCGCATTTCTCCTTCTTTGACAGATCGTTTGTTGCTGCAGCTCCTATCCTAGTCGACCTGGCGAGGGCCGGATAAACTGACCAGGTCCGCCGAGAAGTTGTGGACAAGGACGACATGAAGTTCCTGCTCGAGACTCCGACCCGATTCAAATGGACCCTGAGTCTGTACCCACCACTTTGGGGTACGGGCATCTGGGTCGAGCACGTCTCCGAGAACTTCCGTGAAGTCGTCGTGACCATGGCTTCCCGGTTCTACAACCGCAATGCGTTCGGGGCCCATTTCGGCGGCAGCCTGGCGGCCATGACGGATCCGTTTCCGACCCTGATGTTGATGAGGGTGTTGGGTCCCGATTACCGGATCATCGACTCCGAAACGAATATTCAGTTTCTGGCTCAGGCCCGGGGAAGAGTGAAGGCCCACTTCTCAATTGGTGACGAGATGCTGGCCGAGATCCACGCCGCGACGGCGGGCGGTGACAAATACACTGCGGTCTTCCCTGTGGAGATCACTGACGAAGAGGGAGCGGTAGTGGCGAAGGTCGACAAAGGAATCTACATTCGCCTGCGGCGGGAGCTTCGCCCCGCGGTGACTGGGTAGGTCCGGGTCACCATCACCGCGCACCTGACAATGATCAGGGTCTGTCTTTGTATGATAGGCCTGTTCCTGAGAGGAAGGAGGCAATTCCATGGGTACCTGGAGACAGCTTTCGAAGATAGGGCTCTTGGCTGTGTGTTTGTCGGTGAGCCTGCTGCTGAGTTCGCCGGCAGGAGCTGCAGAGTTCAAGACCGGCAAGGAAGTGACGATCGAGAAGGACGAGGTTATCGAAGACGACCTCTACATGACGGGCGAGACCATGACGGTCAAGGGCACAGTGAAGGGCGATGTCGTGGCTTCGGGCAAGATGGTGAGAATCGAGGGCGTCGTCGAAGGTGACGTCATGGCGGCGGGTCAGGCGGTAGTGATCGACGGCGAGGTCCGTGACGACGTGCGCATTGCCGGAATGACGCTCAAGTTGGGAGAGGGAGCCAGTGTGGGAGACGACCTGTTTACTGCAGGGTTCAGCTTCGAGAGTGCCGCGGGAAGTCGAGTAGGCGGGAAGACGATTGTCACCGGATATCAAGCTCTCATTGCAGGTGAGCACCAGGAGGATCTTCAGGCGGCGTTAGTCGGTCTGCGAATCGAAGGCAGGGTTGCGGGCGATGTCGACGCCGCGGTCGAGAGTGAAGCCGGTCCGGCCTGGTGGACCCAGTTCATGCAATCCCCGGTACCGCTGCCAGATGTCGGTCCCGGACTGACCCTGGGAACGGCTGCGCGTGTGGGCGGCGACCTCTCGTACAAGTCGATGAGTGCTGCGGAGATCGCCGACGGTGCTCGTGTGACCGGGGAGACCCGACATGATGTCAAGGAGACGACCGCGAAGCCTGAGGTCGGCATGGGTCAGAAGCTCGGCAGGACTCTCCGGTGGTTTGTGGCGCTGTTCCTGTTTGGAGCGATTCTGCTCTGGCTGGTGCCCGACAAGATGAACGGGGTCGCCAAAGCCGTCTTGGAGCGCCCGGTGGCGAGCCTCGGTTGGGGTGTTGTCACGCTAATCGGATTTCCGCTGGCCATGACGCTGGTCCTCGTGGTGACCCTCGTGTTGGCAATGATCTTTGGCTTCATGACCTTGGGGAAGTTGGTGGCTCTGGTCGTCATTCTAGGTTTGCTGATCGAGATTCTGCTGGTGACGAAACTGTGGATTGCCGTCAGCTTTTTGGCTCCGGTGGTCGTCTCCTTTGCGGGTGGGCGCTTTCTCATGACGCGAGGAGGGGCCGTCGAGAAGAGCCGCTACCTGAGTTTGCTCGTGGGTTTGGCTTTGCTTGCGTTGTTCGGCCTGGTTCCATTCGTCGGAGCCCTTGTGTGCTGGCTGGTGGTGCTCATCGGCCTCGGAGCATGCTCTTACTGGGCGGTTCGGTATCTCGCACGTCCTGGCACTGATTGACGGGCCTCCCAAAGCTCGTCTCTGACACGGACTGAACAGGGCTCACTCGACTGCACGGAGGGAGAATCATGAGCAGATGGCTCCTCATCGCGTTGCTGGGTCTTGGCCCCTCGGTTTCGGCCTACGCTCAGCGCGCTACGACCGTTGCTTCGACGACGACAACCGCCACGATCGGCTCTGCGGATGGGGTGCCCATCGCCTACACCTCGACCGGGACAGGAACGCCGGCAATCGTCTTCATCCATGGAGGCTACGCGGATCAGAGCTTCTGGAAAGAGCAGATCGAGCCCTTGTCCGATCGCTTCCAGGTAGTCACGCTTGATCTCGCCGGGCACGGCTCCTCGGGCAAGCGGCACCGTGAGTGGACCATGGACATGTATGGTGAGGACGTCCGCTCGGTGGTCAGGGCGCTCGACCTCGAGTCCGTGATTCTTGTCGGCAACTCGCTCGGCGGTCCCGTGGCCCTCGCCGCGGCCAAGAAGCTGCCGGCAATAGTCCGGGGAGTCATCGCCGTAGACACGTTTCAGGATATCCAGAGTGAGTGGAAAGTGGAGGCGCGCCAGGCCTATGTTCAGGCCCTGACAGATGACTTCCCGGCGACGTGTGAGGTGATGGTGAAGCAGCTGCTTCTCGAGGGCACGGATCCGGATCTCTACTCGTGGGTCGAGGACAGGATGTGCGGGTTCGATCCGGAAGTCGCTCCGCGTGTCGTCGAGGGGTTCTTGGAATATGACCTGGCAGCGGAGTTCGCCGAGGCCGAGGTGCCGATCCGGGCGATCCTGGGTGAGACCATTCCCCTGAATCTCGAGGGCAACCGCGAGCTCAGACCCGGCTTCGATGCGGTCGTGATGGAGGGCTGCGGGCACTACCCGATGCTCGAGCGGCCAGAGGAGTTCAACCGACATCTCGTGGCCTACATCGAGGAGCTCGGGAGATGAAGAGAAGGCCGGTTTCACCAATGGCAGCTACCGTTCTCATGGTGATCTCTGTGCTGCCGCAGGCTCTTGGCTCGGCCTCGACAGGCTGACAGTCATCTCTTGGCGAGTCTGCACCAGCCGGTCCGCCGCGGTGCTGTCGCTGGCAGCGGGCGTAGGCTCGCCGGAGGCTTGTCCTCCTGAGCCCCTGGAGGGCTGACAGCGATGATGCTGGCAACAGCGAAGACGCTCAGGTAGCGAAGGACTCTTGTGGGCACTGTCATGGTGACCGGGTCCTCGAGAGAAGCTCAGCCAACCGAACTCGCGGCCGAGAAGGCAAAGCCGGCGAGATGGCTTCGCAGACCTCTCGCTCCCGCCATGCAAACATCGATTGAGAAGCTACGGCATTCGCCGCATTGGTTCTCTTGGATCACCACCCCGTGAGGCGGGTCTGGAGCACCGTCCTACGGGTGGTGCGCTTGTGGCTTGATCTGCCTAGACTAATCCTGCAGGTTTCCCTGCCTGGAGAGATAGTCTGGCCAACTCACTCACAAAACCCAATCTTGCGAGGTGTGAGAATGAGCACCACTCAGGAGAGAACGGTCCCCTCGATCTGTGAGTCGTTCGGCAACGAGCGTTCGCGGATGATGGATATCGTTCTGGAAGTCCAAGACAAGCTCGGTTGTGTCGACGCAGAAACGATCGACGCCATTGCTGCGGCCACCGACGCTCCGAGGGTGGACGTCGAGAGCGTCGTGTCTTTCTACTCCTTCACCAGCCAGAAGCCCAAGGGGAAGGTCGTCATTCGGCTCAGTAGTGACGTTCCAGACATCATGGCGGGAGCGCTGGATGTCGCCAGGGGACTCGAAGAGGAGCTGGGCATCCGCTTCGGGGAGACGACGCCAGACGGCATGTTCACTCTCGAGTGGACGTCCTGCATAGGCATGTCCGATCAGGCTCCGGCCGCTCTGGTCAACGGGCTGGTGATGCCGAGCCTGGGGCCGGGAACGGCTCGTCGTGGAGTCCAGATTCTTCGCGAGCGCAACAACCTGGAGGATCTCCAGGGCACCCTGATTCGCGAATACGGGGACGGGAAGAACTCGCACGACCTGGTCAGGGCGGCGGTTCGCAACAACATTCGGCAGCCTGGAAAGGTCATCTTCGGCCGGATGGAGTCCGGCGCGGGTCTGATCAAAGCCCTGGCCATGAGCCCTGCCGAGGTCATTCGCGGAATCAAGACCGCTCGGTTGCGGGGCCGAGGTGGGGCGGGGTTTCCCACCGGCATGAAATGGGAGTTCACTCGTGCGGCAGGGGGCGACGATCGAACCATCATCTGCAACGCGGATGAAGGCGAGCCGGGCACCTTCAAGGACCGCGTCATTCTGACCGAACGTCCGGACCTTCTGTTCGAGGGCATGACGATCGCGGGCTATGCAATTGGAGCCAAGATCGGTCTGCTGTATCTGCGTGCCGAGTACAGCTACCTCCGTGAGTATCTCGAGCATGTTCTCGAGCGGAGACGCGAACAGCGCCTGTTGGGAAGGAAAGTCTGCGGAAAGGAAGGGTTCGAGTTCGACATTCGCATCCAGATGGGAGCTGGGGCCTACATTTGCGGGGAAGAGACGGCTCTGATCAGCTCGTGCGAAGGCCTGCGGGGTGATCCGAAGAACCGACCTCCATTTCCGGCGCAGCACGGCTATCTGGGCACTCCTACTTCAGTCAACAACGTCGAAACGCTGTGTTGCGTGGCGCCGATTCTCGAAATGGGCCCCGGTTGGTTCTCCTCCATCGGGTCGGCGGGCAGCACGGGCACCAAGCTGCTCAGCATCTCTGGCGACTGCATGCGCCGCGGGGTCTACGAGGTACCGTTCGGCACTACACTGCGGGAGGTCTTCGAGATGTGCGGGGCGTCCGAGCCTGCCGCGGTGCAGGTTGGAGGTCCCAGCGGACAGATGGTCGGCCCCGACGACTACGCCCGCGAGATCTGCTTCGACGATCTGGCCACCGGTGGGTCCCTGATGATCTTCGGGCCGCGGCGCGATCCCCTCGAGATCGCTTCGCAGTTCATGGAGTTCTTCATCGAGGAGAGTTGTGGCTACTGCACCCCTTGTCGCGTCGGCAATGTGCTGCTGAAAGAACGGCTCGACAAGATCCTGGCAGGGCTGGGGGAGGAATCGGACCTGGAGTACCTGCAGGAGCTGGCGACGACGATCAAGACGACCAGTCGCTGTGGACTCGGCCAGACATCAGCCAATCCCGTGCTCTCGACCATCGAAAACTTCAAGATGCTCTATGAGCGGCTTCTGAAGGAACCGGAAGAGGGACGGCAGCGCAGCTTCGACATCCAGACCGCCCTGAGCCAAGCCCAGGATCTGACCGGGCGTGAATCGGTCCACTTCAAGCAAGCGTAGGGATCATCATGAACAACAACAATCAGAAGATCTCGTTGACCATCGACGGCGTCGAAGTTCAAGGCAAACCAGGTCAGACGATTCTGGAAGCCGCAGAGGCCGCCGCCGTCTATATTCCCAGGCTCTGTTGGATGAAGAACCTCACTGCCGCCGGCAGCTGCCGGGTCTGCTCGGTGCGAGCCAACGGTCGAGTTCAATCTGCCTGCACCCAGCCCATCGGACCGGGGATGGTCGTCGAGAACGACACCGAAGAGCTGCGGGAGCTGCGCCGCAACCTCATCGACATGCTGTTTGTCGAGGGAAACCACTTTTGCATGTTCTGCGAGAAGAGTGGTGAGTGCGAGCTGCAGGCTCTGGCCTACCGGTTCGGGATCACGGCTCCCAAGTACCCCTTCATGTTTCCGCAGCGGGATCTGGACGCCAGCCATCCGGAGATCTTCGTGGACCGCAACCGGTGCATTCTCTGTGGGCGGTGTGTGCGAGCCTCTAGGGAGCTCGATGGCAAGCATGTCTTCGGCTTCGTAGGGAGGGGAACCACGAAACGAGTGGCGGTCAATGCTCCGGACAATCTGGCTCAAACGGATGCGGAAGCTGACGATCAGGCCGTGGCCGCGTGTCCGACCGGCTCGCTGTTGGTCAAACGTGTCGGCTACGCGGTGCCCGTCGGCCAGAGGAAGTTCGACCGCTCACCTATCGGTTCCGAGATCGAGAGCTCGGATGTGCAGGACTGAGGAGCAGATCATGGCAAAACCCAAAGTTGCAACGACCTCTCTGTGTGGCTGCTTCGGCTGCCACATGTCCCTTCTCGATATCGACGAGCGAATCCTCGAGCTCGTACAGTTGATCGATTTCGACCGCTCACCTATCAATGACATCAAGAGCATCGAAGGGCCAGTGGACATCGGACTGATCGAGGGGGGCTGCTGCAACGAGGAGAACGTCAAGGTTCTGCAGGATTTCCGCAAGCACTGCAAGATACTGATCTCCGTCGGTGACTGTGCGATCAATGGCGGGATTCCGGCGATGCGCAACATGGTGCCGCTCGAGGAGTGCTACGCGGAGGCCTTCCTGAATGGTCCGACCGTGGTCAATCCGAGTGGCAAGGTGCCCGACGACGAGGAGATTCCCCTGCTGCTCAATCAGGTCTATCCGTGTCACGAAGTGGTGAAGGTCGACTATCACCTGCCGGGCTGTCCGCCCTCTGCTGACACGCTATGGGAGGCTCTGACTGCCCTGCTGACCGATCGACCGATGGAGCTCTCCTACGAACTGGTCAAGTACGACTGAGCAAGGAAACGAAGACCATGGCAAGCACACAGACCAAACGTATCGTGATCGAGCCCGTGACGCGAGTCGAGGGCCACGGCAAGGTCTCCATCCTGATGGACGAGAACAATCGGGTCGAGCAGGCTCGTCTGCACATCGTCGAGTTCCGCGGATTCGAGCGTTTCATCCAGGGACGCCCCCTCTGGGAGCTGCCGGTGCTGGTACAGCGACTGTGTGGGATCTGCCCTGTCAGTCACCACCTCTGCGCTGCCAAAGCCGTCGACGGCATCATCGGCGCCGAGAACCTGACACCGACGGCCGAGAAGATGCGCCGCCTGATGCACTACGGCCAGATGTTCCAGTCGCATGCGCTGCACTTCTTCTACCTGGCGTCACCCGATCTTTTGTTCGGATTCGATGCGCCGGTGGAAAAGCGCAATGTCATCGGGGTAATCGCCGAGCACCCTGATCTGGCGGTACAGGGCGTGATGATGCGGAAGTTCGGCCAGGAGATCATCAAGGCGACGGCCGGCAAGAAGGTGCATGGCACCGGAGCCATTCCTGGTGGCATCAACAAGAACCTGTCGATCGAGGAGCGGGACGCGCTCCTGGCCGACATGGATCAGATGATGGAATGGAGCCTCGAGTCGGTGAAGATCGCCAAGAACTACACACTGGAGAATCTGGACTCGGTGGCCGAGTTCGGATCCTTCGACTCGAATCACCTGTCGATCGTTCGAGAGGACGGCGCCATGGACCTCTACGACGGCAAGCTCCGGGCGGTGGACGCGATCGGTGCGACGATCATCGACCAGGTGGACCCGCTGGACTATCTCGACGTTATCGCCGAAGAGGTTCGTCCCTGGTCCTACATGAAATTCCCGTATCTGACGCCGATCGGGTCGGAAGATGGTTGGTACCGGGTAGGACCCTTGGCGCGAGTCAACACCTGCGACTTCATCGACACCCCGCAGGCGGAAGTGGCCCGCCAGGAGTTCATGGGCCTGACCGATGGCAATCCCAGCAACGTGACCATGGCCTACCACTGGACCCGCATGATCGAACTGCTACATGCGGCCGAGAAAATCCAGGAGCTGCTGCACGATTCCGATCTGCAGGGAGAGGACCTGGTGGTACCGGCCGGTGATCGGCGCGGAGAGTACGTGGCGATGATCGAGGCACCGCGAGGCACGCTGACGCACCACTACCAGGTGGACGAGAACGATCAGGTCACCATGGCGAATCTGATTGTCTCGACGACCTGCAACAACGAGGCGATGAATCGTGCGGTGCGCAAGATCGCGGACGATCATCTCTCCGGAGTGCCTGAGATCACAGAAGGTCTGCTGAACAACATCGAGGTGGGCATCCGAGCCTACGACCCCTGCCTGTCGTGTGCCACCCACGCTCTCGGTCAGATGCCCCTCGAGGTAACCCTCTTCGACGCCGTGGGTGAAGTCGTCGACCAAAGAGTGCGATCTTCACGATGAAGCCAGAGACGTTGATTCTCGGGTGGGGTAACCCTGGCCGCGGCGACGACGGCCTGGGTCCGGAGTTCGTCCGGACGATCAGCGATCGTGGCCTGCGTGGAGTCGCCACCGATTCCGACTATCAACTACAGGTCGAGAATGCTGCCGAAGTTGCACGCTTTCGCCGCGTCCTGTTCGTCGATGCCGACCGCACGGGTGCGGAGCCGTTCTGGCTCGGGAGGGTGCAACCGCGGGTAGGGAGTCTCGCGTTCTCGACGCACAGCGTCTCACCGGCCGCAGTCCTCGGTCTGGCGCGAGACCTCTTCCAAGCTGAGCCAGAAGCATGGATCCTGGGGATCCGGGGCTACGAGTTCGACGAGTTCGAGGAACGTCTATCGGACCGGGCCCAAGAGAACCTCGAGGAAGCTGTCAGAGCCATTGAATCCGCCATGCAATCGGACAACCTGCAGGCGATCCGCAACGGGATGGCCAGCCCAGATGCCGAACCAGAGCACGAGGATGGGAAATGTCAGACAACCAACCCCTGATTCTCTGTCTCGATGACGATCCGGACATCCTGTCGTTTCTTCAGATCGTTCTAGAGGCCGAGGGCTATCGTTTCGCCGGAGCCAGCAGCGCCGAGGACGGGCTGCGCATGTACAGGGAAGTCACACCGGATCTGATCATCGTCGATCTGATGATGGAAGAAGTGGATGCCGGGACCGGCTTCGTAAAGGATATCCAGCTACTCGGCAACGAGGCGCCGGTGTTCATGCTCAGCTCGGTCGGTGACAACTTGAGCATGACGATCGACTACACCTCGCTGGGTCTCGCGGGTGTGTTCCAAAAGCCCCTGAGGAAGGAGCACCTACTGACGGTGCTGAGGTCGAAACTGGCTCAGTCCGCTTGAGGTCGTTCAGGAAAGCGCCGAGCTGGGTTGATGGATCGGGAGGTGGATCGTCACCTCGGTTCCCTCTCCCTCTGTGCTGGTCAAACTCAGCTGACCGTGATGCCGCTCCACGGACTGTTTGACCAGCGCCAGCCCCAATCCGGTGCCGGTCGTGGTGTGCTGCTTGGCATTGGACGCCCTGAAGAACTCCTGGAACAGTTTTTCCTGCTCAGCGGCCGGGATGCCGATACCCGTATCCGCGACCCGAATCTCGACGGTTTCTGAGTCCTTTCGAGTGAAACCAACCTGGACCCTACCCCCGGGAGGGGTGTACTTGATGGAGTTGGAGACCAGATTCGCCATGACCTGCTCCAAGAGATCGGCACCGCTGTCGACCTTGGGTAGGTCGGCCTCGACAGTGACTCCGAGCTCGATTCCCTTGCGGGTCGCCTCATCCCTAAACGACCTTTCCGTATAGGCGGCCAGGCCTTCCAGATCGACGACCACATCCGGGATCTCGTGGCTCCGGTCGCGGGCGCGAGCGATAGTCAGCAGCTCAGCAATGGCCTGGTCCAGGGAAGTCAGGCGGTCTTCGATCCGCTGCAAGTAGTCCCTCTGCTGCTCCGTGAGCTCTCCCATGTAACCCTCCTGCAGGAGCTCCATCATGCTCAGGCCGGCGCTGAGAGGGGCTCGCAGATTGTGGGCCACCTGGAGCATGAACTGTGTGCGCTCCGCCATCAGCGCCTCTACGGCTTCGTTGACTCGGGCGTCCTCGATGGTGATCGCCACCAGTCTGGCTGCCTGCTCCAGGAAATCCGTGTCTCGCTCATCGAAACGATCTGGACTGTGGGAGTAGATGCCCATGCTTCCGATGACGCGGTTTTCGACCAACAGAGGTGCGAACGCCGCCGATCGGATGCCGAGCTCGGTGAGGATGGGGCCGAGCTGAAGGGCGTTGTCGTCCTTGACCACCGCCTGGACCAGGGCCTCGCCTTGAATGACCCGTCGGTTCATCGGACTGCGATCGAGATCGATCACGGTTTGGGCCACCAGGTCTTCCGGCAGCCCTTCCGATGCTACATAGCGTAGCGTCAGGCCATCTTCGGAGAGTAACTTGATCGTGGCAGCCGGGACGTCCATGACGCGGGTCATCATGGAGGTTGCTGTCTGCAGGATTGGGCCCAGATGGCGCTCGGCGCTGATCACCTCCACCATCGTGTAGAGGCCGTTCAGCTGTTCGTTCAGGGCGGCCGTCTGCGCGGATGCACGTGCGAGTCGATCGACGCCCTGTCGATAGCTTCTCATCACCCGAGACACCATTCCGGCGGACAAGAAGAGCATGGCGGTAAAGACGAGCAATCCAATCGTCGCAAGGATCGGTGGATCCAGATAGTCGATGGACTGACCGCGAAAGGCCAGGCTATGGGTCGGCAGCCACCCCATGGTCTCTCCAACCAGCAGCAACCACATCCCTCCTGCTGCAACCGCGGAGAGCTGATAGGCGGTGCCGCGACTGAACTGAATCGCAGTGATGATGACGTGGAACAGGAGGAAGACCACCAAGGGGCTGGACACCCCTCCGGTGAAGTGGATCAGCAGGAACATGGCTACGTAGTCGACGACGGCCTCGAGAAGGCTGATTCGCCGGTTCAACGCCGGATCGGAATCAAGACGGTCCCTGTAGTGTTTGTAGATCCAGGCGAAGACCAGGTTGTAGAGAGGGCTGACGACGGCGATCAACAGGACGGGGAGAACCGGAAACTCGAAGCCCGCCAAGACCCCCAACAGGACCCCGAGGAACATCACGGGAGCCACTGCCCAGCGCAGGTTGATCTGCCAGAAACCGCGGCTGCCCCACAGCCTGGGCAGGCGGTAGCGACCATTATCGAATTGGGGCTCGGGAGTCTGCAGTCTGTCAGCTGACACGGGCCACTTCCTGTTTCGTTCCGTTGTTGATGGGCTTGTACAACAGCTCCTCGACGGTGACGTTGCTGATGGCAAGGAGAGCATCGCAGACCTCTGCTGGCGGGAACCCACTGGCGAAGCGCTGCTTGGCCAGGTTGTGGATGTAGGTCAGGAGCAGCCCCCGATCACCGGTGCGCACCGCTGTGCTCAGCAAGTCGTATACCACGCCGACGCTCCAACGTAGCTCAGAGTAGCTCATGGCGGCATAGTCGGGAAGCTCGACGTTCTCGAAGTCGTAGTGGGCCGCCAGGTGCAGGACGAAGTCAGGATTGCTGCGCTCCTTGATGTGTGCCATGACCGTCCTGAGCGCCTCCAGGTTGCCGATGTCTACCTGTAGCCAGTGGATGTTGGGATGCTGTGGAACTCCCGCTTTCTGCTGGGGTCGATGCGCGAGGGCATAGATCCGAAAACGGTCCTGCGCCGCTTGAAGAAAGCTGCGACCGACAATTCCGGAAGCTCCGGAGAGGATCAGACAGGGAAGGCGGTCGGACATGGCATATCGCGTCGGGGCCCTCGTCGGGATCGTAGCATGCGGTCCCGAGCGGTCACCCACCCGCAGACGCCAAGCAAACCCACCCTGACGGGCAGGCCGAGACTTGCCATCCTGTCAGGCAGTGCCGACAGTATCGACCTCACCACGATCAGTCACTGCAACGAAATGAGGCCGCCAACCCTCTTGCCGGGTGGCGGCCTCTTTGATTCACTCTTCTGTCCTCAGGGACTTAGACCGAGGCGCGGGTCTCTTCGAAGCCGATCCCGAGAGTCTCCAACTCATCCAGGATCGGGACGTAGATGTCGGGAAGGATCGGGATCTGGACGCCGCGAATCGTGATCTTGCCCTCCAGGATCATGCGGGCTCCGATGGCGGCCGGCAGAGATACCGTGCGGGCCATCGACGAGTCGC
>JBATEX010000213.1:0-214989 GCA_049664225.1 Thermoanaerobaculia bacterium
GACGGCTGCTTCAACCCCCAAGCCCTCAAAGACCGCCCGGCGCAAAGCGCTGGGCGCCTCAACCCCAGGGGTGGGTGGGTGGGGCTGCCCGGCCGCCTCAACCAACATTCAGCGGAGAATTGCTGTCGATGCGAGCGGCCCTTCCTCACCGGCGAGCGGCTCCACCAGGCCTTCGAGAGTATAGGGAGATCGTGAGTGCCGCGGGTACCAGTGTCGGCTGTGCTCCGCGAAGCGGTCCAAAGACGATTCCCAACGAAAGTTTGACACCAGCAAGGAATCACTGCCGGCTCGAATCCAGTTGCACGTGTTCTTGTCCCGCTCTCTGGCTCGGCCCCGGTTGGATGTCGTGGTGCCTGAATGGAGAATCACCACGGGAGGCCTCCCCTGAGGATAGAACTCCTCCGAGTTGCCGATGAAAGACTGATGCAGATGGCCGGACAGGATCAAGTCGACACCGAGGGAAGTGAAAAGATCCATCGCTTCGTAGGCGTTCGTGAGGACTCGTTGCGTTCCGAACCAGGGTGGCGGTATCAGGTGATGGTGAGCCACCACAACCTTCAGGAGATCGGGTGCTGCCTCTTCGAGCACCTGAGCCACTTCCAGGAGACGGTGCAAGCGAATCCTGCCATCCTTGAAGGTCCAGCCATGCGCCGTGTTGATACCCACGACCAGAAGCTCTTCATCCCGATAGACGGGCTCGAGCTCCTCACTGAAGTGGCGGCTGTAAGCGCCATAGGGGTTCAGGAAGCGCTCCCAGAATCGATAGAGGGGCACGTCGTGGTTGCCCGGAACCACCAGAGACGGAACCGGAATCTGGTCTACGAACTGCCGAGCACCCTTGAACTGATGCGGCTTGGCACGCTGGGTCAGGTCACCTGAGATCACCACCAGATCGGGCTGACGATCTTCGATGAAAGTCAGGACTCCGGCGGCCAGCTCGGATAGGTGAGGAGGGCCGAAGTGGACGTCGGAGATGTGGAGGATTTGACGCACGGCAACCGAGGGGACTCCACTGCCAGCCGATCGACGGCGGGTGGCGTTACAGAATGTGCCTGCCCAGGACGTCGTTGACCTGGCCGCTCACCAGGTCGGCCGCGTGGTTGGAGAGCGCCGCGATGATCTCATCGCCACGATTGCGGCCCAGCACGTAGCCTCCGATCGCAGCAATCGTGATCGACGCTATCGGATAACGGCGGACCAGTTTTTGCCAGTCCAGCTCCGACGGCAGGACCTCGTTCATGACCTCATCGACTCCGGGAACCTGATCTTCCACCGATCCCATTCTCGATTGCTCCATTCAACGACCGCAATGCTCGGTCCATGCCTGTCAGCCTTGGGGCCCGAAAGGCGGACCTGCCTCGATCAGTCGCGGCGGCCCCGAAGCAGCAGTCCCAAAACGAAACCGATACCAGCGGCCATCAGAACCGCCTTGCCGGGATTGTCCCGGACGTACTCGTTGACGTCCTCCGTCAGATGGTCCATGTCCTTGCGAGCCTTGTCATAGCCGTAACGCACCTTGTCCTTGGCCACATCGTACTTTTCCTTGGTCGCATCTTTGGCCACGTCGTACTTCTCCTTGGCCGCATCCTTGGCCACGCCGAATTTCTCCTTGGCCGCGACCCCGGCTCTCTCCGCCGACTCCTTGACCTGCTGCGTCGCACGACCGGCGCCTCCGCCGATGTCCTTGACCTTCTTCTCGACCTCGCTGGCCACGTCGGAGAACTTCTGGCGCGCCTTGTCCAGGCTCTCATTGGCTTTCTTCTCAGCCGCCTTCGCGTCCTTCTCGGTCGTCTCGTCGGTATCTTTCGGTTTCTCCACCATCTCTTCCTCCTGCACTGGGTTTCTCTGCCTCCTCTAAAGGTACACCATCCACCATCGCACCACAACAAACACCGTAACCCACCGTCCTGTCGCCGAGCGAGCCAGTGGTACGATCACCAGGCGAATTCTCGAGAGGAGCATACGACCATGGGGCGAGTCACCTTTTGCGGCGCGTGCGGTTCTGTAACGGGTAGCAGTACCCTCCTGCAGTGGGGCGACACCTACGTTCTCGTGGACTGTGGCCTTTACCAGGGAGACGAAGAGCTGGAACGATACAATTGGAGGACCTTTCGCTACAAACCCCACGAGCTCGGAGCGGTTCTTCTCACTCACGCCCATCTGGATCACACGGGCCTGCTGCCCCGCCTGGTGGCGGAGGGGTTCGAAGGGCCGATCTACTGCTCGAAGGCGAGCCGCGGACTGGTGTCCCTGATTTTGCAGGACGCGGGTCATCTACAAGAGGAGCAGGCCCGCTACGCATCGAAGAAGGGCTACAGTCGCCATGCGGAGCCACGGCCTCTCTACACCGCCAAGGATGCTCGCCGGACGCTGAAGCTCCTCAAGCCTCTGCCGTTCGACAAGGCGACGGAGATCCTGCCGGGCATCCAGGTCCGCTTCCGTCGCGCCGGCCACCTCCTCGGCGCGGCCAGCCTGGAGATCCAGGCCAAAGGCAGTGACGGGAAGCGGCGGAGCTGGTGCTTTTCCGGCGACGTTGGGCGATACGATGTACCCATCATCAAGGACCCGGAGCCGCCTCTCGACCCGCCGGCCGCGTTGATTCTCGAGTCCACCTATGGCGATCGGCAACACAAGAATACCGATCCCGAGCGGCAGTTTCGCGAGGTGATCCGCCGAGTGTTCCAACGGGGAGGCACCGTGATCATCCCCGCTTTCGCTCTGGGTCGAACCCAAGAGGTCCTCTACCACCTCTCGCAACTGGTAGACGATGGCGAGCTGGATCCCGACGTGGTGTTCCTCGACAGCCCGATGGCGACCAAGGCCACGGATCTCTACGCTCAGGCGACGGCCGAGCACGACGAAGACCTGCTGGAGCTCGTCGAGCAGCATCTCAATCCGCTGTCCCCAGACCGCTTCCAACGGTGCCTCAGCTCAGAGCAATCCAAGGCTCTCAACAACCGCAAGGAACCGGCGGTAATCGTGGCCGCAAGCGGCATGGCCACCGGCGGACGAGTGGTACACCACCTCAAGCACCGTCTTCCTGACGCCAGCAGCGCCGTGGTGTTCGTCGGCTACCAGGCGGGAGGCACACGTGGGCGAGCTCTGGTCAACGGGGCCGAGACCGTCTCTATTCACGGCCAACCGATTCCGGTCGAGGCGGAGATCCTGTCTCTTCACGGCCTGTCGGCCCATGCCGATCAGGCGGAGCTCGTGCGCTGGTTCGACGACCTGCCAGGAAGCCCTGACCAGATCTTCCTCAACCACGGTGAGGATCAGTCGCGCAAGGCCCTCGCCGCCATCCTGCGAGCTGGAGGTTCTTCGAGACCCCGACCGCAACTCCCGGTCATTGGCGATGAGGTCGACTGGTAGCGGCAGGCGGCCGACTCAGCCTACCTCGAAACTGATTCGTCTAACCTTGTGGCACCCTGGCGCCAGAGGTACAATTCGCTGCCGACTTTGGCGTGGGGCAGTAGCTCAGCCGGGAGAGCACCACGTTCGCAACGTGGGGGTCGGGGGTTCGAGTCCCCTCTGCTCCACCATTAACACCCACCCAAAGTAGGGCACCCTCCCCCTCCAGCTTCAGTAGGTCGCGAGCTCACCCACCTCGGCCTCCACGGCCTCGAGCACGTCGAGGTCGCCGACCGCAGCCATCATGGCGTTGTGATCGCGATAGAGCGGGCGATCCTCATCGAGGTAGTCGACATGACGTCGAATCGCGGCATGGGCTGCCCGGGATCCGTCTCCAGGCGTGAAATCCCGCAAGTCGAGGGCCTGGGCGGCAGCAATCAACTCGATACCGAGCACCCCACAGGCGACGTCCAGGATCTGCCTCGTCTTCAGTGCCGAGTTCATTCCCATCGACACGAAGTCCTCCTGATCCGCGGCGGCCGGTATCGATTGAATGAAGGCAGGAGCAGAGAGCATCTTCTGCTCGACGATCTGCATGTCAGCGGTGTATTGGCTGAGCATCATGCCGGAGAACATGCCAGCCCCCTTGGTCAAGAACGGTGGTAAACCGGCGCTCAAGGCCGGATTGGTCAGCCGATTCATGCGGCGTTCGGAGAGCACGCACACCATGGTGATGGCAGCGCCCAGGGTATCGATCGGCAGACTGATCGGGGTTCCCTGGAAATTGGCGCCGGTCAGCACCACCTGGTCCTCGGGCAAGAAAATGGGATTGTCTCCGATACCGTTGATCTCGATCTCGATCTGCTGACGGGTCCACCGCATCTGATCCCGGGCCGCACCAATCACCTGCGGCGTCGAGCGCATGCTGTAGGCATCCTGGACCCTGACCTTTTCTTTTCCGGTCAGCAGGTCGGAGCCGTCCACGACCTGACGCAGATTGGCGGCTGTGATCACGGCGCCTTGGAAGCCCCTCATCGCATGCAGCCGGGGGTCATAGGGTTTCATGTTGGCCCGGAGCGCCTCGAGCGATAGTGCTGCCGCGATCTCGGCCTGTTTGAGCCACCGCTCGGCGTCATAGAGAGCGAGAGCACCGATGCCGGTCAGCAAGTTGGAGCCGTTGATGGTGGATAGGCCGTCGCGGGCCTGGAGGCCAGGAATCGGAATTCCAGCTCGCTCGAGCGCCTCGACTCCGGGCAAGCGCTCACCCCGGTAGAAGGCCTCGCCTTCACCCATCATCAGCAGGGCGATCTGGCTCATTGGAGCGAGGTCGCCACAGGCCCCTACCGAACCCTTCTCACAGACCATCGGCGTTACCCCTCGATTGAGCATTGAGAGCAGTGTCTGGGTGATCTCCAACCGACAGGCGGAGTACCCCTTGGCCTGCAAGTTGGCGCGCAGCAGCATTGCGGCGCGCACATGGTCGATCGGGGCTGGATCCCCGATGCCCGCCGCGTGGTTGTAGACCAGGTAGCGCTGAAACTCGCGCACCTGATCGTCGTCCAGCACCACCTCGCTGAACTCGCCGATGCCGGTATTGACCCCGTACATGATCTCGCGGGCCTCGATTCGCTCCTCGATGAAGCGACGGCAAACATCGATTCGCTGTACAGCATCCGGATGCAACTCGACCGCCTCGCCCCGGCGGGCTACGGCCTCGACGTCTTCGATCGTGAGTGCACTACCAGTCAGGGAAATGGCCATCGTCTTACCTCGCCGGCGGAACGTCCCAGTACAGATACTCGACATCCGCCGCCGAGGTGGGAACGTCGGTCAGGAAGTAGACCGCCAGCATACCGTCCGTGAAATAGGGGTCACCGGTCAGATTCTTGGCCGGCTCTTCAAAGGCCGCGGGCGAGCCACCATCGACATGTCCCCATGCCCGCAGTGCCTGCGAGACCATCAGGTCCTGCGTCAGATAGGCCCGGGTCTCATCGACATCTGGGTCTATCTTGTGGGTGGTGAAGGTCGAGCTCTTGGTCGTCAATCGGGTGCCGATGTCACGACTGATCTGGCCGACCCTCACCGGCTCTCCTTCGAAAGTCACCGGGGCCAACCAGAGTCTCAGGTGGTTGCGTTCGTGGACGTTGCTCCGAGCCTTCTGTAGCGCTATGTCCTGTGGCCGTCCGAAAAGATAGAGAGGACTGATTGGCGCATACCGGTAGCCGAAACCGAACAGCCCCGCCACCCCCGTCTTGATCACCGAGCTGCCCCGCATCGATGCCGTCGGGGTCCAACCGGCGCGGATGAGGGCCGGCCCGGCCTGAAGGTCCGTGCCGACCACGACGATGTTGAGCGGATCACCATTCACGGTTGCCTTGGCATTGGTCACACAACACTGCAGGTCCGCCACCCAACGCCGCAGGCCCTCTGCGTCCAGGTCGACTATCTCCTCGGCAGAGGGGAGCTGATCCGGATCGATCTGATGGTAGTCGGCCTTGAATCCAGGCACCTCCACCAGAAACCCGAAAGTCTCGACCCTGCCCTCTCCCAGTAACGCGACTGATACCCACTTGGCGCCCCGGTTTCGGTTCGTGAACACGAAGCCCGAGCTGACGCTCTCGGGCGGCACCGAGAAGAACATCTGTTGGCTGTCGAAGAACCGGTCGATGTCGCTATTGACCGATTTCGCCCCCAGGCGATGACTCTTCCATCCGACCTCGAAAGCCGAGTAGTAGTCCGCGTCCAGGTCGCGCGGCAGAAACCAGAAATGATCCCGGCTCTTGTTCTCCACCTGGACCCAGACCGGTTGGATTTTCTTCTTGTACAGCTTGGAGTCGAAGGCCAGCTTGGCTTCTTCCTGTGACAGAACGCTGACGGTCACCGTCAGGTCGCCTTTCGTCTTGCTCTCCGTGCGCTCCAGGAACCCGACGTCTTCCATTGGAACAGGTTTGAAGCTGGCACAACTCGAGCCGATCGCCAGGATCGAAAGCCCCAGCAGGCCACGAACAAGACCGTTGATTCTTGGCAGGGTTCTCATGGCAATCGTCTCTCCATCTCGTCTCCGGAGAACCCATTCTAAACTCCATGGTGCCCTTACGGCACTGACCCAGGCTACGATCAGGCCCGCCATGCGTCAGGTAGTAAGATGACGCTGCCCGACGTCGTAGCATCGCGATTCTTGGCCCCATTTGTTTCGGTAGCGAGAATGACTTTCGAGAGCCTCCTTCCACTGCTGCTGAGCTTCCTTGTCGGCACCGTCGTTGGGGCGGCCATCGCCTTCCTGCTCAAGGCCGGAAGAGGTCAGAGAGAGCTTCTCGACGCCACAGCGCAACTGTCCGCGGCTCGAGCCGGGGCACAACTCGAAGAGACCCGCCGGGAAGAGCTGGAGGCTCGACTCGAAGAAGCGCGGTCCGGCCTGAGCGAGCTCGGAAGCCAGGTGGCGGTCGCCCAGGAGCGTGAAGTCAAAGCGGAGCAGCTCATCGCCGAGCTCAAGCAGTTCAGCGAGCAGTCCAAATTGGAACTCGAGAACCGTTTCAAAGCGCTGGCGGCCGAGGCACTGGCTGGCAGCAGCAGGCAGTTCCTGGATCTGGCGCAGGAGCGGCTCAAGACCAGCGAAGAGCGGGGCCGAGCCGAGCTGGAGCAGCGCAAGAAGGCGATCGAGACCCTACTGAGCCCACTCCGAGATACCTTGGGGAAGCTGGACGAGAAGACCCTGCTCATCGAGCAGGCCCGGGTGGACGCCTACTCCCGGATCGATCAGCAGGTACAGCTCCTGGCACAGGCCACCCAGACCCTGCAGGACAAAACCACCTCGCTGACCACCGCGCTCAGGAGCTCCCAGGTTCGCGGCCGGTGGGGAGAGATCGCCCTGCGCAACGTTGCCGAGCTGGCTGGCATGACCGATCACTGCGACTTCGAGGAGCAGACGACGCTCAGCGACGGCGGCCGTCCCGACATGATTGTCAACCTGCCAGGTGGCAGGAAGATCGCGGTCGACGCGAAAGCACCGCTGACCGACTATCTCGAGGCCACGGAGGCGATCGACGAAGCGGCGCGAGAAGCGGCACTCGAGCGGCACGTCAAGGCGCTCAAGGGCCACGTCAAAGCCCTGGCCGCGCGCGACTATGCCGAGGCCATCGGCTCCGATCTCGATCTGGTGGTCCTCTTTCTGCCGGGCGATCCGTTCTTGAGCGCCGCCTTCTCCAAGGATCCCGATCTGCAGGTCGAGGCCCTGCGCTCGAAGGTCCTGATAGCCACGCCGACAACTCTGGTGGCACTTCTGCGCACTGTGGCCATCTACTGGCAGCAACGCTCCATGGCCGAGAACGCGGACGCCATCGCTGCCGTGGCCCGCGAGCTCTACGACAGGGCCGCAAAGTTGGGCGTCGAGCTGGACGGGGTGCGCAAGGGACTCAAGTCGGCTCTCGACGCCTACAACCGGGCGGTCGGCACGTTCGACCGACGGCTGATCCCGATGGGGCGCAGACTCTCGGAGCTGAAGGTCTCGGAGCAGACCAAGCGTGACCTCACCGCACCAGAACCGATCGACGAGGAACCCCGCCGGATCAGCGAATAAAGCAGGGCCTAGGGGCTTAGGGGCTTTGGGGGCTTAGGGACTCGGTGCTTGGCCGCGAGGGTGGGATCAGCGGTCGCCGGATTTGTCGCCTTCGACCTCGCCGATCATCGGCACGAAGCGCACGGGAATGATCTCCCGCTGTTCGATGCCGTCCGCAGTTCTTGTAACGACCAACAAATCTTGAAAAAAGTCGCCGACGGGGATCACCAGCTTTCCACCGACCTTGAGCTGATCGATCAGGGGCTCCGGCACCCTGTCTGGAGCGGCTGTCACCATGATGCCGTCGAACGGGGCCGCCTCGGGCCATCCCTGGTACCCGTCGCCGATCCGAAAGTGGACGTTTGTGTAGCCCAGATCATCGAGGGTCTTCTGGGCTTTCTGCCCCAGCTCCTGGCGAATCTCGATCGTGTAGACATCCTTCACCAATCGCGAGAGAACCGCCGCCTGATATCCAGATCCGGTCCCAATCTCGAGCACCCTCTCATCGCCATCCAGCTCTAGGAGCGAGGTCATCAGGGCCACGATGTAGGGCTGAGAGATCGTCTGCCCCGAGCCGATGGACAGCGGACCATCGGCGTAGGCCTGATCCCGGAGGGGCTCCGGCACGAAGACGTGGCGAGGCACTTCCTCCATGGCCCCGAGGACGTTGCGCTCGGAAACCCCGCGCCGCACGATCTGCTCCTCGACCATGGACCTTCTCTGGTCGAGAAACCCGCTGGTCTGGGCAAAGAGTCTCATCGGTGCCATGGCGAGCAGGAGACCGCCCACCAACCACACTCTACGCCGGTTACCCAAATCGCGCCAGATCACTCGAATGACCTCCAACCGGTTGAGCTCTTCCACATCGCCCGAAGACTCCTTGGTGTTTCCGAGGCAGGTCTGCAGGCGGGAGTTCTCATGATATCTCGATGTGGGACTCCGATACCGACTTTCCAGTTCTTCGGATGCGGCACCATATTCAGGTATTTGCCGCTCAGGTCGAGGTCGGTGGTGTCCACGGTCGGTGACGTCATGCGCGCGATTTCGGCTCCTCACGTCCGTTCGACATTGCGCTGTTGCCTGGATTCGGCCTTTCAGCCGTCGGCGCCTGTCTCTGCCTCCTTGTGAGGTGCAATTGCCGAGCCAGCTGAAGACCGTCACGACGTGGTTCGGGTGACTCTGTACAATAGGCGGCCGATGAAGGTCTACTTCAGCAACCTGGGTTGCAAGCTCAACCAGGCCGAGCTCGAGCACCTCGCTCGGAGCTTTCGCGGCGCTGGCTTCTCCCTCGTTGGCGAGCTCGCGCAAGCCGATCTACACGTCGTCAATACCTGCTCCGTCACCCATGTGGCGGCCCGGGACTCCAGAAAGATGGCGCGGCGGGGCCGTCGGCTGAACCCTGAAGTGCGCACGGTTCTGACTGGATGCTACGTGACGGCTGACCCCCAGGAGGCGGCTTCCCTCGCGGGTGTCGATCTAGTGGTGGCCAACCAAGACAAAGAAGCGCTGCTCGAGCGCGTTTGCACCGCGTTTCCAGATCTCGTTCCGCCCTCCACCAGGGCAACCCGATTGTCCGTTCCCTTCGTCCCCATCGAGTTTGGGAACAGCCGCACCCTCGTCAAGATCGAGGACGGCTGTGATATGCGATGTGCCTTCTGCATCATCCCGCAGACCCGGGGCAAACAGCGCAGCCGGCCTTTCGACACCATCGTGCGGGAAGTCGCCGACTTGAGCAGGGGAGGCTTCAGGGAAGTCGTCATCACCGGCGTTCAGATCTCTTCGTATCGGTGGGGGCCGAAGCGCTTGTTCGACGTCGTCGAGCAGCTACTCCTCTCTGAGGATCAGAGCCGCCTGCGCCTGACCTCCATCGCACCCTGGCAGCTCGATCGGCGACTCCTCGGCCTGTTCGGAGACTCTCGCCTTTGCCGACACCTCCACTTCTCGCTGCAGAGCGGCTGTACAGAGACCTTGAAGCGCATGCGGCGGCCCTACAGCGCGCCCGAGTTCGAAGCCCTGGTCCGCGAGGTCAAGAGCGAGATTCCCGGAATCGCCATCACCACCGACATGATTGTCGGCTTCCCCGGCGAGACCGACGAAGAGTTCGAAGAGAGCCTTCGGTTCGTCGAACAGGTGGAGTTCGCGCGCGTTCATGCTTTCCCCTTCTCAGCCCGTCCTGGAACCGAGGCTGCCTCGCTCGCCGACCAGGTACCCCATGCCATCAAGCGCCAGAGGATGGGCCGAATGCTGGAGATCGCCGAGTCTTGCTCCAAGAGGTTCGAGGGCCGACATCTCGGCGCCGAGGTCGAGGTCTTGTGGGAATCCTGCCGGGATGGAATATGGCAAGGCACGAGCGACAACTACATTCGAGTCCTGAAGCAGAGCGCAGAACCGCTCGCCAACCAGCTGAGGCGGGAGAGGCTGCTGGAGGCAAGTGCACGAGGAGTCTTCTGCCAGCCGGCAGACCAGATCCAGGCGACGCTGGCCACCCAGGTGCCTAAGCACTCGCCCAACCAGGAGACGACTCCTTCACCCTGACCCCCCGTGGAGACCCGTGGCCATTCGCAACCCCACCCTTGAATCCGAGCTCTTGAGCCTCGAGGCGATCGCCGATCGTATCGAGACCGCATTGCGCCATTCACCGGCCGACGAGACCGAGATCGTCTGGTTGGAGAAGAGCCGCGGTAAGAGTCGCAAACGAAACAAACAGATCGAATCCAGGCTCAATCACCAGCGCACCATCATGGTGCGCGTGTTCGACCGTCGTAGGGTTGGCAGCCATCGCACCGGTTTTGGCGAGATTGGCGAGTTGGAGAACAGCATCCGGTCCGCCATTGCGCAATCCCGAAGTCGCGAGCCTCTACCGGGGCTCCTGCACGTCCCTGCCAATGAGACACCTACACCCGAGATCGAGGGGCTCTGGGATTCACAGATCGCGCAGCTCGACCCGCAGAGCGCCGAGCGACTTCTCCGGCCCTGGGCCGCGAACCGCGGCACCCTGGACCTGCAGTGGACGGCGGCGCACATCGTGGTGTTCAACACCCGGGGAGTCCGGCGTCAGGTGGCGGTGACAGCATCAGGCGTCGAAGCCCGGATCGGACGAAGACCCGGTGGAGGACGCGCCGCTTCTGCCGCACGAAGTCTGGAGGAGCTGGCTATCGGCAGCGTTTTCGAGCGGGCCAAGCAGCGCCACGCATCTGGTCCGGAAGGGGAGCTGGTAACCGGCCCCCAACCAGTGGTCCTCTCGCCTGAGGCCACCGCCGGACTCTGCGACATCCTCAATCGCGTCGCCTTCTCTGCCGTCTCCTACTATCAGGGGAGCTCCTTTCTACGCGAGCATCTCGACGTCCAGGTCTTCGATCGCGCCATCAACCTGCGCGACGACGCCACCGATCCGGCTGGTCTACCGTTCCCCTTCGATCTGGAAGGTACCGCCAAACACCCGGTGGACATGATTCTGAAAGGGGCACCGAAGACGCCGGCCCTGGACCAGCGCCAGGCGGCCCAGCTGGGACTCGAAGCGACCGCCCATGCGATAGGCGGCAATGACGCCCGAGCCATGAACTTGTACCTGGCTCCCGGTGAGCTACCGGAAAAGGAGTTGCTCAGAGCAGCCGAAGGTGGCCTGTGGATCGGCTGGTTGGACCAAGTGGAGTGCTTCGAGCCGTCGCGAGTCCAGATTCGCGCTCACGCCCGGGGTGTGCGTCGCATTCGCGCCGGCAAGCTCGCCGAAGGACTGCCCGATCTCATCTGGGAGGACAGTCTGCTGCGGGCCCTTTCGAATCTGCTCGGTGTCGGTACCGAACCGGTGGTCAGAATCAGCCACGACGGAGTCCTCGGAGGTATCTCCACTCCGGCTCTGGCCATAGCCGACACCTCGAACTTCAGGCCCCTGCTCGAGGAGTTCTGAAAGACCAGAGAAGGGTAGAGGCTGCCCGGATCTGATCCGGCGCTTCCGACAAAGACTCACGCCGAGCGTCGGAGCAGGACGAGCGTCTGGTCGTCTCCCTGACTGAGCCCCTGAGCGAAGTCTGTGACCGCCGCATCGACGGCTCGAACCACCTCTGGCAGCGATCGATCGCTGGAAGCACGGAGCAGATCTACCAATCTCGGCAGGCCGAACTCCTCGTCAGACGGTGATTCGCACTCGGTGAGACCGTCGCTGTACAAACAGAGCAGGTCACCTGGCTCGAGCACCAGGCTGCCGCTTTCGTAGGAAGATTCTCCGAACAAACCCAACGGCAAGCCCCCGGAGGCCAACTCACGGACGTTGCCATCGCTACCGATGACGACACCGGGATTGTGCCCCGCGTTGACGTAGCGCACCTCGTTCGACGATGGGTCGAGCTCGACTACCAGCAGGGTGATGAACTTGTTGGGTGCCGTCGAGGCGGCGATGTGTCGATTCAGATGCTGGACCAGGCCGGGGCCGACCCCTTCCCGATCGACCAACAGCCGCAGAGCGGAGTGAATCGTCGACACCATGAGGGCCGCCGGCAGACCCTTGCCCGAGACGTCGGCCAGCACCGCCCCAACCCTTCCTTGCTTCAACCGCATCAGGTCATAGAAATCACCGCCAACGTGACGTGCGGGTCTGCTCCAGCCCGCCAGCTCGAAGCCCTCGACGACGGGGAAAGCGGTCGGCAGGAGTCGGCGCTGGATGTCGGCCGCTAGCTCGATCTCCCGCTCCAGCCGCTCCTTTTCGAGGGCCTGGCGATGCAGATAGGCCGTCTCCAGCGCGGTGGCCGCCTGGTTGGCAAACAGGGCCAGGGTTCGTCGATCCGATTCCGGAAACGGTCCTACACCATGCCGACTCTCCTTGTCGGCGATCAGCAGGATGCCTCGGGAGTTCGGCTCCGCGCCGACGGGTACGGCCATCAAATGACGGGCGCCCGGCAACAGGTACTGCTCGCCTCCGAGGCCAAGACCCAATACCTGAGCCACCTGGGGATCGTCCAAAGGCAGCTCCGGCATAGCGTCACCCCCGAGAGTATGATCGAGCACCAGCCGCCCGCCACTTCGCAGGTATAGAGCGCCCCGCCGAGCATCCAGGAGCGATACTGCCCGCAGCAGGATCTCTTCGCCGAGCTGCTCGAGGTTGAGCATCGAGGCGATGGCCAATCCGACCTCGTAGAGGGCCTCGAGCTCGACGCCTCGATAGTTGACGACGAAGCTCTGCTCCTTGAGCTGCCGCCTCAGGACGGCCGCGCGGAGCCCCGCCGCCAGGGCAAGCACAATCGGGCCCTTCGGATGTTTCCAGTCCTCCTCTCCTGAGGCGAAGAGAAGGCGGCCTTCCGGCAGCTCCAGGCTCTCGTAGCCACCCGAGTCATCACCATCGATCGAGGCTGGAAAGGCCTCGGAGCCCCACATCACTTGCCGCTCGAAACACTCGTCGCTCCCGGAGTAGAGAGCCGCGGCCTTGAGACCCCGAGACTCGCACAGCAGCTGCAGAAGGCGCACCAGGAATGCACGCTCCCCTTCGCGCAGTCGAGCAGCGCCGAGGACGTCCTCCCAGCTCAAGTCTCGCTCAAGTGAGGCCGAGGGACGACTCATCTATCCACTAGCCGCTCAGCTCGCCGATCGCTACTCCCTCGTCGGGGTAGATCTTGGCGTACTGGGCCAGTCCCATGATGTGAAAGGTCTTCTCGATCGTTGGCGTGAGATTGCAGAACGCCAACCTGCCGTCGATCTCCAGCATCTTCTCGATGATCTCGATGAGAATCGAGATCCCTATCGAGTTGACGATCTTCGTTCCCTGAAGGTTGAGCAACAGCACTTTGTGATCGTCGTCGATCAGGTCGTACGCCACGCGGGCGATCTCCTCTCCCCCCTGATTGTTGATGTAACCCTCGGTATAGATCACCGCCATCGGATGACGACGGTCGACGGTCACTTTCAACATTTCGGTCATTTCTTGACTCCCGAGATCAGCGCAGCTTGCTCATCACAACGGTCGTTCCGCCAGGGCCGGAGTGAATGTCGACCTCGTCCATCAGTCCCTTGATGATCGTCAGTCCCCATCCCCGCTTGCTCGCGGCCTTGAGCTTATCCTCGATTGTCGGCTTTACCAGATTCTCCGGTGTGAAACCGACGCCCGAGTCACGAATCGTAATCTGAAGCCTCTCCGGCTCTTCGTTCCCGAGCACGGCGAATTGGATCTCTACCTTCCGATCATCCGCCTGGCTATGCTCGAAGCTATTGATACAGGCCTCTACGACCGCCATCCGGACCTCATCTATCTTATCGGAGCTCATCTCCATGAACTCCGCCAAGGCGGTTGCGGTCTTGCTGGCCGCAATCTCCATGTCCGGCAACATCGGGAGGGTCAGAGTGACCTCCCTTAGAACGGCGCTATTGGCCATACCTCCATCCGAGCTCCATTAGATCACCCCCAGGCCTGGTTCAGAAGGCCAGGTAGATCTGGAGCAGGTAGACTGCAATGGGCTTGATACTGTCGTTTGCCAGAAGCCAGCCAAAAGCCAGTACTGACGTGCCACATACGACCGCGTGCACCGGCACTTGCGGTATGGGTAAGGCTCTTCGAATCGACTGCAGCATCGGTGATCTCCCTGGTTCGAGCACCTGAACCAGCAAACCTGCTGCCAACTGCGGCCGAAACCACCCGAAACTCCATAAACCTCCTGTTTGCAATTGTTTGCAGAGAACTCCTCAATCGAGATGCGGCACGATTGAATCTCGTCATGCGACACAGTGTCGCGCCCGTGCGAAGCATGCCCAGATTTCTTGGGCAGAATTGCTCGTGAAGCGCCACCTTGGCTTCGATTTGTGACAATTTGCCGCATATAAGGCGTTTTGCCGCACTGCCGCTCAGTAGCCCTTTCTTTGTAGCGTTCGTCGATCGATTCCGAGAAGCGTTGCGGCCCGGCTCTTGTTGCCCCCGACCATGCGAAGGACCCGTGCGATATGCAGCCGCTCTGCCGTGGACAGGTCCAGGGGCTCCGGTCCACCAGTGCCGCCGGACTCTCCCATCAGCGACCGTACCAGCTGAGGCTCGATGACCCCTTCGGCCAGCGAGACGGCTGCCTCCACGAGATTCTGCAGCTCTCGCACATTGCCCGGATAGTCGTGACCCATGATCTCGGTCAGGCTCTCTGCCGGGAATCGAGGCAGCTCGATCTGCTCGCGCTCGCAAAAGCCTTCGGCGAAGTAGCGCACCAGGTGCGGAATGTCCTGGCGGCGCTCTCTCAAGGGCGGAAGCTGGATCTCCACCCCTTTCAGGCGATAGTACAAGTCCTCGCGGAATTGCTTCTTCGACACCAGACTCTCGAGATCCTGATGGGTAGCAGCAATCAGGCGAACATCGACTGGAGTGGGTTGGTGGCCGCCGACGCGCACGATCTCGCGCTCCTGCAGGGCTCTTAGCAGCTTGATCTGCAGGGCTGGCTGCATGTCCCCAATCTCATCCAGGAAGAGAGTGCCGCCGTCAGCCAGTTCGAATTTGCCTCGCCGGGCGTCCACTCCAGTGGCCACCCCTCCCTCGATACCGAACAGCTCGCTCTCCAGCAGGGTCTCGGGCAAGGCGCCACAATTGACCGCCACCAGGGCTCCGCTGCGGCCCGAGTGGAAGTGCAGCAGCTTGGCTACCAGCTCCTTGCCGGTGCCGCTCTCGCCTCGAACCACCACACTGACTCCTCGGGGCGCTACCCTCTCGACAAGCTCCAGCACCCGCCTCATGGGTGGTGCATGGGCGACGATCCGGTGACCGGCCACCTGATTCGCCAGATGGTCTCGAAGAGCCTTGTTCTCTTCTTGCAGCCGCTCCCGTTGCGCCTCGAGATCCGCCACCTGACGGGCACTGTCCAGAGCGACCCCAGCCAGGGCAGCGACCGACTCGAGGAAACGCCTGTCCTCGGCGCTGAAACCGAGCCGCTCGCCTCCCCGCTGCTCCTTGTCGAGTACCGCCAGGTAGCCCAGAAAGACCCCGCGATTCACCAGAGGTGTCGCAAGTACTTCGTGGTACTCCCTTGCCACCAGCACTCCATCTCGCTGGGACAGGGACTGTCCACTGGCCAACAACTCGCGCCATAGGGGCGCGGAGAGCAGGGTCGAGGCCTCGGGTGGGGCATCAGGCCAACCGACAGTGGCTGCGGCGTGGCCGGCTCCGTATTCGTCTCGGGTCACGGCGACCGCCGCCTCCGGATCCAGGACTGCACAGACCCTCTCCAGCAACTCGTCGACCAATTCCTGCTCGGGTCGATGAGCATGCAGCGCCACAGCCAGATCGTAGAGGGTCTCCAGCTGCAGAATGCGCCGCTTTTCAGCGAAGGTCGCTCGCGCTTCAGTCATCTCTATCGCGCTGATTCTACAGGGTTTCCCCTGCTTTCCACAGTGGAATGCAAGGAGGGCAGTAGGGGTGTAGGGGCTTAGGGGCGTAAGGGCTTAGGGGCGTAAGGGCTTAGGGGCTTAGGGGCCTAGGGGTGCGCTTCTTGCCCAGGATCCGCTTGAGGTACTGACCGGTGTAGCTCTTCTTGACCCGAGCGACCCTCTCGGGCGGTCCTTCGGCGACCAGATATCCTCCGGCCGCCCCCCCGTCCGGGCCGAGGTCGATGATCCAATCCGCTGTCTTGATGACCTCCAGGTTGTGCTCGATCACCACCACGGTGTTGCCGAGGTCCGTCAGTCGGTGCAACAGCCGCAACAGCTTTCCGACGTCGTCGAAATGCAACCCGGTGGTCGGTTCGTCCAGGAGATAGAGAGTTCGTCCGGTGGACCGTTTGCACAATTCCTTAGCGAGCTTGACTCTTTGCGCCTCGCCACCTGAGAGCGTTGTGGCAGGCTGCCCCAGGTGGATATAGCCCAAACCGACCTCATCGAGTGTGGTCAGAATCCGATCGATGGCCGGGATGTTGCGGAATACCTCGCGCGCCTGCTCGACGGACAGATCCAGGATCTCGGCGATATTCAGCCCCTTGTACGTGACGGTCAGGGTCTCGCGATCGTAGCGCTGTCCGCCACAAACTTCGCAGGTCACGTAGATGTCGGGCAGGAAGTGCATCTCGATCTTGATCTGCCCGTCCCCTTTGCAGGCCTCGCACCGCCCTCCCTTGACGTTGAAGCTGAACCGACCCGGCTTGTAGCCGCGCTGACGCGCCTCGGGGGTCTTGGCCATGAGATTGCGAATGTGCCCGAAAACATTGGTATAGGTGGCAGGGTTGGATCGCGGAGTCCGGCCGATCGGGCTCTGATCGATCGCAATGACCTTGTCTAGCTCATCGAGACCGATGATGCCCTGATGGGCTCCGGCTTTCTCGGCGGCTCGGTAGAAATGAGTCGCCAGGGCCCTGTAGAGGATGTCGTTGATCAAGCTGCTCTTGCCCGAGCCGGAGACTCCGGTGACAACGGTAAACAGCCCGACCGGGAAGCCGACCTCCAGTCCCTTGAGATTGTTGTGATGAGCACCCTGGATCACGAGTCGGTTGCCATCCGGCTTCCTTCGCCCTGGCGGTACCGGCACTTCCATCTCACCACGCAGGTACTTGCCCGTCAGGGTGTCGGCGCTGCGCGCGATCGCCTCGGGAGTGCCGGCCGCAGTCACTTCTCCGCCATGGATTCCGGCCCCGGGACCGAGATCGATCACCCAATCGGCCGAGCGGATGGTCTCCTCGTCGTGCTCCACGACCAGCACCGTGTTGCCCAGGTCCCGCATTCCCTGCAGCGTGGCGATCAGCTTCGCGTTGTCACGCTGGTGCAGCCCGATGGAGGGTTCGTCCAGCACGTAGAGCACGCCCATGAGCTTGCTGCCGATCTGGGTGGCCAACCGAATCCTCTGGCTCTCCCCGCCGGACAGCGTTGCCGATGCGCGATCGAGACTGAGATACCCGACCCCGACGTCGTCCAGGAATCCGAGACGGTCTTCGATCTCCTGCACCACTTTTTCAGCGATAGCCCTCTGCCGGCGATTGAGCTTCAGCTGGCCCAGGAACTGCCGCAGGTCCGATACGGTCATCTCCGACAACGCCTGAATATGGCGGCCAGTGAGAGTCACCGCCAGGGCTTCGGGGCGTAAGCGACGGCCCGCGCAGGCAGAGCAGGTATGGACCGACATGTACTTCTCGATCTCGCGACGGACGCCCATCGAGTCGGTCTCTTTGTGCCGCCGCTCCAGCCTGGGGATGACCCCTTCGTAGCTACCGCGCCACTTGTAGCTCGAGCGCTTGCCGCTGAGCTCGAAGGTCATCTCCTGGTCGCCACTGCCGAAAAGGATGATCTGACGGATCTCCTCCGGTAGGTCACGCCACGGTGTTTCCAGCGAGAAACCGAGCTCCCTCGCCAGGGTCTGGGTCATGCGCATGCGCCAGGACTTCGAGCTACTAGGCCACGGTGCTATGGCTCCCGCCGAGAGAGATCGCTCGGGGTCGGCGATGATCTTGTCCGGGTCGACGCCCATATGGGTTCCCAAACCCGAACACGAGGCACAGGCGCCGAAAGGGCTGTTGAAGGAGAACAGCCTCGGGGTGATCTCGGAAAGACTGGTGCCGCAGTCGATGCACGCGTACTTCTGCGACAGTGTCTCCTCGGGCAGACCCATCGGAGCCAGCACCAGTAGACCCTCACCCACCTTGAGGGCCGTCTCGATCGAGCTCGCCAGGCGCTGCTCGATCTTGGGGCTGACTACAAGGCGGTCCACGACGATGTCGATCGAGTGCTTCTTCTTCTTGTCCAGAGCCGGCAGCTCCCCCTGCAGATCGATGGTCTCGCCATCGATGCGGGCCCGGATGAAACCCTCCTTGACCATCTGTGCCAGTTGTTTCTTGTACTCACCCTTCTTGCCCCGGACGTAGGGGGCGTAGAGGACAAGCCGAGATTTCTCAGGCAAGGCCATGATCCGGTCCACCATCTGCTGGACCGTCTGGGGTCGAATCTCCTGGCCGCAATTGGGACAGTGAGGTGTGCCAACCGAGGCGAACAGCAGCCGCAGGTAGTCATGGATCTCGGTCACGGTACCCACGGTGGAGCGGGGATTTCTCGACACCGATTTCTGCTCGATGGAGATGGCTGGGGAGAGCCCCTCGATGGAGTCCACATCGGGCTTCTCCATCTGCTGCAGGAACTGTCTGGCGTAGGCCGACAGCGACTCGACATACCTTCGCTGTCCCTCGGCGTACAGCGTGTCGAAGGCCAAAGAGGACTTGCCGGAGCCGGAGACGCCGGTGATCACCACGAGGCGGTTGCGTGGGATCTCCAGATCGATGTTCTTGAGGTTGTGCTCCCGGGCACCGCGTATGTGAATGCTGTCCATGAACTCAAGAAAGGGCAGAGTCAAAAAAAGTGGGCTGGAGTCTACCAGCCCACTTCTCAATAACCAGGTCTTGAACGCCTAGAGCGCTCGAGACAGATGTCGATCTACCTAGAAACCGAGCGAGACTCCGACCAGCCAGGCTGTCTGATTGTACTCACCGAAGTAATAGTTGTCGGACTCACCACTGACGGTTTTCGAGTCGAAAGGCAAGTACATGACCGCGAGGTCGAAGCTCATGCTGCTTCCCTGATGCCCATAGCCAAAACTGAATCCGTTCCGATTCGCATCAGGGAGCAGCGGGCTGGCGCCAGCAGTGGGTTGCGGGGTCTCGTCATATACATAGCCGAAGCGCCACTGGTTGGCCTCGCTGCTGTTCCAATGAACACCGAGACGGTAGTTGTAGGAATCGTCCCAGTTCTGTGGACGGACGATGTCGTCGAGGACCGGCGTGCCGTCGGGAAGAGTCGGACTGTCGACCTGGATGACCAAGGTGTCGAACGAGCTCCAGCCCGCCCAGTTGATATCGACCTCGAACCCCAGCGTCGGCGAGGCCATGAAGTGGAAGCCCAGGCTCGCGATGTCCGGAAAGTCGATCTCGGTTGTGCCACCGAGCTTCTGACCGAATGGCAGGACCGCCCCCAGCAGTCCATCCAGGGCAGGGATTCCAGTGGGGATCTGAGTCAACACTAGATCGCCGTCGTACTCGACGCTGATTCCACTCCGGTAGGAGAGTCCCCAGGAAAAGCTGTTGTTGTACTTGTGCAGAATCCCGAAGTTGAAGCCGTAGCCGAAGTCGTAACCCCCCTCGATCTTCGAGGCGGCGAACTCGGGGCCGCAGAGCGGATGGCTGACATCAGGATCGAGGCATGGCGGATTCGGATTGATTCCGATGTTGCGGAACGAACGGCTCTGAAGCTCGACGTCGGAGAACCGGCCGATCAGCCCGATACCGATACCGAAATTGTCCGAGGCCATCCATCCGAAGGTCGGATTCAAATCGATCGCCTGCAGAGAAGCGAACGTGCTGACGTAGCGACCGGTGAACTCGTCCTCGTTTTTCCACTCGGTGGACAGGCCGAACGGCGCATTGATGCCCAGACCGAAGGTCATCCGATCGTTGATCGGTTCGACCCAGTAGAAGTGCGGAGGAAAGGCGGACAACTTCTCCTGCTCTTCACTGACACTGGGGCCAGGAAAGGGAGCGGCGCCCTTGAAGTCAGCCTCAGTCGAGAAGATATAGGTGACACCGAGCATGAAATCGCGCTCGTGCTGAAAGGCGATTCCAGCCGCATTGAAGAACATCGCCGATGGATCGTCGGCTTGCGCCGTGAAGGCACTCGACATCCCCATCGCCTTGGTGCCATGCTCGAAGATCCCGAATCCTGCCGCCTGAACCGGCGCCACCGCCGACAGCAGCAGGCCGGCAATCCCCAGCCCCAAAAACAACCGTTTACTTGACATCATCGAACAAGACCTCCTTGGGTTTAGGTCGACGTGGATGATTCCCTTCGTGTCGCCTTCGAGGCAGTAGGCAGAAAGGCTGCGACTCTCGGCAATCTAGGGTTTCGGCCTCGCCAAGTCAAGCCAGGCCGGACGTCCCTCCCCCCGCCCGGAGTGACGGACGTCCCTCCGAACATACATCCGCACTCCGGGCAGCGGGCTTTTACCGTCCGACACTACCGGCTGGCGCCAGCGAGCCATAACGTTCGGAAGGGTGGTTGACCACCTCACTTCGGGGTAGCTGTCGAACCACCCGGATGGGTGGCTTGCCAAGATCTCGACGGCTCCGAACGACCGCCACGAGTTTGTGGACGATTCCTTATTCGCGGTCAGCGCATTACTGCTAAAGTAGGTTCGCGGAGGCCGAAGAAATGCACTTCGAACACGCCCACCACGAGCATACCCATGAAGAAGTCCACAAGTATCTTCTGGAGCTGTTCGAGAATCCCTATCTCGACCCAGAAAACGGGCACTTCTACGTCGGCTACGGCAGCACCGTGCTGGAGGTCTCCGTCGAACCCTACGGGCCGGAAGAGACCATCGTTCTGGTGACGGCCTACTGTGCGCAGGGAGTCGAGCCCGAGGAGGAGCTTCTCCTGGGTCTTCTCGAGCTCAACCATGAGCTTCCCGTCGGAGCGTTCTCGCTTGTCGGCCGGGACGTTTTCTTTTCCCACGCGCTGTTTGGAAAGACGCTCGATCGCAAGAACCTGCTGGGCTCCATCGCCGCGGTAGCCAATATCTCCGACGACTACGACGACCGGATCGTCGAGAAGTACGGAGGTCAGACGGCGCTGGCCAGGATTCAGGATACCGGTGGACGTGCCAAGCGCCGGTCCACCACGAGCGCGAGCGTGGACAACGAGTAGGCTCTCCCCTACTCCCCCATCCCCTCCCGCGCCTCTCTGTCCAACAGCTTCTCCTTCTCTGCCTGTCGCTTGTCGTACAGCCGTTTTCCCTTGGCGAGAGCGATCTCGACCTTGATCCGATTTCCTTTGAGATAGACCGCAAGGGGTATGCAGGTCTGGCCCTGGATCGTCGTGCGACCGAAGATGCGATCAATCTCTCGGCGATTCAACAGTAGCTTGCGTGGTCTCTCCGGATCGTGATTCTGTCGGTTGCCATGGCTGTAGGGTCCGATGTGCGCACCGATCAGCCAGGCTTCCGCCTCGCGAATCTCGATGTAGGAGTCCTTGAGCTGGACCTTGCCGTTGCGCACCGACTTGACTTCGGTTCCGACGAGGGAGATGCCGGCCTCCATCCGCTCCAGGATGTGGTAGTCGTGTCTCGCCCGGCGGTTGCTGGCGAGCTGTCTGTTCTTCGACCTGGCTTTGCCCATCGGACCTGTGTGACTCTCTCGGCTTGGACTCTGGAACCGGCTTCCCCCGTGATTCGGCACATCTGGGGAACCGGCAGTCTATCGCGCCACGCTGGCTGAATCGTCAGTGCTAGAGTTGAGAGTCGATGTTTCAATCCACGGCCTGGGTTCTGACCGCCTTCCTGTTTTTCGGCTCGTCGGCCGACAAGCCCTACATGACCGAGCCCGAGTTGGTGATCGACGGAGGGCGGGCCGTGGTGAGCTTCGATCTCGTGGGAGGCTTCACCGAGGAGCTCTTCGAACAGATTCAGACCGGCCTGGCCACCGGGTTCACCTACCAGTTCAACCTTCTGAGAGACCACCTGCGCTGGGCCGACAACCGAATCGATACGAGCGAGCTTCAGGTCGTGGCGATGTACAACGCCGTGACCCGCGAGTACCTCATCAACTACAAGCAGGACGGCAAATTGATCGACAGCCGGATTGCTCGTGATCGCGAAGAGCTGGAGCAGGCTATGACTCGAATCGAGTCGATCGCCGCCTTCGTTCTCGGACACGATCTGAACCCCGACAAGCGCTACCTGATCAAGGCCCGGGCCAAGCTGGGCTCTCGCACAATCATGCTGCTGATACCGACCCGGATCGAGACCGACTGGGTCACGACCAGGAAGTTCCGACCGCCAGCGACCGAGCCCTGACGCCGGCAAGCGACAACGATTCGACCTCCATGGCACTGCGCGAGCGTTTCCAAGCCTACAGAAAGGACACCCGTTGGATCATCGGGGGCCTGGCCATTCTGTTGCTGGCGCTCTCCCTCCTCTACTACCTGACGCAGCGTGGGCAGGATCTCCCCTCGGAGCTGGTCACCAACAGGGTGCTCCTGTTCGTGCTCTGGTACATCAATCTAACCCTCATCTTGGCGGTCCTGTTCGTCCTGGCGCGCAATCTCTTCAAGCTGGTGATGGAGCGCCACAATCGAATCCTCGGATCGAGATTCAAGACCAGGCTCGTCGCCACCTACATTGGCCTGTCCCTGATTCCCGTGCTGTTGCTGTTCGCCTATGGGAGTCGCATGCTGCAGGGCTGGATCGACCGCTGGTTCGACGAGCCGGCGATCCAGGAGGTGGCCACACAGGGACATGCGGTGGCGCAGGAGCTCTTCCGCCAGATCGAGCAGACCGCTCTCCGAGATACCGAGCGGGCGTTGCTCGAGATCGAGGAAGAGAGCCCGCGAAATCCCCGCCGTCGTCCTCAGGTGCAGCGGCGCATGGGACAGTTGCTCGAGGAGTTGGACCTGGACTTCCTGGCGGTGTACGACGGAACGCAGTTCGTGCACGCCCTGCTCAACCCTCAGTCGGGCCTGGAAGACCTGCCCGAACCGGGAGAGCGGTTTCTGGTCGAGGCTCTACGCCACAGCCAAGCCACGCGCATGGTCAGCGTGGGTGGCGGTGAGGAACGCCTGGTGCTGACCGCGGTCGCCGCCGGTGGTGACGGGGAAGTTCTCGAAGGCCGCACGCTGACCGTCGCCGGCACCCTGATCGACGCCGACATCGCCAGCAAGAGCCGACAACTCATCCAGGCCTACCAGGGCTATCGCCAGCTGGAGGTCAGCAAGAGCCGGATCGAGGCCGGCTACCTGCTCAACTTCCTGATGGTCACCCTGCTCATCCTCCTGGCCTCGTCCTGGGTCGGCCTCTACCTGGCCCGACAAATCACCGTGCCCATCCAGGCCCTGGCGGAGGCCACCAAGCGGATCTCCGACGGTGACCTGGACTTCCAGGTCGAGGTGGATGCCGACGACGAGCTCGGGGTTCTCGTGCATTCCTTCAACAGCATGACGGCGGAGCTCCAACGCAACAAGGAGTTGCTGGAGGAGAGCAACCTGGAGCTGTTGATGTCGAATCAGCGCCTCGCCGAGGAGAGGGCCGTGATCAGCGCAGTGCTGCAGAATCTCGCGGCGGGCGTCATCTCGGTCGACGAAGAGGGCACCGTGCTGACGTGCAACGGCGCCGCCCTCAAGATGCTGCAGCAGGAAGAGAGCGACTGCATCGGCAGACCGGTGAGGGAGGCGTGGAATGATCCCGAAAGGGGCAAGCTGGCGAAGCTCTTCGAAATGGATGCCGGTCAATCGCGGCGCATCACCCAGGACTTCCGCATGATGCTGGGCGACGACTGGAAGACCTTCGAGGCCAAGGTCACGACGATGCAGGATCGCCATGGGATGGTCAGCGGTCGTGTCATGGTGCTCGAGGAGCTGACCGAGTTGGTCAAGGCCCAGCAGATGGCGGCCTGGAGCGAGGCGGCTCGCCGCATTGCGCACGAGATCAAGAATCCGCTGACGCCGATCCGACTTTCGGCCGAGCGGATGCTCAAGAAACACGAGCAGAAGGCACCCGACCTGGGCGAGACCCTCGAGGAGGGCGTCGAGCTCATCAAACGGGAAGTGGAAGCCATGAAGTCGATGGTGGACGAGTTCTCGCGTTTCGCCCGCATGCCACTGCCTCGGCCCAGCGAAGTGGAGCTCGAGGGGTTCGTCGACGAGGCCCTGAACCTCTATCGGGGAATCAAACCAGGCGTCGAGGTCACCGCTCGTATCGACGACGATGCCCAGAGCGCGAGATTCGATGCCGAGCAGATCAAACGGGCGCTGATCAACCTCCTGGACAACGCTCTCGACGCCACCGAAGCCCCAGGCGAAGTCTCGGTGGCTGTCCATCGTCACAACGGCAGTTTGGAGATCAACATCTCCGATACCGGCGAGGGCATCCCGCCTGACGCCAAGGAGAAGTTGTTTCTGCCGCACTTCTCGACCAAGCGCCGCGGCACCGGTCTCGGCCTGTCGATCGTGCACCGCATCATCAGCGATCACCACGGCACCATCCAGGCGGACGACAACGACCCGCAGGGCACCATCTTCACCATTACCCTGCCGCAGCAGTAGTCTCTCTTCCGACATACCTCTGGAACTCCATCGCAGCTACCGTGGGGTCGATTGCCAGGCGCTGCGACGGTAAGCGATGTGGTGTCATCGGTGAGGAGCAGCAACGCCGCAAGCGGCCGCACGGCGCCGTATAATGCCGGCATGACGACACCGCAGCAGCAGATCGAACGGCAGGTGCGGGAGGCCCTGAAAGCCGGTGATCAGGAGCGCCTCGCCACGCTTCGAATGCTCCTCAGCGCGATCAACAACGAACGTATCCGAACCGGAGCCGAAGTCGATGAGGAGACCTTCTGGAGCCTCGTGCGCAAAGGCATCAAGCAACGACACGAGTCGAGCGAGCAATATCGAGCCGGCCAGCGAGACGATCTCGCTGACAAGGAGGATAGAGAAGCCGGAATCCTCGAGGCCTACCTGCCTCCGGCGGTCGATGAAGAAGAACTGTCACAGGCCATCCGCTCGTTCGTCGAAGCCTCGGACCTGAGCGGACCGCAGGCCATCGGACCGATCATGCAAGCCATGATGGCGCGCTACAGCGGCCGCGCGGATGGCTCCACCATCAATCGCCTGGCGCGCCAGATCCTTGCCGAACAAGACTGAAGCCCCTGACAAGGTGCGGCGAGTGATCGTCGGCACCGCCGGGCACATCGACCACGGCAAGACCCGGCTGGTCGAGGCCTTGACCGGCATCGACTGCGATCGGTGGATCGAAGAGAAAGAGCGCGGTATCACCATCGATCTCGGTTTCGCCCACCTCCGGGAGGAGGAGCTCCAGGTCGGTTTCATCGACGTGCCCGGCCATGAGCGTTTCGTCCACAACGCCCTCGCCGGCCTGGGTGGTATCCGGGTCCTGCTCCTCGTCGTCGCTGCCGACGAAGGCGTCAAGCCTCAAACCCGTGAGCACGTCGACATCTGCTCTTTGTTGGACATTCCCGCTTGCCTGGTCGCTCTGACCAAGTCCGACCTGGTCTCCGAAGACATCGTCGAGCTGGCTCGAATGGAGGTCGAGGAGCTACTGGCCGAGACTCCGTTCGCTGACGCCCAGATCCTGTCCGTCTCGAGCGTGACAGGAGACGGACTGCCCGAGCTGCGGTCCAGCCTTCTCGAGTTGGCGGGGCGTCACGAGACCGAAGTCGACCTGGCGCAGCCCTGTCGGCTGCCGGTAGACCGCGCCTTCCTGCTCAAGGGCCTCGGTCTGGTCATCACCGGCACCCTGGTGAGCGGCAGAACGCAGGTCGGGGACAGCCTGGATCTCCTACCGTCGGGCAAGAAGGCGCGGGTCCGCAGCATTCAGGTGCACGGCTCGGCCCGAGAGCAGGCGGTGGCCGGCGAACGTACGGCTCTGCAGCTGACCGGTACCAAGCACGATGCCCTGGAGCGAGGCGAGCAGCTCGTGACACCGGGCAAGTTCGGGACGACCACCAGCCTCGCCGGCCGAATGACGCTGCTGCCGGATGCGCCCAAGACCATTCGCGGCTCCATCCCGATTCGCTTTCACCTCTACTCCAGTGAGGTCCTCGGCCGTCTCCGCCCCCTGAGCGGCCCTCTCGAACCTGGTGGCAGCGGGATCGTGGAGATCCGACTCCAACGACCGGTCACAGCCATTCGGGGTGACCACTTCATCGTCCGTCGACCTTCGCCGCAGTCGACGCTCGGCGGAGGCCAGATTCTGGATCCGGTCTGGCACCGTCGTCGAGGTTCTCAACTTGGCGACGCGTTGCAGGCGCTGGAGGGCGACACCCGAGATGCTCTGGCGCTCTGGGTCGAGGAGGCTGGAGAGGCGGGCGCCGACACCGAGTCACTGGCTCGCCGCCTCGGCGTGGAGCCAAAGTCCATCGAGCCGGATCTCGCCGCGTTGGTCTCCGATCAGCAGGCGCTTCGGGTCGATCCAGGGCCGGGACACAGCGCCCGCTGGCTGGCTCCGAGTGCCTTCCGCCGGGTCGTCGAACGGGCCGGTAGGGTTCTCAAGTCCTACTTTCAACGCGAGCGCCTGGCACGGGGCATGCCAAAAGCAGAGGCCATCGATCGCATTCTCCCCGGACGTGGCTCCGAGCTCGATGATGTCTATCTCGGCTGGCTCGAGGCGCAGAAGGTTCTCGTGGTGAACGGGGATCTGATCAACTTGCCCGGCCGCAGCGCCAAACTAACGGACGACGAGTCCGAGTTGAGCAAGGCGATCCTGCAGCGGTTCGATGCCGCCGGGTTGCGGCCACCCTCACCTAGCGAGATTCGCGAAGAGCTGGGCGCCAAACTGCAGATCCTGGACGGAGTGATCCACTATCTGGTGCAGAACAAGAAACTGGCGCGGCTACCGGCAGGTCTCTTCATCTCGTCCCAGGCGTTGGCCAAGGTGGCCGAAAATTTGCGCTCTAGCGGCCTCGACTCGGTCAGCGTTGGGGACTTCAAGGAACGTTTCGACCTGACCCGGAAGTGGGCCATCCCGATCCTGGAGCATCTAGATTCGACGGGTGTGACTCGGCGGGTTGGCGACGCTCGCCAGATCGTCAGGCCCAATCAGTGAGGCCAAGTCAATGAGAACAGTCTCGTGAGCGCCGGCACGATCGCTGTCTTCGGGGCCTCCCAGAATCGCCGGAAGTTCGGCAACAAGTGCGTGCGCGCCTACCAGAGTGCCGGCTGGGAAGTCTTCCCTGTCAATCCTCACGAGGATGAGATCGAAGGCCTCGCCGTCTTCCGGTCGCTGAAGGACGTTCCGGTACCTTTGGACAGAATCAGTCTCTACCTTCCTCCGGCCGGAACACGGACACTCCTCGCCGAGTTGGCTGGGATGAGTGGCACGCAGGTTTGGTTCAACCCAGGCTCGGCGGACCGCCAGGTTCTCGAAGAGGCATCCAGGGCCGGCATCGACGTGCGCGATGGTTGCTCCATTGTCGACATCGGGTTGTCCCCAGCCGACTTCCCCTGAACTGCCGTGAAACACAGGCTCTTTCAAACTCGTTGCGCCGCAGCGGCACGTCGGCTGATGACCCTGACGTGGATCGGTGTGGCTCTGCTCGCTTCCCATACCGCTGCGGCACAAGAGGGTGGTCTGAAGCAGATTCTCGAGCTCCATGTCGCCCGCTATCCAGCGATGCAGCCGGAGGATCTCTACAAGCTCCTGCACCAGGCAGTCATGGGAAGCGAGCATGCGATCTCCAGCCGCGAAGCGGCGCGTCAGTGGCTAATCCGCGAGATCGAGACGTTGCAGCGCTACGCACCCGACTCCCTCGACGCAGCTCTGATCGAGCCCATCAGCCCGGACGGCCGATTGGTGCGAGTAAATCTACGCCCCTACCTCCGTATGGCTGGAGACCCCGAGCCTCTGCTGGAAGCCTTCTGGCTGACTGCCGAGCGCTTTGCGGGAGATTCCCGCACCCTGGATCTCTACTGTAAGCAAGCCGTCAATCTGGCACGAGAGGGCACCTTGCCATTCTCACCAGCTGTGCTCGAGACCCGATTCGCTGAGCTGAAACAGCAGGGGTATCCAGCTGTCCACCATTCGAAGCAGTACACCGCCGAGTATCAACCTGCCTATCGGGTCGTGCTCCGCGAGCTGTTGCCGAGAGTTTGAGGCTTCTGGACCCTCCGAGGTCTGAAATCTCGACTCAAACCACCCCAAAGGGTGGTGTCACATAGCTGCGCCTCTGCAAAGCTAGATGGTTGTATTGATTCGTAGCGTCGCTACGCCGGTTTCCTGCAATTCGAGTTTTCGGGGAGGAGTTCCATGCCCAACCTTCGACGTCTCTCGCTCATCGCGATCGTTCTCTGCCTGCTAGCCACTACCGGTTCGACGACGCTCTGGGGCCAGGCCGCCAAGGGAGTCGCTCAAGCCGACGACTCTGCGTCGGAGACCAACAAGCTCTTTGCCCGTCTGCCGAAACCCGTAAGAGACCGTGACTACTACGACAATGGTCGGCCAGACCCCCTGAAGGTCGAACTGGGGCGCCTGCTGTTCTTCGACAAGCTGCTCAGCGGCAACAGGAACATCTCTTGCGCCTCGTGTCATCATTCCCTGACAGACACGGGGGACGGTCTGTCGCTGCCTGTCGGTGAAGGCGGCCGGGGCTTGGGAATGACTCGCGATACGGGCTCGGGGCTGGACTCGATCCACGAGCGGGTACCTCGCAATGCGCCACCGGTCTTCAATCTCGGCGCTCGTGAGTTCCATCGAATGTTCCATGACGGACGGCTCGAGGTGGATCCCTCCCAACCTTCCGGTTTCATCTCTCCCGCCGGCGATGATTTTCCTCGAGGCCTCGACAACGTGCTGGCCGCCCAGGCCATGTTCCCTGTCACCTCTCCTACCGAGATGGCCGGCCAGGGCAACGAGAACGAGATCTCCCAGGCCGCAGCACTCGGTGACCTCCCACTCTTGTGGGAGCGCCTGGCGATACGCCTCCGGGGCAACGACACCTATGTCGAGCTCTTCATTCAGACCTTCCCCGATATCAACGCCCGGGAGGACATCACGTACGTCCACGCCGCCAATGCCATCGGCGCCTTCGAGGCCTCGGCCTGGCGGGCAGACCAGAGCCCCTTCGACCGCTTTTTGAGAGGCGACCGACAGGCCATGAGCGTCAGGGCCCGCAGGGGAATGAACCTCTTTTACGGCAAGGCGGGCTGCGTCGCTTGCCACAACGGCTCCTTCCAGACCGATCACGAGTTCTACGCTGTCTGCATGCCCCAGATCGGTCCCGGCAAAGGGGATGGCGCCACCGGCCATGAGGACTTCGGGCGCGAGCAGGCCACCGGCAACGAGGCTGACCGCTTCAAGTTTCGAACCCCGACGCTACGCAACGTCGCATTGACCGGTCCCTGGGGCCATGTCGGGGCCTTCAACGATCTTCGCGACATGGTGATGCACCAGCTCGACACGGTCGAGTCGATGCAGAGCTACGACCGCTATCAGGTGGTGCTGCCCTATCGAGAGGACCTGGCCGCGATCGACTTCCAGGTACTGGACGACCCCGACCTGGTCGCCGACATCGTCGAGGCCAACGAGCTGAAGCCACGACGGCTGAGCAAGAAAGAGGTCGACCTACTGATGGAGTTCATGTACGCGCTGACCGATCCCAACAGCATCGACATTCGCCGGGACACGCCGATGGCCGTGCCCAGTGGGTTGCCTTTGGCGGACTGACACAGAACAGCGGCAAGACCCCCACCCCTCCGGGTGGTGCGCTTTGGGGCCCTCTTTCTGTAGGGTGAGAGAGTCTGAAGGAACAGCCTGACCTGTCCGCCAATCTCGCTATGTGGGATCGGGCGATGCGTTGCTCCAGGCGCTCCTTGGGGACCAGAGCATGAGCGGCAAGGTAGCCACGACGCAGTGGAGCCAGGTTCTCGCTGCCAGAGACGGTTCCGACACCGAGGCTCGGGCGGCCCTGGAGAGCCTCTGTCAGACCTACTGGCAGCCCCTCTACGCCTACATCCGCCACCAGGGCGCCAGTCCAGACGAAGCGAGTGATCTCACTCAGGGCTTTTTCGCGGAGCTGCTGGAGAAGGACTTCCTTAGCAGTGTCGACCCCTCGAAGGGCCGGTTCCGCTCCTTCCTACTGGCCTCGCTGCGACATTTCCTTTCCCATCAACGCGATCAAGCCCGCACGCTCAAACGGGGCGGCGGCGCGCGCACCCTGTCGCTGGATACCGAGGTAGCCGAAGAGCGCTACTCGGGCGAGACCGCCATCGGGCGCTCCCCGGAAGAGGTCTTCGAGCGGCGCTGGGCAATGACCGTCCTCGACCGAGCCATGGATCAGCTTCGTAAGGTGTCGATGGCCGACGATGATCCAAATCAGTTCGAGCTTCTCCGCCAGTATCTGACGAGCGCTGAGCCTCACTCGCCCTACAAGCAGGTCGCTTATTCCCTGGGGATGAGTGAAGGGGCGGTCAAGACAGCCGTTCACCGTCTGCGCAAGAGCTACGGTCAATGCCTGCGCTCCGAGATCGCGGAAGTCGTGAGCGATCCCACTGAAATCGATAACGAAGTCCGTCATTTGCTGGCAGTCGTGCGGTCCCAGTCAGGCTCGAGGGAGTAACCAGTAGGCCGAGATCCGTCTATTTCTCTCGATCCTGGTAACCGCGGAGGTCAGCCGTGGTTTGGGAGGGTCGGGAGGGAGATGAACAAGTCCTCGGCGAAGTGCTCGGCCTGCAACACCCCGCTGTCGCGGGAAGGTGGCAGTGAAGGCCTGTGCCCGGGTTGCCTGCTAGAGCTCGCACTGGACGACACTTCATTCGAGGCCGAGGTTCTCCAAGATCCTGAAGAGGCCCCGACGCTTCAGTACTCGGGCTACACCTTCGAGGAAGGCCAGATTCAAGGGGAGCGCTACCGGGTCCGGTCCCTGCTGGGTCGGGGCGGGATGGTGAGGTTTGGCGGGCCTACGATCTGAAGCTGCGCCAGGATGTTGCCCTCAAGGCGCTGCGCACCGAGTTGATCGAGGACACGGACGCCCTCGAGACGCTGCGCCAGGAGGTGCGCACGGCCCGCGAGGTGATCTCGCCCAACGTCTGCCGGGTCTTCGACCTCCAGGAGCTCGACGGGCAAGAGCTGGTGTCGATGGAGTACGTCGACGGCACCACACTGCAGGAGATTCTCAAGGAACGGTCTCCCCTCGATCTCGATGAGGCTCGAGAGATCGCCTCACAGTTTCTCGCCGGTCTAGAAGCGATCCACGAAGCCGGCCTCATCCACCGGGATATCAAACCGGAAAACGTCATGGTCACCCGCACCGGCCGGGTGGTGGTTATGGACTTCGGCATCGCCAAAGGACTCGGCGATGGCAAAGGCGGCCTGATCGCTGGCACCCCAGCCTACATGTCACCTGAGCAGTCCCAGGGCGACGAGCTCGACACCCGGGCCGATGTCTTCTCAGCCGGGGTCGTCCTGGCGGAGATGGTGGTACCGGCTGGTGTCCGTTCTCTCGAGGACCGACAACGGGTCTGGGAGGCAATTCATCAAGAAGCACCCGAGATCGCGGAGACCCCCTGGTCGCGGGTCATAAGCCAGTGTATTGCGGCAGATCGGGAGGCGCGTTACACAACAGCGTCAGAGCTGGCGCGAGCCCTCGAAGAAGTAACACTGCGAGCTGTCGGCGATGACACTGCCCGACCCTACCCCGGGCTCTCCGCTTTCCAGGAAGAGGATGCGGAGTACTTCTACGGCCGGGAGCTCGAGGTAGAGGCCCTGTGGAAGAAGCTGCGCCGGCCGCATCTGCTGGCCGTCATAGGACCGTCAGGAGCGGGCAAGAGCTCCTTCCTGCGCGCGGGCCTGCTGCCCACCCTGACCGACGGTTGGCGGGCTCTGATCGCCACCCCGGGCAACCGGCCCTTCTCCAATCTGGCCCAGGCTCTAGCACCGCAGCTGGGCGAGGCGCCCGGTGTCGCCAAACTACTGCAGCGCTTCGAAGAGCCCGACATCGCTATCGAGCTTTGCTCGCAATGGCGCCAGCAGTCCAAGCACAGCTTGATCATCCTGGATCAATTCGAGGAGCTCTTCACCCAGAACCCGGAGGCCGTGCAAGCCTCCTTTGCCGAGCTTCTCGGACGCCTCCCCCTCGAAGCCGACCTCTTCGTGCTGCTCTCGATGCGGGATGACTTCGTAATGCACTGCCATCGCTTCGAGGCTTTGCGACCGATCTTCTCTGAGCTCTCACCTCTGGACCCCCCGCTGGGCTCAGCGCTCCGCCGCGCTCTAGTCGAGCCGGCCCTGCGGTGCGGCTACCGCTTCGAGGACGAGTCGATCGTCGAGGAGATGCTGAGCGAGGTCGAAGGCCAGCGGGGAGCGCTGCCCTTGCTCGCCTTCGCTGCGGCCCAGCTCTGGGAACGCCGAGATCGTGAGGAGGTTCTTGCGGTCTTCCCCGAAACCGAGGACGAGCCTTTTCGGGAGCCCTCCCAGGTCAAGCCCACTCCTACCCCACGGCCGCAAAGACCAGCGGCCAAACATGTCCTCATTTCCCTGATCGATGCCCGCCTCCTGACCTCCTACGAGGTCCCGGCGGACGAGGAGGGCAGTGAGCCCCATCACCGCATCGAGATCGTGCACGAGTCTCTGCTGGCTCGATGGCCGCGGCTCGTGCGGTGGCAAAGGCAGGATGCGGACAGTGCGCAGATGCGTGACGAGCTGCGTCATCAGTCTCGACTCTGGGACGAGAAGAGTCGTCCGGAAGACATGCTCTGGACGGGCACGGCTTTCAAAGAGTACGAGATCTGGCGGGAGCGCTATCCTGGCGGGCTTACTCAAACTGAAGAGGCCTTCGGTACTGCCATGGTTCACCGAGCCGAGCGTCAGAAGCGGCGGCGGCGCAGGGTCATCACTGCTGTCTTCTGCGTGATGCTAGCTGTTCTCGGAGTCATCACCTACCTCCTGAGAGAGGCTGTGCTGGAACGTCGCAGAGCAGAGGCCGGCAAGCTCCTGGCCCTTGGCGAGGTCGAGCTCGACTCCTACCCGACGGCGACCCTGGCGTGGGCCACAAAGAGCCTCGAACTGGCGGACACTCCAGAGGGTCGGATGCTCGCCCTGCGGGCGCTGCAGAAAGGCCCACCCGCGACCGTGATGAGCGATGTAGGGGCCTGGAGGGTCGCCTTCAGCCCGACCGGTGGGTGGTTGGGGATCGGGGGGCCGGGGGCGGCTTACCTGCGTCCCCACGATGGTCGCCCCGCTGTCGATCTGGGCCCTTTCGAAGCCCCAGAGGTCGCCTTACAGCCACCACGTTTGGCGTTCGCCTCCGAAAGCTCGCTGATCACTGACCAGGATGGTCTGCTTCAGTGGTGGTCTATCCCAGACGGAGAGGAGCTCCGCAGAGAAAGAAGAGGAGGGGGGGCGACTCGACCTTGCCGGCCCGAACGGACACCTCAGCTTCACCCGGGAACAGGATCAGGACTCGGTTCGTTGGTGGCCCTTCGAGGATGGACCCTCGCGACTGCTGGGGCCGATGGAGGCCGTCTATACCAACCAGCGTGAGGGAAGACTTGCGTACCAGGTCTACTCCACTGTCGAAATCGATGCAACGGGTTCCTGGTTGGCTTTTGGCCGAGAGAAGGCCGTCTACATGCGATCTCTCCAAGACTGGGGACAGGCACCGATTCGAGTAGGCGAGCACGGGGCAAGGGTGGTCGAGGTCGCGTTCCACCCCGACAGCGAGCGCATCGCCGCCATCGACGAGTCGGCCGAGATTCGAATCTGGTCGACTGCCAGCCCATCACCAAGAATGCTGCGATCGACTCAGGCAGACGAGGTCTACCTGATCCAATTCGATCCCGGCGGCAGGTGGCTGATTGGCCATGACGTAGTGGATGGCCGCCCGACCGTGCGCCTCTGGGACATGACGGCACCCCAGGGTGTCGAACCCCTGACCCTGCAGAGGAGCGACAGGATCTGGTCCCACCAGGTGGTAGTCCATCCGACCCAGCCATGGCTGCTCACGGCGCACGGAGATGATGCCGGATTCTGGCCTCTATCGGGCCGGTACCCCTGGGTGCTTCGCGGACACAAAGAGCTTGTCAGGAAGGTGGCGTTTTCGCCGGACGGTGACTGGCTGATCTCTGCTGCCCACGAAGGGGTGCGCGCCTGGCCGCTCAAAGGACAGAACGGGGGAGCTTCGCGCATCCTGGTCGACAGGGAGCTGGGCGCCGGCCCCACCATCGACTTCCACCCCTCCGGTCGGTCTTTCGCGGTTGGACTGGAGGGAGGCACTGCCCTGATCGTGCCGCTCGAAGGAGGATCGATTCGGGAGTTTGGCAAATCAGACCCCTCGGTGTGGGGCACAGTCCTCGCGTTCAGCCCGAGCGGCAGGCTCCTGGCAACAATCCCTTCCAAGGACCCAAGAACGGACACCGGGTCACTAGTCCGGTTGTGGAACCTCGAGTCGGGTGAGGTTCAGGACCTCGGCCAGGTACCCGGAGAGTCCTCCCATCTGGAATTCACGGATGAGAACCACGTGATTTGGATTGGCTCTGGCGGTATGGGGCAAGAGGAGGGTGGTGGCGAAAGGGTGTTCGATCTGGAAACCGGAGAAGTCACTGTTCTAGCAGAAGACGGTAGGGAGATGGCCAGAGCTGTCGGCGAGTCCGGCAAATTCGCGATCACCCTTGATTACGGTGATTCTTGGACCCACCTGTTCAGGAGAGATCTCGAGACTGGGGAATCCCGCCAGATCTTCTCCCATGGCGATGCGTTTGGTGGAGTCGCGATCGACCCATCGGACCAATGGATGGCTACAGGGGACTACTTCGGAGTAGTGCGGGTCGGGCGCGTGAACGGCGAAGAGCCACACCTGCTCCTCGGCCACCGGGGAAGCGTCAGCGGGGTCGCCTTTTCCCCTGACGGTCAGTGGATTGCCACTGGAGGTGACGACGGGACGGTCCGGCTCTGGCCGACACCGGATCTTTCGAAGCCGCCTTTCCACACCCTGCCGCACGATGAGTTGATGGCAAAGCTCAAATCCCTCACCAACCTGCGCATCGTCGAGGATCCCGAATCCTCGAGCGGTTGGAAGACCGAATACGGCCCCTTTCCGGGCTGGCAGGAGGTGCCCGAGTGGTAGGTGCAGGAGGGTCGACAATCGAGGAGGTGTCCACATGAGTGCTACCAGGTTCCTCTCTCTCGCGATCGTCGCACTGGCGTTGGCGATCAGCGTTCCGGCTTTTGCGCAGACCACAGGTCGTCTTCGCGGCACGGTCGTCGATCTCGACGAACTGTTCGTGCCAGGGGTGACGGTCACGATTACCAGTGAGCTGCTGATGGGTGGATCGCGGACGGCGGTCACTGGCGGCACGGGTGCGTACCGCTTCACCGCCCTACCGCCCGGAATCTACAAGGCCACCGCAGAATTGGACGGCTTCGCGATCTCCGAAGTCGACGGTGTGAAAGTCGCGATCAATGCCACCGCCGATGTCCACTTCGCGCTTCAGCCCGCCAAGAAGGATGTAATCACCGTCACCGGTGAGGCTCCGCTGGTCGACGTGGCGAGCTCGAGCCTTGGCACGAACTTCACCTCCAAGTTCCTCCAGGATCTTCCGACCAATCGCAATGTAACCGACATGATGGCGGTCTCTCCTGGCGCCACCTTCGGTATGGAAGACAACCCCTTTCATGTCACCGCGTTTGGTTCCGATCTGGGCTCCAACACCTGGAGCGTTGACGGCATCGACTTCTCGTCGCCAGGGGCAGGCAGCAACCATGTCATGTTCAACCCCGACAGCATCGACGAGATTCAGATCATGGGAGTCGGTGCCCCTGCGGAATTCGGGAATCTGCAGGGAGCAGCCTTCAACGTAGTCACCAAGTCGGGCTCGAACCAGCTCAAAGGCATGCTCAACGCGTACTGGTTCAACAACACTTTGGTCGACTCCGACATCAACTTCGAGGAATCGGAGTTTTCAGAATATGAACAAGTCGAGCCCTTTCTAGACCTGACCGCCACGCTGGGCGGAGCGATCAAGAAGGACCGCCTTTGGTACTTCGTTGCCTACGAATACTTGAAGGGCGGTCACGCCTTTCCGGGCCAGGATCCATCTACGATCGGCTCATGGTACGAGAACCGGTCCGACCTGAAGCTCTCGGCCCGGATCAACGACCGCAACTTGCTCGAATTCAAGGGTGGGGTACACGACAACGAATGGCCTGCCGGAACAACCGAGTTCACCGAGCCTTCGGCTGCAGGCTTGTGGTTTGGCGACGAATCCTATTGGGCCGTGAACTATCAGTCCATCTTCAGTGATCGAACCTTTCTAGAGGCTCGTTATTCAGGATGGAAGGCCGATGCGGGCTGGGTCTCCCAGACAAGCAGCATCGAGCCGGCATATATCGACTACTCACCGCCCGATGGCGGACCGACTCGATATTCGGGTGGAATGTGGTGGCCGAGGATCGGAGTGTCCTCGTCTGACCAGGCGAATGCCACTGTTTCGTATTTCGCGGACGACTTCCTCCAGGGGGACCACGACTTCAAGTTCGGAGTCCAGTTGAGCCGCGGAGATACGACCGATCGGGCGTCTCCTTCGGCGACGGGGATCTACTACGCCCACTACTATTTCGAACCGCAAGACTACTTCTACAAAGTCGAGGGCAGCCCCTACTACTACGGCAACGAACAGGAGACCTGGGGAGTCTTCGTCGATGATTCGTGGGCGGTAACCGATCGGCTGACGATGAATCTCGGTCTGCGATTCGATCATGCCAAGGGCATCATTCCACCGTACCCAATCCTGACGACTGAGGGCGAACCCTCCGGCGTGACTGCACCCGCATTGGATCCGGCTCTAACCTGGAACAACTGGTCTCCGAGAGTCGGTTTCGCCTACAACGCGGGAGCGGCCCGCAAGACAGTGATCCGCGCTGCCGTAGGTGTCTTCTATGACGCTGTCATTGGCGGCACCTTCAGCGGGCCTCCGCTCTACAGTCCGACGATGTACTACTCCACCGGCCCTTCCTGGAGCGGACCCTGGGACTTTCAGGGGATCTGGTTCAACGACGAGCTCACGGCTGCCGTCGATCCCGACCTGCGCGCACCCAGGACCCTTCAATACTCGCTGGGCTTCGAGCGCGAATTCAGGAGCGTCTACTCCTACGGTGCCATGGTTGTCTTCAAAGACTCCACGGACGGAATTGGCTGGGAGATTCTCGACGACGGAGCCTACGAGACCTTCGATTGGACAGATCCCTTCACCGGGCAGCAATACACGCTGCTCGACCCCGTCGTCTTCCCTACGATTCGCAAGGGCAACGGACCCGGCTTCACCGTAGAAGGTCAGCTCGATCGGTATTGGGCCGAGTATCGAGGCCTTGTTCTGACCTTCAATCGGCGCTTTTCAGGATGGTGGGGTTTCAGAGCTTCCTACACCTATTCAGAGTCGGAAGGCATGGGTGCGGAACCCATGTTCCCCTTCCAGCGGAACGGGCTGTTCGGCTCCAAAGTGGGCTCGCACCCCAACCAATGGCTCAACCTCCGTGATGGCCAAAGGTTGCAGAGCGACAGGCCGCATATGTTCCGAGTGCAGGCCAACTGGAACTTGCCGTGGAACCTTCACGCCAGTACGGTGGTCAACCTGCAGAGCGGCCGGCCCTTTTCCCGCCAGGCACGCGTCTTCTACAACAACATCTCCTTCGCCCAGACCAACTTCATCGTCGGAACTGCCGGAGGCGATCGGCGTTTCGAGTTTCAGAGTCTCATCGATTTCAGTATCGGCAAGCGGTGGCAGCTGCCAGGCAACTTCATTCTGAAGACCGACCTGCAGTTCTTCAACCTACTCAACAGCACCGCAGTGGATCAATGGGCTGACTACGTGCTCAATGAAGGCGACGAATTCGTGCCCAGAATGTGGGTCAAGCCCCGCCGCCTGATGCTCCGCATCGGCCTGGAGTACTGAGGTGTGCGCCACAGCCCAGCAACTACGCTTCATGGGGATGAGGGTGGAATACGCGAGCTTCTGGCGTCGGCTGGGCGCATATCTCTTGGATGTCATTCCAATCACCCTTCTTGTACTTGTCATCTTCGTGGTTTTTCTGGGCTTCGGAGAAACGTACTCGCAGTATGCAGCAGACCCCGAGAATGTCGAGACGAAGCTCAAATTCTTGATGGAAAGAAACAACATCCGGAATCTCGCCTTCCTCATTTGGCTGATCTACGGGGCAGCTTTGGAAGGCTCATTTCTACATGGAACACTCGGGAAGAGGGCTCTCGGAATCGCCGTTGTCGACGAAGAAGGTTATGCAATACCTGTCAAGCGGGCCATTACCAGGAATTCTCTGAAGATCGTCTCGCTACTCCCTCTCGGTCTTGGTTTCTTGTGGGCAGCCTTCTCCAAGGAACACGCAACTTGGCACGATCGCCTGGCAAAGACTAGGGTCATCAGGAGGCGCCGCGGCGAGCCGAGTCTCGACCTGCAACCTGGGTTTGATGATGATCTAGATTTGAGCTGGCTCGATCCGCCTGCAGATCCACTCGACGTCGGTGCCTGGAACCAGTACTGGCTCGAGCAGGTAGGACACGGGATTGGCCCGCCAATCCTCGACATGTTCTGCGACGATCGTGAGCTCGTCGAACTGATGAAACGAAGGGAAATGAAAAGTGTCCTTTGTGCGGGTAGCGGGATCTCTCAGGAGCCTCGGGCTCTCGCTGAGGCCGGTTTCGAAGTAGTCGCTTTGGACTTCTCGTCTCAGGCGATCGAGATCGCCAAGTCATTCGACTTAACTGCTGAAGGCTTTGAGTATTTTTGCGACCCAGGTTCGCACAGGCCAGGAGGCAGGGTCGAGTTCGTGGTTGGAGATATCTTGGACAAGAGCGTCTGTCCCGGACCTTTTGATGTGATCATCGAGAGAAGGACGGCTCAGACCTACCTCGACCACAACCTTGGGGCAGTGATGACCGCACTGGCAGACCGTCTAGCCTGCGACGGCATCTTCCTCAGCCATTGTCATGACGGCTGCTGGAGACCGCCTGCGATGCCGCGCCATTTCACAGAGCCCTGGTTCAGGGAAAACGGGTGGACGGTATGGTCGGGCGACCCTGACCCTTCATCATCAGGTCGAGTGGCGTGGCTACTCACGACGACCGGCTAGGGCCGCTGTTGAACCAGACCAGATAGTGCTGCAGGCGCGATCGCCAACTCCGCAGACTTCAAGATCGTGCGCCGACGTTTCCGCGAAAACGTCTCACCAGTCACATCTGCCGATAGCCTTCGATGGCCCACCCAAGGTCGAGGGGGCCTCCTTCCCAGGTCGGGAAGCCGGTACCGGCGTCGATGGAGACTCCCTCGTCGTCAAGCAGGCTCGAAAGCTCAGCTAAAGGGTCCTCGAACAGGGGCGGTAGGGGGGGAACGGTTGGAATCTCCCACCCTTGGGGCCTGAAGAAGCGAAGCTCGCCATCTTGAGAGCCCTCGATCCGATATCCCTCCTCGTGCACGGCCCGGTGGTGACGGCGGCAGAGCAAAACCAGGTTTTCGAGGCTGGTTTCCCCTCCGTCGGCCCAGTGTTTCAGGTGGTGAGCCTCGCAGTACTTCAATCCACAGCCCGGAAACTGGCAGCCTTCGTCCCGAACGGTCAGTGCTCGGCGAATTGGGGTGGGAACCGTGCGGGTTCGGCGGCCGACATCGAGGATCTTGCCTTCTGAATCGCGCCTCATCACGATTTTGCCCGAATCGCAGGCGAGCCTCCGAGACGTTTCCGCGGAAACGTCTGTGCCGTCCTCCAGCATGGAGACTCCGGGCGCATCGGGGTCCTCGAGCACTTGGCTCTCCACATGCACCACCACCTGCAGACGCTCGGCTCGAGTTCCTCGGTCCATCCCACCGGCCAGCGCACTCTCGGCGACAAGACCAATGGCATCCGCTCGCCTCTGACGCAGCGGCACTCCATCGCCCCGCTCGTCTTTGGTCTCCCGCTCCCGGTCGTAGAGCACCTGCTCGGCAGCCTCCAGAGCTTTCATGACCGCGGCCCCTACTTCAGGATCGAGCCGTGCCTTGAGCACCACCATGCCATCGTCATCGGTGTAGGCCTGCAAATATCGGCTGGCGTGACGGCGGTTCTCGTGCTGGACCTCGTCCTGTCGATCGACCCGACGCCAGGCTCGCACCAGCTTCTCCACATGAGCGGCCGTTCCAGCCCGGGCGAATTCGAGGAGCTCCGCCTCGTTCTCAGGTGTCGCCACCCGGGTCAGGGCCCTGAGCTTGGAGTAGGAGAGTTCCCCACAGCCCATCGCCTTGGAAAGAAGCGGCAGCTCGTCCAGAGCCTTGGCCACCCGCACCTTTTCTCGGGCCGCCCCCAGGTCGAGGCCAGTGCGCCAGTTGAGCCAATGGGCACAGGAGCGAAAGCCGGTGTTCCAGCCGCTCTTCTCGTCGAACTCCCGGATCATGACCAGCAGGTAGTAGGTGGCAGCCTGGATCTGGGCCGAGAGCTCGGCGATTCGATCACCGAGTTGGTCGACCTCCGAGGGGCCGGAGCCGTTCTGAGATGTTGAAAACGGAGTGGCAATAGGTTCGATCATGGGCGATCTCCGAGGTCAATACACCATTATAAGCCCTGCATTTTCAACGCTTTAGCTTGCCGCTGAGCGCACGATCGGAGGATCGTGAGACGTCTCTGCTGCTTGGCTCGGAGTACGCCATCCAGAAAGCCGCCTCGGGCCATTCAGGCCCTTTTGGATGCCGATCTCAGAGCCCTCGGAAGATCACGTGAGAATCTTGTCAAGTCTTTTCTTCAGTATTCTCAAGATACCTGTTCCACAGTACCGCGGTCGATCAGTGGGCTAACTGGGTACTGACAGGGGTATGAATTCGTGCCCAGCCTGTGGGTCAGACCCCGCCGCCTGAGGCTGCGGATCGGGCTGGAGTACTCAGTACTCGTCGAAGCTAGACTGAAGGTCCACGCCAGAAGGACCACGAGTGAATCGCGGGATCACAGCGCGAGCTCGATTGGCGATCGGTCACTACGCTGCCGACTCCTTGCCGACCTCCCAGCTCGGGAAGACCAGCACAGCGGGATGGCAAAGGAGAGCTCGAGCCAGGACCTTGGCTCTCTCCACGCCCAGATTCACACGGTCGTTTTCGATCGCAGAGATCGTTGACTGCGGAATCCCCGACCGAACAGAGAGCTCATTCTGACTCAGTCCCTGGAGCTCACGAATGATCCGGACAGACTCACCGACACTGACCTCCACCGTTCTCTTGGCCTTCTTGAAATCGCTTCTTGCCATCGGCCTAGTTCCTCCGATAGTCGTGTGCCGTGATGTCAATCACGTGGACACGGACTTCTTGCGCAATCACTTCGTAGATCAACCGATATCGCCCTCCTAGCCGCGATGATCGAGAGCCTTTCCAGTCGCCGTGAAGAGCCTCGTCATGAAAGCCCTTGATGAGCCTGAGCCCTCGAGGGCCCGAGACTTGTACGATGTCCTTCCACTTCTCATAACGCTTCAGAATCTCTACTGGGAGCCTCGGTAGCCTTCGGGCCAAGCGACGATGCTCGCAGATCTCCCACATGCTTTACACGTACTATACTACAAATAGTATTGCCCAACAACACCTGGCAACACGAAGAGGTCCGCGACCTCTCGCGAAGAAGAGTCGTGTCTCCTGATCCATCGGTTATGTAAGTAGGACTCCAAGCTCATCTTCGACACCGATCACGAAGACCTTCTCCTCTCTATGGACGGATTCCAGAAAATGGTCCTTGCTCGCAAGCCGATTGCAAAACTCGTCCTCTGAGAACCTGAATAGGTGTCAGCCGATTCTGGAACCCGGGCAATCCTGCGGAGACGTTTCCGCGGAAACGTGTGGACCCAAGAAACGGGTGGCACCTTTGCTGGGTCAATCGATGCTGAAGCCGATCGTGAAGGTGTACTCCACGTTCACGGGCTTGCCGTGGAGGGTGGCAGGCTTGAAGTGCCATTGCTTGACAGCCGCGACGGCAGCCTCGCCGAGACCCATTGGAAGGTCCTCGAGAATCGCCACGCACCGGACATCGCCCTCCTTGTCGACAACGGCTTCGAGAATCACCTTGCCGTAGATCTGGGCTATTCGGGCCTCCTCCGTGTAGATTGGCTCTGGGCCCTCGATGAACTCGGGCGGCTCGACACCACCTCCCACCTCGATGGGTAGCTCGGTCGCTTTCGTCCGCGTCTCAGCGACGTCGAATTCGAGCTCGGATGCGTCATACCGGTTCTCACCGGTCTCGAGTCCGGCGACCTGCAGCCAGCAAAGGCGAGTTCCGGCTCTTGGATGGCCTGGCGAACGAACCCCATACTCCTCGATCACACTCACCGCTTCGGCCAACTGGCCTTCGCGAACCAGTCCCATCCACTGCTCATCGAACTGCGCCCACTCCCGTTCCTCCCCCAGTCGGATCATTCGCTGCTGAGCGGACTGGCTTTCGGGAACGCGCTTCACGTACTCCTGCAGCACAGCTTCGGCATCGGCGAAACGGCCTTCCTTCTCCAAGACCAGTGCGAGGTTGGACCAGGCGATATTCAAGTTGCCGCCCGACAGGCGAAGCGCCTGGCTGAATGCCGATTCCGCCTGTTCCAGGAGCGATGCGGGGTCGTCCGTCTGTTCGAACGGGGAACCACTGTAGATCCCCCACAGACCTGTCCCGATCAGGTTGTGGGCCATGGCCTGGTCACCAGGATCCGTCGCGAGGGACAGTGCCTTCTCCGCTTGATCAACCGCCTCATCGAAGTGGGCCATCTGCAGGTGCGCCGTGGCAACTCCCAGGAGCGCCGGTGCCGAGCTGCCACCTGAAAGCCTGTCAGCTTTCGTGAAGGCCTTGATCGCCTTCTCGAACCGCCCACCGCGCAGAGAAGCGTGGCCATCTTCCAGGCACTTGGCAACATCGGCTGGAATGGGAGGGCCGCTGGCAGTCTGTCCAGCGGCATCCGAGGAGGCCATCAACAGGCCAAGGGCGAAGAGCCCTGCAGTCCAGGCTGCCTGTCTCATGGTGCGACTGCCCTCCGTTCCCGGCACCACGCCCACGGGGCACCACCTCGGTGTTGTCGACTCCTGACGAGAAGCCGTGGCTCTGCTCCTTGTCTTGAACTCTACCCGCCCGACCAACCGGCGACAACTCGAGCTCGGTGACCTCACCGAATGCCAACTCCCCCCCTTCAGCGAACTGGGAGCAAGGGTGGAGTCCTAGAGAGCCATGGCCTGAAGCGTAACGAACATCTGTCGGAAGAGACCAAGCACTAAGCAGGGTCGGTCTTTCTGCATTCCTGCAGGATGGGTATAACTTTGGTTATACTCTGTTCATGAAAACTGCGATTTCGATTCCGGACTCGGTCTTCGAGGCGGCCGAGCGACTGGCACAGCGTTTGGGAATCTCCCGGAGCCATCTCTACGCAAAGGCTGTCGATCGCTTTGTGGCCGACCACTCCCGCCAGGACGTGACCGAGCGTCTCAACGAGATCTACTCCGATGAGGCGGCCCGAGTCGATCCTCACCTCGAGGCTCTTCAGGTCGCCTCGTTAGACTCCGAGGACTGGTAATGCAGCGAGGTGAGATCCGATGGGCTGCACTGCCCCGGCCCCAGGGCTCGGGTCCCGGGCTTCGGCGTCCTGTACTCGTGGTGCAGTCGGACGCCTTCAATGCCAGCCGCATTCAGACCGTCATAGTCGCGGTCATCACCTCGAATCTGCGACTGGAAAGTGCACCAGGGAACGTCTTGCTGAAGAAGCGAACGAGCCGACTCCTCAAGGACTCGGTCGTCAATGTGTCGCAGCTGCTCACACTGGACCGCACCTTCCTCTCCAAACCGGTCGGGCTCGTGCCACCCCAGCAGATGGCTCTCGTCGATGAGGGCATTCGCCTGGTCCTGGCTCTGTGATCACACTCGCGGCGCCACGCCGTAGGACAAAGAGCCTCCTCCTCAGCTCGTGGTCGGCGGCACCGGTCAGGCGTCGCTTCGGCGCAGGACGAAGAACTCGTAACCGTAGAAGTCGGAGTATTGGGAGTACATCTTCATCTCCAGCTCGGTCATGTCGGCGACTGCCTGGGCGTCCGGGTCGTCGATGTTGGCCTGGCGGAACGGGGCGATGCGATCCGCGAGGCGCTCGTGGTACTCCTGGGCCCAGCCTTCCTTGGGCAGGTGGAAGCTCTCAACCAGCGACCATCCCCGCTGTTGCGCGGCAGCGAGATTCTCCTCGACCGTGCGAATGGCCGGGTAGTGCTCGTTCCAGAAGTCCTGCACCTCCTGCGGCGGATCCGGCCGGAACCAGGACGCATCGGAGACGACGAGATAGCCACCCGGCTTGACCAGGGGCCGCCATTCCGTGAGGCCGTTGTCGAAACCGATTACGAAGATCGCGCCCTCGCTCCAGATGAGGTCGAAGCTGGCCTCGGAGAAGGGCAGCGCTCTCATGTCCGCTTCCCGGATCTCGATGCGATCCTCGAGACCCGCCTTCACGACCTCCTTGTCCAGCTGTTCCAGAAAGGTCGGGACCAGGTCGGTTGCAGTGATGTGACCGTCGCTCCCCTCGGCGAGTGCGAGCGTCTGCGCTCCGGTGCCGCAGCCGATATCGAGGATCTCGGGCTGGGCCGGCAGATGCTCGCAAAGGGCCAGGGCCTTCAGCGTGGTCTCGTCGTTACCCGGCCCCAGCCGCGGCAGTCCCTCGTGGAGCTCGACCAGTAGCTGGATGAATCGCTCTTCGTCCATTGTCTTGACCTCACTCTCTTCGGGGACCGCTCGGGCTTTCGTTGGTGCCTACGCCTTGGCGTCGAACCACGTGGGACCGCTCCCCACATCCACGACCAGGGGCACCCTCAACTGCTCCACACCCTCCATGGTCTCGCGCACCAGCTCGGACACCGACTCCAGGTCCCCGCTGGGCACCTCCAGCACCAATTCATCGTGCACCGTCAGCAGAAGCCTGGAAGTCGGAAACTGGCGCCGAAGCTCTTCGTCCAGGGTGACCATGGCCTTCTTCAGGAGATCGGCCGCCGTTCCCTGGATGCGGGCGTTGATGGCCATGCGTTGAGCGTTCTCCCTCAGGTTGCGATTCCTGGCCTGGATCTCCGGCAGCCATCGCACCCGTCCGTAGAGAGTCTCGACCTTGCCCTCCTCCGCCGCGCTGGCCAGGGTTTCGTCCATGTAATGACGCACACCTGGATAGCGCTCGAAGTAGGCCTGGATGAACACTTCGGCTTCGGAGGGGTGGATACCGAGGTTGCGGCCCAGCCCGAAGGCGCTGATGCCATAGATGATCCCGAAGTTGATCGTCTTGGCGGCCCGCCGCTGCTCGACCGTCACCAGCTCCGGTGCCACACCGAAGACCGCCGCCGCCGTGGCGCGATGGATATCCTCGCCCGACTCGAAGGCCTCGACGAGAGCCGTCTCCTCGGCGATATGCGCCAGCACTCGCAGCTCGATCTGGTTGTAGTCCGCCACCAGAAGAAGATGGTCGTCCGCAGCGACGAAGGCCTTCCGGATGCGCTGACCCAGCCCGGTTCGCACCGGAATGTTCTGCAGGTTGGGGTTGACCGACGAGAGCCTGCCGGTGGCCGCCACGGCCTGCTCGTAACGCGTGTGAAGGCGCCCGTCTTCAGCCACCAGGGCCGGGAGGGCATCCACATAGGTGGACTTGAGCTTGCTGAGCTCCCGATAGCGCAGAATGAGCTCAGGCAGAGGGAAGCCCTGGAGGGCCAGCTGCTGGAGGATGTCGGCGCCGGTGGCGTAGCTCTTGGTTTTTCGGGTCTTCTTGATGACAGGGTAGCCAAGCTTCTCGAAAAGAATGACGCCGAGCTGTTGCGGCGAGTTGATGTTGAACTCCTCGCCCGCCACCTCGAAGATCTCTGTGCGCAGCTCGTCCAGCTCCCCGCCGAGTTGTCTCGACATCTCTTCGAGAAAGGCCCGGTCCAACAGGATTCCGTTCTCTTCCATCCTCATCAGGACGGGAATCAAGGGAGCCTCGATCTCCCGATAGACGCGGCAGAGATCTCCATCTCCCAGCTCTTTCATCAAACCGAGCAGCAATCGCTGCGGCACGACGACCTGTTCTCCGGCATAGGCCAGAAGAGCGGTGTCGTCCAACTGAGGCGAAGCACCTCCAGTCAGCCCGACCTCCTTGGCACCCGAGAGCTTCTGCCCGAGGCGCTCGAGGGCGACCTCTTCCAGAGCATGAGCCCGCGAGGCGGGTCGCAGCACATAGGAGATGAGCATCGTGTCGAGGAGCGCGGCCTTCACCGTCGACTGAGCGCCGACGAGACGCAGCACTTCCTTGAGGTCGTGGCCGACGAGCTGGCGGCTCTCATCCCGGAACCAGCCGTCGAGAGACTCGCGCACCGCCTCGCGAACTCCCGAACGAGTGAAGTCCGCGAAGACCGGCTCCGACTCTTCGGCTGACGCCGCCAGGCCCACCGGTGGATCGCCGATGACCGCCAGCGAGATCTCTCCCGCCCAAGCATCGACGTGCTGGCTCCATTGCTCGGCTGTGAGAATGGCGGTGGCCGCGGGGATGTCCTCTGCCGGCCCACCGGCCTCCAACTCATCCACCAGCGAGAAGAACTCCAACTCGCGGAACAGCTTTTTCAAAGCCTCGTTGTCGGGCTCTTCATGCCGCAGCTCGTCCGGCTCGAAATCGAGTGGCAGATCGGTGTGGATCGTCACCAGCTCCTTCGAGAGCAGGGCCAGCTCGCGGTTCTGCTGCAGTCCTTCCCTGTAGCTCTTGCGTTTGAGCTCCTCGGCCCGTTCGAGCAGGTTCTCGACCGTGCCATGGTCTCGAATCAGCTGAATCGCACCCTTCTCCCCAATCCCAGGCACGCCTGGGACGTTGTCCACCGAATCCCCTTTGAGGGCCAGGACCTCGACTACCTGATTCGGCGGCACACCGAAATCGTCCTCGACTCCTGCGGGGTCGTAGAGCTTGTTGCGGCCGGTATGCATCAGGAAGACATGCTCGTCGACCAGCTGCATCAGGTCCTTGTCGGCACTCACCAGAATCACGTCGTAGCCTTCCGCCGCACCCTTTCTGGCCAGGCTCCCCAGCACATCGTCGGCCTCGTAGTTCTCCATCTCCAGGATCGGGATCCGGTGCGCTTCGAGGGCCTGACGAATCTGCGGGATCTGCCCCCGCAATTCCTCGGGCATCGGTGTCCTGTTGGCCTTGTAGTCCTCGAATTTCTCGGTCCGCACAGTCCTATGGGAGACATCCAGCGCCACACCGATCAGATCGGGCTGCTCGTCGCGCAGCAGCTTGCGCAGCATCTGCACGAAGCCGAAGACCGCGTTGGTGGGCTCTCCCTTCGAGTTGGAGAGGTGCCGAATGGCGTAGAAGGCCCGAAAGATATTCGAGTAGCCGTCGATGAGGTAGAGGCGTGGGCGACCTTCGGGCATGACGGCGACTAGTCCGACCTTGTGACCTGGCTCAGAAGATGGGCCGCCTCGGGCAGGATGAGCTGTTGCATCCCCAGCTCGACCGCCTGTGGGGAGCCGGGCAACACAAAGACAGCCCTTCTGCCGATGAGGCCCGCGACGGGTCGACTCAGCATGGCCGCTGCTCCCACCTGCTGCCAGGAGAGCATTCTAAACAGCTCTCCGAACCCGTCGATCGCCGTATCCAGAAGGGGCTCGACCACTTCCGTTGTCACGTCCCGCTGAGAAAAGCCCGTACCGCCGTTGAGCACGACGACGTCGACCTTGTCGTCGGCCAGGACCGACTGGAGTCGAGTGCGAATTTCGAGCCTGTCGTCCGTGACGATTTCGTGGTCGAGGATCTCATGCCCGGCGGCGACGGCCAGCTCACAGATGCGCTTGCCGCTGACGTCGTTCTCCACCGTGCGACTGTCGCTGACGGTGATCACCGAAAAACACAAAACCTCTCGCGCCGCTTGGCGATGTTCATCTACCGTGTTCATGATCGTTGGAGACTACCACTCCGTCTGGCCCTCGGGCTCGGGTCCTGGGTCCTGGGTCCTGGACCAGGGGCGTAGGGCAGTAGGGACCTGAGGGCCTAGGGTTCCCGGCCTTGGACCGCGATCTGAACTCAGAGGAACAGGCTGCATCAAGACTCCCGCCAGGGAATCGCCCCCTGAGCCCTTACGCCCCTATGCCCTGGGCTCGATAGAATGTTCTCACCATGAAAACCTCGACGCTGGCCCTTGTCGTCGCCCTAGCAGTCGCCATCCCCATCCAGGCAGCCGTGCCCGATCAGGCCGTAGAGCTTCGCAACGCGGGCAACGCCCAGCTGGAGAACGAGCAACCGGCCCTGGCCGAGGAGGCCTTTCGGGAATTGATCGAGATCCTCCCCGACGACCCGCTAGGGTACGCCAACCTCTCCATCGCCTTGATGAGACAGCAGAAGTTCGAAGAGGCACGGACTCGGGTCGACGAAGCCCTGGCCAAATCGCCAGGCAATCCGGAGATCCTGACCATCCGAGGAGAGATCCTGCAGTGGGGAGGCCAGCCGGACGAGGCTCTACCCGAGTACATGAGGGCCGCCAAGGCTGCTCCCGACAACGTGGCGATCCAGTACGCCCTCTATCGACAGGCCACGACCTACGCCGGCGAGGGCGCCGACGCCGCAGCCGCTCAGGCCCTGGAAGGGCTCGTTCGGCTGCGACCGGACAATCCCGTTCTCCTCCTCCAGGCGGGCCAGCGGGCCCTGCAAGCTGGCGATCGCGCTGGTGCCAGCAAGATCTTCCTGCGAATCCAGGAGACGGCCTGGCAGGCGCCGGCCGCCGCCATGACCCTGATCGATCAGATCCTCGCCGCCCTGGAGGCGGACGACATGGCCGCCGCGAGAGTGCCCGCGCTGCGACTCGAGAACGTGCTGAAGATCACCGCCATGTACAGGGAGGGCCTCAGGGAGGTGGCCCCGGGAATCCAGGGATGGCCGCTGCTCCATCTCCAGGGTGAGCCTCTTCTCACCAGCATGGGTGAGCCGGCGAAAGTGACATTTCACGGCCAGGCATCGTCGACCCGACCGATTGGTGGAGCTGCCCTGGCGAGCGGCGATTTCGACGACGACCAGAAGAGCGACTGGGCCTTCCTCACGACGGCGGACGGCACTTCGCTCGAGGTGTGGCTGGCTGAAGACTCGAGCCAGGCCGCGGCGAGTCTGCCGGCGCCCGGAGCGGAGCGACTGCTGATCGCCGATCTCGACAACGACGGGCACCTCGACCTCGTCGCCTTCGGTTCCGACGTCGTGCACATCTTTCGCGGCCAGCCCGAGGGCAGCTTCGAGCCAGCTACAGAGACCTTCGGCTTGCAGGCGAGCGGTGCGACCGCGGGGACGGTTCTGGACTTCGATATCGAGGGCGACCTGGACCTTGCCCTGTTCGGCGGCAAAAGTGCCAGCGGAGAGCTCTACAGAAACGCTCTTCGAGGACCTCTGGAAGCCGTTGGCAGCAAGAGCCTGCCCGCCGAGGGACCGACAAGCGTCAGCGACGTGAAGGCCAGCGACCTGGATCGGGACGGTGACGTGGATCTGATCCTGGCGCACGAAGGCGGGCTGACCTGGTTGGACAACCTCCGCCAGGGGCAGCTGGTCGATCACACAACCGAAGGCGGCCTGGCCGGTGCGAAGGCGGCGACGATCGTGGTCAGCTCGGATCTGGACAACGACGGGCTCACCGATCTGGTGGCCGGCGGCGCAGAGTTGCAGGTCTTCCACAACACGGGAGGAGGGTTCGAGCCCTGGAACCTCGGCGCGAAGATCGAGACGAAAGGAGGCTGGAGCTCGCTTGCCGTCTTCGATGCCGACAACGATGGCAGGATGGACATAGGGATGGCGGGCCCTTCTGGGGTGGTCATCGCGGCCCAGCGGCCCGGGCCTACCTTCGAGAAGCTGCCGACCGAAGGAGCTCCAAGCTCGGCAACAGTGCTAGCAGCTGTCGATCTGGATCAGGACTGTGACCTGGACCTCCTGGTTGGAGGACCGGAGGGCCTCATCCGACTCGAAAACCGGGGCGGCAGCAACAACCACTGCATGATGGTGCGGCTGCGCGGTCTGGACAAGGGAAACAGCAAGAACAACATCTTCGGCATCGGCGCCTCCCTCGAGGCGATCCACGGTCGCGCCTACCAGTATCAGGAAGTGACCTCCGACGTCACCCACTTCGGCCTGGGGCAGCAGTCGACGGTGGAGATCCTGCGTGCCGTCTGGACCAACGGAGTGCCGCAGAACCGACTGCAACCCCCGAGCAATCAGTGGATCGTCGAGGAACAGCTGCTCAAGGGTAGCTGTCCCTTCCTCTATGCGTGGGACGGCGAGCGCGTCCGATTCGTCACCGATCTGCTGTGGGGTGCACCCGCCGGCCTGCCGGTAGCCCCCGGCGTCTGGGCCAGCTCCGATCCCCAGGAGCTCGTTCGAGTGGACGGCGCGCATGCCGACGAGGGGTCGTATCGCCTCATGATCACCGAGGAGCTCTGGGAGGCGGCGTTCTTCGACTACGTTCGAGTCTGGGCGGTGGATCACCCCGATGACCTCGAGGTGGCCAGCAACCTGCGCATCGTCCCGGGTCGCACGCTGCCCGAAGCCGTTCTCGCGACCAGGGGTCTGCGGCAAGTCGCCCAGGCCTGGGACGCCGGTGGCGCTGATGTGACAGGGCGCGTTGCCACACGTGACGGAGTCTTCGCCGACGGCTGGGTACGCAGTGCCTATCAAGGTGTCGCGGCGGAGCCCTGGCACTTCACTTTCGATCTGGGCGACTCGCCTTCGACCGCGATCCGGCTGCATCTGGATGGCTGGATCTTCCCTTCCGATGCGAGTCTCAACCTGGCCGTCGCTCAGCGGCCGGATCTTGCGACCTGGCCGCCTCGTCTCGAGGTCGAGACCGAAGACGGCTGGCAGGTCCTCATGCCGTCGATGGGCTTCCCGGCAGGCAAGTCCAAGACCATGGTCGTCGACACTCCCGCGCTGCCGGAGGGAGCGACTCGTCTTCGCATCGTCGGTACCCAGTGGCTGTCGTGGGATCGGATCGCCTGGTCGACGGCCACTGCGGACGACGAGCCGATTGTCCGCGCTCAGCTGGCTCCGGTCGCGGCCGACCTGCACTATCGGGGCTTCTCCGAGATGGTCCGACAGGCGCCGAACGGCCCTCATCTGTTCGACTATGAGCAGGTCAGCACCGAGTCGCCATGGCTGGCGTTCCCCGGCAACTACACCCGCTACGGCGATGTTCGGGAGCTGCTCGAGGACTCTGACGATCGCTCGGTGATTATGGGCCCGGGAGACGAAATGGCACTGGTGTTCGACGCCTCAGGGTTGCCTCCGGTGCAGCCGGGATGGCGACGCACCCTGTTCCTCGAGAGCCACGGTTGGGACAAGGATGCCGATCGCAACACGGGCGCGGGAGAACAGGTCGAGCCGCTGCCGTTCAGAGCCATGAGCGTCTACCCCTACCCAGCAGAGGAGAGCTTCCCCGACACGCCACTGCACCGCGAGTATCGGGACAGCTGGCTGACCCGGATCGTCCTTCCCGACTCGATTCGTTAGCCCCGGCCTAGAGATTCTGTGCGACGAAGCGTTGAATGGTGTCGAGAGCCTCCTCCCCGAACCACAGCTCCTCGGCGTTAGACTCGTGCAGCGCGGTCAAACGCTCGATTCGCTCGAGCAGGGGAGCTGCCAGCTGGCGCTTGGTCATGGCGAAGACTGGCGGTCGAATGCGGGCCAGCCTCTCCCCCAGCTCCAGGGATCGGTGGATCAGATCTTCGGGCGGCAACACTTCATCCACGAGGCCGGCATCGAGAGCCTCTTCCGCCGAGAGCAGGACGGACTCGTACACCAGGCGCCTCAGATAGCGAGAGTCCACCACTTCGCGGACCGGCTCCAGGGCAGCTGTCGGAAATGGAACTCCGACCAGCAGCTCGGTCACCCCGATGCGGCCTCCGCCAGAGACCATTAGGCGAGCGTCACAGGTACAAGGCAAGATACATCCGCCGGCGATGGCGTGTCCGTTGATGGCCGCAACCGTCGGTCGCGGAAACCGGAGCAATCTCAGAAGCAGGCGGGTAAGGACCTCCAGCAACGACCTAACGTAGTCGGCTCCCCCATCGACGATTTCTTGCAGGTCGAGACCAGCCGAAAAGGCCCGACCCTCTCCTGTCAGGACTACCGCTTGCCACGGCTCCTCTTCCAGTGCCACCAAGTGGTCATCGAGCGCCTGCAGCAGCTCCGTATCCAGAGCGTTCACCTTGCCGTGGTGCAACCGAAGTACCACCACATTTCCTGCGGTTTCTCTGTCAATCATGCAACTTCCTCCATCTTTTCGGATGAGTGCCAGCCGAATCTTTGAATCAGAATTTTGAATCCCTCCATCATCCCCTGTCACTTTGCTGCCATTAATTGACAGTTCGCCTGTTCATAGCAGTATAGGAATAAGTGTTTTCAAGCCCCTGCACCCTTGGCACGCTTCCTGCTGTATACCTCAGGTGAACTGAGAGACACGCCACAATGCGAGCTGGAGAAAGCACTCGATGAATCGGAACTCTCCACACCGTTGCCCGGATTGCGGGTCCCTTACCGACAAGTTTCTCTGCGAGCGGTGCGCAAAGGTTTGCGAGAACCTTACCGCTTCCGGGGAGTACTACAGGTACTGGGTACGTCGATATCAACCGAGCGCCAAAGAGAAGACCGAAGAGTCGGGATCCGAACCTCGGCAGCAAAGCCCAAGTCCAAGCTTGAGGTAATGGCCATGGAACAACCCAGAGAACTCGTCGTAGCCGAGCTCAGGCACTGTCCCCCACCATCGATCGATGCGGTGGCAGACGCCCTTCTGCAACTTGCCGTGCGCGACAGCGCCATCAGTCAGGACGAAGCCACCGAGTTGCTGAATTGGGATCTGATCACGATCGCTGAGTACCTGGCCCTCCGACTCCAACAGGATGGCCTGCTGTCTTCCGAAGAGGTGCATGACATTCTCCTGACGCACGCCTCGGACCTTTGTCACTGACCCCACGGCGGCCACGGTTCACGCCGGGGCCGCCGCCTGGGACCCACCACCCCCAGCTTTATATTTTCACAGTCGCGCAGTGGTACACTCCCGCCCACTTCCAAGGGTGAAGTCCATGACGAAATCGCGCGTAGCCATCCTGAAGACCGAACCGGCGTCGGTGCTGGCCGACTACGGCGAGCTCATGCACCTGGCCGGCTACCAGGATGTGATCGCTCCCGATGCCGACACCGCGCTCAAGGTCAATATTTCGTGGCATTTCTTCTACCCGGGCAGCTCCACCACACCATGGCAGCTCGACGGCGTGATCCGCACGATGCTGCGGGACGGATACGACCCTGCCCTGATCCACGCCTGTCACAACCGGACGGTCGTCATCGACGCCCATCTGGGTGAGCGCGAGAACAAGCATCTGCCCGTTGTCGAAGCTCATGGGCTCGACAACGTCCATCTGTACGAAGGTGAAGAGTGGATACACATTCGCGACGCCGTCGGTGATCTGGCGGACGACTTCCTCTGCCTGAACGAGGTCTACCCGAAAGGATTCCACATCCCCCGACGCTTCATCGGCGAGAACATCATCCATCTGCCGACGGTGAAGACGCATGTCTTCACGACGACCACTGGCGCCATGAAGAACGCCTTCGGTGGCCTCCTCAACGAGAAGCGGCACTGGACCCATCCGGTGATCCACGAGACCCTGGTCGATCTCCTGATGATTCAGAAGAAGATCCATCGCGGCGTCTTCGCGGTCATGGATGGCACCTTCGCAGGCGACGGTCCCGGACCGAGGTGCATGATCCCGCACGTCAAGAACGTGATCCTCGCGAGCTCGGACCAGGTGGCTATCGACGCAGTGGCGGCCGCCCTGATGGGTTTCGACCCCATGGAGATTCGCTTCATCCGACTGGCCCACGAGCTGGGGCTCGGCTGTGGAGACCTGCGAGAGATCGAATTGGTCGGCGACGAGTCAGCGGCGGCCGAACGCTGGAGTTTCGTCGGGCCGTTCAAGAAGATGACCTTTGCCTCGCGCATGCAGCACCAGATCTACTGGGGCCCCCTCAAGAAGCCCATCGAGTGGTCCCTGAAGACCGTGCTGGCGCCCTGGGCCTATGCCGCGAGCGTCCTGTACCACGACACCTTCTGGTATCCGTTCAAGGCCAAGAAGCAGATGGCCGAGGTCCTGGAAAGCCAGTGGGGGCGCCTGTTCCGCGATTGGGAGAACCTGCATGCCGACGACAGGGGCTTTCCCCAAGTCGGCGATGCTCCTGCCGAGCTGAAGCGCACCGGACTGGCTGCCTTCTGGACTTCCCTGGGAATCCTGGGAACCTGCCTCAAGGAGGCGCCCGAGATCGCCCAACGGCGCAGGATGTCGGCTACTTCCAAGCCCAGCAACTCCTGAGAGGAAAATCGCTCATGCTCTCAAAACTCGTCTCCCTCGCAGTGGTCATGGCCATCATCTACTTCGCTCTTACCCGCGGCCTGCCCTGGATTCGAGAGCAGGTTGCGCCGACCGCCCGCAGCTATCAAGCTACGGACGGTGACACGTCCGATCCCGCCTGGTCCTGTATCGAGAGCGTCGCCCAAGCCAACGACAGCCTGGGCCAACTGGTACGGAAATTCAGCACCGGACCGACCGATGTGGATGAGTGGTCCACCGCCAGCTGGGATGTCGAGGCCGAGATTCGTGACGCCGAGATGACATGCTCCTGTCCTGGCGAAGCCTGCAGCAAAGCGGCCGAGGCCGCCAGTGAGTTGCACACGATGTTCTCGCAATTCGATGCCACGGCCCGGGGCACCGCCACTACCTACAGCAACCCAGCTCGCAACCAGGAACGGGTCTTCAACCTCCTCGACGAGGCCCGATCCCTGGCCGGCTTCTGACTCAGCACACTCTTCCCCCCGCCGCAGTGGAGAAACTAACTGCGGCCACCTACCGATTACGCGAGGATGGTCGCAGCCGGACGTGAACTACCGCGGACTTACCGATGTCACTACAGCTACCTGGAATTGACAGCGCCCTCCAAGCCGCACCCGAGGGTAGGCCAGTGATCGACACCCTGGCCGAATTTCTCCTCTTCCTCGCCATCCGGCACGAGGCCCTGAGCCCCATGGAGGCTCAGAAGTTGGCCTTGTGGGATCTGACAACGATCGCGGAGTTTCTCGCCCTTCGACTGCAAAGTGAAGGTCTTCTGACCCCCGACCAGTGCGAGAGCGTTCTGGGGCACGCGGAAGACCACACCCACTAACAAACCGACGAATTGAGGTCCTGGGGACTTGAGGTCTCGAGGTCTCGAGGGCTTGGGGCTTGGGTCCTGGGGCCTGGGGCCACAACCGCAAGTTGGGTAGCCGGACCTAGGCCGTAAGGAATCGCAAGAACTCGTCTAGCGGTAGGGTGTTCACCACATCCGACTTCGATAGCCAGGCTCGCCTGGCCTGCTCGACGCCGTAATGCATGAGGTCGAGATCCCGAACCCGATGGGCATCGGTGCTGATGGCGACCTTCAGGCCCATCTCGCGAGCCAACATGAGGTGGGTATCTTTGAGATCCAGTCGTTCCGGATGAGCGTTGAGCTCCACCACCACACCATTGTCCTTGGCACATTGCAGCACCTCGTCGAGCTGAAGCTCGAACGGCGGGCGTCGGTTGATCAGCCGCCCGGTCGGGTGGGCGAGGATGTCGACCTGTGGGTGCTGGAGGGCCGCCAGGACCCGCGCCGTCTGCTCGGCCACAGGCAGATCGAAGCGGGAGTGGACGGAGATGACCACCAGATCGAGCTCCTCCAACACATCGTCGTCCTGGTCCAGAGTTCCGTCGGCCAGGATGTCGACCTCCTGACTCCTCAGGATGCGGATCTCGGGGTGCCGCGCCTGAACCTCTTCGATCTCCTCCCACTGTTCGCGGATGCGCTTAGCGTCGAGACCGCCGGTCATGGCCAGGGCCTTGCTGTGATCGGTCAGGGCCATGTACTCGTAGCCACGAGCTGCACAGGCCGCCACCATCTCCTCGATGCTGTCTTTGCCATCCGACCAGGTGGAGTGCATCTGCAAATCGCCCTTCATGTCGGCCAGCTCTACCAGCACCGGAAGATCGCCCTTCGCTGCCGCCTCCACTTCGCCGCGGTCCTCCCGCAACTCCGGCGCGATCCAGGGCAGCTCCACAGTGGCGTAGACGTCTTCCTCGGTGCGACCGGCCACCTGCTCGCCCGCCCACGGATCCCTTTCCCCCGACACTTCCTCCTCATCGCCTTCCTCTTCGAAGACGCCGTACTCCGAGAGTCTCAACCCCCGCTCGATGGCCCGCTTGCGCAGCTTGATGTTGTGCTCCTTGGAGCCGGTGAAGTAGACCAGGGCCGCCCCATAGCTCGGTTCGGTGAGGATCCGCAGGTCGACCTCGAGCCCGGATTGCAGGGAGACCCTGCCCCGCGTGCTGCCCGACATCTGCACCTGCGTGACCTTCGGGTACGAGGTGAATCGCTCCATCACCGCCTCGGCATCATTGGCGATGGCCAGTAGATCGATGTCGCCGACGGTCTCCACCCGGCGACGGTAGCTACCCGCAACTTCGAGGCGCTCGACTCCGGGGCTCTCCTGCAGATACTCGAGCAAGGGGCTCACCAGCAGATCGGCCTCCACCAGCTTGAAGCGACTCCGGTGCTGTCGGAACTGTTCGATGCCGGTCAGGATCTTCTGTTGGCTCTTTGCCCCAAAGCCATCCAATGCCGCCACTTCTCCCGCCTCGGCTCGCTGCTCGAGCTCGTCCACGGTCTCGATGCCGAGCTCCTTCCACAGCTTCTTGGCCTTCTTCGGGCCTACGCCGGGTAGCTCGATGACGTCGATGAGTGATCGGGGAATCTTCTCGGCCAGCTCGTCGAGAGCCGAAAGCCCACCCGTTTCGATCAGCTCGTGGATGTGCCTGGCCATCTCCTTGCCGATGCCGGGCAGCTCCGTCAGATCGCTCTCCTCCTCCACCAGCTTGCGCATCGGCTTGGCATGGCCATCCACGAGACGGGCGGCATTTCGATAGGCCCGCACCCGGAACGGGTTGGCCTCCTGGATCTCCAGCAGATCGGCCATCTGCGAGAGGACCTTGGCGATTTCGAGATTCTCCATCGGCATCCTCCTCCCCGATTCTAGTCCCTGGCTTCGGCCGAGCGGCGATAGCGGCGCTGATACAGTACGCGAGTGCGAAACGACCGCCTCTTCTGGCTCGTTGTCGTGCTCGGGGCCCTCTTCTCGATCCTGATGCTCGTCCGCAGCCAGGTGGCGGGCGACCAGCTAAATATGCTGGCCCGTGGGTGGTTCCTGATCACTTCAGGCGACTGGATTCCCTTCGGGCTACCCACCTCCGCAGGTGGCAAGGCGCCTGGTGGGCTCACAGCCCTCGTCACCGGTCTGCCACTGCTTGTCTGGCGCCACCATCGCGCCCCCACCCTACTGATACTCGGTCTGCAGATCGTCGCCTTTTGGGTACTCGATCGTCTCGTATCCAGGGTCACTGGGCAAAGTGGGCGGCTGCTCTTCGCGATCCTGTACTGGCTGAGCCCCTGGCGGCTCTACCACTCGACCTTCCTTTGGAACCCGAACTACATGCTCTTCTTCGGAGCGCTGCACTTCTGGAGCGTGTATCGGCAGCGGCACCAGGCACGACTTTGGCTCAGCTTCCTGCTCGTGCTGGCCATCGGCCTGCCGGCCCAGCTTCACGCCTCGGCCATCCTGCTGGCGCCGATCTCGGTCGTCCTGTGGTGGCGGGGCTATTTCAAGATCCACCTAAAGGGTGCGGCACTGGGAGTCGTCGTCGTTGCGGCTTCGCTCACGCCCTGGCTTCTCGCGATCCTGCAAGACCCTTCGCTCCTGCCGACAGGCGAGGGTCTTCTGGCCTCCGGACTTCGCCCCTTGAGCTACCTGACCCGGGGCCTCGGGTACTGGCTACGTCTCGATTCTCTGGCGGTGAGTGATTCCATGTACTGCCTCGACTTCACCGCCCTCGTGGGACCCAAGGCTGGTCAGGCCATGGCGCCGATTCTGCCAACTTTCTGGTGGACCCTGGGGCTCCTCACCGTCCCGGTCGCGATCTGGGCCAATCTTCGTCTATGGCGCCACTCCAAAGGTTGGTGGCGGGCCAGCAATCCGCAAGCCTCGGACCGAACCTGGCTGAAGGGGGTCGTAAGATGGTCCTTCCTCGTCACCCTGCTGGCCTGCTTCTTATCACCCACCACGACCATGAGCTGGCAGATCGTGGTGCTGCTCCATTTGGCGGTGATGCCCTCGGTCCTGGCTGGAGCAGTGCTGCTTAGGGGCCCGAAGCGGCCCCTTGCTCTCAGGGGCGCCGCCCTCTACTTGGGCCTGACCTGCGCGCTTCTCATCGCCATGTCCTTTGGCAGCCCGATGTACCGCTGTGGCGGATACCGGTGTGAAGCGATGAACGTGACCCATCCGATTCTCCGCTCCCATCACCCCATGCTCGAGGAGCTCGGCATTCAGGCGACCTGTTCGTTCGAGATCGACCAACCGGGAGGTTGGTGGCCCGATGTGCTGCCCGAGGCCGAGCCGGGCTCATCTGCAGTCAGGCAGTAGCACCACTGGCCCGCAACAGCTCCAGAAAGGCCGTCTCGTCGAGGATCTGGAGCCCCAGCTCTTCGGCCTTCTCCAGCTTCGATCCGGGATCCTCTCCAGCGACCACGTAGTCGGTCTTCGAGGAAACAGCGGCAGTCACCTTGGCCCCCAACGACTCCAGCAGCTCTTTGGCTTCGCCGCGCGAGAGTCGTTCCAGACCACCGGTCAGGACGAATCGAAGCCCTTCCAGGTCGGTCGAGATCTCCTCATCGGCAGGTTCGAGCAGCTCTACACGGCCTTCAAGTAAGCGATCCAACACCTGCTCGTTGTGCGGCTCGACGAAAAACCCGACGATCTGCTCCGCCATCCTGGGCCCGACGCCGTCGACCTCCTGCAGCACTTCTTCATCGGCTTCTCGGAGCGCCTCGATGGATCGGAAGTGACGCGCCAGCTGACGAGCCACGGCTGCGCCGACCTCTGGAATCCCGAGCCCGGTCAGGAAACGAGCCAGGTCGGTACGCGAGGCGCTTCGAATGCCGGCGACGAGATTGGTCGCCGACTTCTCCGCGAAGCCTTCCAACTCCTGCAGCTGCTCCGCCTTCAAATCGAACAGGTCGGGAAGCTGTCGCACCAGCCCCCTGTCCACCAATAGCCTTGCCGTCTCATCGCCCAGACCCTCGATATCCAGCGCCTGGCGCGACCCGAGATGCAGCAGTCTCCCGGCGAGCTGCGCGGGACACTCGAAACTGTTCGGGCAGACGCTGAACGGGCCTCGATCGATGAGAGGGGTCCCGCAAGAAGGGCAGTCGTCAGGCATCTGGAACCGTGGGGTTCGCTTTCGCCCGGGCTCCTCGATCCGTTCCACCACCTGTGGAATCACATCTCCGGCCCGCTGCACCCGCACGCGATCACCTTCCCGGATATCCTTGCGCGTCACTTCTTGACGGTTGTGAAGCGTCGCCCTGCTGACCGTCACACCGCCGATCTCGACCGGCCGCATCATGGCCACCGGTGTGACGACACCCGTGCGGCCGACGCTGGCCAGGATCTTCAGCACGCGGGTGACCTCCTTGCGCGGTGGAAACTTGAAGGCGAAGGCCCAGCGGGGGTGGCGGGCCGTCGTTCCCAGGCTCTGTCTCATCCCGAGGTCGTTCAGCTTGATGACGACCCCGTCGATCTCGTAACCGATGTCGTCGCGTCGATCCAGTAGATCCGCGTGATACTCCAGGAGACCCTCGACGGAAGAAAGGAGCCGAGGCAGGTCGTTGACCCGCAGGCCCCATTGGCGCAGAGTCTCCAGCACCTCCCACTGCGTTTCGAGCTCCAGGCCCTCGGCGGCGAGAATGTCGTAGACGAAGATATCCAGGGGTCGTGACGAGGTGATCCTGGGATCCAGCTGACGCAGGGCGCCAGCTGCAGCGTTGCGGGGATTGGCGAACGGCTCTCGACCCGCCTCCATGAGTCGCTCGTTGAGCTGCTCGAAAGCCTCGAGCTGCATGATGACTTCGCCGCGAATCGAGAGAAAGGGCGGCGCCGTTACCTCGTCTGCCCGCAGGCGCAGCGGCACCGCGGCGATGGTCTTGACGTTGGCCAGGATTCCTTCGCCTCGTCTGCCGTCACCTCGGGTGGCCGCCCGGGTCAGCAGGCCTCCCTCGTAGACCAGCTCGACGGAAGCACCGTCCAGTTTGGGCTCGGCCACGTACTCGACCTGCGTCCCCTCGGTTGCGGCCTTCTGCAGCCTCTCGTCGAAGCGCCGCACCACCTCCGGGTCGACGTCGGAGTCCAGGCTGAGCATGGGTGCGGCGTGCTTCACGGCCTCGAATGCGGGCAGGGGCTCACCCGCCACCCGCTGGGTAGGCGAGTCCTCTGCGAGCAGCTGAGGATGCTCGTCCTCGAGCCGACTCAGCTCGCGAAACAGCTGGTCGTAAGCTTCATCCGAGATCTCTGGCGAGTCCCTGACGTAGTAGAGGAAGTCGTGCCGGCGGATCGCCTCGCGGAGCTCCTCGACTCGCTTTGTCGCCTGTCTCTTATTCATGACCACTTTCGCCGCACGGCTCGAGTGAATTGTATCGGTACCACGGGCTTAGGGGGCTTAGGGGCTTGGGGGCTTGGGGGCTTACTTGGCTCGAGGTGGCGGCGAGGCCTTGACTAGGTGGAGCCGCTGGTGGCTCTTCCGTCCCCATGCTCTTACACCCTTGCTCCGTGTGCGCGGTGGGGCGAGCCGGCAATCCTTGTCGTAACCCAGGATCCCCTAGGCCCCTGCGCCCTTACGCCCTTACGCCCTGGGTGGGTGGGGGATTCACGCTGCCAGCTTGTCCCATTCGGAGGGAGGCGCGTCCATGGCCAGGGCCAGACCTCCGTCGGCCCCCACATGTAGGGGATCGGCCACTACGCGGACTCGCCCGCCACCGACGTCCTCGAGGCCCTGCTGCAAGGCCATCCCGAAACCACGAATCAGACCACTGCCGCCGGAGAGGATCACGTTGTTGCGCACCCTATCCTGATACTCGGGCTGCACGCGTGAGATCAGATCCAACATGGTCTCCTTGACGGATGGGAGCAGACTCTCGCAGGCCGCCCGCATCGGCTCCGTGGCATCGAACTCGGTAGGCCGTCCCTGGACTGGAGCGACGACCCAGACCTTCTCAGTCGGCTCGCCCATGAAACTGTGCTTCTCCTTCCACTCCCGCGCCATGTGGAGCGAGATCTTGGCGTCCGGGTACTTGGAAGTGATCAGCCGGTGAAGCTGCTCGTCCACATGATCACCGGCGATGGGCAGCGTTCGCTGGTCCTCTTCCAATGGGTACCTGCCGTGCATGACGCAGAAGTCGGCGGTGCCGGCCCCAATATCGATGATCAGGGAATTGACCAATGATTCCAGAGCGTAGGCCACGGCAAACGGCTCGGAGACGATCATCAGCGAATCCACGATGCCCTTCAGCGCGCTCCGCAGCTGCTGCTTGTTGACCCTCAATGCCTCGGCCGGTACACCGACCACCGCCTGGACAGTCATGCTGTCGCGATCGGCTCCCGCGAGAGCCAGCGACACCAGGTGCTTGAGCAGCTCGCGCACGGCGTGAATGTCCTTGTCCGACCCCTCCTTGATCAGACCCCGTTCCAAGGGCCGATGGAGATCCAGCATCAGACGATTGTCGAGGGCCTCCCTGCCCACCAGCACATCTCTCCTCAGGACTTTTCGGGCGACCATGTCCAGCGGCCACCCGACGTAGCTCTCGACAGCCTGGCGCACCCCGTTCGAAGCCGACACCGAGCTCCTGGAAGTACCCAAGTCGACTCCCAGATTGAGCACGCTGTCGTTCCCCTGCTGCGGTGTGACTTCGGACATCGATCAACCCTCGAGATGGTTGGCTTGGCCCAGGCTCCGGGCGTAGATCTGAATGCCCTCCACGATGGCCTCGGCGAGGTACTGGCGATAGATCGGCGTCATGAGAAGCCGGGCCTCGACATCGTTGGACACACAGGACACTTCCGCCAGGATGGCCGGCATCTCCGTGTGGGTCAGCACCCCGAAAGGTGCGCTCTTGACTCCCCGATCACGAACCGTCGAGTTCACGGCCCGCAGCGAATCGTACAGCGCCTGCTGCATGGCTCCGGCGAGCTGTCGTGACTCCTCTTGTCTGACCCCGGCGTAGACCTGCTCCAGGATGTCTCGGAAGTCAGCCAGCGAGTAGCCGGAGTTCTGGTTCTCGCGTGCCGCCAGGGCCTCCAGGTAGGGGTCCTCGGTGGCGCCCAGAAAGAAAGTCTCGACCCCCCGAACCTCCCTGTTCTCGATCCAGTTCACGTGAATCGAGACGAAGATGTCACCCCGCGCTTGGTTGGCCAGCTCGGCCCGCTGCTTGAGTGAAAAATCCTCGTCGCGTTGGCGCGTCATCACGACCTTGTACGAGTAGCTCTCGAGAAGGCTCCGGACGCGCTGCCCGATATCCAGGGTGATCTCCTTCTCGATCAGGCCCGTCGGCGAGATCGTGCCTTCGTTCTCACCACCATGCCCCGGGTCCAGCACTACGGTGTGCAGAGCAAGAGGCAGGACTGACGGATCGATCGGTTGGGGTGTCACAATGGCCCGGTTCGGTTCGATGGGTGGCAGCGGCTCCATCTCGCTGAAGGAGATCGGTGCCCTTGTCGAAAAAGTCGGGTTGTGGGCGTCATCCTGCCAGACATCGTCCCGCCACTCGGCAGCCACAGTCGACAAGACATAGGTCGATGTGAACAGCGCTGCTGGCAGTGCGACAAGGAGAAGCACCCGTGCCGCGGTCAGCACTGTTCGGAGACGGCGCCCACGTCGTCGGGGATGAGCTCCCTCGAGGGTCTCGAGGTTGTCGCGCACCAACTGACGAATCATGCGGCGCTTGATACGGTCTTGCCTCGCCATCGACTCGCCCAATCTAGTCAGTCGTTCTTCGAACGGGAATGAAGCTCTTCACAGCCACCGAAATCGCTCCAGGATCGCTTGCCCAAAGGGCCCAGCCAGTATATCCAATTGGCATATTTCCATATCTCTCTAGATTGCCACTGGAAGCACAGACTGCGTGGAGGCGGAAGATGCATCGACTGCTAGGATCGGGAGACCGATCCAAGACCGAAGCACCCACCATGCGAGAAGACAGAGAGCAAGCGGGGAAAGCCCTGGCGCCCGATGCCACCGAGGTCTCTTCCGAGAGCATCGAGAAGCCGCCGGACGTCAGCCGACGAGCCGAAGACTACGTCTCCAGTCGCCACAGCCGGCTGACCGACGAGATCCGTCGGCCCCTCGACATGACCGATCCCCGGGAGGCCGCGGCCCTCTGCGCCGAGGTCACCCGGCGACTTCTCCTCGACTTTGCACCTGCCCTGACACTCCTGCCGGCCACCGAGCGTCGCCGGGCACAGGCGCTCGCCACCTTCGCCTTCACGCTCTTCGACTTCGCCCGTCAGAGCGGCCTCGAAGGGGAGCGTCTTTCCCAGATCAACCGTTGGGAGTTCAGTCTGGAAGCCGCCCTGACCGGTGAGCCGCCTGGACAGCCCGTTTTCGTGCAGATCGCACAACTCGACAAGCAGATTCCCTGGTCGCGAGACGGCTTCGACCGGTTGATGAGTGCAGCCCGTCACCGGGCCACCGTGCGTCGCCCAGCCACAGCCGAAGCTGCAGAACGCGACAGCGCCAAGCTGGGCGGAGCCCTGGTGGAGGTGCTCGTCGGCGAACCGCCCTCTGCCGCTCTCGAGGCTATGGCCGCAGCCCTGACCAGAATCCTCTCGCTGAGAATGCTGGGGGAGGATCTTCGACGCCACCAGGCAAGGCTCCCCGTCGCCGAACTGCCCGAGCCCTGGCAGACATCCACCAGAGTTGACATCGAGGTACTGGAGAAGGCCGTACATTCCGAGTGCGCCAGGATTCGACCATTGCTGATGCGTTCGGCGCGGACAGTCCCCGACTTGCCACCCGACTACAGGCGTTGTGGCAAGTACCTGCTCTTGGCAGGGGATCGTCTGCTGAATCTGCTGGAGGAAACAGGTGCGGGTCTGCGGCAGGAGTCGCCACAGCTGGGAGCTGCATCCCGTCTATCACTGCTGATGCGAGCCCGATGGCTGGCCGTGAACCGCCTCTGAACGGCCCTGGCTAGAGTTCCTCTGAGACCAGAATCTTGGAAGCCGCCCGCAGGCCCAGTGCAAGCGGCCCCACGCCTGGGCGCTTTAACACCATGGTATCGGCCGCCTCATCGCGGCGAATCACCTTGAGCCGACTGCCTGGCATCAATCGCTCGGTTTCCACCAGCTGGAGGAAGTCGACGGTCTGGTCCGTGACCCGGGCGACCTGCAGCCAGACTCCCGACGGACAGTCGAGGAGGCTCTGGAGCTCTCGTTGCTCCACTTCCCCACCCGCCGTTGGGATCGGGTCACCATGGGGGTCTACATCGGGCGCCCCCAGCATGGCGTCCATGCGCTCGATGATGCGATCCGACACGGCGTGCTCCAGCAGCTCGGCCTCGTCGTGCACTTCCGCCCAGTCGAGGCCCATTACCCGCACCAGAAAGAGCTCCACCAGTCGATGGCGGCGCAGCACGTGAACCGCCAGCTGACGTCCCGGATCGGTGAGGGACACCCCTGAGTAAGGCTCGTAGCTCACCAGACCACTATTGGCCAGGGTCTTGAGCATTGCGGTGACCGTGCCTGGCGCCACGCTCAGCGCACCTGCAATCTGCCCGGTACTGACCTGCTGCTCCGGCGCCTCCTGCTCCGCCAGCAGGATGCACTTCAGATAGTCCTCGACGGTGCTTGTCGGCATCGTTTCTCGGGGTGGCCAGCCCGGCTCAGTGCGACTGGCCCGGCTGGAGGGCGATCACCTCGGTGCGCCCACCGAGCTGGGTCAGCGCCTCCTCCAGCTCCCGAGGCGTGCCCGTCAGGATCGGGAAGGTCTGCCAATGAATCGGGATGACCTTGCGAGCCTCGAGGAATCGGCAGGCTCGGGCCGCGGCATCGGGGCCCATGGTGAATAGATCGCCGATGGGAACGAAGGCCAGCTCCGGTCGATGCATCTCCGCGATCAATTGCATATCTGAAAAAAGGCCGGTGTCACCCGCGTGGTAGAAAGTGAATCCACCTGCCAGGCTGACGACATAGCCGCTTGCGGTGCCACCGTAGAGAATCTGGTCGCCATCCAGGATGCCGCAGGAGTGATCGGCTCTGACCATCGTCACCTTGCAGCCCAGCACCTCCTGGCTGCCGCCGATGTTCATAGCCGAAGTGTTCGCCACACCCTTGCTTTCCAACCAGTGGCAGGTCTCGAAATTGGCGACCACGATCTCTGGCTCGTAACGCTGGGCGAGCCCCACGGCATCACCGATGTGGTCGAAATGAGCATGGGTGATGAGCATCGCGTCGATGCGGTCGAACTCCTTGAGCTCTTCGGGACAGGCCGGATTGCCCTCGACCCAGGGATCGATGAGCAACACCCTGCCGTCAGGCATGTCACAACGGATCGTGGCGTGACCAAGATAGGTGAACTTCGGACGATCTTGCTGCGTCATCATTTTCCTCCTCGAGACTTCCAAGGCTCTCCGATCAGGCCCCACAACTCGTCGTGGGGACCTCGTCGGATTCTCCTTCCATTACCGTACCACCTCGAGAGCAGGTGCATCGCCAACTTGACAGATGGGCGACAGATCTCTATCTTGACAGAAGAAGTTCCCCCAGGATCCTAATGATAAGTCGAAGAACACTCGCTGCTCTGATCGGAGTTCTCCTCCTCTTGGCCTCACCAATGGCCTGGGGCTGCGATTCCGTGGACACGGGCGTCTGCCAGATGTCCGCTTGCCCCATGTCCGGCGCGGGGAGCTCAATGCCTGGTTGTCACGAGGGCGCCGGGACATCGCAGGATCGTGGGTCCTTGACCCCTGCGGCCGGTGCTTGCTGTCAAGCCCCGATCGATCGCGAGCCCATCGACTCGGCTCCAGCCGGTCAGCTCGACCTGTCTTCCAGCCTCTTGCTGGCCGAGGTCGTACAGTCAAGGGTCGAGGAACGGCTCGAGCCGTTGGTGAGCTCAGACGCGACCATCGCATCCCAGGGACACGAGCTGGGGCGCTACACCCTGCTATCTTCGTTCCTGATCTGATCCGCCTCCAGAGTATGCTGTGCAGGCTCGCTACCGCTAACGGTGGCGGAACCACCAACACAGATCTCTTTGGAGGCGATTCGTGTATACGAGAACTACCCTCTGTCTACTCGCGGTGGCGCTTTTAGGCTCACCCGCGATCGGACAGCAGACGGACCCAGACCCTAGCTACGCGCCACCAGGCGAGGCATCGCCATCTGTGCCGATCGGGGCACCGGCCGATCGCATTCTGCGCGCCGAGAGCGACGCACAGCTCGCGGCGCTGATCGAGGATGCTCTGACAAGAAATCCGGGAGTCGCTGCGGCGACGGCTGAGGCCCGAGCCGCCGAGCATCGGAGCGTTGCGGTTGGCGCGCTGCCCGATCCCACGGTCGGCATCATCGCGTTCCTGCAAAGCCCCGAGACTCGAACCGGCCCTCAGGTCCTGACACTCAATCTGCTGCAAGAGCTGCCCTGGCTCTCCAAGTTGGATCTCGAAGAACAGGCTGCTCTGCTGACGGCCGTCTCGTTGCAAGCCGATGTCGAGGCCAAGCGCCTCGCGCTGGTGACCGAGGTCAGACGACTCTACTTCGAGCTGGCATTCCTGACTCGACAGAAGGAGATCACTATCGACTTCCTCGACCATCTTCGTCAACACGAAGAGATCTCGCGGTCGCGCTACGCGACGGGCATGGGTACGAGCCAAGGCGTGATCAAGATCCAGGCCGAGATCACGTCGGCCGAGAGCCAGCTCCTCGACCTCGACCAGCGACGCATCGACCTGGAAGCCCAGCTCAACAACTTGCGAGATCGGCCCGACTCGGCGGTGATCCTGCCACCGGATCTACCCAGGACCCACGAGGTCCACCTCGACTATGACGACCTCCTGGATACCGCCCTGCTGTCGCGACCAGAGCTCGCCGCGGCCGACGCTCGCATCGCTGCTTCCGGGCGACGCATCGAGCGAGCCGAGAAGAGCTACCGACCGAACTTCAAGGTCGGCCTCACCTACACCTTCGTCGATCCCAGAGAGGATCCCGCTGGAGTTGCCCTGCCGCCGGCAGGCAACGGCGACGACATCTTCGGCATCCAGGGTGGCGTCAGCATTCCGTTCTGGCGCCAGAGCCTGGCCGCCCGCGTCGACGAAGCGACACAGCTGGAGCTGGCCGCCCAGGAGGATAAGCGCCAAACGGTTGCCGCCATCCAATCCTCGATCGGCGAGCTGATGCAAAGAATTCCCCTTTCCTGGCAGCAGCTCCACCTGTTGGAAGACATCTTGATCCTGCAAGCCGAAGAGTCGGTAGCTTCGGCTCAATCCGGCTATGTCACTGGGACCCTCAACGCCCTCGACCTGCTCGACGCCGAGCACGTTCTCTACCGCACGCAGACCTCGAGCGCCCGAGCCCAGGCCGACTACGCCATCCTGCTGGCTCGGCTCGAAGGCGAAACGACAAGACCACTGTCTGGCCAACCAAGGAGCCAATGAACCCATGTCATTACGAACCTCCCACGCCAAAGGCCTATCGCGGGCGCTCCTTTGGATCGCTGTCGGCTTCGTATTCTTCTATCTTCTGTTTTTCGACCCTTGGGGCCTCCACCCCGTCGACAGCTGGCTGCAGGCTCGCCTCGGCTACCACACCGGCGAGATGGAGATGAGCCACAGCACCGAGGAGGAGCAGCTCTGGACCTGTCCCATGCACCCCCACATTCTCGAAGACGTTCCGGGTGAATGCCCCATTTGCGGCATGGATCTCGTGCCGGCCGCGGGTCAGACTGGTGCTGGGAATGAGAAGCGGCGCCAAACCACTGGCAGCGAGCGGGAGATCCTCTTCTATCGCAATCCGATGAACCCCACCATCTCTTCACCGGTTCCGGCCAAGGACGAGATGGGGATGGACTACGTCCCGGTCTATGTAGACGAGGTGGACCAGGCCGCCGATCAGGGGCCGACGGTCAGCATCAACCCGGCCGTTGTCCAGAACATGAACGTCCAGACCGCGGTCGTCGAGCGGCGCGACCTGAATCAGGAGATTCGCACTGTCGGCTACCTCGAATACGACCAGGAGCGTATGGTCACGGTGACTACGAAGTACTCCGGTTGGGTCGAGAAAGTCTACGTCAACTACGTAGGCGAGCCCGTGAAGAAGGGCCAACCCCTCTTCGAGATCTACTCTCCCGAGCTCGTCCAAACCGAGCAGGAGCTGCTCTCAGCGATCGACTACGCCAAGAAATTCGACACCACCTCTACCGAAGCGGGCCGCCGGGCGAGCGCCCTGGTCGAATCGGCTCGCGAGCGCCTCACCTATTGGGACATCACGGCCGAGCAGATCGAGGACCTTGAACACACCGGACAGGTCTTCCGCACGCTGCAAGTCGTGGCACCAGCCAGCGGCCTCGTGATGAAGAGAATGAACGGCCTCGAAGGCATGGCCGTGCAGCCGGGCATGGAGGTCTACCACATTGCCGACCTGCGAACGATCTGGCTATCGGTCGAGATCTTCGAGCATCAGGTCGCCCAAATCGGCCTGGGCAGCGAGGCCGAGGTGGAGTTGACCTACTTCCCTGGCGAGGTCTTCCACGGCACCGTGCGCTACATCGAGCCGGAGTTCTCTCCAGCCACGCGCACTCTACCTATGAAGATCGAGATCCCGAATCCCGACAAGAAGTTGCGGGCCGGGATGTTCGCCACCGTTCGTTTCCATCCTACGGCGACCGAAGCGGCATTGGTGGTGCCCACCCAGGCGGTCCTCCGCACCGGCCAGCGCAACATCGTCATCGTCGACCTGGGGGATGGGAGCTTCGCGCCTCGCGAAGTCACGATCGGGCACGAAGGGGGTGGCGACGTCGAGATTCTCGAGGGTTTGCAAGAGGGCGAGCGCATCGTCACATCGTCGCAGTTTCTCATTGCTTCGGAGTCGAGCTTGCAGGAGGCGGTCCAGAAGATGATCGCGCAGCGCTCGAATCAGGAAGACCGCTAGAGGGGAGTCGTCATGTTGGATCGAATCATCCGGTGGTCCCTCGAGAACCAATTGGTTGTGCTCGTGGGTCTCGGCCTGGCGATCCTGGGCGGCGTGTGGGCCATCCGCAACACCACGGTCGACGCCATTCCCGATCTGTCCGATGTTCAGGTGATCGTCTTCACAGAGTTCCCAGGACAGGCACCCCAGGTGGTCGAAGACCAGGTGACCTATCCGATCACCTCGACCATGTTGGCGGTACCCTACGCCAAGGTCGTCCGAGGCTACTCGTTCTTCGGCTTCTCCTTCGTCTACGTCATCTTCGAGGATGGCACCGACCTCTACTGGGCTCGCTCCCGAGTACTGGAGTATCTGTCCGGGCTCGCCAGCAAGCTGCCGGCGGGCGTCGCACCGCAGCTCGGCCCCGACGCTACCGGGGTGGGCTGGGCTTTCATGTATGTGCTCAACTCGAAGAGTCACTCCCTCGCCGATCTGAGGAGCTACCAGGACTGGTACCTCCGGTATGGCCTGACCTCGGTCGATGGAGTCGCCGAAGTGGCCTCGATCGGCGGTTTCGTGCGTCAGTACCAGGTGGAGGTCGACCCGGTGCGCTTGCGCGCCTACGACGTCTCGATCGATCAGGTCAAGCGGGCGATTCAACGCTCCAACATCGATGTCGGCGGTCGTGTCGTCGAGCTGGCCGAAAAGGAATTCATGGTCCGCGGCCTGGGATATGTGAAGAACGTTCGGGATCTCGAGACCATCGTGCTGACGGCGGCCTCAGGCGGCGTACCGCTGCTGCTCAAAGATGTAGCACACGTCAGCATCGGGCCCGAGATGCGTCGCGGTCTGGCCGAATGGAACGGTGAGGGAGAAACCGTCGGCGGCATTGTCGTGGTCCGCTCGGGTGCCGATACACGAACGGTGATCGAGAGCGTGAAGGAGCGCCTCGAGGAGCTCCGGGCCGGTCTTCCCGACGATGTCGAGATCTCCATCGCCTATGACCGAACGGGCTTGATCGATCGGGCCGTGGAGACGCTGACCCACACACTGCTCCAGGAATCGATCGTTGTAGCCCTGGTCTGCCTCGTCTTCTTGTTTCACTTCCGCTCTGCGCTGGTCGCGATCATCTCCATTCCGGTCTCGATTCTCATGGCGTTCATCGTCATGAAGATCCAGGGAATCGGCGCCAACATCATGTCGCTGGGAGGCATCGCGATCTCGATCGGGGTACTGGTGGACGCGGCCATCATCATGGTCGAGAACGCCCACAAGCACTACGAAGAATGGCAGGGGAAACGGACCCATATGGAGATCATCACCAAGGCGGCTCAGGAAGTCGGTCCGACCCTCTTCTTTACGCTCCTCGTGATCACGGTCTCATTCCTGCCCGTCTTCACCCTCGAGGCACAGGAAGGGCGCCTCTTCAAACCCCTGGCCTTCACCAAAACCTACTCCATGGCCATGGCGTCCATCCTGTCGGTTACCGCCGTGCCGGTGCTCATGTACTGGTTCGTGCGCGGCAAGATTCGCGGCGAAGACCGCAACCCGATTTCACGGGTCCTCCGGTTTCTCTACAGCCCGGTCCTCAATTGGGCCCTGCGTTGGCGCTGGCTGGTGATCCTCGCGATGGTCGCAATTCTCGCCGTGACCCTTGTTCCACTACAGAGGATCGGCTCCGAGTTCATGCCACCGCTGTGGGAGGGCGACCTCCTCTACATGCCCACGACGTTTCCAGGTATTTCGATCACCAAAGCGAAGGAGCTCCTGCAACAAACCGACAAGATCATCAGGACCTTCCCAGAGGTCGAGAGCGTTTTCGGCAAGGTGGGGCGTGCCGACACGGCGACCGATCCGGCCCCCTTGTCGATGATCGAAACGACCATCGTTCTCAAGGACCCATCGGAGTGGCGGCCAGGGCTGTCCAAAGATGACCTCATCGCCGAGCTCGATCAGGCCATTCAGATTCCGGGCCTGACCAATGCCTGGACCATGCCAATTAAGACCCGAATCGACATGCTCTCGACTGGCATCAAAACACCGGTAGGCATCAAGGTCGCGGGTCCCGACCTGACCACGCTCGGGCAGATTGCCGAGCAGGTGGAAGCCGTGGTCAAGCCCTTGCCAGGCACGCTCTCGGTCTATGCCGAGAGGGTCATGGGCGGCTCCTATATCGATTTCGAAATCGATCGAGAGGCAGCGGCGAGGTATGGCATCAAGGTCGGCGATATCCAGGACGTCATTCAATCCGCGGTCGGTGGAATGAACGTCTCCTGGACCGTCGAGGGACTCGAGAGATATCCGATCAATGTCCGGTACCCGAGGGAGCTTCGCAACGATCCGGCGACATTGAAGGAGGTCCTCGTCGCCGCGCCGTCGGGTGCGCAGATTCCTCTGGGGCAGTTGGCCCAGCTCGAGATCCGAGCGGGGCCTCCAGGGATCAAGACGGAGGGCGCCCGACCGAATGCGTGGGTGTACGTCGATCTGAAAGGCATCGATGTCGGCGGCTGGGTGACCAGGGCGAGGCAGGAGGTGGTCGAGAAGATCGACTTGCCACCGGGCTACAGCATCTTCTGGTCTGGGCAGTACGAGTACATGCAGCGTGCGAAGGCCCGCCTGCTGGTGATCGTGCCCGTCACGCTCTTTTTGATCTTCCTGATCCTCTACTTCCACACGAAGTCGCTGATCAAGACCGCCATTGTGCTGTCGGCCGTTCCCTTCGCCCTGGTGGGGTCGATCTGGCTAATGGACTGGCTGGGCTACAACTGGTCGGTAGCCGTCTGGGTCGGAGTGATCGCGCTTGCCGGGCTTGCAGCTGAAACCGGAGTCGTGATGCTCCTCTATTTGGATATCGCATACGAAGACTGGAAGACCAAAGGAAAGATGAGGACGTTCTCCGACCTGCGGGAGGCCGTGGATCACGGCGCCGTACAGCGAATCCGGCCCAAGACCATGGCGGTTGTGACCACCTTCATCGCCCTCGTGCCAATCCTCTGGTCGAGCGGTACGGGCGCCGACGTAATGCGGCGCATTGCAGCTCCGATGGTCGGTGGTCTGTTCACCTCCTTCATGGGCGAGCTCATCGTCTTTCCCGCCATCTATTTCGTCTGGCGTGGGATCGGATTAAAGCGCACGCCCCTCTTCGAATCCGAGGGACAATCCAGCGAGGAAGCTACAGAAGACGAAGACACCACATGACCTGGAAGGTCGCCTTCGAAGGGCAGCACGGACCCTCTTGAAAAGAAAATCGGCGGGCGGCGGCGATCCTTGTCGGATCACCACTACCCGCCGAGAGCGTTCAGGTTCAGTCTGGAACTTCGAGTCGGTTGACGTCTACCACTTGAAGGCGATGCCGACGTTGCCCTCGAACCCCTTCATGTCGACCTTCTGAGCGACGCCCGAGAAGCCCAGGTCGTTGCCAAGGATCTCGAACTTGGTCTGGCGAAACATCGCCTCGGCGATGAAGGCGAAGCTCTTGCTGATCGGAAACTCGAGACCGCCGACCGCGTAGTAGCCCCACTCATCGTCCACGGTACCCAGTCTCTTGTCATTGTCGACCCGGTCCAACTCGGTAGAGAAAATGGTGCCGCCTCCGCCGATGTAGGGATTCAGCTTCTTTCCCGAGCCATAGCCGAAGTTGTAGGTGAAACCGAGATCGAATGCGGAAACCCTTAGGTCAGCCAAGTCGCCGACGTCGTTGACCGTATTGAAATCGCTGAAGTGACTGCCTCGCAGCTCGATCTCGACACCTTTTCCGAGGTAGAAATCGACCCAACCGCCGAGGCCGAGCGAGTCGCTCGCATCCTCCGAAGTCCACCAGGCGCCATAGATGCCAAGACTACCTGCCATAGCGGGAGCCGTCAGCAGAGCAGCAAGACCCAACGCCATCAACGCCTTCTTCATCTCGAACCTCCCTTTCCAGATTCCTACCTCAGCCGACGGCCGAAGCCTGGATCTCGTTTCCGGTATCTTCCTAGCCTTTCGATTGTTAGACAAAAGTTGCGAGAAACGCAAGGACGGCCTCCACACACCACCACCAGGACCCTTACGGGAAGCGGTGAGTGGCTCTTACTCAACCCTTGTACTATCGCCTCTAGGGCGTGGCCGAATCCCCTTCGAAGGCCTCCATCAGCCAGTCTGCAAGCACTGGATACTCAGCCACCAGGTCTGCCGCTTTCAGATTTCCACCTTGCTTTCCAGCCAGCTTGAACACCGATTTGACAGGCGCCTTGCCTCTCTCTGCCGCCAGGAGCTTGGCTGCCTGGTAGAACTGGGCCTCCGCCCACAACCAAACAGCGGGCGAGTCGGGTGCGAGCGCCTGACTCAGCGGTAGAGCCCCTGGTCCGCCCCCTTGATCGGAAAGGCTGGCAAAGACTCCGTCGACCTCCGACAAGCGCCCGGCCTCGTGCTTCTGGATGAACGACCGCGCCATTACCTGCACCAAGAGACCCTCGATCCAGGGCTGGTCGCCGGAAACGCCGCTGCCCGCAAGACACATCTCGAAGGCCTCGACGACCGCCATTAGGTCGTGCAGGGCCATGCTGGCAACCTCCTCCGGGCTGCCTCGCAAGGCAGTGCCTGGAATCACCGGCAGTCTTCGACCCAAGAGACCCCGCCACAGCTCTACCGTCTCGGCATCTCCCCAGCTGGCGAGGGCAAGCTCGGAACCGCTCATGTGCTGCGGTAGCCCGTAAGGGCGGTCTACCTCGGCCGCCTGCCACTCTTCCGGACCCAGGACGTAGAGCGCCAGGGGGAGTTGGCTGCGGCTCCAGCTCTTGCAGTCGGAGACCACGAGCTCGAATCTCTCCTGGCTGTGCGCGGCTCGATCCAAGGAGCCAGGCGCATAGCGGACCTTGACCGAATCCCCTCTTAGATCCAGCAAAAAGGACAAGGGCGAGTAGCCACCCGAAGAGCTACCAGAGGCAAGCACGGGCAGCAGGAAAAACAGCATGGCCAGCGACATTGTCGCTATCAGAAGACTCTCTGCACTCGCCCGTATCTTCTTCAACCCAGCCTCCAACTCGACAGGTGCCAGCCGATTCGCGCCTAGCCGATTCGCGCCTAGTCTAGCCTGAGAGGACACCTTAGTCTCTGTGAAACCCGTCGAAACGCCAGCGGGAGGGCAAGGGGTCGCTGCTACAATTTCCGGATGCTCGCATATCGGATAGCCCATCATGGAGGGCCCGGGGCGCTTGAGTGGTGCGAGCTGCCTCGCCCTGAGCCGCGCGCCGACGAGGTCCTGGTTCGCGTACGGGCTTGTGGTCTCAATCACCTGGACCTCTGGGTCCGAAACGGTGTCGCGGGGCACCGCTTCCCCCTGCCGTTGATTCCGGGCAGCGAGATTGCCGGCGAGATCGAGGAAACGGGAGATCTCGCGGCGGACCTCGCTGCCGGCCGACCGGTTCTGGTGGCTCCAGGGGTCTCTTGCGGCATCTGCCCGGCCTGTCTTGCGGCCAACGATCAGTTCTGTCGCTCCTACGGGATCTTCGGAGAGGATCGCGACGGTGGCTACGCAGAGCTCGTGGCCGTTCCACGCCGCAATATCCTGGACATCCCAAAGGGGTTCTCCTACGTCGAGGCCGCAGCCATCCCCCTGGTCTTTCTCACCGCTTGGCACATGCTCGCAGCCCGAGCCGAGCTGCGCCCTCTAGAGGACGTACTGATCCACGCGGCCGGCTCCGGAGTCTCCTCGGCCGGCATCCAGATCGCCAAGCTCCTCGGTGCACAGAGGATCATCGCCACCGCCGGGACGGAGGGAAAGCGGCTGCAGGCTTTACAGCTGGGTGCCACCCACACCTTGGACTACTCGACAGGCCATTTCGCCTCGGATGTGCGGAAGATCACCGAAGGCAAGGGCGTGGAGGTCGTCTTCGACCACGTTGGAGGACCTGTCTTCGAAGAGAGCCTGAAGGCCCTGGCCTGGGGTGGTCGAATGGTGCTCTGTGGTGCCACCGCCGATGCCACAGCCAATATCAACCTCCGGGCGGTGTTCTTCAAGAGTCTGTCGATCCTGGGTTCGACCATGGGCAGTCTCGCCGAACTGAGGGAAGTTCTGAGGTTCTTCGACACCGGCCAGTTGAGACCGGTGATCGACCGCACGCTTCCCTTGGAGAAGGCACCCGAAGCCCAAAAGCTCCTGACCGACCGGGCACTATTCGGCAAGATCGTACTCACGGTGGGCGACCCGGAGGTCGCATGCAACCCACCTGCACCAAGAACCGACACCACACCCAACGAGAGCGAGGCCACTCCATGAGTCGGCAAACCCAACCGGAGATTCGCACCATTACTGTGCTCGGAGCCGGCACCATGGGGCGGGGAATCGCCCACGTGGCCGCGACCGGAGGTTATGAGACCTGCCTGTTCGACATCTCCGGCGATGCTCTCGAGCAGGCCCGTACTGAGATTCACGGCAACCTCGAGAAGGGCGTCGAGCTGGGCAAGGTGGATCCGGCGATCGCACAGCGTGCCCGAGAGTTGCTCGACTTCCAGCAGGAGCTCGGGAGCGCCGTCTCGAAGGCAGATCTGGTCATCGAAGCGGTACCCGAGTCGATGGAGCTCAAGATCGACACCTTCCAGAGTGTCGTTCAATCGGCCCCCGAGCATGCGCTGCTCGCATCCAACACCTCGGCGTTGTCGATCACCGAGATGGCAGGCTCCCTGGACAGGCCAGAGCGATTCGCCGGCATGCACTTCTTCAATCCGGTCCACCTCATGCGACTCGTCGAGCTGGTGAAAGGGCTCGAAACCGACTGGGAGACTCTCCAAGCGCTTCGCGACGTGGCCGAAACGATGGGCAAGGAAGTCGTAGAGGTGAAGGAATCGCCCGGCTTCGTGACCTCTCGAATCAACGCGCTCATCGGCAACGAGGCCTTCCGCATGCTGCAAGAGGGAGTTGCCAGCGCCTCCGACATCGACAAGGCCTTGAAATTGGGCCTCAACCACCCCATGGGCCCTTTCGAGATGATCGATCTGGTGGGGCTGGATGTCAGGTTGTCGGTCCTCGAGCGCCTGAGTCGGTCTCTAGGAGACCTCTACCGACCCAACAACCTCTTTCAGCAGTATGTCCAGGCTGGACGCCTGGGTCGGAAGGTGGGTCGGGGGGTCTACGAGTACGACGAGAATGGCAAGAGGATCGACTGACTCGAGATCCAGGACAAGGAGGCTTCGATGACGGCTCTTCAAGATCGTGGCGCGCTGGTCACCGGGCAGGCCATCAAAGTCGAGGGTGGGTATCTCCAAGGACTTGCGTAGGCCTCGAGATCACAGCAACGGAGGAGGCTGACGATGAGACTCGAAACGACGACCCTGGAACGCAGCACCTCGGGGGAGACCGATATCCTGGACCTGACGGGCGATGTCCTGGAGTTCCTCGAAAAAGCTGGAATCGAAGATGGCTGGGTTCTGGTAGCCGTTCCAGGCTCCACAGCCTCTGTGACCACCATCGAGTTCGAGAGCGGCGCTGTCAGCGATCTGAAGAAGGCCGTTGAGCGACTGGCGCCACGCAACGCCGAATACGACCACAACCTCAGATGGGGCGATGGCAACGGCTATTCCCATGTGCGTGCGGCGCTGCTCGGACCTTCGATGGTCCTGCCTGTGACTCAGGGTCGGCTGGAGACGGGAACCTGGCAGCAGGTCGTGCTCTGCGATTTCGACAATCGACCCAGGACCCGTCGCATCCACCTGCAGGTGATGGGTACCTGAGAAGCTCTCGAGTCCTCGACGGCTGTGGGGGTTCCAGTTGGCTATCCATCAAATCCAAAGGACTTCTGCGGCCGTTGCCATCCCTCCCGTCGGTGGATCATGCATTCGAGTCTCATCAGGTGGGACGTTGGTGAGGACGCAGACTTCGCTCTAAGCGGGGCTGGGAGTCAGGTCATCGAGTCGGTTGATGGTCGGGTAGTTCAGCCGGATCGGAGGATCTTCTCCTGCAATCGCTCCGCAATGTCGGGATCGAGAGGCGGTGGCTCACGAAGGGCGGAACGGATCCCCTTGACGACAGAGGCAAACTCGCCCCCAAAGCGCTCACAAACATCGCACTCCTTGACGTGCGCCTCGACCTGATCGCGCTCGGTTGCCGCAAGCTCCCCATCTAAGTAATCAGACAGCACGGCGAGGACCTCGTGGCACCAGAGCCCGCCCACCAATCGATCACCTCTCATCGCCGTCACCTTTCGCAAGCCTACTCATGAGGCGAAGTCGCGCTCTGTGGAGGCGACTCTTGAGCGCCGGGAGCTCGACTCCCAGAACCGTAGCTGCTTCTGCGCCACTCAAGCCTTCGAGATCGCGCAATATCAAGATCTGACGATCCGCTGGCGAGAGACTCTCGAAGGCCTGACGGACCTCGATTTGCTCGTCCAATCCAAACCTCTCGCCCGTGCCCGACCTTCCCCATCCCGCCGCGACGCCAAGTTCCTCGAGGGATTCAACCTCTCCTGCTGCGATGGCTTGCGAAGCTCTCGCAGCGCGATAGACCTTTCTTCGGGCGATGGTGAATAGCCAGGAGCGAGCGCTTCCACGGCCCTCGAATGTGTCTGCCTTCCGCCAAGCCGTCAGAAAGGTCTCCTGCAACACGTCCTCGGCGTCCTCGGAGCTGGCAGAAACGGTGCGGCAGAATCGAAGTACCGCCGCCTGATGGCGACGAGTAAAACCGAGAAAAGCCTGACGGTCTCCAGCGATGCTTCGCTGCAGAAGTGCTTTGTCTAGCTGGTTTTCCCCTTCATCGGGCATGTAGTCAGACCCAGCAGGGTGTACAGTGGGCAGCTCCCGATCAACCCAGTGGCCAAAGGTACCACACACATCCACCCCCGGGCGTCTGGGGACCGACCAAGACGAGCGAGAGCAGGTCAAGGCCAAGAGTGACTCCTAGCACGCGATCTCTGCTCCCTTCGTTGCGCGGCAGGATCTTGGTCATCAGCGAATCCTCTTGATCATCAAGAATCCCGTGAATTCGGGATTCAATCTGGAAGAGCCTCTCAGAGTCCGGAAAGGTTTCGCCGCGTTGCCCAGGAAACTGAACTGGGGGCCTGCGCCATGTGGGGCTTGGATTCACGAGCAGGTTCCGCGTGTCAGCGGGCTCGTGAGGTCACACCTCGCGCAGTGCAAGTCCCACAATCGAATCAGCGACCGCTTTTGGAACTCCGCATCGGTGATGGGCTCGTAGTAGGTCAGTGGGCGGTAAAAGCAGTAGCTGCCAAAAACCGCCACTGCGCAGAGCGCCAGAGCCATCATCCGGCGGTGATCAGTCATCTTCCAGCTTCCGATCTGGCCGATCTCCGAGAAGGCCAGTCCGAACAGGATGTAGCTGAACAGAAGTGGAATAAAGTAATGATAGAGGTACATGACCCGGTCGAGTTGGCTGATGGCGGCCATGTACGCCACCCAGAGACCGAGAAACACGGTCAGCATGAATCGGTTCTTGAGCGGCAGCCGCCATCCTACGACCAACGATCCGACCACCAGCATCCCAGCCATGACAACACCCAGGAATCCGAAGAACCACCCTGCTGGGTTCGATTGAAGATAAAGGTACCGATAGGGCGCCGTGTCGCCACCCCCCGGTGTTTCCCACCGGTAATTGATCGCTCGGGCACCGATCGGCCAAAAGAACCAAGGGCTGCCATCTTCACCGCTCTTGCAGAGGTCAAGCTTGGGAACTCCGCGCTGGTAGTGCGCGACAAATGCCATTGAATCGCGCAGCATGACTGGGAAATGCACGATCGATGCGTTCTCCCCTGCACCGAGAATGCCCTTGTACTCGTCTGAGGCTTGGTAATACCCCTCACCAGGCAGCGAGCGATTGATGTTCGAGGCGAGGGCGAAATGCGTGTGCCAAACACCGACAAACACCAGCAGGAAGCCCAGCGCGCTGAACGCGAGAGTGTCCCGGATCGTGCGGCGCGAATCGCCAACCTGGAACAGCTTCCAGAGTAGTGGCAAGTACAGAACACCCATCACGAGCCCGTTGACCTTGGTGGTCAGAACGGCAGCAAAGCACGCCCCGAAGAGCAGGGAATAGAGCCCAACACGTCCTCGATCGGTACGCCATTTCAGCAGCAGCAAGAAGAGCAGAATCATTGCAACTGCGAAGAACTCCAGCGTCGGCTCCAGCATCGCCGACCGGCTGTGCACGATCATCGCGTTGTCGAACAGGTAAGGGACGGTCAGGAGTGCGGCAAGGACCTGGCTCTTGGTCAGCAAGAGAAAAATCGAAAAGAGCATGGGGACGATCAGCCATGCGAAGAGTGTGGGAAAGAGCCGGTAACCGACAAACGAGAAACCGACCGGCGTCTCCGGGGCGTGGTCGGTGGCAACGAACTGGTCCGCCGCGCCATTTGCCTCGGGAGAGACGATGAACTCTCCCAGGGCGATAAAGAGCTTCCCCAACGGTGGATGCGGTTCCATGAAGAACGTGCCGTTCAGGTACCGCTGCGCGGAAGCGATGTGATAGTTCTCGTCCCAGAAGAGATGGGGTGGATTCCAGTAGCCGTGAACGTAGCTGAAGTAAGCGAGGGTCGTTACAAGGAGGGCCAGAAGCGGGATTGGCCATCGACCCCTGCGCCCGAAGCTCTCAGTGAACCGCCGCATACCGAGATTGTAGCGACACCGACCCCGCCCCGGCCTAGAACCACAGCTTCCAGCGCAGCAGGAGCATTTCCTGGAGCGCTCTCAATATGACCCGAGGATTCGCCCCTGTCTGGACTCCGGCGGATCGCCGATAGTGATTCACAAACACCTGGCGCCACTCGACCCCCTCCTGCTTCGTGCGAGCAAACAGCTCGAGGTTGAAGACAGCTCCACTTGTCACGCTGGGTCGGATCCGGGACCACAGGGAGCCTCGAATTATCTTCATAGCGCAATTGATGTCGTGCACCCAAACGCCGAAGAGGATCCGATTCAGCACACCGAACGCTTTCGCATTCAGCCGGCGCACAAGTGGATCCGCACGCCTGAATCGTCGCCCCGTTATCAACTCCGCCTCTCGCGTGTAGGGAATGAGCTTGTCGAAGTCACTCGCACGAAACTGCCCATCGCTGTCCATGAACGCGATCCACTCCATCACTCCCGCATCCAGCCCTGAGCGGACGGCAGCGCCGTATCCGAGATTGCTCGCGTGGCTCACGAGCCTCAACCTCGGGTTCTGAGCTGCCAAGCGGGCGAGGACCTCACCGGTCCTATCGGACGACCCATCGTCGACAGCAATGATCTCCCCGTCGATGGCTGCGGCATCGAACCACTCATCGACGTCGGCGATCGTCCTCTCGACGTTCTGTTCCTCGTTGTAACAGGGCAACGCGACGGAGAGCTGCATTATCGACAGGGCAATACAGTCACGCCCGAGGTCGCTCTTCCACACCGGGAACGAAGCGTCAGCATGGGCCTAGCCGATCGATATGCAGCAGGGACGTCCTTGTTCTGTCCCGGTAATCAAGTCAGCGCGGCGATCGAGCCGTCGGCAAGAGAAGATGAACTGCTCGATGACGAACTGCTACTCGATGACGAACTGCTACTCGACGATGAACTGCTACTCGACGATGAACTGCTACTCGACGATGAGCTGCTACTCGACGATGAGCTGCTACTCGACGATGAGCTGCTGCTGGATGACGAGCTGCTGCTCGATGACGAGCTACTGCTCGATGACGAGCTACTGCTCGACGACGAGCTTCCACCACCCCCATCCGCAGGTGGTGACGGTGCGGTTGGAGATGAACTGTCATTGCAGCCCGGAATGAACGCCACGAGCGCCGCAGCAATCAACAGACTGGAGGCCCAGTGCAGTGCGCGTGACAGACCTAGCACTCGAAAATCTCCCTTGGACAAAGCATGTCCTCCCTTATCTGTTCTGCGATTAGCAGTTGACGCGATGTTTTACCACAATCGGTCAAGGCTCGCAACGAAATGAACACTCCTCGCGGTCCGCAGGGGTTAGACAACAGCCGTCGAGCCATGTCTCGTAGCGGGGCCCTCATGGCGTCGAGCTGCTCCAGGCGCTGGTGTCGCCTGATTCGAAGCCGTCACCGAAAAGCAAGGCGCTCGTGCGATTGATCAAAACCGAGACGTTGCTGGAATCTCGATTGGCGGATACCACGTCTCTCGCTCCATTGCCATTGAGGTCCGAGGCCCTCAACGGCCCGGGAGTTGTACCCACAGGGAGCCCTACCGGAGCTGCAAATACCGCAGCGCCCAGGTTGCGTAGCACAGAGACCTGGGCAGAGTCCTGATCAGCGGTGGCCAGGTCGGTCAACCCGTCGACATCGAAGTCGCCCGCGACGATGCCGTCAGGGTTGAGGCCGGCGACCGGGTAGCTGGATGGAGGAGCAAAGACCCCGGCTCCCGTCCTGAGAAAGACGGTCGCCCGGTTGAGGGTATCGCCGGAGCTACTGGCTGCGATGTCCATGTCACCGTCCCGGTCGAGGTCGGCCGCAACGACCCCCTCGGGCCTCAGATCGGGACCCAGCGAAAGAGCAATAGGGGCGCCAAAAGTTCCGTCGCCATCGTTGAGCAGCACACTCACCTGTCGACTGTCGTGGGCAGAGACCGCCAGATCCAGAAACGTGTCGCTATTGAAATGACCCAGCGCGAGACCTCGAGGTTCCTGCCCTGCAGCGTAGGTGACGCCCCCAGCCAGCACCCCGGCACTGTTCAGAAGCACTGAGACATCATTCGAGTCCCGATTGGATGTCACCACATCCGGCAAGCCGTTCTGATCGAGGTCGCCAACTACCACGTCCCGCGGCAGCAGTCCATTCACCACACTGAGGGCGCCGGCGGCAAAGGAGCCAGAGGTGTTGATCAACAATTGCACCGAATCGTCGTTCTTGAGAACCACCGCCAGGTCGAGGTCCTTATCGCCGTCGAAGTCCCCGGCAGCCACGCCGTGCGGTGCCGTGCCACCGCCCAGCGCCACCGCAACCGGCGCACCGAAGCCTCCCGCGCCATTATTGGAGAGAATCGAGACTTTGTCGGGTGCATCACTGGAGACAGCCATGTCGGGTCGAAGGTCGCCATTGAAATCAGCCACGGCCACCCCGGACGGGTTCTGTCCGACCACGTAGTTCACTGCCGGATCGAAATCGATCTGGGCAAACGCCGGGTTGGTGAGTAGGACGGCACTCAGAGCTACAGCGATCAATGTGATTCTCATCTTCAGTACTCCTGTTTCGCTACTCCGGACTTCTGGTTTCCCATGAAATGGGGCTTCAACTTGGAAGAGTCCTGCAGAGCCCAAAAGGATTCATCCGGGCGTCCGAGAAAACACCCGGTGAACTAGCGGCCGGCTCAGAATATACCGAGGCGCTCGGCCCAGCTCGAAGATCAAGAGGCCAGAGAACATCCTCGAGCCGCTCCTCGACCTCATCCAGACCCCGGCTTAAGGCGAGGGATCCCAGGAGGACCTGGAGTCTTGCGGCTGGGGATCGGTGTCAACTATCATCCATACCGGTTGGTTTGTTATAGAATACGCACTGACAAACGAAGGTAGCACCCCAGAGTCGACGGACCCACAAGCTCATGCCCGGACGAAGGGACCCAACGACAACAAAGCAGCGGCTTCTCCAGGCTGTATTCCGGGTGTCTCATCGAGAGGGATTCCGATCCGCGGACCTCAAAGCCATCCTGGCTCGGGCCGGGGTAACGAAAGGCGCCCTCTATCACCATTTCGGAGGCAAGGCCGAGCTGGGCTGCGAAATGGTCGACCAGGTTCTCCGCGACTGGATCCTCGACCGTTGGCTGCACCCGGTCGAACAGGCTACGAACCCCATCGATGCCCTGATCGAGTTGGCGCGAAAGGCCGAGCAGGAGGTCTCTCCGGAGAGGTTGGCGCTGGGCTGTCCACTCAACAATCTGAGCCAGGAGATGTCTACGATCGACGAAGGCTTCCGCCAGAGGCTCTCTTCCATCTATCAGGAGTGGCGCGACGGGCTGAGAGTGCTCCTGGAGAGAGGCCAGCGCAATGGGGCCGTTAGAGAGGATGTGGACGCTCTGACCTCTGCCACGTTCATCGTTGCCTCCTGGGAGGGGTCCATCGGCTTGGCGAAGTGCGAGCGCAGCAAGGACGTCCTCTCGGCTTGCCGCCTGGGCATCGAGCGCTATCTAGAGACCCTGCGCCCAACCCACCCGACAACCAGTTGAGGCCCATCCGGGTGGCCGCAGGGGGACGGCATACCTTCGGCCGGTCTTTGGGGTCCTGAGGTCTTGGGAGACCTCGGCAGATGACCGTGATCTTGTGAGGTCCGCCCGGGGGGTAGGATCCCAGGGGGCTATCCTCCCTGCCGCTGCAAGAACCCCCAGGGATCCTACCCCCCCGGACCGACCTTTGGGACGTACCCGGACAACTCCCTCCCTTTCGCTGCAACAAGGGCCAGTTGGTTGCTTCGCCAAATCTCCGACGCCAGTCCCGAGGTAGGGATTGGGCAGGGGGTCTCCCTGCCCGGTCTGAACCAGTAGTGAGCATGGAGCACTATCTAGATTCTCGTCAGGGATTCGCCCTCTAGCCCTAAGTCCTCCAGGCCCCCATTGCCTCATTGCCCCAAAGATCGCTCGGCGAAGTCGCCGAGCGCCTCAACCCCCAAGCCCTCAAAGGCAGGCCGGAGGTACGACGGGCTCCTCAACCCCTTTCAGATAGAGTAGTTCTCGGTGATGGCAAGCTCTGAATCGGGCACCGGCCCACCACGTCGCCGTTTGGCAGGCTGGGGATTCGAAAGCGAGTCCTTCCCTCCATCCGAGTCGCTCCTACAGTGGCTAGCGGAGAGGCTGGGGCCGACCGTTCCGTACCCACGATTCAATCCGTCGAGCTTCCAGCCTGCAGAACCTCGAGTCCTTCCCAATCTCCCTGGTCAACTCTCCCAGGAGCCGCTGGATCGGCTCGCCCATGCGCGAGGTCAGGGCTTGCCCGACCTGCTGCGCCTGCGAGCCGATGCCGTCTCCGCCCTGCCCGACACCATTGCGCGACCCGAGTCGGCAGAAGAGATCGAGCAGGTCCTGCAGGTATGCAGCGGGTCCGAGATTCGAGTCGTGCCCTGGGGAGGCGGTACCTCGGTAACTGGAGCCGTCAACGTGCTCCCTGGCGAGAACCCGATCGTCTCTCTCGACATGGAGCGATTGGCCGGATTCGAAGGGCTCGACCTCGAGTCACACCTCGCCACTTTCGGCGCTGGAGCCCGCGGTCCTGAGCTCGAATCACAGCTGGAGCCTCACGGCCTTACGCTGGGTCACTTTCCCCAATCCTGGGAGCTCTCGACTCTCGGGGGTTGGATCGCTACCCGCGCCTCGGGTCAGGAGTCGCTCGCGTATGGCGGCATCGACCGGATGTTGGCTGGAGCCGAGGCGGTGACACCCACCGGTCGGCTGCAGCTGGCAGCCATGCCCTCGACCGCAGCGGGCCCCGATTTGAGGCAAGTCCTACTGGGCAGCGAAGGTCGCTTCGGAGTCCTGACCCAAGCCACGGTCAGGGTACGGCAGCGACCCGAGTGCACGCACGTAGAAGCCCTCCTCCTGCCCAGCTGGGAGGAAGGTCTGGAGGCGGTCAGAGAGCTGACCCAGAATCGCCTGCCACTGCTTCTCCTTCGACTCTCGGATGAGCCGGAGACCGAGGTTGCCCTTCGAGCCGGGCTGGCCGACCACGCTTTCGTCGCGCCCCTGCTTCGGGGCTGGATTCGGCTGCGAGGGATTCGTGGATCAGGATGCCTGTTGCTGTGCGGTGCTGCCGGCAGCACGGGTGAGACTGAAGCCTGCCTGGATCGGGCAGCCGCAATTCTCCGGCGCCATGGAGCCGTCGCTCTCGGGCGGAGACCGGGACGCCAGTGGCTCGAAGATCGGTTTCGCCACCCCTACCTGCGTGATTCCCTGCTCGACCAGGGCATCGCGACCGACACCCTCGAGACCGCCGCCCCCTGGTCTCACGTACCGAGCCTGGCCCAGAGAGTCCGTGAAGCCCTCGAGTCGGCTTTAGAGGACGAGCAGGAGACAACCAGCGTTCTGTGCCACCTGTCGCATCCATACCAGGACGGCGCCTCGCTCTACTTCACCTTCTTCTTCCGCTGCCCCACCGATGTCGACGAAGCTCTCAGCCGTTGGGCCCGCCTCAAGCGTCGCGCCACCGAAGCCCTACTGGAGGCCGGCGGTACTCTTACCCACCATCATGGAGTCGGCCGCTGGCATGCCCCATGGCTGGAGCAAGAGATTGGCAGCACCGGCTACAGGCTGCTCGCAGCCGCCGCGCAAGCTGTCGACCCAGAAGGCATTCTCAACCCGCAGGTGTTGCTGGATCCGGAGGATCGACTGGAGGCCTGATCATGTTCCCCGATGGCTGGCGCCGACGCACCCTCGAAGCGTTGAACGAGCCCTTCGATCTAATCATCATCGGTGGCGGGATCACCGGCTGCGGAATTCTGCTCGATGCCGCCCAACGAGGGTTGCGACCCCTGCTACTGGAGAAGGGCGACTTCGCCTCGGGCACCTCGTCGCGATCGTCCAAGCTCATCCATGGGGGCCTACGCTACTTGAAGGAAATGCAGTTCCGGGTCACCAAGATGGCCTGTAGTGAAAGGGACCGGATGCTGGCATTGAATCCGCTACTGGTCCGGCCCGTGCGGTTCATCTATCCAGCCAGCCACGGCGATCGCGTTCCCGGATGGACCGTCGACCTGGGTCTTTGGATGTACGACCGCCTCACCCACCGCTCGGACAAGCACGCTCACCTCGAGCGGGAGGCAGTCCAGGAGCTGGCTCCAGGCCTCGACACCGCCCGTCTGGAGCGGGCGATGATCTACACCGACGCGCTTACCGATGATGCCCAACTGACTCTGGCGGTCGCCGCGACCGGTTGTGCCTACGGCGGTCGAGCCCTGACCCGGACCCAGGTCGTAGATGCCGTGCGGGACACCACCGGTCGAGTGCGAGGGGTCGTGGTGCGGGACCTCGAGAGCAGCGAGACCTATCGCATCGAAGCGCATCTGGTCGTCAACGCAGCCGGCGTCTGGGTCGACGAGATACGCCAGGTACTCGGGTTGAACGGCGCTCGACTGCGTCCCTCACGAGGCTCCCACCTCATCCTCGCGTCCAGCCGTCTACCCTTGAAGGCGGCCCTCACGGTACCGTCACCCGAAGACGGGAGGCCAGTCTTTCTCATCCCCCATCCTGAGGGCGTTCTCGTTGGGACCACCGACATCTACCACGAGGGGGGTCTCGACGACCCTCGCGTCACCAGGAGCGAGTTCCTGTACCTACTTCAAACCCTGCAATCGCACTTTCCCGAGAAGGAGCTCGCCGAAGAAGACATCGTCGCCTCTTTCGCCGGCTTACGACCGATCCTCGGAACGCACACCGACAAGCCGTCGGAGGCGAGTCGAGAGGAGGAGATATGGGAGGAGGAGGGTGTCCTGTCGATCGCCGGCGGCAAGCTCACCACCTGGCGGTCCATGGCCGAGGAGGCGGTGGACGAGGCCCTGTTGCTGCTGCCTGAAGAGATCGCAACGGCCGCAGAGCCCTGCTACACCTCGGGGACTCCTCTCCTCGGCCTGGCACCTACCGATCTCGCCCACCGGCTGCAGCAGCTGGGCCAGGCCATCGACCCGCAAGTCGCCGATGGCATGGCGAGACGGCTGCGCAGCACCGCCTGGTGGGCGGTGCGAGGAATTCGTGATGACAGCGATCTGACTCCATTGATGGATGGCACCGATCTGACGGCCGCCGAAGTCCGAGCTCATCTCGCCTTCGGAGGTGTTCTCCATCTCGAGGATCTGCTGTTGCGCAGAGTCCGCGTCGGGCTTTGGTCACCCGAGCTCGCGATGGAGTTGGCGACACACCTTCAACCCCTCTTCGAAGAGGCCAAAGGTTGGGATCACGATCGGTGGCAGCAAGAGGAAGAGCGATTGGCTAGCGCGCTCGACGCCTGGTCACCTCGGGGTGTCGTGGAGACTTGAGTCACCGGTGGTCGGCGCGTCGTCCAGGTGGCCTGCTATGTAAGCTTTCAAGGCCGAGCGACTCTCCGAATCGAGGCCGCAGAACTCCACCCCGACCTGGGTCAGCTCGCCGATCGAGCGTCGTCCGAGGTCGGGAACGCTCACAATCCTGGCCAAGGCCTCCCAGGGGCTGCCCGGCAACGACACCTCCAGGGGAAGGCGAGCCTCCAGCTCGGGTACGAAGTCCGTCTCGATGAGCATGCCCGAAAGACTCAGCTTGCGAACCGAGAACTTGTAGTCACTGTCCAACTCGACCACTCTTGGCCGCTCCGGGACAAAGCGTCCGAAAACGCTGTCGTCCACCTCGACGACGGCATGGTCCCTGATGATCTCCCACAGCTCGTGCAATCGCTCGCCGGCCAGCACCTGAAAACGCAGGCCAGCCCGATACACGGGTACGACTTCTCCCGCAGGGTTCTTCTTGGTTCCCCTCAGCTTGCACCAGGCAACCGTGGCAATCAGCGTTGCCCGCCGGCCGCCGTTGTCGAGATTGACGCTGTAGCGACGGCCGAACTGGAGATAGCCGTTGGTCTCGAGAGCCATCCCACCGAGACTCAGGTCGACCACCTGCACCTCCATGGGCACCACGAGGCGTCCACCGAGGCCGGCCACTTCGAAGCGCTGGTGACGGCGCCTGCCCAAAGATTCGGCATTCATCTCCCCACCTCCGAGTCAGACTGTCCAGGACAGGAGTCCAGAGGGAAGCTGCCGTCCGCCTGGAGACCTTCGCTGGTCGGATCGACAGGCTGAAGGCAAGCCTCGACGCCCCTATCGCAGGGCTCACCGGCGATCCACTCGCCCAGAGCCTCTACCTGGGGATTCAACTGCGGATACCGCCACATGAAGCGACCCCTCGCCTGCATTTGGTCGATGGCCTCCTGGCTCACCGGTTGCTTCTCATCCTGGGCGAAGTTGTAACGCACGCGAAGGCCGGGACACCGCCTCCAGGAGGGTTGGCCAGTCTCTGTCGATTCTCGTGGCATGCTCGTGCAGCCGGCGAGCGCGAAATCCAGCGATCGTCGGCGTTCTCTCCTCACCCTGGTCCTCGATTCAGTCCGTGCCGTCGAGTACCTGCCGGTCCTCTTCCTGCGCACCTTCGCTACCGGAGGCCGCCTGGCTCTCGAAGAACTCGAGGAACCGGGGTGAAAAGGGGCCCGCGGGCGGCCGCCTGTCCGGGTTGATCTCCAGACACGAGATCACTTCCGCTCGTGCCGATTCCAGCAACTCGGCGTCTCCGGTGCCGCCGAGTTGATAGAGGGTGAAGGTCGCGGCCGCGCGCAGGAGGTGTGCTTCGAGAGCGGCCCGACTAGACATCGCCTCGAGACCATCGAGAAGCTCCAGGGCTTCCTCGTAGTCTCCATCGAAGAACGCTCCAGCCGCTTCGATGAGGCTGGTCGGTGGCGGCGCAGCGGCTTCCCGCAGCCCGGCCAGGGCTTCTTCGAGTACTCCGCGATACTCACGGAGACTGTCCAAATCCTGGCCGAAGCCAGATTGCCGACTCTCGTCGATCAGTACCGTGACCCTCGCCGCCGCTCGGCCCAATTGTCGCGGGTAGGGTCTCAAAGGGGCTGTTGCTGCCAGTTGCGTCTCGGCCTGCTGCAGCAGGCTCCCCACCTCCGACATGAGGGCACCCTGCTGCAGCCTGAGCTGTGCCTGATGTTGAATGACATCCCTCTCGACCGTCTCGAACAGATCCCTGGAGCCCCGAGCCAGGGCCGCCGCCTGTCGCATCCCGTCGAGATCTTCGGCAGCCACCGCGACTGCCAGCTGACTTTGCGCCGCGCTCAATCGCTGCTCGGCCTCGGTATGCCGCGTGCTCGAGCTCGAGTCCATGCCGGTCCACTCCGGGCCCAGCTCCGTCTGCAACCGGGCGACCCGAATGGCCGCAGCTTCGGCGTTCGCAATCTCGACCTCGGCCGCCCGTGCCGAGTCCGCGCGAGTCGCCGCCTGCTCCCGACAGCTGTCTCTACCCTCGACCAGCGATTGATACTCGGGCAGGCGAGAGACGACCCCCTGCCGTTCGGATTCGGCCCAGGCAGCGAGAGCGGCCTCGCAGTCACCCATGCCGAGCAAAGCTTGGCCGAGGTAGAAGTGAGGCAAGTAGCGCTTCGAGAAGGGCGATCGGATGAGACGGGCCTTCTCCTCTGGCCGCTCGGCAGCGGCCTGGCGGAAGAGGTCTGCGGCCTGGCCAAACTCCCCGCTCTCCAAAGCCTCGATCCCCAACTTGTAGTCGTCGCGGAAGTCGGCTACTGCCGGTAACGAAAGCAAGGCCAAACCCGTGAGCACCCAACTCGCGAGGCGCACGCCAGACCACCGCATCATTGCCACCATCCGGACAAGCGAAAATAGTCCTCTGTTTCGATGCTCGCAAACCGCAGCCGACATTCGGTCGTCCGAGAGGACGATACCTGCACCCGACATTCCTGGACCTCATCCTCGCTCGGGTGGGCCAGCACCACTCTGTAGTGACCCGCAGGCAACTGTAGGGTCATCGGGGTGACACCCGGTGCCGTCAGGGCTACCTCCTTGCCGCTCTCGTCGAGAATCTGAGTCACCTCGGCCCAGGGCTGGGCATCCAAAGAAAGGAGCCCTGTCTCTTCAGGAGCTTCCGGCGTCGGAGGGGCAACGACGGGGCTCGCCACCACTGGAATTGGCTCCGCTTTCCCCCTGTTCGACAGGCCCCATCCCGCCACGGCGAACAGCAGTAGGAGGGCGACTGCTGCAGGCCACCAACGCCAGTTGAGCGCATCCAGCTGGCTCTTCACCCGGATCTTCACTTCCTCGACCGAAGGCAGTGCCGCCATGGCGCGACCCGCTGCTTTCTGAGCTGCGCTCCATCGGGTGGCCAGGGGCCCAGGCGCTACCGGCCCGGTGGCGAGATTCTGACTGGGAGGCTCGCTTGCCGCCTCTGGCTCCGGTCCGCTCAGGGACTCGGGATCGACGATGTAGACCGTTTGCGAATCCTCTTCCCGCGGCTCTCGCTCATGGGAGACGTGCTCCGCTGGCTCAGACGGAATCGGCAGGACTGCGGAGAGATCATCTAGAGCCTCGTCCAGACCCGCATATCGACGACGAGGTTCCAGACTCAAGCACTTGTGGATCACGGCCTCCAGCTCTCCTGGGCACTCCGGCCAAAGGCTTGAGAGCGGTGCAGGGTCCTCGTTCAGCACCTTGTGAACCAGCTCCGGAAGAGTCTCTGCCGGAAATGGGGGCCGCAAAGCCAGCATTTCGTAGGCAGTGGCTCCGAAGCCGAACACCTCACTTCGCTGATCCGCAGCCAGACCGGCGAGAACCTCCGGCAGAATGTAGCCACAGGAGGGAGAGGCGGCTCCGCCACTCCGCAACTGGAGCCATGAGCTGGCAAGTCGGGCGACGCCGAAATCACCGAGCTTGAGCCGCTCGCCTTCACCGACTCGAACCACGTCTGGACTGATCTGTTTGTGAAGGACGCCCTGGGCATTGGCGTACTCCAGACCCTGGCCGATCTGCAGGAGATAGAAGAGCTTGACGACATCTTCGACCGGCTCCTGCGAGTAGATCCGCTCCCTCAACGAACAACCGGGGAAGACTTCCTGCACCAAATAGGGTTTGGGCTCCCCGGAGCCGAACTCCAGAACCTTGGCGATGTTGCGATGGCGGAGGAAGATTGAATCCTCGGCTGCCTTCAAGAAACGCCATCGAAACTCGTCGTCCGAGGCGACGCAGACTCGGATCTCGACCGGGCGATCTTCGAACGGATCATTGCCGGAATAGAGTATGGAGAAGGCGTCGCCACCGATCCGATCCAGTACCTCAAATCGGCCGATGCGCTCGAACTGTGTCATGGTGCCACCTGTTACCGCTCCGAGATGCAATCCCGGGTCCGCCTGGCTCGTTCTCTTGACAATTCGCCCCCCCGCACAGACCGTTTTGGGCAGGTGCTCGGACCCTTTCTTCACCCATCTTACGGTCGAGGCAGTGGGCCCACAGTGCAGCGCTCCACAGCGCAGCCCGAGGATTCTCGCGGCACGAGTCGTTCGGGCCAGATGGCTTCGAGCCTAGCCGGCTGAGCCAGTGCCGAGGCCGGCGGCGGCGGCGAGCCCTTCCGCCTTGTCCGTGTTCTCCCAAGAGAACTCCGGCCGACCGAAGTGGCCATAGGCCGAGGTCGCCCTGTAGACAGGCTTCTTGAGATCGAGCTGGGCGATGATGCCCTTGGGGGTCAAGTCGAAGTGCTGGCCCACCAGCTCCACGATGCGTTCCTCGGGAACCGCATGTGTACCGAATGTATCCACATTGACGCTGACAGGCTCCGCGACCCCGATGGCATAGGACAGCTGCACCTCACAGCGCTCTGCAAGCCCGGCTGCCACGATGTTCTTGGCAACATACCGTGCAGCGTAGGTAGCCGAGCGATCGACCTTGCTGGGGTCCTTGCCGGAGAAGGCACCTCCACCGTGGCGTCCGACTCCGCCGTAGGTATCGACGATGATCTTCCTGCCGGTCAAGCCGGTGTCGCCTTCTGGACCACCAACCACAAACCTGCCCGTCGGATTGACATGGATCTTCGTCGCGTCGTCCATGTAGTCCTGACATACAGGCTGAATGACCTTGGCGGCCACATCCCGACGCAGCTCCTCGGTGGATTTCGACTCGAGGTGTTGTGTGCTGATGACCACCGCGGCCACGCGCTCTGGCTTGCCATCGTGGTACTCGACGGTCACCTGGCTCTTGCCGTCCGGGCCGATGCCCTCGATCTCGCCCGAGCGCCTGACTTCCGCCAGCTTACGGGTCAGGCGGTGCGCCAGCATGATCGGAAGAGGCATCAGTTCCGGGGTCTCGTCGCATGCGAAGCCGTACATCATGCCCTGATCCCCGGCGCCCTGTTCCTTGTCACCCTCCTCGTCGACTCCGCGGGCGATATCCGGGCTCTGCTCATGAATGCTGACCAGGACCCCGGCGTCTTCGTTGTCGATACCGAACTCCGGATTGGTGTAGCCGATCTCTTTCAGCGTCTGCCTGGCAATGCGCTGAACGTCGGCGTAGCCCTCGGTGCTCACCTCACCAGAGACGATTACCGTTCCGGTCGTGACAAGGCACTCCACGGCGACTCGGCTATCGGGATCCTGCTCCAGAAGCGTGTCCAGAACTGCGTCGGAGATGCAGTCACAGATTTTGTCAGGATGGCCCTCGGTGACCGATTCGCTGGTGATGTAGGTAAGACGTGCCATGTGCGATATTCCTCTCCGTAGTTGAACCCCTAGAGCGGTTGGTGACGCAATGATTATTCATATTCTGGCGCAGGTTGCCAGTCAGGAATAGCGATTCGTCTATCTTTGCGGGGCTGCTAGCATGAGTCGACTGCGCCTCAAAGCCTCCTCTAGACCGAGGACGAAACAGGAGCGATTGCGCCATGCTGACCTACTCCCCAGAGAATCAAGACCGGGCCCTAGAGGAACTTCCAGCGCGCTCAATAGCTATTCTCGGGATCCCCTGGGACGAGAAGTCCTCGTATCTCAGGGGTCCCGCGGCCGCGCCTGGAAGCATTCGCCAGGCTCTCTACTCGAGCTCCACCAACACCTCCACCGAGTCCGGCAGCGACCTCGCGGACGAGCCGCGGATTCGCTTTCTGGGCGATCTGGACCTGGAGCCCGGAGAGGCGGCCTTCGCAAAGATCGAGGCCAGCGTCGCACGAGTCCTGGGCCTGCGATCGAGAGTCCTCTGCCTGGGCGGTGACCACTCTGTGACGCTGCCGATTGTCCGCGCCCACTCCCGTCACTTTCCCGGCCTCAGCATCCTACACATCGATGCGCACGCCGATCTGTACGACGAGCTCGGGGGAGATCGCCTGTCCCACGCCTGTCCCTTCAGCCGCATCATGGAAGAGGGCCTGGTCTCCCGACTGGTGCAGTTGGGTGTCCGAACTCTCAATGCCCATCAACGAGAACAGGCCGATCGGTTCGGTGTGCAGATCCTGGAGATGACGAACTGGCGCCCCGATGATGGACTGCCCGAGGATCTCGACGGGCCCCTCTATCTGTCGTTGGATCTGGATGCACTGGACCCCGCCTTCGCACCCGGGGTCTCACACCCCGAGCCGGGAGGCCTTTCGACCCGCGAGCTGCTGGACATCCTCGAGGCTCTGCCCACTCCCCTGGTAGGCGCCGACATCGTGGAATTGAACCCTCTGCGTGACCCTCGAGGCCTGACCGCCCGGGTGGCAGCCAAGCTGCTCAAGGAGATCGCCGCCAGGATGCTGGTGGACTACACCGCCTGAGCGCGACATCGAGAGAGAGATGATCGGCACCTTGGGCTATGCTTGTTCGGCACCAAGAAGGCCGCTCCAGTCAACACCCGAGGGAGGCGAAGAGATATGACCAACGACCTCTATTTCCGACAGCTGCTTGCCGGGCGTCAGGTGGCGGTTGCACATCCTGTGGCTGGCCAGATGGCGAACTTCATGTACCTCATCGGAGATCCGGGCAGCCGCAAGGCCCTGGTGGTGGATCCGGCGTGGGACGTGCCGTCCCTCCTGGAGGTGGCGCAGCAAGACGACTACGAGGTCGTCGGGGCGCTCATCACCCACTACCATCCCGACCACGTCGGCGGCGATCTCTGGGGAGTCCAGGTGGAGGGCGTCAACAGACTGCTGGAGGAGCACCAGGTGCCGTTGTACGTCAACAAGCACGAGGCGGAGGGCCTCAAGGTCGTCACGGGTGTGTCCGACAGCGACATGCGCAAGACCGACGATGGTGAGACCCTCACTCTGGGCCAGGTAGAGATCCGATTCCTGCATACCCCGGGGCACACACCTGGCAGCCAGTGTTTTCTTCTCGGCGACCGTCTGGTGGCCGGCGACACGCTCTTCGTACAGGGGTGCGGGCGAGTGGATCTGCCGGGCGGCGACGCGGAACAGATGTACTACAGCTTGACTCAAAAGCTGGCCAAACTACCGTCGAAGACCGTGCTGTATCCCGGGCACCACTACGGCCCTTCCGAGACCTCGACCATCGGGAACGAGCTGCAGGACAACCTCTACTTGAGAGTTCGGTCTCTCGACGACTGGTGGCAACTCATGGGCGGTGCCGTCTGACGACCGCCCGTCAATAGTCGAAGTAGCCGCCGCGTGTACGGACATCGAGACCTGACTTTTCGACTCTGACCCGCACGTCTCTCCAATCACCGTCGTGCTTGGCTTCGCTGGGGTAGTAGCCCAGAACGTACTGCTCGCGCAGCTCGGCGAGAATCCCGGCAAAGGCCTCTTCGAGCTCTTCGAGGCTCTCCACTACCTCGATGCGCCCGCCGCTCTCCTGAATGGCCAGCCGCAATTCCTTGAACTCCCGGCGGTTGGCTTCGACGTTGCGCCAGGAGGAAGTGTACTCGGGAACCTCGGAGTTCTCTCCCGGATCTCGCAACTGAATCCAGTAGATCAGAGCCCTACTACTGCGAGCTTTCTGCAGGACTCCCTCCATGGGCAACACGCTGTGTACATCGGAGCCATCAGAGAACAGCACGACGACGCGCCGTCCATGCACGGCTTCCAGTCGACTGAGCGCCAGGAAGAGATGATCGTTGATCGAGGTGCCGCCAGCGGCCTCCACTCGGGTAAGGGCCTGGCTCAACATCTCCCGATCTTCAGAGAACTCGGTCGCGCGAAGCAGCCGATCGGAGAAGAGCATCACCATCGCTTGATCCAGGGGCTTCATTCCCTCTACGAACTCGTTGGCCCCTTGCAGTGCCGCCGCGAGTCGGTCCCCCTTCATGCTCAAACTGCAGTCGAGCAAGAGCGTGGCGGTCAAGGGTATGTCGCCGCGCTCGAAGGTGACGATTTTCTGGCGCTTGCCTTCGTCCAGAATACGAAAGTCCTCCTCGGCAAGATCCAGCACACGCTTGCCAAACCCGCTGACCGTGACGTAGAGCTGTTGCAGCCCGAGGTCGACGACCTCGTCGATCCGCAAGGCTGGTGTCACCACTGTCGCGGACTTGAGCTCCCCGGCGACGCTGCGCACCAGAACCTCGAACTCGTGTTCCGTGTTCTCCTGACCGACATCCACCGCGACCCTGAACGGTGGTCGGTCGAACAACGCGACCTGACGACCGTCGACCATTAACTGGACCGTTCCGACCTCCTCCTCAGGCGCCGCTCGGATGAGAACCTCGACTTGCCCAACGACGAACTCGGAGGGGCGGGGCCGCTCGATCCACACCTCCAGCGCAACAGCCTGAGAAGCCAGCAGCACCACGGCGAGGGTGGGGAGGACCGACAGTCTCTTCACTGCTCCCCCCCTGCCGAGGCTTTTGCACCCAGCTTGTCAGCCAGGGCGGGCAGCCCGAGGGTCGCGTCGCGCCTCAGCCGATCACGGATATCCTGCATATCCGACGGTTCCCAAACGTCGTAAATCAAGCGGGGTGATGGAACCTGCCCGTCCCCTGGAGCAATGCCTCCCAGAACCCCGAGCGCCTCCTTCGGCCGCCGCGCACCGTCCAGAACCAAGGCCAGTTGCAGCGCCAGCTGCTGGTCGCCTGGTAGCGCTGCCAACCCTCGGCGGATCGTCGCTTTCGCAGATTCCACGTCGTCGTCCGAGAGTTGGGCCCGAGCCAACTCCTGGTGGGCGATCGAGCGCACCCAGCTCGGCTCCTCTGGTCGTTGGAGGTGTTTCAGCGCCTCGAGACCCTGGTCTCGCAAAGTCTCGTCGCTGCGCATTTGGCACAGAGCTCTGTGCAGCGCGGCCACTGAGTTCTCGGGATCCAACTCCAGGAGACGAGTCAGATAGTCGATGGCCTTCTCATAGTTGGCATTTCTCTCGTAGGCTGCACCCAGACCCATGAGCGCTATCGGATTGCCGGGATCCACCATCTGGGCCCGATAGAAGAGATCCGCGCTGGAGATCACCGACGTTGGATACCAAAGCATGGCTCCCAGGCTGGTCATCACCCAACCAGAGAACTCTCTCGCGGCGCTGCTGTTGGCCCGGTCGGCGTAGATCTCCGCCAACTCGACGCTCATGATTCGAGAGTGGCCAGCCAGAAAGGGCCGATTCCGCTCCAGGTACATCTGATTGGCGTCGTGGTGAAGCATCATCACCGGCATCAAGAGAGCCAGCGAATCGGTGTCGAGCATCTCCCTCAAGGTCCGCAGCTTGAGACGCCAGAAGTCCTCGACTCGCTTCCACGGTTGCTCGTCCCCGACTACCAGGGTCTCCAATTCGTAGAGAGCCTCCAGCGCTCGATCCTCGTCGCCTGCGGCGAGAATCGACAGGACATCTCGATACCTGGACTGGATTTCGCTCGGCCCCAACTTCGGCGGCTTCCCGTAGCCGTAGCTAGGAACCACAAGCTGACTGCACAGCCACAAGGCAGCCGCTATCCACGGACCAATCCGGCGGCGGCGCCAACTTGGTCGCTGCCGCATTTCGATCCTCGTAGCCAGCACCTGTCCGCTTTGCATGATCGACTCGAATCTGGATGTCGGCTTTCGAGAAGGGCTCTCGAGACATCGAAACAGAACGCCGGGATCCTATCCCAAAGTGGCGCATACTACACAGGCTCGGCACCAGGCGAAGGTTCGTCGAGCCGGTGCTAGCATAGGGGCGCAGTGAGATCTGAGACCTCCCCAGGGTTACCAGATGGCGGAGATTCAACCTCTGGACCACCTGGGTGAGAGGCTTCCAGGGGACGCGAAATGTTCGAGAAGATTCCAGCCGCTAGCCCAGATCCGATCTTCGGCCTCAGCGAGGCCTTCCGAGCCGATCCGCGACCCGGCAAGATCAATCTCGGAATCGGTGTCTATCGGGACGAGCAGGGTCGCACGCCGGTCCTGGCCTCCGTCAAGGAGGCCGAGGTTCGTCTTCTCGACGAGCAGACCAGCATGTCCTACCTCGCGATCGAAGGCACCGAGTCCTATGGCCGAGCAGTCCAAGCACTACTGCTCGGTGACTCGAGCGAGATCATCGCCAGCGGTCGCGTCCTGACAGCTCATACACCGGGCGGCACAGGTGCTTTGCGAGTGGCGGGAGATCTGCTCAGAAACCAATGTCCCGAGACCAAGGTCTGGATGTCGGAGCCGACCTGGGCGAATCACCACCAGGTCTTCGAAGCGGCGGGGCTCACCAGCCGGCAATACGCCTACTTCGACCGCCAGCGAAACCGCGTCGACTTCGAGGCCATGCTGGAGGCTGTAGAGGGTATTCCACAAGGCGATGTGGTCCTACTGCACGGTTGCTGCCACAATCCTACTGGTGCCGATCTGACACCGGATCAGTGGCGCATCCTGGCGAGGCTGCTGAAGGAGCAGGGCCTCTTGCCACTGGTGGATCTCGCCTATCAGGGGTTCGCAATTGGCCTGGAGGCCGACGTCGGCGGCTTGCACGCTCTCGTCAAGGAGGTACCCGAAGCCATCATCTGCAGCAGCTTTTCGAAGAACTTCGCCCTCTACAACGAGCGCGTCGGCGCCCTGACAATCGTCGCCGGCGCCGCCGATGCCGTCGATGCCATAACCAGCCAGGTGAAGCTCCGCATTCGCTCGACCTACTCCAACCCGCCGGCCCACGGCGGTGCCATTGTCACCACGATCCTGGAGGACGAGGCTCTGCGAGGAGGTTGGCGGGAAGAGCTGGGCCGAATGAGGCAGCGCATCCAGGCAATGCGCCGACTCTTCGTGACCAGCCTCGACGAGCGAGGGGTGCGCTTGAGCTCTGAGGGTAACGACTTCCTGCTGCGTCAGTACGGCATGTTCTCCTTCTCCGGTTTGACGGAGCAGCAGGTAGCGCGGCTTCGCGAGGATCATGCCATCTACGTGGTGGGGTCCGGGCGCGTCAACTTCGCCGCCATGACGCAAGCAAACATGCCTCGGGTCTGTGATGCAATCGCCGCCGTCGTCTGACCGACGAGCGAGTCTGCTCTTCCCATGACGCTACCCTGCCAACGGCATCTCTTCGATCTGCCGGACGAGGTGGCATATCTCAACTGTGCCTACATGGGACCACTCTCCAAAGCCGTGCTGCGTGCCGGAGTCGATGGCCTCAGCCGCAAGGCCCGACCCTGGAAGATCGAGCCGAGCGAGTTCTTCACTCCCCTCGAAACGGCAAGAGGGCTTTTCGGCCAGCTGATCGGCGGGGATCCTCAGGGTGTGGCCATGGTGTCCTCGGTGAGCTATGGCATGGCCATCGCGGCGGCCAACCTGCCGTTGCCCCGAGCGGGCAAAATCGTTGTCCTGGCCGAACAGTTTCCCTCCAACATCTATGCGTGGAGGCAGCTGGCCCGGGGCAACAGCGCAGAGGTTCGCACCGTGGCCCGACCCGAAGATGACGATTGGACTCGAGCCGTACTCGAAGCGATCGACGACAGGACGGCTATTGTTGCCGTCCCGCATTGCCACTGGACGGACGGCACGCTGGTGGATCTCCAGCAGATTGGCCAACGAGCTCGCGAGACGGAGGCCGCCCTGGTTGTCGATGGCTGCCAGTCCATCGGTGCCCTACCCCTGGACGTGGGAGTGGTGCAACCCGACTTCCTCGTCAGCGCCTCTTACAAATGGCTCCTGGGGCCCTACAGTCACGGTTTCCTCTGGGTGGCACCGCGCTGGCGCCAGGGAAGATCCATCGAGCAAAACTGGATCGCGCGATCGAACGCCGAGGATTTCGCGGCCCTGACGAGCTACACCGATTCCTACGCCGAAGGTGCCCGGCGATTCGATGTCGGTGAGGTGAGCAACTTCGCTCTCCTACCAGCAGCCATCGCGGCGCTCGAGCAGACGCTCGAGTGGGGCGTCGAGGAGGTGCAGGCGACGATCGCGATCCTCACCCAGAGGATCGCCGACCGGGCTCGGGAGCTCGGACTGCAGGTCGCCGCAGAGGGTCGCCGAGCAGGGCATCTGATGGGCCTGCGACTCGGGAGTAGGAGTCCGGCGCCCCTGGCAGCAGCCCTGCAGGCTGAGAAGATCCATGTGAGCGTGCGGGGCACCTCGATTCGGGTGTCTCCACACGTCTACAACAACGACCGGGATGTGGATCATTTTCTCCGCGTCCTCGAGACAGCCTTGCGGTCCATACCCACAGCCTGAGCTTTCCACCAGCCACCTGTGGAGAACCCTCGCAGCCACGAGTGAGGACGACGATGACACGCAACCGAACCACGATCCCCTGTAGCATGCTTCTGCTCGTTGGATTGGTCTCGATCCTACCGATCCGACCTGCCGAAGCCACGGAACCGAGCACTGCGGCTGAAGAAACCCTGGCGAAGGTCCGCGCCTGGCGCCACTCCAATGGCTGGAGCCTGCTGCAAGACTTCGTCGAGCTGCTTGCCCTTCCAAACGTGGCCTCGGACACCGTCAACATCCGACGCAACGCCGAGGCCATCCGACAGCAGCTCGAGGATCGCGGTGTCGCTGCCGAGTTGTGGACTCTCTCTGACGAGGTCCCACCGGTGGTGTACGGCTCCCTTCCGGTCGCAGGAGCCAGCCGGACGCTCGGGGTCTACGTGCACTACGACGGCCAGCCGGTGGACGCGAGTCAGTGGGCTCACCCGGCTTGGAGCCCGGTTCTCTTGACACGGGCTCGAGAGGAGGGAGGAACCCAACGGCCACTGCCGGTCGCCGGCGAAGAGATCGACCCCGAGTGGCGTCTCTACGGCCGCTCCACCGGTGACGACAAGGCACCCCTGGCCGCGATCTTCGGCGCTCTCGATGCCCTGCGGGCCAGCGACATCTCGCTGACATCCAACCTGGTCTTTCTCTTCGAGGGCGAAGAGGAGGTCGGCTCCGACCACCTCAGCGCCTACATGGAGGAACATCGCGAGGCCCTGGTTGTCGACGCCTGGCTGATCTGCGACGGCCCGGTCCACCAGAGTAGGCGACCTCAACTGGTGTTCGGAGTCCGCGGCTACACCGGGATCGATCTGACCGTCTACGGAGCGACCCGCTATCTGCACAGCGGTCACTACGGCAACTGGGCTCCCAATCCGGCGCTGCGCCTGGCTCGGCTGCTCGCCAGCATGAAGGACGAAGAAGGGCACGTTCTCGTGGAGGGCTTCTACGACAGCACAGAGCCCATCTCGGCGTCCGAGGTCGAGGCAATGGCCTCATTGCCCGATTTCGACGGCCAGCTGCGCCGCGAATTGGGCCTAGCTCGAACCGAGGCGGAGAACGCTTCACTCGCCGATCGTCTGCTGCTGCCTTCGCTCAATATTCGGGGCCTCCAGAGCGCGACTGTTGGCAACGACGCCCGCAACATCATCCCTACCGAGGCGACGGCTAGCATCGACATCCGGCTCGCCAAAGGGAACGACCCCGAGGCCATGCTCGACCTTGTCGCGGCTCACATCGATAAGCAGGGCTACCACCTGGTCACGGTAGAGCCGGACCTGGCTACCCGGCTCGAGTTCCCGAAGATCATCAAAGTCGACCGCCGCTCCGGCTACAAGGCGGCTCGCACCTCGATGGACCTTGCTGTAGCTCAGGAGATCATCGCGGCTGCCACCCGGGCTGCCGACGGTGATCTCGTGCTGCTGCCGACCCTGGGTGGATCTCTGCCTCTCTACCTGTTCACCGAGACTCTTGCGGCGCCAGTCGTGATTACCCCGATCGCCAACCACGACGACAACCAACACGCTCCCAACGAGAATCTCCGCCTGGCCAACCTGTGGTACGGCATCGACCTCATGGCCTCGCTGTTGACGATGCCGGCGGGCGTTGGCGACGAAGAGATCGGACGGCTCGCCTCGTGGATGGCCGGTTCCTTCTCCAGCGCCAGACAGTCCGAGTCCAACCCTGAGAGCTACTACGACATCCGCCTGTTCATGAGCCGGATCTGGCCGACCCGTACCGATGCGGTCTGGCTCTACGTCGAGCAGGCTTCGGCGGACAGCCTGGCGCAACCGTACCGGCAGCGAATCTACCGCCTCTCGCGTGTCGAAGAGGAGGGAGCGTTGCGCAGCGATGTCTTCATTCTGCCTGGAGTCCCGCTGGATTATGCCGGCGCCTGGCGCGATGTCGAGCTCCTGAGGGCCATATCCGTCGATGACCTGGTTCTGCGCCAAGGCTGCTCCATCCATCTCCGCCGCACGGGTCCTGAGACCTTTGCAGGGTCTACGAAGGGCATGGGGTGTGTCAGCAGCCAGCGCGGCGCCGCCTACGCAACATCCGAGGTGTTGATCACACCCGAACGAGTGATCTCCTGGGACCGCGGCTTCGACTCGCAGGGCCAGCAGGTCTGGGGTGCGGAGAACGCAGGCTATGTCTTCGACAGGCTGCCCCAGCCCTGACACCCATACCACCCGAGCGGTGGTATACATCACAGATTAATGGCGGATCTGGCTGTAATATCCACCGTGAGCGCAAAGCAATGGCACGACCTGTCGTCCTAACCGTGGGAGCCCGTGGGGGGCTCCTCTCCAAAATCGAGCCCGTCTTGGAGCGATCCAATCTGACGGTGCATCATGCACCGCTTGGCAAGACTGCACTCCAGATCGTCCGATCGAAACGGCCCAGACTTCTCATCGTTGCCCTTCCCCTTCTCGACATGCGACTCGACGTGTTCGTGAAGAGCCTGGCCGACAAGCGCCCCGCTTCGAGCGGGCCCGTCATTGCGCTCCTGGCCGACGAGCATCTCCTGCCCGAGCTCGAGCCCAATCTCGATGAGCAGCACCGATTCCTGTCTGCTCACCTGAATCCCGAGGAGCTGCAAAAAGGGATTCTCGAGCTGATCGGCGATGCACCGCGCGTTGCTCCTCGACTCATGCTCCGACTGGAGGTACAGCTTGGCGCCGGCAAGCTGCTCAGAATGTGTCAGACGGACAACATTTCGGAGTCCGGCATGCTCGTCAGATGCCAGGATCCCATCGCCGTCGGATCCGAGGTTCGTTTGGCAATCTCCCTGCCCAGGTCGGCCGAACCCGTGCAAGCGAAAGCGGAGGTCGTCCGTCAAACCGATCCCAATCTCGAGTCGGTCCAGGGGCTGGGACTGAAGTTCATCGAGTTTGAAGGCCAGAGCAAGAAGTCGTTGGTCGAGTATCTGAACCGTCAAGGCGCCGAATCTCAAGACTAGACCTGGTTCCGAAACCTGCGGTGCCGAGACGTAGGCACTTCCATTTCTCCCGTTGCCCAGCCAAGATCACAGGCGATGAGTAGCTCGGTACATGATGTGGCAGTCGTCGGTGGAGGCATCGTGGGCCTGGCGACCGCCCAGTCGCTCTCGGCGCAGGGAGTCGAGGTGGTCGTGCTCGAAGCCGAAAGCGAGCTGGCACTCCACCAGACCGGCCGCAACAGCGGCGTGATCCACTCGGGTCTCTACTACCGGCCCGGCTCCGACAAGGCACGGTTCTGCGCTTGGGGTCGAGACGCTCTCTACAGCTTCTGTGAGCAACATGGCATCGCTCATCGGCGGTGCGGCAAGCTCGTGGTAGCCGTCGACGACAGCGAGCTGCCCGCGCTGGAGCGGCTGGCGGAGAGAGCGCAGGCCAACGGCCTCGAGGGGGTCGAGCGGCTCGATGCCTCGGGAATCAGGGACAGGGAGCCCACCGCGGTCGGCGTCGGTGCCCTGTGGGTGCCGCAAACCGGCATCGTCGACTTCAGCCGAGTCGCCGTTCGACTCGCCGAGATGATCAGCTCGAAGGGGGGTCAGATCTCGACGTCGGCCCGAGTCCGAATGGTGGCGACCGACGCGGGTGCCATCACCATCGAGACCGATTCGAAGACCGTTCGCTGTCGCCTCCTGATCAATTGCGCCGGCCTGCAGGCCGACCGGGTAGCCCGGCTCTGCGGCCTGAAGCCAGAGATCCGGCTCGTGCCTTTCCGTGGCGAGTATCTGGAGCTGACGACCTCCGCCGCTGAGAAGGTCAATGGGCTGATCTATCCCGTGCCGGATCCCCAGCTGCCATTTCTCGGCATTCATCTGACTCGCACCATCGACGACCGGGTCCTGGCCGGTCCCAACGCTGTGCTGGCCTGGAAGCGGGAAGGCTACCGAGCAAGCGACTTCTCTGTCCGAGATACCGCCGACACTCTGCTGTTTCCCGGATTCTGGAGATTGGCGGCCGGCTTCTGGCGCACAGGGGCTGGAGAAATGTACCGTTCCTGGAATCGTGCAGCCTTCGTCGAGGGCCTGCAGCGACTGATGCCCACTGTCACCGCAGAGCAGCTCGCGCCTTCCAGAAGCGGCGTACGAGCCCAAGCAATCGATGCTCGGGGCAGGCTGCTCGACGACTTTCAGATACTGCAGGCCGACCGAATGCTGCATGTGCTCAATGCGCCCTCACCGGCGGCAACCGCTGCTCTGGCCATCGGTAGCCACCTGGCTGAGATGGCCTCGACCGCCCTGCCTTGACCCGAGACTCAGCCCGAGCTCCTGACGTGCCGTTCAGCTGTAGTTCTTGAGCCGCTCCCAGACCTCGGTGATCGGAAGCTTCAGGTCGCGGCATACGAAGATGGGTAGATCACTTTCGTAAGGCATGCAGAGTCGGCACGGTACCTGACCTGCCCATTCGACACTCTCGAAACTGCTCTCCAGGCCTTCGCGCTCGCCACCCAACACGATGACCACTTCGCCGGTGAAGTGGCGAGGTCCCCATAGCCAGTAACTGTTGTGAGGGCTGATGGCGTAGGGCAGTCCCAACCCCGGGCCGAAATGATCGATGGCTCCAGCCCGTCCATAGTTCTCGCCGAAAACCGCAGCCACCTCTCGTTCCTCGGGCGGCAGGGAGTCATAGACTTGAGCGACTGCCGCGGCCTTCTCCTCCCAACCGAACCTGTCGGCGTAGAACTGCGGCAGCTCCGCAAGCTCCTTGTTCTCACTCGTCGAGGGTTCTATCCCCAGAGTCTCGGCGTAGGCAATGTATGTGTCGACAGGCAGGATCGGAACTACTACTGGCGCCAGTATCAAGCCCCCGAGCAACAGGATCGCAATTACCACCCTCGCCCAGGCCCGAGCCGGTCGACCCAACCAGCGCTCCAGAGCAACGCCACCGGCGGCAAAGAGAATCGCGTACGCCGGAGACAGGTACTCGGCCTTGCTATGACCATTGGCTAGGAGAATCAACAACGAGGCCAGGTAGATCCAACCGAGCATGCGGAATCGACGGCCCGAGGGACTGAAGAGAAGGAAGATCAACCCTGATCCCCAAACCGGCACGGTGACGGGATTCTGAACGAGGAACTGGTCGAAAACGAAAGTCTGGGCCGACAGTCCCGAGTACTTGCCAGCGGTGGCATTGCGGATGAACTCCAGATGAGCCATGTCGTGGGTCAGATTCCACCACACGTACGGAAAGAAGAGAGCCAGCGCTAGAAGACCAGCCAGCCACGGCCATCGCGTCCCCAACCAGCGTCGCTCACGAGTTGCTAGCAGTCCAACAGCTATTCCTGCCCCCAACCAAAGCACGCCGACCTTGTTCAAGAGCCCAAGACCCACCGCAATGCCGATGAGTGGCCAGTAAGCGGGTTGCCCAGTCCTCAGCAATCGAGCCACCAGAAGAGCGACGGCAGCCCAGACCAGATGATCGAAGGCGTTCATGGAATACACCGAGTCCATGGCCAAGAAGATGAGGGAAACAAGCGAGGCCAGGCCGGCTAGCAGCTGCGCCCATCGCCCGCCACCCAGCTCTCGCGTCAACAAGCCGATCAGCAAGACCGTCAGCGACCCGAAGAGTGCTGGCAAGAACCGCAACGCGAAGACGGACTCGCCGAAGAGCCACGAGTTCGCGGCCAACAGGTAGATCGACAAAGGTGGCTGATCGACGTACCCCAGGCCTAGGTGCCGAGTGCAAGCCAGGTAGTAGAGCTCGTCCCGGAAGATCCCATACCCACCCAGGATGTTGGTGATCAGATGAATGGCCAGCTTGACCAGGGCGAGTCCGGCGATCAGTCCCAGACAGGCCTTCAAAGCCATTGGCTGATCCGTCCCACCGGTCGGCTCGACAAATCTGTCTGTGTCGACCATCTTCGGGTCAGCTACTTCGATCCAGCAGGCTGTAGACCGCCGGAATGATGAGCAGGGTCAAGGCTGTGGAAGTTACCAGGCCCCCAATGACGGTCAATGCCATGGGGCTGCGGAGCTCACTTCCTTCACCAAGCCCCAAGGCCATGGGAAGAAGGCCCAGCACCGTGGTCGCCGTCGTCATGAGAATGGGTCGTAACCGCACTTCGCCGGCCTGCCGCAGTGCCTCCAGCTTGGAGGCACCTTCCCGGCGCAACTGATTCGTGTAATCGACGAGGATGATGGCGTTGTTGACGACGATTCCGGCCAGCAGTATCGCCCCGATGAGCACCACGATGGAGACCGTCGTGTCGGTCGCGTAGAGCGTCATCAGCAGACCGATGAGGGCGAACGGGACACTGAAGAGGATGACGAAAGGATGCAGCAGCGACTCGAACTGCGACGCCATCACCAGATAGACCATGAAGATGGCCAGGAGAATCGCCAACCGCATGCTGGCGAAGGAGGTCTCCATCTCCTGTCGCTGACCACCGATCCGCCATTCGTAGCCGCTCGGCAGACTCATCTCTTCCAAGGCAACCGCGATCTGCTCCGAGACGGTTCCCAGATCGCCGCCGGCGAGATTCGCGGTCACCAGGGCCACCCTTTCACCCTCCGAGCGCCGAATCTCGGCTGGGCCCTCGACCTCCTCGACAGTCGCCACAGCCCCAAGGGGAATGGCGGTCTTGCCGCTCTGGTGGACGGTCAGCTGAAGCAGGTCCTGCGTGCTGTCGCGATACTGCTCCTGCGATCGCATGCGGATGTCGATCTTGCGGTCCTCACGCTGGATATCGGTGGCAATGGCCCCTTGCACCTTGGATCGAACCACGGGTGCCACTTCGCCCAGGGTCAAACCCAACGTCGCGAGTCGCTCCCGGTCGAAAGTGATCTGCAGCTCGGGATTGCCGCCCTCGGTCGAGGACTTGATGTCCGTCAGACCTTCGATCTCAGACATTTGCTCGACCAGCCGATCGGCCAACCGGTCCAGGAGCCTCAGATTGTAGCCCCTGATCTCGACCTCGATCGGCGTCCGAAAACTGAAGTAGGAAGGCCGGCCAAACCGATAGGTCATCCCCTCCTGACGATCGAGGGCATCACGCAAGTCGGCCATGACCATCTCTTCGCGCTGCCTCGACACGGGAGGGTTGATGGTCAGCGTCAGCTGTCCGATGTTCTCGCGACGCTCACCCGCGGCACCACCCTGCTCGTTCGACGCCCCCGAAATGGAGTAGACCGAGGTGACGTCTTCCATGCCCATGCTGACGGCCTCCAGGCTCGCCATGCGACGCTGGGTCACATCCAGATGGGTTCCCGGCGGCAACTCGGTGTTGACGAAGAACTCACCTTGGATCAGCTCCGGAATCAGCTCCCTGCCGAGCTTCGGTATCAGGAGAAGACTGCCGATCAGCAGGACGAAGGCGATAGCAACGGTCGCTACTGGGTGCCGCAGCACCCTGTCGAGCAGGCGGGCATAGACGGCGGCCACCCAATCGAAACCACGCTGGAACAGCGCCAAGGGAATCGCTGTCAGCCAACCGAGCAGGCGGCCCAGGAGTCGACCAACAGCCTTCAGTCCTGAGGCCATCAGAACGGTCAAAAAGAATGCAGCGTTGCCGACCTTCCTCGAGAGGCCCGATCGCCGCTCAGTGCCTTCTTGGTTTTCGCTTGCCGCCGCCGGAGGGGTGAAATCCCTCGACGCGAGCATCGGAATGACCGTCAGCGCCACGAGGAGCGAGACGACTAAAGAAAAGGCGACTGTCATGGCCTGATCGCCAAAGAGCTGACCCGCCACCCCCTCCACGAAGACGATTGGTACGAAGACGCAGATCGTGGTCAGCGTGCTGGCGATGACCGCCCTCGCCACCTCGGAGGTCCCAGCCTGAGCGGCCTCGATCTCGTCCATGCCCTCATCGCGTCGACGCTGGATCGACTCCAACACCACGATGGCGTTGTCCACCAGAAGACCTACCCCTAAGGTCAGACCGCCAAGCGACATGATGTTCAGGGAGATCCCCGAGACGTACATCAAGAAGAAGGTGGCGATGACGGAGATCGGGATGGCGAGGCTGATGATGAGTGTCGTCTTCCAACTGCGTAGGAAGAGAAAGAGGACCAGAATGGCCAGCAGTCCTCCGTAGAGGGCCGTCCGCAGCACCTCGGACACCGATTGACGGATGTAGCGGGCCTGATCGGTGACGATCGTGAGCTGCAGGCTGGGGTCGAGTTTCTGCAACCGCTCCCGCAAGTTGTCGAGACTCGCCGTCACCGCATCCGAGACGGTGACCGTATTCGTGCCACCCTCCTTGTAGATCGCGACTTCGACGCTCTCCTGGCCATTGATCCGAGTGATGATCTCGCGTTCCTTGTGACCCTTGAAGACCCGTGCCACATCCTCCAGCGTCACTATGGCGCCTTGCGAGCTGTCGATCACCAGCGCGTTCATATCTTCGGGCCGTACGAACTCGTTGACGGTTCGCACCAGGAATTCGGTCTGACCCTCGCGCAGTCGCCCGCCCGTCAGATTGATGTTCTCTTGCGCCAGGCGACTGAGCACCCGATCGGCCGAGAGACCGAGATTGGCCAGTCGGCGATCATCGAGCGCGACCTGGATCTCCTCCTCCAACCCGCCACTGACCACTACCGCCGCCACACCCTCGATCCGCTCCAACGCCCGCTTGACCTGTTCCTCGGCAACCAGACGCAAGCGCACCAGGTCGCTTCCTCCCGAGAGTCCCAGACGAAGAATGGGATCGAGAGAAGGGTCGAAACGCAGCAGGAGCGGGCGATCGGCATCCGCCGGGAGTTGCAACACGTCGAGGCGCTCCCGCACATCGAGAGCCGCCAGATCCATGTTGGTGCCCCAGCTGAACTCGAGCGTGACTTCGCTGACGTCTGTGCGCGAGCTGGAGATCACCCGCACGACGTTGTTCACCACACCGACGGCGTTCTCGACCGGGCGGGTGATGAGGCTCTCCACCTCGATCGGTGCGGTCCCTTCGAAGGTCGTCTGAACGGTGAGGGACGGGTAGTTGATGTCCGGCAGCAGATCGGTGGCCAGCTGGCTGAAGGCCACGAGGCCGAAGACGACAGCGGCAGCCGCGAAGATGATGATGCTGACCGGCCGGCGGGTCGAGAACTCGATGAGCTTCAAGTCAGGGCTCCGGATTGGAGTCTCGGGTCGCATCGGAGCCGGTCGGCCGCCGACCGAATACGGTGGCTCAGACCCGTCACTCCGGCTTCTGTGCGGCCTGGCCGCCAGCTCCCCCGATGCGCTCCTCGATCTGCTCTTCGCTCAAGCCGCGCGTTCGCATGATCTCCTTGGCCCGCTCCAGCTGCTCCGGCGTCATCCGAGAAAAGTCGGGTCGGCCTTCGGGTCCACGCGGAATATCGCCGAAGGCGGACTGCGGCCCGGCACCTGATGCGGCGTCTTGGGGCTCAGACGCGTTGCCTTCGCCGAGGCCTGACAGGATCTGGATGGGAGTGCCGTCGCTCAGCCCGTCTTGTCCGACGACGACGATCTCCTCTCCCTCGGAGACTCCACTCAACACCTCGACGAAGTCACCTTCCTTGAATCCCAGCTGAACCTCTCTGCGAGAGGCGGTATCCCCTTCCGCCACGTATACGGTGTCGCCGATGCTCTCCAAGGAGAGGGCCGACCGGGGAACGACCATCGCCCCCGATCGGGTCTCTGTCTGGACAAAAGCCCGAGCGAACATCCCTGGCCTCAGTCGACCCTTCGTCTCCACTTCCAGACTGACTCGAACGGTACCCGTCGCCGCATCCACGACAGGTCGAATGCGAAGCACCTTGGCGGGGAATCTCTCTTCGGGCCAGGCCTCCAGATTCAGATAGGCTGACTGGCCGATTCGGACCTTCGGGATATCCCGTTCGGGAATCTGGATCGGGCAGAGCAGGGGGTCGAAATCCGAGATGCGAAACAGCGGCATCCCAGCATTGACCTGCTCGGCGTAGTGAATGTAGCGCGCCACGACGAGGCCCGCAAACGGCGCCCCGATCTCGGTGTATCCGAGCTGGATTCTGTCCGACTCCGCCTGGGCCCGCGCCGTCTCCAGGCGAGTGACGACCTGGTCGTACTCCTCGGGGCTGATGAGCTGGTTCTCCTTCAGCGATTGGGCGCGTCCAAAGACCTGTTCGGCCTCTTGCAGGGTGGCTCGCGAGATCTCGGCCCGCGCCCGGAGCTCTGAATCGTCCAGTCGCGCCAGAATCTGGCCCTTGGCCACCTGCATCCCCTCCTCGACCCTCAGGTCTACGACCGGAGCCGTGACTCGCGCCACCAGATCGACCTCGTTCTCCGCTTCCAAGGTGCCGTTGGTCTCGATATACGACGAGATGCTCCGTCGCTCCACCTTGGCGACCTCTACCGGCACGGCCGCCGCGGGCCGGCCTCCTCCCGGGCCACCAGCGTGACCCGCAGAGGCGCCTGGCTGTCCGGAGGGCCGGCGGGCGTCGCCCTGCTGGCTCTCCGAGTCCCCTTTGGAACAGGCCAGCCATCCCGCGCAGACGAGAGTCATGGCCAGGAAGATCGTTGGCAGCTGCCTTTGCTCGAACATGCCTATCTCCAGCGGTGCTGTGCCCGGTAGTCCAGCGAGACGAAGTCCGGCATCATACCGCCTTGACCACTCGCTCGAGGAAACGGGTGAAGTCGTCGACGAGGGAGTAGATCGTTGGAATGATGATCAGGGTCAAGAAGGTCGATGTCGTCAGCCCACCCACGATAATCAATCCGATGGGTGCCCAGGTCGCCGCCCTGCCCTCGACGGGCCCGAACCACTGAGGAAAGAGGAACGGTGCAATCATCGGCATCAGACCTAGAATGGTCGTCACGGCAGTGATCAGGATCGGACGCAGCCGGTGCTGGCCGCCCTTGACGATAGCCTCGGTACGGCTCATGCCACTGAGCCGTAAGAAGTTGATGTGGTCGATGAGGACGATGGCGTTGTTGACGACCACTCCCAGCAGGACGATCAGACCCAAAATGGTCATGGTCTCCCAGGGCTGATTGGCGAACTTCATCACCAGGCCGACACCCAGCAGGGCGAAAGGCACCGAGAACATGATGGTGAGGGGCTGGGTGAAGCTCTCGAACAGGGCCGCCATCAGCATATATACCAGAGGCAGCGCGAAAAGCAGTGCGAAAAGACCACTGTTCTGATCCTCTTGCATATGCCGGTTCCAGCGCCCGAAGCTCCACTCATAGCCCGGCGGCAGCGCGATCTCATTCATCATCCTGGTGATCATGCCCATGGCGGCGAAGGAGGCTGTCGGGTCGGTGGTACTGGCAGAGACAGAAACCTGCGCTAGGTGGTTCTCGCGTTCTATGCTTCGCGGCCCGGCGACGAACTCGAACTCGGCCACCGCGCCCAGAGGCAGCGGTGCCGAAGCGGCGAAGACCGGCACGTTCTTGAGCTGGTCCAAGGTCTCACGGTCTTCTTCTCGATACTGCATCACCAGCTCGACCTCGCGCTCGCCCGTCTTGAAGTGGCTGACGGCCCGGCTCGACAGGGCATTGTTGACCGTGGCCGCAACAGCTCGGCTCGACAACCCAGCCTGCATGGCACGATCACCGGATACCCGCACCTGGATCTCTTCGTCACCACTCTCGAGAGAAGTGTCGACGTCCCGGATCATGGGCAGCGCAGCGAGGCGATCCGCCACTTGCTGGCTCAGGAACTCGAGGACAACCGGGTCGTCGCCCATGAGCTCGATCTGGATGCCTGACGATCCATGGCGACCCTGGCCGGCGGCAATCCGCAGATCGACACCAGCCTTGACCGGCAATAACTCCCGCAGACGCTCCCGGACGTCACCGGTGGTCAGGTCGCTTTCGTCTTCGTCCAGCAGGTAGATATCGAACTGCCGACTGCGCCTCCATCCCGCTCTGGAGCGTCCCGTGCCACGATCGAAGGCGTAGCTGATGTCGGCGATATCGAGCTCTTCCCGTCGCGAATCTAGAAGCGTATAGAGAGTCTCGTAGAGGACCGCCGTCTGCTCCGGAGAGTATTGCCTCGGAGTATCCACCTTGAGAATGACTTGTCTCTCCAGAGAGCGACTCGAGAAGGAGCGCTCGATGGTCGTAAAGAGGTGGACAACACCGGCGAACATCGCCACGATCGAGAGGACGAACAGGAACCGGTGGCGAAGAGTGAAGTGGAGAACCCAACCATAGGAGCCCGTCAGGCGGTCGATGAACCGTGAGGGTCTCGACTCCTGTGCCTTGAGCAGCGGTACCGCTGCCATCGGCACCACGGTCAGCGCTACCAACAGAGAGGCGACCATCACGATGCAGACGGTGATTCCGATGTTCTCCATGTAGAGCTTGAACCGCCCGCCGGTGTTGAGGAAGATCAGGGGCAAGAACACGCAGATCGTGGTGACGGTCGAGGCCAGAATCGGCAGGGCCACCTCGGACGCACCGTAAAGCGCAGCCGTGCGCGAGTCTTCACCGAGCTCATTGCGGTGGCGAAAGATCGACTCGATCACGACGACCGAATTGTCGACCAACATTCCCAAAGCCAACATCAGGCCGGCCAGGCTCACGACGTTGAGCGTGATGTCCGAAACACCGGCCTGTCGCATCAAATACATGAGGACGAACGTGGCGATCACCGAGATCGGTATAGCCAGGGCTACCAAGGCGGTGGTGCGAAAGCGGCGGAGAAAGAGGTACATGGAACCGATGGCCAGAAGGCCACCGATAAGCCCCGCATTGCCCAGCTGGCCCAGGCCCTTGCGGACATCGACGGAAGCGTCATTGAAGATGTGGTACTCGAGGCCGGCCGCTTCTGGCAGCCGGCTGATGGCTTCGAGCTCCTCCTTGGCACGATCGACCACCGCCAGAACGTTGGCACTAGAGGTCTTGTTGATGAAGACCGTGACCGCCTCCCGACCGTTGAGGTAGTTGAACTGCTCCTGTTGAGGCAGTCCATAGACCACCTCGGCGACATCCCCCAGACGCAAGCCTTCCCCGTTCAAGGGCAGGCCTCGAATCTCTTCCGGAGTCTCGAACTCGCCGACGCTCCGAACCAACAGCTTCCGACTCCCCTCTTTGATGTCGCCCGCCGAGACGTTGAGGTTGCTGTCCCGCAACAGGGACACCAACTCCCGCACATCCACTTTGTGTGCTTGCAGTCGATTCGGGTCGAGAAGGACCTGCAGCTCGGGTGTCCGGATGCCACTGACCGAGACTTGGGCCACGCCTTCGAGGCGCTCGAGACGCCTTTGAAGCACGCTCTCGTTGAAGTCGTAGAACCGCTCCACCGGCCAATCGGCGCTGATGTCGAAACGCAAGACCGGGATGTCGCTTGTCTGAAAGCGTCGGATATTGACCCGCTCAAGATCATCGGGCAGTAGATGGCGAGCTCGATCGACACGATCCCGAACATCGACCGCCGCCATATCCATGTCGGTACCGTCGACGAAAGACAGCGTGATGCGGGCACTGTCCGCAGCAGCGTTGGCCGACATCGTGTCGATACCGTTGATGGTGCCAAGCGCATCTTCGAGAGGTCGAACCACCAGCCGCTCCACCTCCTCTGGCGACGAGGAGCGATAGGGAGCGATCACCGTGATGTTGGACGACGAGAAACTGGGCAGAAATTCGAGAGGCAGGCGAATCAGCGACAGCCATCCGAGCACGACCACACCCAGGATGATCATGCCCATGGTGACCCTGCGCTCGACTGCGAAACGTACGATGGGATTGAGTCTCATTTCCATTGCCTACTTCAGGAACGGACTATCCTCCTCCGCCACCAGTGTCGAGTCAACTCTCAAGCGGCCTCTCTACACCTATCCCGCACAAATGCAACACCCGCGACGAGACGTTCCTGCGCCCGAATCGAGGTGAAATCGACACAACGCGCAGAACGCTGCTCTTCAGCGGCTACCCCGAGGCTCAAGGGGCCTCGACAGTTACTTCCCGGGTAATCGCCGGCAGGCAGCGCCGATCGTCGCATGCCTGGTAGGTGAGAAGGACCACCGTCTCGCCAGCTGCGAGCTCGCCTTCGATGGTCAAGGCCCCGGAGTACACACTCAAGGGGCGCTCAGCGAAAGCCAGATCCAGCATTCGACCTACCGGATAGCGGATCGCTCTGACGGCGCCTTCGATCCGTGTCGGTACCAGGACCTCGAGACTGGCTGGATTGGCGTTGAGGTGCCACCCCTCTCGGATCGACAGGGTCAGCCAGAAGCCTGCCCACTCACCGCGCTGCGCCGCTTCATCCAGCCCCGCCCGAGGAGACACCACCTCTCGGGCCAGCTCACCAACACTCGAGCCTCCCAGAATCGTCGTATTTACGGGTTCGACAGACTGGCCAGTGAACTCGCTGCCGGACAGCTCACTGGCGGCGAGAGTAAGCGATGGGGCCGCGGCTGGCTGGACAGTCAAGACCTGACTGAAACCACGCACCGCCGCAGTCGCTCGTTGCCTGTACTCGACGTTGCCGGTGCGCTCGGCCAGTTGGAGCAGACCGAGCGCTGCGAATCCGTTGCCGGACGGGACTGCGCCATCGGTGGCCGTCTTGCTTCGCACCAGCAATGCCGAATCGGACTCGGAGTTGAAGTAACCACCCAGAGGGTCGCCGAGCCGCGTCTCCATCTGACTCGCCAGTGCCTCCGCGGCGTCTAACCAGCGCTCATCTCCTGTTGCCTCCTCCAGAGCCAGGAGTCCGCGAATCAAAAAGGCGTAGTCATCCAGGAAAGCTCGAATCCTGCCTTCGCCCGCCCTCCAGACGTGGAGCAGCACACCTGATTCATCCTTCAACTGCAGAAGGAAGTCGGCTGCCTCCGCCGCCGCTTCGATGTAGCGAACCTCGTCCAGGGCAGCTCCCCCTCGGGCGAGCGCGGCGATCATCAACCCATTCCAATCGGTCAGAACCTTGTCATCCACCAGGGGAAACTCACGCTTCGCTCGAATGCTCTCGAGCGTCGAGACGCCGGGCTCGAGGATCTCCCAGAGCTCCTTCTCGGCAATGCCCCGGCTGCGAGCCTGCTCAGCCAGCGGAGACGAAAAGAACAGGGTGTAGCGCTCGGCCTCGAAATTCGGCTCGGCCTCGAAAACGAAGATGGGAGCCAGCTGCCGATACCTATCCTCCCCCAGTGCCGCCTGAACCTGGCTGCGGGTCCACACGTAGTAGGCCCCTTCGACGCCTCGACTCTCGGCGTCGATGGCCGACTTGAAGGCTCCGTTGCCGAGCCGCATCTGCTCGAGAACAAACTCGAAGGTACCGCGCGCCAGGCGTTCCAGCTCGGGCTCACCGGTGGCCGACGCGACGACCGCCGTCAACTCCGCCAGCTGAGCATTGTCGTAGAGCATCTTCTCGAAGTGGGGAACACGCCATTCTCGATCGAGGGTATAGCGGTGAAAGCCGCCGGACAGATGATCGTAGATCGCGCCCTGCCCCATCTTCTCGAGGGTCTGCACCACCATCTCCCGGGACTTCTGGTCCCCCAGCTCGGCCTGATGCCAGAGCAGCGACAAGCTGGTCGGCATCGGAAATTTCGGTGCCTGGCCAAATCCTCCCCACACCGCGTCGTACTGACTCTCGAGCTGCTTCAGCGCGACAGCCAGTACTTCTTCCAAGTCCAGGTTCGAAGACTGGTCCCCTGTGCTCAGCACCCTCCGGAGAGCTTCGGCAAGCTCGGTCGCCGTGGCCTCAATCGCCTCGGGCCGCTGCCGCCAGGCATCGTGGAGCCTCTCCAACACCTTCGGGAATCCGGGCAACCCGCCACGATCCACCGGAGGGAAGTAGGTACCAGCGAAAAAGGGCCTCAGATCTGGCGTCAGAAAGACCGAATTGGGCCAACCGCCTCGGCCCGTCAACAGCTGCGTCGCGGCCATATAGATCTCATCGATGTCCGGTCGCTCTTCCTTGTCCACCTTGATACTGACGAACCACTCGTTCATCTGTCGAGCGATAACCGGATCGGAGAAGACCTCCCGCTCCATGACGTGACACCAGTAGCAGGTCGAGTACCCCACCGACAGGAATATCGGTTTATTCTCGCGGCGGGCTTTGGCGAACGCTTCCTCTCCCCAGGGAAACCAGTCCACCGGATTGTGGGCATGGAGCTGAAGATATGGACTGCTCTCGGTGAGTAGCCGATTCGCCTGTCGGCTCTCCGAGCCCTCTCCCGAGGCAGGCCGTATGGCGACACCTGCCCACACGAAAATGGCGAACAAGACTGCCAATCTGCACAGCAAGCCCGGCGGCGGGTGGCTTGGAGAGACGATGCCTCTCCTGAAAGAGTCTTGGCTCGACACTGGCTTGAACCTCGGGACGGCAAGCGACCGCCAGCCTCGGCGGTGCCCTGCAGCTGTCGGGATAAGATCCGATTGCCGAGTCTCACTCGGATTGCTTCCGTTTCGCAAGACCCGAGAGACTTACCCGATGGGTCAGACAAGAAGACTCCTATCGCACTAAACCCAGAGAGCACGGTCGTGCATCTAAGCAGGTATGAGAGAGCTGGTGACATCGGCGGGCCTTCTTGTCGACTTTTCCGACTTCCTGGGAGCTGTCGAACGCCAACCCATGTCTGAAGCCGATCTCGTCCGCGACGCCCAACGGGGTGATACGACTGCCTTTGAAGAGCTCTATCGGCAGCATGTTTCCAAGATCTATGGGCTCTGCCTCAGAATGTGCGCCAACCCGGCCAAGGCAGAGGACCTGACCCAGGAGGCCTTCATCAGGGCCTGGCAGAAACTGGGCTCCTTCCGGCGTCAGAGCAGCTTCCGGACCTGGCTGCATCGACTGACCGTCAATCTGGTTCTGGGAGATCTGCGCTCGACGGGGCGGTGGGAAAGCCGCCTGACGGCGATCGATTCGCTGCCCGAGAGAGGCGACGGCGGCGGCGCGAAGCCAGAGACCACCTTCGATCTGGAGAGGGCCATCTCGCAGCTGCCTCCTCAGGCCAGGATGGTGTTCGTCCTTCACGATATCGAGGGCTACAAACACCGCGAGATCGCCAGCCTGTGCAACCTGGCAGTGGGAACTTCCAAGGCTCACCTTCACCGTGCTCGCAAGCAACTTCGTGAGGTCTTGAAACGATGAACTGCGAACAGGCTCGGGAGCAGTTAGACGACTATCTGGGCGGCTACCTCGACGAGGCAGACCGGCAGGCCGTGGAGCATCACGCGGAGACCTGCGTCTCCTGCCGGGCCGACATGGAGGACCTGAAGAACCTCCTGGCGCAGGCCCGGCAGCTCTCACCTGGAGTGCCCCCCGCTCAGAATCTTTGGCCGGCGATCCTCGAGCAGATCGAAGACTCTCGAGCCAAGAGCTGGAGCAATGCGAATCGCTCCTGGCTGGCCCTGGCGGCAGTCCTGGCGTTGGCCGTTCTGCTGATTCCACTACTGCTCAGGCAGCAGGCTACCCAACCCGGTGAGCAGGTCACAGTTGCCGTCACCGACTCAATGGCGATCGATGCCGCGACTCAGGCCAAGGTCGATCTGGCTCGCTCCGAGGATCGAGTGCTCCTCGTGCGACGCGATCTCGTCGAAGCGATCGAGATCCGGCGGGATCTACTCGGTCCCGAAGCCTCTCAGTCCGTCGAAGAGAGTTTGCTAGTGCTGGACAAGGCTGTGGCGGATATCCAGCAGGCTCTGGAAGAGAACCCCGACGACCGTCGCCTGCGCCTGCTCCTGGCAGCGAAGTATCAGCATGAAGTACGGCTCCTGCAGCGTGTGAGCCGTGTTTGATTCCCGAGGAACCAAGGAGAATTCGACCATGAAAAAGAAACTACTACTCCTGATGGCAATCGCACTGGCAGCCGGTGGTGTCTGGGCCGGCGAGAGCGTCGACGTCACCAAGTCAGCCTCTGCCACTCCCACGGTGGAGATCGAGAATCTCGCCGGCTCGGTGAAGATCCACGGATGGGACCGCGAAGAGATCAAGGTGACCGGTGTCCTTGGCGACGATACCGACGGACTTGACTTCTCCGGCAGCAACGACAATTTCGATATCGAAGTGGAGATCCCTGACAGCTACGGCAGGCGCCATCGCGACCTCGACTCGGACCTCGAGATCTGGCTGCCAGCCGGAAGTTCCTTGGCCATCGAGACCGTCAGTGCCAGCATTCGCGTCTCCGGGGTCAATGGTCGGTTGGAATTGGAGTCCGTCAGTGGCGAGGTCACTGTCGATGGCGCACCAACCAGTGCCGACGTGGAAACCGTGAGCGGCAGCATCGAGCTCTCCGGCTCAGAGACCCTGGCCGTCGCCGAATCGGTCAGCGGCAAAATCGAGCTTTCCGGTGTTGCCGGACGAGTCGAAGCGGCTACAGTCAGTGGCTCGATCAGGGTCGAGGCCAGCGACATCGAGCAAGGGGAGTTCGAGGCCGTCTCCGGCTCCGTCCGCTTCACCGGAGCCCTCTCACCTGGCGCTCGCCTGAGTGCGGAGAGTCACAGTGGCAGCGTGGTGCTCAACCTGCCTGCGGACACCTCGGCGCGATTCCAGGTCGAGACTTTCAGTGGCGGCATCGACAACGGTTTCGGTGGCGGCGAGGCTGAGAGAACGAGCCGCTATGCGCCAGGCAAGCGACTCGACTTCACCATCGGTTCGGGCGATGCCCAGGTGAGAGTCGAGAGCTTCAGCGGCAGCGTCACCCTGAACCCGCAGTAACCTGCCTGCACGCCCCTCCTTGGGCAAGCGCGTAGGAGCGACTCGGCTCCTACGCGCTTTCTTTCATCTTGAGCACTACGAAGGTCAGGTCGTCGACTGGCGGCTTTCCCCTAGTCCATTCCTGGGCAGCCTCGGCGAGATGGCTCGTGATCTCTTCCGGGGTCTCATCCGCTACTTCCCGAAAGAGGGAGCTAGCCCTCTCGTACCCCAGAGGCTCCTGCTCGAGGTTCATCAGCTCGGGGAAACCATCGGTCATCAGCAGCACCGTGTCGCCCTGCTCCAAGTGGGATCTCCACTGGTCATAACTGGCCTCGGCCATGCTGCCGAGAGGTAGACCGGTCAGGCCAACCTCCTCTACGGAGCTCGTAGCTCGACGATGGACGAGCACCGGAGGCATTCCAGCGGCCGAAATGCTGATCTTCCGGTTGTCGATTCGAACCAGGGTGGCGGCCATGTTCATGCGGTCGAGATTCATCTGCTTGATGGCCGCCGCGGCGCCGCCCAACAACTTGGCCAGGTCGGCCTCGGCAGCACTGGCGGTCAGCAGACCCTTGACCACCGTCACCATGGTTCCTGCCCTGACGCCGTGGCCGGCTGCATCACCGATGACGGTTGTCAAGGCGCCGCTTTCGGCAGAAAAAAAGTCGTAGTAATCACCACCCACCTCGGTGGCGGTGCGCATCAAAACCGCGACCTCGATCTCAGGGTGGCGGGGAAGGGTCTTGGGCAAGAGCGAAAGCTGAAACTGCCGGGCCTCCTCCAGCTCGCGCCCCTTGCGTTCGTTCTCCGCTTCGAGCAGACGCTGCTGGACCTCCTGCTCAAGGATCTGGTCCTGGTGCTGACGAAGCTCTTGCGCCATGCGATTGAAGGTGCGGGCCAGCTGCCCGAACTCGTCGCGAGAAGAAAGCGGCACCCGCGCTTCGAGATTTCCATCGGCGAGCCGCTCCGCACCCTCAGTCAGCAGAGTCAGCTTGCTCGTCATGCGCTTCGACAACGCAACAACCCCGATCAGGGCCAGAAACACGAGTCCCATTCCGTAGGTGAAGTTCTGCACCGCGGTGCGGCGGATACCCCTGAGCGACTCCTGGACAGGCCTTGCCACACCGAAAATCAGACCCGCTTCAGAGTCCGGCGTCTCGACCACGATCCAGTCCGGAGAGAGCGACGGCGAACTGAGCGCCAGGCCAGTCTTCTCTTCGGCGACCCCGATCTCGGTGAGCAGCTCTCGGTCTTCCCGCTGGTCCAGATACAGGTTGCCATCCGCATCTCGGGCATAGGGAATCTCCCCTTGCTCTCTCGATGTCCGAGACAGCACCTGCCTGAGGATCTGCGAAGGGGGCACCAAGGCTTTCAGCTGGCCGACGATCTCGTCGCCTCGGAGAACCGGCGCCGTGAACTCGGCGCCCAGGAGTGCCTCCATTTCCTGACCCCGCGCCTGCAGCGCTTCCAGCTCCGCAACCTCCAAGCCCTTTCGGGTGCGGATGGCTTCCTGGGTAATACCCTCGAGATACTCCCTCGAGATGCCCGACTCTTCCAGACTCAAGCCCCGCCGTTCCAGTTTCTCGAGCGCCCCTGCCAGGAGCTCTGACGGATAGATAACGAAGGACTCGAGGTCTCGATCGCCCTCCACAACAACCGTCCCTTCGAGTTGAATTTCGGAGCTCTCCAAAGGTGTGAACTCGAAGGACTCCACCAGCTGCGACATGTCGCCCATCTGGGTCATCAGCGCGGTGTAGACCTGGCTGGGATCGGCCTCATTCTCCTCAGAGGAAACGAGATGTCGCACTGGAAGCCTGGAAAGGCTGGCGAGACGTTGACTGAGATCCTGGCGCACAGACGCCAGTCGGTCACTCATCTCCTCTGCCAGGACCTGCGATTCCGCCGCCACGGCATCCCGGAACGCCCGCTGGGAAGTGGCGTAGCTGAAAAGGACCAACACCGCCAGGGGAACCACTGACAACAAGAGAAATGCAACGACGAGTTGGGTTCGAACCTTCATTGCAGAAGCCTACGAAGCGAAGGGTAGCAAGGTTGCCCCATCCTCCGAGCCACGGGACAGCCAGGGCCTCGATGCTACCAGTCAGCCTCCGAACAAGGGGGTGTAACGAATTCCGATGCCAAGCTCGGGGAAAAGACCGATGATTCGCGTGTCGTAGCGGTGCATCCAAAGCTGGAGCCAATCCACCGACTGAAGCGGAACCAGGGAGCCATGACCAAGCCGCAGTACATGATCCAGGTGGGAGATCAGCGTGTCGTGCTGCCGAAAGGCGTGACGCTGGCGGACTGGAACCTGGAGAAGTACCGCTGGCAGAACCCGCGGATCCGCTCTCTGCTGGGTTGTATCAAGCTCCTGGAGGAGGTGCTGGAGAGCAACTATGCTCTGCTCCACTGCTCGCCTGCCCGTCTGCACCTGATCTGGCGCCAGGTCCGCCGGGTGTCCCAGCTCATCAGCACCCGACTGGTCTCGCTGCTCGAATACCCGTCGATCATCCCACCTCTGGAAGAGGCTCGACAGAGTGTTGTCGGCTCCCTGGACATGATCGAAGGTACTGTCCTCGAGGAACTGGAGCAGTTTCCTCGAGATTTGCCTGCCGAACGCATCCTCGAGGCACGGAAGCTCCTCTGTGTGTCGATCGGCAAGCTCCATGCCTTTCTGCAAGACACCTTCAGTGAGCTGCTGGCAGCCGATCCACGTAGCGATCGGGATGCCGACTACTTTCTTTCTCGACGCTTCCCTCGCGACATCGAAGAGGCTGAATGGCTGTTCGCTTCGGTCAAGGGACTGCAGAAGTACCTTCGGGGCCTCGAGAGCTCACGTTACTCTCGCCTGACTTCGGTCTCGGAGAGTATCCGTCGCGAGCTGCATCTGCCTTTTGGCGAGTTCTGGGTCGAGCTCAAGGAGTATCTGGTCTTTCTCATCAACGATCTGTCACCACGCCTGAACGAAATCCTGGCACTGCGAGGCATCCGCTTCGACGAAATGGAGATCCTCGACGACTACGCGATGGAGATCCCCTCGAAATCGAAGATGGTGATCGAGATCGTCGACCTCGGGCGCCGTGCGGTCGATCAAATGAAGCGAGATGCGGGCGATGATCGGTCTCTCAGAGAGCAGAATCTCCACGACCTCATCACGGTTCACGCCGTCCTGAGTCGACGATTGGTCTCACTGCTGAACGACCTGGATCGCAGACTGAGCGACCTGTGGGTCTTTGTGCCCATCTGGCTGGAGAACATCGAGAGACGTCGCGCCCTGATGTTGCGTCGAGACGTCGACGAGCAGAGTCCCTTCAGCATCAGAGCCAGGTCCCGGTCTTTGCCTCAGTGACTCTCCTGCATCTCGCCAGGTGGACGGGTGCGAAACCGCCGGTAGCTCCAGGTGTACTGCTCGGGACAAAGACGCACGCACTGTTCCACCCCGCGATTGAGCTGCGTTGTTGCAAATTCGAGATCTTCGCTGTCCAGCCCGTCAGGGGCGGGTTGAAAGTGGAATCGGAAGCGACCTTTCGCGGTCCGCTCACAGTACCCGAACAGGGGAGCGGCTCCGTACCTTCGCGCCAGTCTAGACACCAGGGTCATGGTAAGGGCGGGAGTCCCGAAGAAAGGCGCGAAAACCCCGTGCTGCTTCAGGGGCTCCTGATCGGGCAGCATACCGACCCCTTCGCCAGCAGTCAGGGCCTCGACGATGCGACGCATCCCCGAGCGATCGGCCGGCACGAGCTCGGCTCCGTGACGCTCTCTCGCTTGGCGAATGAAGGTGTCCATCTCGACGATCCGCGGCGGACGGTAGAGCGCCATCACCTGAGTCCTGACCTGTAGATACCGGCTCAGGATCTCCCAGTTTCCGAGATGAGGGACGAGAACCAGCGCTCCCCGCTTCGCTTCGAGTGCCCGCAGCAGGTGGTCCTCGCCCTCGACCCCCTCGATGCAATCCAGCAGCCTCTCCGTGCGCCAGAACCAGACCGCCCCGACCTCGGCAACGGTCTTGCCGCTTGCGATGAGGCTCGTCTTTGCCAATCGTCGACGCTCATCGTCCGTCAGCTCCGGCAGACAAAGATCGAGGTTGCTTTGCGTTGTCCGCCGGAGGCGATTCGGAATCCGCCAAAGCAGCCAGCCGACGAGGGCCCCGAGAGACTGCGCCCAACTCAACGGCAAAATGGCGAAACCCCGAATCAGGGCCTTGAGGACGGCGGCCTGGACAGGAGCGGACTTCGTGGCTTTCTTGGCGGACATGCGCTTGAATCGAACCACGGGCTCCGCGGGCAGACACTCGCGGCCTGCACCGGAACTCGATCGGTCACCTGCATCATAGAAGAAATCGACGTTTGTCCACCTTCACTCGATGTCGCAGAAGCAGTAGGCGTAGAGGCCACCGGGATCGTTGAAGTCGCTCAATCCTGTTACTTCGCCGAGTAGAGTTTCGACACCAAGCCAGCGATCCGAGAGTCCGAGACGCGACCACCTCCAACCCTTTAGCTGGCCTGAGGCCCCTTCGAGAAACGCAGCCAAGAACCTGGAGGTCATTCCGGCCTCCTGCTCGATGAAAGCCACCCGATAATCGTCGAGCACGCCGGCTGTCTCGGCGGCGGCCGCCAGTGCCTCGTCCAAGCCACCCAGCGCATCCACCAGACCGAGGCGGTAGGCTTCGGCACCAGTCCAGACCTGGCCCCGAGCCACCTGATCGACCTGCTCTACCGTCATGCCGCGCTCTTCCGCGACGCGATCGATGAACTCATGATAGCCAGCCTCGACGCCCGACTGCATGGCTTCCACCACCTCGCCGGGCAGCTCACGTTCTGGTCGCAGGGTGCCGGCGAAGGGTCCGGTGCCGAGCCCATCGTTCTGGATGCCGAGCCTGGCGAGAGTCCTCTGGAAGGTCGGTGCCATGGCAAAGATGCCGATCGAGCCGGTGATCGTTGTCGGTTGAGCCCAGATCTGATCGGCCGACATGGAAATCCAGTACCCCCCGGAGGCGGCCACCGATGCCATGGAAACCACCACCGGCTTGCCCGAGGTGCGCGTCAACTCGACCTCCCGCCGGATGATCTCGGAAGCGAAGGAACTGCCTCCCGGGCTGTCGACGCGCAGGACGAGCGCTTTGACTTCGTCGTCGTTCCTCGCTCTTCGAATCAGTTCGGCCGTGGAGTCGCCGCCGATGCTGCCCGGCGGCCGGCTGCCATTGTAGATCGCACCCTTGGCCACCACCACGGCCACCACGTTCTCGGTCTTTTCGCCAGGCTCTTCGATCGTCTGCAGGTAGGTGAGGTAGTCGATCCGATGGTAGGAGTGGTCCTTTTCGTCCTCGCCCACGATCTCGATCAGCCGATCCTGCACCTCGTCCCGATGGACGACGCGATCGACCAGGCCTTCGGCTTCGGCCACGACCGCAGATTTCCCAGCATGATCGGCCAGCTTGCGGTGGAACTCGCTGGAGTAGGTCGCGATAGCCTCGGGCGAAAGTCCTCTTGCCGTGGCGATCTCTGTCCGGTACACCCCCCAGAGCTCCTCGACCCAGCGCCGCCGATTCTGTCGAACCTCAGGGGACATGTCGCTCCGCATGAAGGGCTCGACGGCCGACTTGTACTCGCCGACCCGAAAGACGTTCCAATCCACTTCGAGCCGGTCCAAGGCATCCTTGTAGTAGTTGCGGTAGCTGCTGAATCCGGGAAGCCAGACCAAGCCCATGGGAGGAACCATGATCTCGTCCGCCGAGGCCGCCAAGAGGTAACGAGATTGCGAATAGACATCCGCCGACGCGAGCACGGGCTTGCCCGTAGCCTTGAACTCCTCGATGTCCCGCCGCAAGGTCTGGAGCGTGCCGAGACCCGCTCCACCCAGCCGGTTCAGATCCAAGTAGAGGACTTTGACGCGGTCGTCCCCGCCTGCCGCATGAATGGCTTCACGAACGCTTCGCGCCAGGCTCTCGGGCCGGTGACGGCCAAGGAGTTTCAGTAGCGCTCTCTCGTCAGGAGTGCCGTAGAGCTGTTCCACCAGCCCGCCTACCGGCTCGACGACCAGAGCCGTGCTGTCGGGGACCTGCGGCCGGTCATCGGTCAGGAGCCACGACAGCAAGACAAACACCAGCAGCAGGAACAACAGATTGACGACCAGCCTGCGGACCTGATCGAGCGCTCGCCACAGATGGGACAACACTTCGGCCAAGCTCCCAAGAATCTTTCGCATGGCAATGTCTCTCCTTCTTCCACTTTCTTTGCCAAAGACGACCCCGGGCGACTGTCAGCGCCGCCCACGAGATTCGGGTCTCTCATGGTCAATACGCGAGGAGGAGCACGTGGTTTGGAAGCAAGCCCCTCATTCTTCGCATTCGAAACCACCCTACCAGCCCCCCCACCCCACCCCCTTGAGTAGCCACGCTTTCCGCCCTTTCGAGTGGTGCAAAACGGGGCCTCACTGCCTACAGTTGTCAGTGCCCGATAAGGGCGGGTCAGGCATTGTCCGACCCTTAACATTCCCACGACGCCCCGTTAGGAGATGGCTGATGGATCAGAGCCTTGGCCACGATGTCTTGATTCTCGGAGCTGGTCTCGCCGGCTTGCGTGCCGCTGTAGAAATCGCGCAGCGTACCAACGGCAAGGCCGATATCGGAATCGTCTCGAAAGTGCAGCTCATGCGCGCCCACTCGGTATGCGCCGAAGGGGGTACGGCAGCGATGCTCCGTACCGATGAAGGAGACTCGATCGATCTGCACGCCTGGGACACCGTCAAGGGAGCCGATTTCCTGGCCGACCAGGATGTCGTCTATCGCTTTGTCAACGCGTCACCCAAGGAGATCTATCTCCTCGATCATTGGGGAATACCCTGGACACGCGACGAGCACGGTCGCATCGAGCAGCGGCCTTTTGGAGGGCACTCCTACCCCCGCGCCACATTGGCTGCTGACAAGACCGGCTTCTTCGAGATGCAAACGCTGTACGACACGCTGCTGAAATTCGACAACTTCACCCGCTACGACGAGTTCTTCGTCAGCGACATCCTGATGGAGGGCGACGACTTCATCGGCCTGGCTGGCATCCATGCCGCGACCGGAGATCTAGTGACGTTGCAGGGCAAGGCCCTTCTCATCGCCGCAGGCGGAGCCGGAACGCTTTTCGGCTTCACCACCTACTCACAGAGTGTCACCGGCGACGGGCTGGCTATGGCTTATCGCGCCGGCCTGCCCCTGGAAGACATGGAATTCCTGCAGTTCCACCCCACCGGCCTGATTCCGTCGGGAATTCTCATGACTGAAGGGTGTCGCGGTGAAGGCGGCTACCTGCGCAACGCGGAAGGTGAGCGATTCCTCGAGCGCTACGCACCCGACAAGATGGAGCTCGGTCCACGCGATGTCATCTCGCGCGCCGAAACAACCGAGATCCTGGAGGGGCGAGGATTCAAGGGGCCCGACGGACTCGACTATCTCCATCTCGACCTGACCCATCTCGGGGCCGACCGGATCAACACCCGACTGCCTCTCATCCGTGAAGTCTGCATGAAGTTCGTTGGCCTCGACCCCATCGACAGTCCCATTCCCATCCGACCGGTGGCGCACTACTCGATGGGGGGACTCGAAACCGATATCGATGGGGCGACCCGCTGTCCGGCGATCTGGGCCGCGGGCGAGGCCGCCTGCGTGTCCCTTCACGGCGCCAACCGGCTGGGCTCCAACTCGACGGCCGAGTGCCTGGTCTGGGGTGGAATCACCGGGGGCGAGATCGCCGACCGGCTCGGTGAGCTGCCGAAACCGGCCGCGCTCACCAGCGATCAGCTGGCCGCCAGCGCAGCTCGCATAACCGAGTTGCTAGACAGAAAAGGGGATCAGAACCTCTATCGGTTGCGCCAGGAGCTGCGCAGCACCATGGACCGGTACGCCGGTGTCTACCGAACGGGTGAGGGTCTCGCCAAGGCCTTGGAGATCATCCGCGAGATCAAAGATCGCTCGACTCGAGCGCCGGTTGCCGACAAGAGTCGGGTTTACAACTCCAACCTCTTCCACGCTCTGGAGTTGGAGAATCTCCTGGACCTGGCAGAAGTGACTGTAGCTGGTGCGTTGACCCGAGAAGAGTCGCGAGGCGCCCATTCGCGCCGCGATTTCGTCGATCGAGACGATGAGAAGTGGATGCGACACACGCTCGCCTGGCGCACCGAAAGTGGCCCACGCTTGGACTACAAGCCAGTGACCACCACCCATTGGAAGCCGGTGGAACGCAAGTACTGAAGAGAGGTGGAGAAATGGAGAAAGACCGACGTCATCCCAATCGGCTTGGCATCTGGGGCTGGGTCGGGGGCGGTAGCTGGGGACCGGATCGGTACCTCTACACCCTTCACCGCATCACGGGTCTGGGACTGCTGGCCTACTTTCTCGTGCACGTTGTCGTGACCTCCTCGAGGGCTCTCGGCGAAGGAGCCTGGGAGGCAAGCATGGCGAGGGTGAGCGGCCCACTGTTCGTGCTCGGTGAGTACCTGGTGTTCGTCGCCTTCGCCTTTCACGCCATCAACGGGGTGAGGCTCTTCTTTGCCGAGCTCGGCTGGGGAATCGGCAAACCGATCGAGCCCATTTACCCATACCGCACCTGTCTCGACGACCAACGACCCTGGGCGCTCGGAGCGCTGCTCCTCATCGCCGTTCTCGTGGTGGTCGGAGCCCTCGACTTCTTCGTCTGGCACTGAGGAAAGGGAGTGATCAGCAATGCGTGACCAGAAGCTGTGGACATGGCACCTGGCAGCCGGTGCGATCATCCTGTTCCTTCTCGGGCTGCACATGGCAATCATGCATCTGGATGCCCTGCTGGGCATCTTCAACCCGGCGGGTGGTCATCCGATCGATTGGGCCAACGTCGTGGCCCGGGGCCAGAGCATGGCCTTTACCGTGACCTATATCTTGTTACTCGGAGCGGCTCTCTTTCATGGCCTCTACGGGCTGCGCAACATTCTCTTCGAGCTCGATCCCGCCCCGCCCCTGAAAAAGGCCCTCAGTTGGGTCCTCATCCTGGTCGGCGTCGGCCTCTTCATTTTCGGCACCTGGGCCGCTTGGGTCGGCCATCAGGTGGCTTCTCTCACCTAGGGGATGACGATGAGCAACGGCAACCTACCCGAGCAGATCGTCTTTCGGATCCGACGTTTCGCACCCGGCCGAGACAAGGAGCCGGTCTGGAAGGAGTACCCGATCGCCTACGAGGTCGGCATGACCGTCCTGGACGGCCTGTGGAAGGTCAAGGAGACCATCGATCCAACCCTGGCATGGCGGGCATCGTGCCGCATGGGGGTTTGTGGATCTTGTGGCATGCTGATCAACGGCAAGGCCGGATTGGGGTGCAATACGCAGATCGCTGAGCTGGGCACCGCCGTCGTCACCGTGGCCCCGTTGGCCAACTTCCCGATCGTCCGCGACCTGGTCCCCGATCTCCGACCGCTGTTCGACGCCCACACGGCTCTGTCGCCCTACATCCTCCGCGCCGATACCGCCGAGCAGGAGGAGCCGACCCGTGAGTACTACCAATCGGCCGAACAGATGGAGGCCTACCTGCAGTTCTCCTACTGCATCAAGTGCGCCTGTTGCATGGCCGCCTGCCCCACCTGTGCCACCGACCCGGTCTATTCGGGACCCGTGGCTCTGGCTCAAGCACACCGCTACAACACCGACACCAGAGATGACGGCTTCGAGGTACGCAAAGAAGTCCTGGCCGGCGAAGTCGGCCCCTGGCGCTGCCATTTCGCCGGCGAGTGCTCGCGGGTCTGTCCGAAGGGAGTCGATCCGGCGAAGGCCATCCAGCTCATGAAACGTCAACTGGTCGCCGATGCTCTGGGTCTGAGGAAGAAGCCACCGCTCGCCCAGCCGGTCGAGAAACCAGAGGGTATCGAACGCCGTCCAGGCATACCAGAAGCGCCACCCCCGACGGTCTGATCGCCGATCTGACTGCTTGAGAGAGTCGCGGGGGAGTTTCAAGCTGGTGAGGGATCACCTGCAGGAATCTCCGCCAGGTCCGCATCCGCGGCTTCCTCGGGCTCCCAGAGTCGACTGATCACGCAGGCGTTGACTCCGCCAACCCCCATATTGAGCTTACCGGCGACCCGGTCCTTGAGCTCGAGCGTCTCATGCCGCACCAGGGCATCGTGGTGGGGCCGAATCTGGGGATGGATCTCGTCTTCTTCCAGGTCTACCGGATGCAGGATCCCCTGCGCGAAACCGAGATGCTGGGCCGTCAGCTCCCAGCCTCCACAGACCGACATTCCGTGGCCGAAAGAACCCTTGCGCGCCGTCAGCCGAGTGACGCCTGGAACGACCGAGAGGATATTCTGCAGTTCGGTCCAATCGCCCGGCGTGGCGGTAGCGTGCATGTCCCACGTGGCTACCTCTTCCGGTTTCACGCCGGCAGCATCGAGCGACTGTTGGATGACCGCCCGAGGCCCCTCCTGGGAGGGCGTGATGATGTGATCGGCATCCGAGTTGATCGCCACTCCGAGGACCTCGAGCCCGACGGTCTTCATCCCCAGCCCACGGAAGTAGTCCGCATCGCCGATGATCCAGATGCAGGCGCCGCCGGAGACATGGGTGCCCCGCATGCCGGTAAAGGGCTTGGAAACCTGGCCGTCCTGCGAGACCACCCTTGCGGCGAAAAAGGATCCCACAGTCAATGGGTGCGGCTCTGGATCGGTCATACCGATGACTGCAGCCTTCGCTTCTCCGATCTGGATCGCACTGACACCGAACTTGAGTGCCGTGCCGAAGCCCGAACAGGCTGCAATAGGGGCCACGGCGGGGCCGGAAATCCGACCCAGCATGGAGATTTGCGCCGCCGGAATGTTCGGGATGTTCCACAGCAGTTTTGCTTCGACCGCGTTCCAGGGCTCCAAAGGGCAGCCGTAGTGGGCGTTCAGCTTCTTCCGCGCGGATGCCTTGCGCCGAATGACAGAGCCCTTGCCTTTGTCGATGTCCTCACCGATTCCTTCGGATTCGACCTCGCGCAATCTAGTCAGATAGTCCTGGAGGCTCGGGGACTCGCGCACCCAGAAGTCCAGCCATTCATCCACGGCCTCTTCGTAGTGTTCGTCCTGCTTGCCGAGCTGCACAGGATCGTCCGGTACCCCCATCTCACGCCTCATGCGGTCCTGATCTGTCGGGTCCGCTGCGCGGAATTCGGCCAACAGCGGATTGTGCTCCGCCTGACACCAGAAGCGCTTCCAACGCCGCTGGGCCCGAAAGTAGTCTCGTCCGATCCGGAAGTTGGTGGCCAGGTCGCCCAGCCCCGTGCCGACGTAGATGTGGGTCTGGGACCCGAGCTCCTGCAGCTTCTCCTCGATACCCGGGTTCTGACCCAGCGCCTGGATGAAGGCGCCGATGGCGTACTTGACCATGTTGCCCATCTTGGCATCGAGCTGGGCGTACTTTCGGGGCTCGAAGCGCTGATCGATCCACTCCTTGTAGACACTGAAGTCGAACTGCGGATTGCCGACCAGGAAATTGTCGGGCCCGAACCCATTGAAGGGCTCCAGCCAGGTCTCGCCAGATATCAGGTTCTTCTCGAAGGATGCGACATCGGGGGACTTGGGAGCCACGATGCCCCAACCGAAGATGCCGATACGTTTGCGGTGACCAACCATAGCCAGGTCCCAGGAGGTGGAGCTGCCCTCCAGTTTCATCGAGATGCAGGATTCTTCCACACGAGAGACTTGTCGATACTACCCCGACTCGATCCCAAGGGGACAGGCTCCCCAGGTCCCTTCTTCTCGAAACCTCCCGAGACGAGTCAGCAACCTAGACCTGCCGCTTCTTCCAACGGCCCAAGCGAAAGACGCTGGCACCGACCAGGGTGATCATCGTCTCGGCGATGGCGATGGCCCAGAAGACTCCGCGCGGGCCCATCTCCGAGGACACGGCCAGCCAATAGGCAAGAGGGATCTGAAAAAGCCAATAGCAGAAGAAGTTGATGAGGGATGGAGTCGTGGTGTCGCCAGCACCGTTGAAGGCTTGCACCACAACCATGCCGAGGGCATAGAAGAGGTACCCATAGCTGATGATCCGCAGACACTCCGTGCCGATGGCCAGCACGCCCGGGTCCGGCGAGAACAGGCTGATGATCGATTCTCCAAAGACCAGGAAGAGCGCCGCGATGCAGCCGAGGAAGACCATGTTGTAGAGCCCGGTGAGCCAGGCCGAGCGCTCGGCTCGGTCGGGTTTCCCGGCACCCAGGTTCTGGCCCACGAGTGTGGCAGCGGCGTTGGCCATTCCCCAGGCGGGCAAGATGGAGAAGATGACGACCCTGATGGCGATGGTGTAGCCGGCGACGGCCGTCGAGCCGAACAGCGCGATGATGCGAACCAGGGCCACCCAGCTGCAGGTGGCGACCAGCACCTGGAAGATGCCTCCGGAGGAGACCCTCAAAAGCGCCGTCATGACCCTTGGAACGAGTCGAATCTCCGACAGGCGAATCCTCACCCGGCTGGTGCCTCTCGCCAGCACCCAGAACTGATAGGCGACGCCAGTTCCACGCCCCACTGTCGTCGCGACAGCTGCTCCAGCGACGCCCAACTGCGGAAAGGGGCCGAGCCCGAAGATGAGGCAGGGATCGAGAACCAGATTGATCAGATTCGCCAACCACAGGACCCGCATCGCAACCGCAGCGTCTCCGGCGCCGCGGAAGACCGCGTTGATGATGAACAGCAGCATCACGGTGCCGGAACCGCCTAGCAGGATCCGGGCATAGCCCGAGCCCATGGCGACTACATCCTCGGAGGCTCCCAGCAGGGACAGTGCTGCTGGCCCGGTCAGGATCCCTACTGCACCGACGACCACAGACGCGATGAGGCCGATCAGAATGGCCTGAGCTCCCGCGACATTGGCCCCCTCCGGGTCCTTCTCACCAGTTCTTCGGGCCACCAGCGCGGTGGTCCCCATGCTGAGACCGATCGCCAGGGAAAAGACCAGCGTCAGGAGAGACTCGGTGAATCCGACGGTAGCCACGGCGTTGGCTCCCAATCGAGAGACAAAGAAGACGTCGCAGATAGCGAACACCGACTCCATGACCATCTCCAGCACCATGGGAATGGCCAACAGAACGATGGCGCGACTCAGGCCCCCTTGCGTGAAATCCTCCTGGGAGCCATGGACGGCCTGCCTCAGGGACTGCCAGAAGGAGGCTTTCCCTGCCGGGGGCCTGATTGGGGCCGAGCCGTTCATTCCAGAGATGGCGAAGGATCCTCCTGGATTTGCTCGGAGAGAATCTCCAGGAGATAGCGCTGAGCCTGTGGGTTGTGGATCATGTCGAAGTGCGTGCCCTCGACATTCATGACCTCGGGACTCAAGCGCTCCCTTTCGGGCGCCGAGAGCCATTCTTGGCTTGCCAGGGTGGCATGGCCGTCACCAGCCGCCCCGAGCCGATCGAGGAGCGTCGGAAATCGATTCAGGGCCTCGTCACCCAGGAAGTATGTCCTCCATCCACTCTCGTCCTCGACCAGCAGAGCCCTGGCGATCGTGTCGCTGAAGTCGTTGCGAATCAGGTAGTACCGACCTGCTGTCGATCCCCCCGAGTCACGTCGCAGAAGCGTCTGAACAAGCTCGGCCTGTCTCAGAGCCCGGGCCAGAAAGGCCTCCCTCGCGGTGACATCACCAAAGAGCTCTGGTGACCGGCCCTTCGCCAACCGTTTCTCCACTGAGGGAGCGAAGACCGACCACTGGTACTTCTTCCACGAGGCGACATCATAGAGATCCACCGGCATCGGTCTGCCCTCGTCGTCGACGAACAGATCGTCGGTATAGGACGGAAGGTCCTGGTATAGCGACTCATACCCAAAGAAGGCCTCTGGAGCCCACCTTCGACCCACCCAGGGGACGTATTTCCTCCCCCGATCCAGCTCTCTCAGAATGCGCAGGGAGCCCCCGTTCGAGGCACCCATGAGAACCACTTTTTGAATGTCCAGGGTGGCGGGCATCTCGGTCTGTCCGGCCTCGGCCTGCTGCAGCGTCGCGGAGCCGTACCGCGCCAGGTACCGGCACAGCTGTGCACCATTGCTCTGGCAAACGAGAACTACCGGGGTTCGAGACTCACCGCGGGCCAGGTGCACTTGCTCCAGCCGCTCCAACAGCTGACGGGCGGAATCGACATTGCTCTGGCGCCAGTCATAGCCGAATAGAAACAGCGAGTCTTCGGTCCGCGGATTGGCCAGGTCGCCGACGCGGTAGCCACTCGCCTCCAGCAGCTCTACAAGAGGCTGATAGACCGCTTTCCGCACGACACCAGCCAGTCGCAGCCGGCGGATGACGTCCCCAGCTTCCACTCTGGACCGGCTCTGCCCCACCTCGATGGCCCTCGCGATGTTGTACCCGCGATCCCTCGGGAAGATCAGATTGTGTCCCTTTCCCCAGAGGATCTTGGCACTTCTGGCCTCCCGGAGCTCCACACCGGTCACTCCCGGAACGAAGACCACGGGCACTCGAGGCGAGCCGCCCACATTGGGTGCTGCAGCCTGTGAAGACGCTCCCTGTGCCGCCAATGCCAGGCACGAAGCCGCCACGAGACCGAACGCCGCCAACGAGACCGCCGGGAACCGCGGGGCTCTCTGACCGTCTCTCTCGGTGTCGCGCAGCTTGGAAACCAGGTTTCTCATGCACTGAACTCGAGACTCCGAAGCTCGGGGTCGAGCCTGCGGGAACCGAGCTACCCTTGATCCTCTTGTCGGCCATCGGCACTTGCCGAAAGCTCCGGCTAGCTTATACGGCCCATCGACAGCGAGCCCAGTTGCTTCGGTCCGGTCAAATCAATAGCCTTTGAGCACCATGAGACAGTACTTGGATCTTCTGCGGCATATTCTGGACAACGGCGTCGACAAACCGGACCGCACCAGAACCGGCACACGCAGCATCTTCGGCTACCAGATGCGCTTCGATTTGGCTGAGCGTTTCCCGATGCTGACGACCAAGAAGCTCCACACACCCTCCATCATCCACGAGCTGCTCTGGTTCCTGACCGGCGACACCAATATCCGGTACCTCAACGACAACGGGGTCCGGATCTGGAACGAGTGGGCAGACGAGAACGGCGAGCTGGGACCGATCTACGGCTACCAATGGCGCTCGTGGCCGACCGCCGACGGCCGCAACATCGATCAGATCACCCAGGTCATCGAGCAGATCCGACGCAGCCCGGATTCGCGCCGTCATATCGTCAGCGCTTGGAACGTCGGCGATGTCGAAACCATGGCCCTGCCTCCCTGTCATCTGCTGTTTCAGTTCTACGTCGCCGAGGGCCGCCTCTCATGCCAGTTGTACCAACGCAGCGCGGATGTCTTTCTCGGAGTTCCGTTCAACATCGCCTCTTATTCCCTGCTCACACTGATGGTGGCTCAGTCCTGCGACCTGCAGCCGGGCGAGTTCGTGCACACCTTCGGTGACGCCCATCTGTACCTGAATCACCTGGAACAGGCTCACCTGCAGCTCGAGCGCGAACCCCGATCTCTACCCAGCATGATCCTGAACCCGGAAGTCCACTCGGTGCTCGACTTTCGATTCGGGGATTTCTCCCTCGACGACTACGACCCCCATCCCCACATCAAGGCGCCGATCGCCGTATGAGACTCTCGATCATCGTCGCGGTTGCCGACAACGGGGTGATTGGCCGCGATAGCGGCCTACCCTGGCGCCTGTCCGCCGATCTGCAGCGATTCAAGACTCTGACCATGGGCCATCATCTCCTTCTGGGCCGGAAGACCTTCGACTCAATCGGGGCCGTCCTGCCGGGTCGCACAATAGTGGTGATCTCCCGAGGTCGGCCGACCTTGCCGGCTGGGGTGCTCCTGGCCACCTCTTTCGAGGAAGCGATAGAGCTGGCTCGATCCAACGCGGACGACGAGGCCTTCGTCGGCGGCGGAGCGGAGATCTATACCCAGGCCCTTCCTGCCGCGGATCGCCTGTATCTGACGCGAGTTCACTCCGACAGCGAAGGCGACACCCTGTTCCCGCCCTGGCAGGAAAGCGAATGGCAGGAGGTCTTCCGCGAAGACCATCCGGCAGACGTTCGAAACGCCCATCCCTACTCGTTTCTGGTCTACGAGCGTCGCCACACCTAGAGCCCCCTGATCCCAGCCTGTCCTGACAGACTCTGCCGCCGGTCTGACCAGACCTTGACAGCGCTGGCTATTGTATTTATCCTTCAATCCGGATGAACGGATTAATACAATCCCCGCCGACTGATGGAACGGCCTCGGTGTTCGACAGCATGTCGACCCTGAGGGAGCCACTGCGCTGCCGGATCCTCCTCCTGCTGGAAGGGCAGGAGCTGACCGTTTCGGAGCTCTGCGCGGTGCTGCAGATGCCCCAGTCCTCGGTGAGTCGTCACCTGAAGGCGCTGGATGAAGGCGGCTGGGTGGTCGCACGGCGAGAGGGTACCAGCCGGCTCTATCTGGCCAACGCGGTGGCGCTCAGCGGGCCGGATCGCGAGCTCTGGGCTCTCGTGCGGGAGCAGGTCATGGCGACGACGGCAGTGGACCAGGATCGGCAGCGGCTGGCGAGCATCCTGGCACAGCGCCTGTCTCGATCCCAGGAGTTCTTCGCCTCGGCGGCCGATCGTTGGTCCGCGGTCCGCAGCGAGCTTTTCGGACAGCGCTTCGACCTCGAGGGGCTGGTCGGACTCCTGGATGCCCGCTGGGTCGTCGGCGACCTGGGCTGCGGCACGGGACAGACCTCCTCGACGCTTGCCCCATGGGTCCACAGGGTGATCGCCGTCGATGAGTCGGAGGCGATGCTGGATACCGCGCGATCGCGTCTGCAGGCGATGCTCAACGTCGACCTTCGCCGGGGGCGCCTGGAAGCACTCCCAGTCGGCAATGGAGAGCTCGATGTCGCCATTCTGATGCTGGTTCTGCATCATGTGGCGGAGCCCCGATTGGCCATCGGAGAAGCCATGCGAGCCCTCAAACCGGGTGGCCGTCTCCTGGTAGTCGACATGCTTCCCCACCAACGAGAGGAATACCGCCAGCAGATGGGGCATCTGTGGCTCGGTTTCGCCGAGACCCAGATGAGAGGCTGGTTCGAGGAGTTGGGGCTCAAGGCGGTTCGATTCCACCCAGTGCCAGCCGACCCGGACGCCGCAGGTCCTGCCCTGTTTGCGGCAAGTGCCCGACAACCCCTGAAGAAGGCCTTGCCTGTTCCAGAGCCAGAAGCAATCGGGGCCTGAGAACGGGACAAGGCATCAGCTATCAGACACGACAACTAGAGACTCGAGTCAATCCGACATCAACAGGAGACATGATCATGAGCACCACCCAGACACCACCCACTGCTGTCGAGGCGGCAACCGATCGCCCGGCGTTCAAAGTCGCGGATCTCTCACTGGCCGAGGCCGGTCGCAAGGAGATCCGTCTCGCCGAGCAGGAGATGCCCGGCCTGATGGCATTGCGCTCGAAGTATGGCGAAACCAAGCCCCTGGCCGGCGCCAAGATCATGGGGAGCCTGCACATGACCGTGCAGACCGCGGTTCTCATCGAGACTCTTACCGGTCTCGGCGCCGATGTCCGGTGGGTCTCCTGCAATATCTTCTCCACTCAGGATCACGCGGCGGCCGCTGTTGCGGTTGGCCGACCGGAGCTTGGTGGAACACCCGAGGACCCGAGGGGAACGCCGGTCTTCGCCTGGAAGGGTGAGACCCTAGAAGAGTACTGGTGGTGCACGACAGAGGCGCTCGTCTGGCCGGACGGCTCCGGGCCCGATCTGATCGTCGACGATGGCGGCGATGCCACGCTCTTCGTTCACAAGGCGGCCGAGTTCGAGATGGCAGGCAGCTTGCCTGAATTCGACAGTCAGAACGAGCCCGAGGAGTGGGGCGTGATTCTGGAGACGATCGGCAGGGAACTGGCAGCACACCCCGGGCGTTGGTCCACGATCGCCGCCGGCATAGGCGGTGTCAGTGAGGAGACCACGACAGGAGTGCACCGCCTCTATCAGATGGAGAAGGAAGGCACCCTCCTGTTTCCGGCCATCAATGTGAACGATTCGGTGACCAAGTCGAAGTTCGACAACATCTACGGCTGTCGACACTCGGTCATCGATGGCCTCAATCGAGCCACCGACGTCATGATTTCCGGCAAGCTGGCAGCTGTCTGTGGCTACGGAGAGGTTGGCAAGGGCTGCGCTCAGGCCCTGCGCGGTCAGGGAGCGCGTGTCGTGGTGACGGAGATCGATCCGATTTGTGCGCTGCAGGCCGCCATGGAGGGTTTCCAGGTCGTGCGGCTCGAGGACGTCGTCCAGGAGGCCGATATCTTCATCACCGCCACCGGCAACTACGAGATCATCACCGCCGAGCATATGTCCAAGATGAAGGACAAGGCGATCGTCGGCAATATCGGTCACTTCGACAACGAGATCGACATGGCCGGCCTGAAGAAGATCGAGGGCATCGAAACCATCAACATCAAACCCCAGTACGACGAGTGGATCTTCCCCGACGGTCATAGCGTGCTGGTGCTGGCCGAGGGACGACTTCTCAACCTGGGCTGCGCCACCGGCCACCCCAGCTTCGTGATGTCGGCCTCCTTCACGAATCAGGTCCTGGCCCAGATCGAGCTGTGGGTCAACCGTGACGCCTACTCGATCAAGGTCTACATGCTCCCCAAGCAACTCGATGAAGAGGTTGCTCGCCTGCATCTCGAGCAGCTCGGCGTGCGGCTCACCGTGCTGTCGCAGGAGCAGGCGGACTACATCGACGTACCCGTCGAAGGACCCTACAAGCCGGACTACTATCGATATTGAAGTTGGACGAAGCCCGGAGTCGAGTGTAAGACACCCGATAGCCCGAAGAGGAGACTTCTGCTACAGTACGCGCCGCCCAGAGGCCGCTACGCAGCGGCCTCTGGGGAACGAAAGCCCCGGGGACTCCCCCAGGAATCGTCGGATTTGCATAGGTGTATGTGATGGCGCTAAACAGCAGAATGACGAACCAGCATCCATCGAGACCCGGTCGGGGCCGCCTCTCGGCCCTCTTGTCCTTCCTGATCGCGTTTGGCCTGGCCGGGTTCCTAGCCGCTCAACCACCGATTCTGGAGGACGGCTTCGAGTCGGCAGACTTCAGTGCGTGGTCTTCCGTCTACCCTCCACATGACGGTAGCACCCCACAGCTAGTTGCGACCGGGGCCTACCCGGCGCTGGCGGTCGATTCAACCTCCAATGTGCACCTGGCCTACGCCCGAGACGGCAAGCTCTGGTATCGAAGGTACGACGCTCAGTCAGCAGAATGGTCCAGCGAACAGTGGACCGGTATCGATCAATTCGCGAGCTACAGGAACAAACCTCGAATCGTCGTCGATTCGCTCGACAGGCCTCATGTGCTGGGAGGCCAAGGCAACGGCTCCGGGCGGTACGCCTACTGGAACGGAACTAGCTGGGCGGTTTTCAGCGATAGTTTGAATCGGGACACGGATCTCGCGATCGACAGCCAGGACAACGTCTATATCGTCAGGCGAGGAGGCTCCTTCGGCGGCTACCTGGGTGCCAGACTTCGTCTGTCGGGCGCCGACAGCCTGAACATCCTTCCGGATCCAGACACTGCCAACGGCTTACCGCTGGGCAGGAACGATCACGTCTACGGCACCGTGTTCGTGAATCCGGTCGATGACTCGGTGCACGTCGTCTATCGACACGGCAAGCCCACCAACCTCGCCTACCGCACCTCGAATGACATGGGTCAGAACTGGGCCGGCGGCGGCGTCAGCGGCAACGACGACGAAGAGCCCAGCGGCACGGCCTCGGCGAGTGGCTCACTCTATGTGGTCAGTGGCGGAGGAGACGTCTACGTCAAGACCGGCGAGCCCAGCCAGTGGCTGCGCCTGGGGCGGGCTGTCGAAGCCGGCGACCGCAAGTTGCCCGTCGTCTCCTCCGATGCCGACGACAACCTATACTTCGGTTCCTTCGGCGGCCGCTTCAACATCTTGAACGATGGCGCCTGGCTGGCAGACCTCGACGCTGGAGACGGCGAGTTGATGGTACCGAGCCTGTCGGGTGACCCGGTAGGGTTCTTGAGAGTCGCCGCTGCACCGGAAGGCGGCTTCGCCTACGTCGTTTGGGAGGAGGGTCCCGGTGTCCGCGCCGCGAACGACAACGCCGTCGACAACTTCGACCTGGTCTTCTCTACCCTGGATCTCGACGGCCAGATCGGAAACTGAGACGGCGCACCGGAGTCGCGTCTTTCATCTACCAGCAACCCGGAATCTGGCTTGCTGGTCACCCTGGCTCATGGACCAGGACGCAAGACGGGCGGATACTGTCGACCCGCTTCAGCAACAGCCTCAACAACCAGCCTCCCATCGGTATTGAAGATCGACGAACATCGGGCCGGGAACGAACTTGAACCCGATGTCTCGACGGCTCCGCTAGGGAAGCTCGGGAACGGTCCTCGACCAGGGAAAGGTGTCTCCCCACTCGAAACCACTCGCCAGGATCACATTGTTGTTCTTCAGAATCGAGATGGTGCCTTCGTCTCGGTTGGCGCTGACCAGGTGGAAGGCTCCGTTGGTGAAGAGGTCGGCGACCGCCAGAGCCGCCGGAGATTCCCCTACCTCGAGGAGCCGCGGCAGGCCAAAGTCTGCCGCACCGAGATTGCTCAGAACCGCCACGAGCGACTCGATATCGCCGGTGATGGGATTCTGAATATCTCCGTTGAGGACGGCGATGTCGTTGCCGAACGCCAGGTCGAAATCCGCAATCACGATGGAGGAGGGATCGGTTGCCTCTGAATCGTGATGGACCGGCGCGCCAAATGTTGCAGAGCCCGAATTCAGGAATACGCTTACAAAGCCACCGACCGTAGCAGTTGTGCTGCTGGCGATGTCGCTGTCGCCATCGGCGTCCAGATCGCCGATAGCGACTCCCTCTGGTCGGAGGCTAGCGCCCACGAAGAGACTCGAGCCTGCCGCGAAGACCCCCGAGCCATCGTTGAGGTACAGCTCGACCTCTCGGTCACCATGACTGGCGACTGCCAGATCGAGGCCGGCGTTGCTGTCCAGATAGCCGAGTGCCAGACTCCTCGGGTCGGCACCGACAGGATAGGTCACCGCCGTGGCCAGCGCACCGCCCGAGTTAAGCAGCACCGAGATGCTGTCCGAGCCCCGATTCACCGTGACGACATCCACGAAGCCGTTATTGTCGAGGTCTCCCGCAACGATCTGCCTGGGATCGGTACCATCGACGCCGGTGATGGCGCCTAGGGAGAAGACGCCAGATGTATTGATCAGGAGCTGCACATCGTTCTCGTTGTGACGAGTGACCACGAGATCGACGTCGCCGTCGCCGTCGAAATCGGCTGCCGCCAGGGAGTGCGGACCGCTGCCACCGGCCAGTGCCACGTTGACGGGGGCGGCGAATGTGCCGTTGCCGACATTGCGAAGCACGCCGACCTTGTCGGGCGACTCGCTGGTTACAGCGAGATCGACGCGACGGTCGCCATCAAAGTCCGCTGCAGCGACTCCGGAGGGATTGCTGCCCACTGCATAATCCACTGCACCACACCAGAGGCGATCACACACTGCTAGTTGAGCCTCTGAAGTTCCGTGCAGAGAAATTCCAATGGCCAGGGCGCAGGCAATAAGACTCTCACGCTTCATAGTGACGACACTCCTGACTGTTAAGACTCCACGCGCAACCGACGGTTTTGGACTTCAAAAGACGATTGCCGGCAGCCGATCTCACTCGAGCTCGGGCAGATCTTCGGCTATCCCCTTCTCAGGATATCCGGGGTTCTCGAACATGCTATTACCCGTAACGGATTCGATAGAGACTACCCGGGTCTCCATAATCCACTCGCCCTGAAGGTTGAAATAGCGAATGACGAGGGGAAACCCTCCGACCTCCAAATACGGCTCGTAAGGATTCTCCATTCGACTTGCTCCGCCCGCAATCTCCATGGCATCTTCGGCGAAACGGGACATCCGCTCGAACACCAGCGCTGCTTCCTCCCCGATGCCGAGATCGGCCCACGGCGTGACCAGGAGCTCCTGCACCAGCAGACCCTTGCGGACTTGTCGATACTTGTTCCACGGATATCCCAGGAGCTCCCCGGTTTCCGAGGTCTTCTCGAATCGCATCCCGACTTCTTTCCCCTCTTGGTCTTTCTCGGCTTCGAGCCGAGCCGTTTCCTTCCGAAGTTCGAGCATCCTGCCGTGCGCGGCAGCCTCGCCCGTGGGATCCTCGGCCAGTCGCTCCTCGAGTCGCTTCTCGACAGCCTTGCGACGCTCGGCAACGAGTCTGAGCTGCTGCCTATCCTGACGAGAGGCCTCCTGGTTGTCGTGGAAGAGAATGAGAAAGCCATCCTTATCCACCCGGAAGATGCTGCTGACCAAAGGCTCGCCCTCTGAATCGAGCTCGGTATCGAGTCGAAAAGCGCCACTTCCCAGAGTCGTGATCATCACCTCTGTGGTGGGTGGTGAGAATCTCGAGTCGGTGATCTCCTGGCGCATGCGAAGAGCTTTCGCAGCGCTTTCCGGTTCACGCGCCTGGGCAAATCCCGGGACTGGCGACATCGTGAACAGGACGCCGCCCACGAACAATCCCAAAGCTCTGATTCTCAGCATGCCAACGAGTCCTCTTCTCCTCAAGGACAGATTCCAGTGAAATCTGCCGATCGCCTAGGTTAGTCCGACTTCGGTTCTTTGGCAACTCCGACACAGCGGGTAGCCATTCCCGTAACCGCCGGAACGGCGGGAAGATGCAACTCGGGGCGACTTCCATGCAGCCCGGCCAACCGATGGCGATTGAGAAACTGCTTTCGATTCCCTTGACATGGAAGCAGGCAAAGCAGTATTTTTCACTTGAAGCTTTACAGAAACCATTGAAAGGAGACGCTTATGAGAATGAGAGCGAGTGTGGCTGTTTCCCTATTGATTGTTTTGGCCTGCGTCATGGCTGCGACTCCAGCCAAGGCAGTCCAGCCGGGACCCCGGTCCTACACGTTTTACGACATCGGCGGTAGCCTGATCGACTGCATCGACTTCGTGAATAATGGCAAGGCGAATGCCCTCCTCAGCGGCAAGAGTGGGAAGTGGTTCGGGGCTCCCGTGGACGCATTGATCCCTGATCCTCCCAATGGCTTCGCAGACTTTGTCGGAGACAGCATCTACGCAGGCGACATTCGAAACTGGTTCCCTGGCGGCTTTACTGTCACGAGAACTGATTTTCACGGTACCTGCGAAACGCAGGGGGGAGCCTCTTGGACCTTTGTCGGAGAGCCCTTTGGCAACGCCTCCTGCAGCATGACGTCCTTCAATCGTTACGCACTGTTCGGCAGGCTGAACGACAGTTGGACCGCGATTCAGATGGACGGGACCTGCGCAGCGTTCTGGCTGGCTAGACCAGAGAGTGCGCCGACCCGTTTCAAGACCAAGGTCAAATAATCAGTCCCTTGTCGTTCGTCATCGTGAGTGACGATCGACAACACGAGCTGAGGGTATTTCCGGCCCCAGGTGGCAGAACGACGATCTGCTGTCTGGGGCTGATTTGTATTCACGGGGATTGAAGCCTCACGGGACCAAGAGCCGGGGCTCGCAGTCAGATCCTCCACCAGGTCTCGAAGAACCGCCACTGCGTCGCGGCCCCCCAAGGTCAAGATTTCGGCGGGGTGCTAGAGTTTTCTGAGCACAAAGACAGCGGACCATGAAGAAGCTGATCATCAACTTCACGCCGACCGGCATGGTACCGACGAAGGCGATGACCTCGCTGGTACCGATTTCGGTCGAAGAGATCGTCGAGGACGTACTCGATTGTGCCAGGCTTGGCGTGAGCATCGTGCACATTCACGCCCGAGACGACCAGGGCATGCCCACGCCGGACCCCGAGATCTTCTCAGAGATCATCCGTGGAATCCGACGGGAGCGTCAGGATCTGATCCTGTGTGTGACAACGAGTGGCCGTACCCACCCGCGACTGGAAGATCGGGCGGCGGTGCTCGATCTCACAGGCGAGACCAAGCCCGACATGGCGAGTCTCACTCTCGGCTCGATGAACTTCGCTCGCACCGCGAGCGTCAACTCGCCCGAGGTCATTCAGGCCCTTGCCCGACGGATGTCGGAGCGTGGAATCCGCCCCGAGCTGGAAGTCTTCGAGGCGGGGATGATCAACTACGGCAAGTACCTCATGCACAAGGGCCTACTGCAATCACCAGGCTACTTCAACCTGCTTCTCGGCAACATCGCGACCGCCCAGGCCGACGAACCGACTCTCGACCTCATGCTGGGAGCCCTGCCCGCGGGTGCAACCTGGGCGCTGGCCGGCATTGGCGACTGCCAACTGCAGGTTCACCGCTGGGCGATGGAGCGCGGGGGCCATGTGCGCGTGGGGCTCGAAGACAACATCTACTTCGATGAGAAGCGTACCAAGTTGGCCAGCAATCACATGCAGGTGCAGCGCATTGTCGATTTGGCTGACGAGGTCGGGCGGGAAATCTCCACGCCGGACGAAACCCGAAGCCTGCTGGGGCTGGAACGCTGAATGACGGCAACTACTCGTGACAGCAGGCCGCTGTGGGTTCGGGTGATCAGCCACACGGCCGGACTTTTTGGCGTTCGCTTCTACAACATGCTCTACGGAGAACGCTCCCTGCTCGAGCCCACGAAGCGGGTGGAGCCGCCCCCTGGATTGGGGGTCCGAAGGGCAACCTCCGGGGATTTCGAGCTGCTGGCATCCAAGCTGGCCCCACCCCAGGCGGAGTCCTGTCGCATCGCGGCCGCACAGCAGAGCCGATGCCTCGTCGCCGTGGTTGGCAAGGAGTTTGCTGGCTATTCCTGGCTCAATACGGAGGACATCTACCTGTTGAGCTGGAGAGTTCAGGCGCTGCCGTCCGCGGGAGGCTATACCTACAACAGCTTCGTTCAGCCGGAGTTCAGGGGCCAGAAGATCTTCCAGTGCCTGACCGAAGCTGCCTATACCGAGCTTCAGCAAGCTGGCTTCGAGTTCTGCTGCAACCTCGTGGACAGAGACAATGCTCCTTCCGTAGCCGCTCGCAGACGGCTGGGCGCCCAGTTTCGCGCCGCACCCATTCTCAAGTTGCCGGGCCTGAATCCAGTCCCATTGTTGCGATTCCCTTTCGGCGTGTCGGCCAGCGAGTCTAGTTGACTTTGGAAGATAGACTCTTTCCTTCTCCATGGCCACCGAAAACTGGGATCAGGTTGTCGAGGACTTCCAGGGCTCGCCAACGCTGGTCGCCTGGCGCGCCTACATGAAAGAGGTCTACTGCCGGCTGACGAGACGGTGGTTCGAGACTGCACCACCGGGCCGGCGTCTCAAGACCGACCTCTTCGAGGAAGCCATCTGCCTCGAGCACCCGATGGCGGAGTTTCCCGCAGGCAGCCTGGGAATGGATGGCTCGATTTCCGTGGTCGCAAGAGCGAAGAACAATCTCGAGGACTCGAACGGCTACCGCCTTCTGGTGGGTGATCTACGACAGAGCCCGATCAGGTCGGGTGCTCTCAGCTCGATCCTCTCGGGCTCGTCACTCGATCACTTCGAGACCGAAGAGGAGCTTGCCTCGGGTCTCGCCGAAGTGAGCGCGGGCCTGGCGCCGGGAGGAATCCTGGTTTTGACCCTCGACAATCCCCAGAATCCCATCATCTGGCTCCGCAATCACCTGCCTTATCGCTTGCTGAACCGCGTCGGGCTGCTCCCCTACTTCGTGGGCATGACCTGGAGCCGTGGCGAGGCCCAGAGACAGCTCGAGGAGCTGGGACTCGAGGTCACCGCCGAATCCGCGATCGCCCACGCACCTCGGGCTCCAGCCATCTGGCTCGACTCCCTGACCCGGCGATGGGGAGGAGATCGCCCCGGAGGTCTCCTGCTCAGAACCTATCTGGCGTTCGAGTGCTTGGAGTCGCTTCCGACCCGCTACTTGACCGGGTACTACGTTGCCATGAGGGCCCGCAAGCCGTCAGGTCGGCAAGCCTAGCCTTCACTGTCTGACTCGCGACCAGGCGCTCGTGTCACCGGTCTCGAAGGAATCGTAGAAGATCTTCCCCAGACGGAGATCCAGCGTTCCAGCCGTGACGCCGGCAGCCAACATGGAATCGGCGCTCACGTCGGCGCAGGAAAAGGCTCCGGTGCCGTCGCCGAGACAGAACCTCTCGGGTCCGTGGGTCCTGCCGAACAGCGCATCGAGATGGCCATCCTGATCCACGTGGCCAAGAGCCACGTCGAAGGCCGATTCGGTATTGGCGCCGATGGCTGCGCAGGAGAAGCCTCCCGATCCGTCACCCAGACAGACCCTGTTGGCACTCCCGACAACCGCGAACACGGCATCCTGGTCACGATCCCCATCGACATCGCCCAGAGCTACGCCATAGCTGGAAGTGGTGCCAACACCGACATCCCCACAGCCAGAAAACCCACCTGAGCCATCTCCAAGACAGACGCGATCGGCCCCGTCCGTGTTGGCAAAGATCGCATCGAGCAGCCCGTCGCCGTCGATCTGCCCCAGAGCCAGACGGAAGGTGTCATAGGTATCAGCGCTGATATCCACGCAATCGCTGAAGCCGCCGGCGCCGTCACCCAAGCAGGCCTGATTCGGTGCGTTCGCGTTCGCCAGAACCGCATCCTGATAGCCGTCACCATCCAGATCACCCAGGGCCACGGCGTTGGCGAGGCCTGTCGAGTTGCTGACAGTCGCACAGCTGACGAATCCGCCCGAGCCGTCTCCGAGGCAGACCCTGCTCGGGTCGCCCTCGTTGGCGAAGACCGCGTCCAAGTGTCCGTCCTCATCAACATCACCCAAGGCTACGCCCGTGCTGTCGAAAGCGTCAGAGCTCACTTGGCTACAGCCGACGAAACCGCCCGCCCCATTTCCCATACAGACACGATTCGGTTCGGAAAGGTTCATCGCGAAGACCGCGTCCAGGGATCCGTCTCCATCGAGATCTCCCAGCGCAGCCTTGTAGCTGAACCCCTCGTCTTCACTCACGTCGCTGCAGCCCGAAAAGCCACCCGCTCCATCCGAACGGCAGACCCGATTGCGCTCCACGGTCGAAATGACCATGTCGACGACACCGCACGGCTCCACCCCTTCCAGGATCACTGTGTAGGAATCCGACTGGTCGCCAGGACCCACCGGGACCCATTCCATAAAGGATCCAGCGAGGGGGTTTGCTGCGTGGATGGCGAACGGATCGCCGGAGATTCCAAAGAGTGCGAGATCCGTCTTGTCCCGCGGCTCGTCGGGCTGGCCTGTCACCACGAGTACGTACTCTCCGGGTGTGTCCAGTGTGAAGCCGGAGCCGTCGGTGGCAGTCGATCTCAGAATAGAGGGACCAGGCTCGCTGCCCGAAGCCTCGTCGTTGGCGAGGAGCGGGGCACCATCTGGGGAAAAGAGGAAGAGCCGCGTATCGAGGGTGATCGCTTGTGTCGTCGCCACGAAGGCGGCGGGCTCGACGATCCGGATGCAGTAAGCGTCCCGTCTGTCATCGACAGCCTGGTCGAGACTCCCTCCGATCTCCTCGAGAATCCAGGGAGTGAAGGTTCTCTGGGCTTCACCATCGGGAAAACTGGGTGCATCGCCGTTCTCGATCCAGACCTGGGCACCAACCAAAGATGCCACAAAGAGCCCGCAAGTAGTGATCTTGAGTGACGTCCTCATGCGTCTTCCTCCAGCGCGAATCTCTCGCCGCTGACCGACAGCTTTCCTGCGACAACCGCGCAGGGCTCGTCCCTTCTCTCACGGTAACAACTCCCTGGCGGAATGGCAGCGGAATGCTCCGCTATGGAGCCAGACTCCCGCCCAGTCGTCTCTCGGCAGCGAGGCCGATTTTCAAGGTTCACGGGGCACCCTGGTCCGATCTGATTCGCTCGACTGCCTGAGCGGCGGTGTCGTTTCGCCGACAAGCGCACGCCGTTCACTAGCTTTGGCCACCAGGTCTTCTTCGTTGGCACCGACGCCCGCGAAAGGGTCAGACTGATGAAGACCGCATTCAGGTGTTTGCTGTAGGATTCGCTACCTCGGCACAGCCCAGCAGCTTCCACTCCCGCGCCAGGAGATTCGACCGTGCGCCACACACTCTTCTCACTACTTCTCCCGCTCCTGTTCTTCGCAGTTCGGCCAGCTCTTGGCGACGAAGATCTCACCTCGACCTATCGTGACGAAGCCGGCCGCATCATCGGGGCCGCCCTGACCGACGAGGAGGGTTGGGAGAAGCTGTCCTACCTGACGACCGTGGTCGGGGCTCGGCTGTCGGGCTCGGAGCAGCTCGAGCAGGCCATCGAGTGGGCCACGGAGACCCTGCAAGACGAGGGCTTCGATAACGTCTCGAGTCAGCCGGTCGAGGTGACGCATTGGGTCCGCGGCGAGGAGAGCGCCCGTCTCCTAGCACCGATTGGACGTGAGTTGGCGATTCTCGGTCTGGGCAGAAGCATCGGGACCCCAATCGAGGGAATCGAAGCGCCTGCCGTCGTGGTGAGCGGCTTCGATGAGCTCGAAGCCCTGGGTCGTGAGGCCGTCGAGGGCAAGATCGTCGTCTACGCCGTGCCCTGGGAGGGGTATGGCGAGACGGTCCGGTACCGGGGCGATGGAGCCTCGAGGGCTGCGGCCTTGGGCGCAGTCGCTGTTCTGGTTCGTTCGGCGACCGGTCGCAGTATCGCTTCACCTCATACTGGAGCCCTTCGATACTCGGATGATGCGTCCAGGATTCCGGCGGCAGCGATCACCGTCGAGGACACCGAGTGGATGCAACGGCTCGCAGACATGGGGCACGAGCTACGAGTCGAGCTCCGGATGGCAGCCAAGACTCTGCCCGACGCGAGATCTGCCAACGTCATCGCGGAGATTCGTGGCAGCCAGTACCCTGAAGAAGTGGTTGTCATGGGTGGGCACTTCGACTCCTGGGACGTGGGACAGGGAGCCCACGACGATGGCGCCGGTTGCATCGCCGCCTGGCAGGCCTTGAGGATCATCCAGAGCCTGGGCCTGCAGCCCCGGCGCACATTGAGGTTGGTACTCTGGACCAACGAGGAGAATGGCCTCGCCGGTGCTAGGGCCTACCGGGATTGGGTCGGTGATGAGATCGAAAGACACGTTGCGGCCATCGAGATGGACGGCGGTGCCGAGCGCCCCCTGGGATTCGGCTTCGGCCTGACCGGCGTCGAGCCCGACTCCGGAGACCCGATCTACGAATCCGCCCTGGCTCAACTACAAGCCATCGGCCATCTGCTCCTTGGCATCGAGGCCGGGCAGATATTCCGGGGTGGCGGAGGTGCTGATATCGGACCGCTGGTCAAGAGCGGAGTCCCCGGCCTGGGTTTGAATACAGTCGGCGAGCATTACTTCGACTGGCATCACACCGAGGCCGATACGCTGGACAAGATCGACCCACAGAACTTCAGGCGAGCGGTAGCCATGCTTGCGGTGATGGGCTATGTCCTGGCCGACATGCCAGGGCGGCTGGTCTCCGCCGAGAGCTACGGGCCGTTGGCTGCGGCTTCCCCCTAGCCCGCATTATTCATGGCCCGCGGCATCTAGCGGAGTTCGCCCGCCATCTCAGGCCGCCCTCGCTCATCACTTCTCAACAACCTGCAAGGTTGCCTCCGGTGCTCCTCCCTGCGAGTGTCCAGATCTGACAGACGCCTTCCACAATCTGCTCGCGCGGCCATGAACAATCCAGGCTAGAGGTCTTGTTGGGGTGGGCTCCAGGGGGTTCTTGCAGCGGCAGGGAGGATAGCCCCCTGGGCCCCACCCCAACAGACCTCTGACATCATTTGAAGCAGCAGTCAATTGAGGCCATGGCGCAGTGGTGGCCCCGGTGCCCCAAAGAACGGCAGGCAGGGACGCCGGCCGCTTCCACCGCTGCGCAGCCGATCAGACTCTCGGTCACCGATTTGGTGTAGAGTTAACCAGGAATGTACTGGCGGGGGCGGCCACCGCGCACCACAGCCCCCGAGAGACGAACCGAACCCCTCAGGAGGGAATGCTCATGCGCAAATCACTCGTAGTGACAGGCATCGTGATCGCCGCTCTGGTCTTCGCCATGCCGACTCTCGCCGCCACTGCCAAAGAAGCTCCGGAAGACGTTGTCATCGACCAATGCATGGCCAAGAAATCGGCTGTCAATTTCCCACACGCAGCACATTTCGAGCTCACCGAGTGCACCACCTGCCACCACACGAACGAGGGCCTCACCGCGGAGTTGGACGTGGAAGTGCCATCATGCGCCTCCTGCCACAAGGACCCCGAGGCCGCCGAGACGCCGGATTGTGCACAGATGAGCCTGTCGAAGAACCCCTACCACGTCGCGTGCGTCACGTGTCACAAGGAGTCTGGCGTGGAGGCCGCGCCCACGAAGTGCGACGGCTGCCATCCGAAGGCCGGCTGAACCAGAGCTCCAAGCAGGAAAAGATCTTCGGCCACCTGGTAGACCTCTCTTGTTGAGAGCATCTGCCAGGTGGTTTCTTCTTTGGGGTGGGGCGCGATGGGTTCGCTCCTTCACACGGAGCTGCACTCGACCCGCGCTAGAATGTCCGCACGCTGCAGCGGCCCAGCCACCGGCTGAATGCTGATCCAGGAACCGCTAAAGACAGCTGCCGCACCACCCGGATCTCGAAATGGATGCCCGACAACAGGAGCTTCACTCCAGAATGGAGGAGCAGCACTGGTGGTTCCTGGGCAAGCGTCAGATCGTTAGGACTCTCCTGCACTCCCTGTTGCCCCCAGATGGGCAGAGCCTGATTGTTGATGTGGGCTGTGGCCCAGGTGGCAACGTCGCAGCCCTTGCCGACACCTATGACGCTGCCGGTATCGACACCTCAGCCGACGCTATCGCTCTGGCCCGCCAACGCTTTCCTGGACTTCGATTCTGGCAAGGCGAGCTGGGTGAAGCTCCACCCGAATTCGACCGAGGGGCAAGTGTGTACCTGCTGACGGATGTTCTGGAGCACGTGCCCGATGACTTTCTGTTGCTGTCGACCCTCCTGTCGCGGTGCCAGAAAGGGGCTCACGTTCTCTTGACGGTACCCGCCAACGACGCCCTGTGGTCCAGTCACGACGAGGTCCTAGCCCACTACCGTCGCTACAACCGCAGTCAACTGGAGTCTCTATGGCAGGGGCTGCCGGTCACCCCCCTTCTGGTCTCCTACTACAACACCCGGCTCTACCCGGTGATTCGGCTGGTTCGTGCCTTGAACCGATTCGGTGGAAAGTCGTTCGGCCATCGCGGCACCGACCTCCGACTGCCCCCTGAACCGGCGAATCGTATTCTCGCCTCGTTCTTCGGTGGCGAAGCGAGGGGTCTAAACGACTATCTGGAGGGTCGCAGGCCAGAGGGCTATCGATACGGCGCCAGCCTGATCGCTATCCTGCGCGTCGATGGTCAAGGAATCGTTCCACGTCATCGTCCGAATCATGTGGACTTCGATCACGCCCCGAAGGGAGTGGCCACGGAATGATGTCGACGACGATCGTGGTCCCTTGCTACAACGAGGCCACTCGCCTACCGGCAGAGACCTACCTGGAGTTTCTCGACGGTCGCGTCGATACCCGCTTTCTATTCGTTGATGACGGCAGTATCGACGGCACCCAAGACGTACTGCAGCAGCTCTGTGAAAGTTCCTCGGGCAGATGTGACTTTCTGCAGCTGCCCGAGAATCGGGGCAAGGCGGAGGCGGTGCGGCGAGGAATCCTGAGTGCACTCGACACCGACAGCTCCCTGGTCGGTTTCTGGGACGCCGACCTAGCGACCCCGCTGGAGGCGATTCCTGTTCTGGCTGAGGTCTTTGAAGAGCGTCCAAGGGTCCTCATGGTCTCCGGGTCCCGAGTCAGGTTGCTCGGACGCCACGTCGACAGGGACCCCTATCGACATTACGCCGGTCGTCTCTTCGCTACGGTGGTGTCGTTGATGCTCGATGCGCCGGTCTACGACACTCAGTGCGGCGCCAAGCTCTTCCGCTCCTGCTCGACCGTCGAGAGCTTGTTTCACGAGGAGTTCATCACCAAGTGGATCTTCGATGTCGAGATCCTGGCCCGACTCAGACAGGCCATCGGACCGGCGGCATGGAGTCAACCGGGGGATCTGGTCTACGAGTGCCCCCTGGAGACCTGGCAGGATGTCTCGGGAAGCAAGGTGCGTCTGCAGGATTTTCTGCACGCGCCGCTGGACCTGATTTCCATCTATCGCAACTACATGGCGAAGTAGGTCGGCAAGCCAATGACCAGGCCAGCACGAGTGCAACCTCGTCACGTCCGGACCGTAGTAGATGCAAGACGGGAGTGATGTGTATCATCGACGCGGAGTCGAGGCAGGCCAAGCCGTCCCTCGACGAGGGAAGGACTTTCAGACGGAGAACCTTCCAGGAATAGTGCTGGGGTAGCCGAGCTCAACCGTTTTCAGGAGTTCAAATCATGAAATTCACGAAGCTACTACTCTGCTTTGCGAGCCTCACAGTGGTCGCGGCCGGCGTCGCAACGGCCGGTGACTACAGGACCAACGAACGAGGTCTGGACCGCCGAAACTTGGACACGGCGACCGACGCCTGCGTCGACTTCTATCAGTATGCCAACGGCAACTGGCTGGCGCTCAATCCGATTCCCGACGAGTACAGCTCCTGGGGGATTTCGCACGAGATGTATGAGCGAAATCTCGCCCTGCTGAGGCAGATCATGGAGGAGGCCGCCGACGCCAACGCCCCGAAAGGTACCAATCAACAGAAAGTCGGCGACTTCTGGTACACCGGCATGGACACCGAGAAGATCGAATCGCAGGGTCTGGCGCCCTTGAAGGCGGACCTCGAGCGGGTCGAGGCTATCGCCGGTGTCGAAGACGTCGCGGCGATGGTGCGCGATCTCCACGCCGAAGGTGTGTCGGTACTCTTCGATCAGGGCATTTTCCAGGACCTGAAGAACAGTGAGCAGTACCTCTACTATGCCGTTCAGGGCGGCCTGGGCCTGCCCGACCGCGACTACTACACCCGGGAGGACGGGGAGTCGGCGAAGTTGCGGCAGCAGTACGTTGCCCATGTTTCCACCATGCTGCAGCTCATGGGTCGCACCGAAGAGCAGGCGAGTCGGGCTGCGACCAGCATCCTGGAGCTGGAAACGCGCCTGGCCAAGGCGTCGCTGACCAACGTGGAGCTCCGCGATCCGGCCAACTACTACCATATAGAGACCCTGAAGTCCGCTGACGAGGCGACCCCGAACTTCTCCTGGAGCCGCTACTTCGAGCGCCTCGGTCTGGAGGGGATGGAGAGCTTCTCCTACGCCCAGCCAGACTTCTTCGCGGAGATGAACGCTCTCCTGGCCACAGCGGACCTCGACACCTGGAAGGCCTACCTGCAGTGGAATCTGATCAACAACTTCTCGCCTTATCTGTCCGAGGCGTTCGTCGATCAGGACTTCGATTTCTACGGCAAGACCCTACGGGGCACCGAGGAGCTGCAACCCAGATGGAAGAGAGTCGTCGCCCGAACCAGCTCCAGCCTGGGAGAAGCCCTGGGCCAGGTCTATGTCGAGCAGGCCTTCCCACCGCAAACCAAGGCGCGAGCCGACAAGATGATCGAAGACCTCCGGTCGACAGTCGCAACACGTATCCAGAACCTCGACTGGATGACCGACGAAACCAAGGCTCAGGCGCTGGCCAAGCTCGCCGCCTTCAACTCGAAGATCGGTTACCCCGATCAGTGGCGCGACTACGCGAAGCTCGACCTCGAGCGTCAGAGCTACGTCGCCAACGTGCGGGCTGCCGACGCCTTCGAGATGCGCCGCAATCTCGACAAGATCGGTCAGCCCATCGATCGCGATGAGTGGGGCATGTCCCCGCAGACCGTCAATGCCTACTACAGTCCGGTGATGAACGAGATCGTCTTTCCGGCCGCCATCATGCAGCCGCCGATGTTCGATGGTGAGGCGGACGACGCCATTAACTATGGAGGCATGGGCAGCGTCATCGGCCACGAGTTCATGCATGGATTCGATGACAAGGGCTCTCAGTTCGATGCCCAGGGCAACATGGAGAATTGGTGGACCGACGAAGATCGTCAGCATTTCGACGAGCGCACCAAGATCCTGGTCGATCAGTTCGGTGGCTTCGTGGCCGTGGATGACCTGCACGTCAACGGCGAGCTCACCCTGGGTGAGAACATCGGCGACCTGGCTGGCCTCACCATGGCCTTCTACGCGCTTCAGACCGCGCTCGAAGGCAACAACCCTGGCGAGATCGACGGATTCACGCCGGAGCAGCGCTTCTTCTTGAGCTGGGCTCAAGGATGGCGCAAGAGCTACCGACCCGAGGCCCTCAAGCTGCAGGTCAACACCGATCCGCACTCGCCAGCGAAGTTCCGGGTCAATGGTCCGCTGGCCAATATGCCGGAGTTCGCCGCAGCTTTCGGTTGCAAGGAGGGTGATCCCATGGCATTGCCGGCTGACCGGAGAGCCGAGATCTGGTAGCCGCTCGATCGGACGAGCATCTTACCGCCCGCGCCCTGCTGCGCGGGCGGTTTCTTTTCCGCAGCGCTGGATAGAATGCTCCTTGGAGCTAACTGGAGTCAGTCCATGCTGTCCGCCCTTCGCAAACCTCTGACCTTGGCCTGGGTCTGTCTCACTCTCTTCTTCGTCCTGTTCCCATTGACCCTCGCCAAGCCGGGCCTGCCGATGCTTCTCAAGGCCGACGAGCCGGCGAACTACTTGATGGCCGTCAGTCTCTGGCGGGATGGTGACCTGCGCTGCGAATCGCCGGACATCGAGAGGCTCTTTCACGAGTTTACGCATCGCTCCGACAACCTGTTTCTGATGAGTGAGGACGGCTGGCAAACCGTTCACTTCTCCGCCCCCCTGGTGTACCCGCTATTCGCCGCTCCGGCGGCCGGACTCTTCGGCGCCAACGGCCTGATAGCCCTCAACGCGGCACTGATGATGGTCATGATCGCTCTCGGGACGAGCTACTTGCGGCGATTCAACCGCGAATCGATCGCTTTTCTCTTCTCCACCGGCTTCTTCCTTGTGAGCTGCAGCTTCGTCTACATTTTCTGGCTGCAGGCCGAGATCTTTCACATGACCTGCGTCACGATCTCGTTCCTGTTGGTGATCGGCAAGAAGCGTTCGGCGACGCAGCAGCTGAGCTTGCTCGCCATCGCCGGGTCGGCGGCAGTCCTCTCGCTGGCGGTTTACTCCAAGCCGATGCTGGCCGCATTGGCGCTGCCCATTCTCTACTTCTCCCTCCACCGCCGCGGATGGAAGGCGGCGGCGGTCTGGTGTCTCAGCGCAGCCCTCACCCTGGCGCTGTTGGCAGGACTCGCCCTGGCCCTGACCGACACACCTTGGCCCTATCTCAGCCGATCTCGCCAACCGGTCAACGTCAGCAGTCCGGTTGCTTTCATGGAGCGGAAGGCGTCCGAGTCGGTTCAGTCTCGAGTCTTCACACACCACGAGCCGATCTCCGAGAGAGTCGGGTACTTCCTGAAACTATTCGATCCTCGCGTTGTCGATCTTCCTCTTCTGGTCGACAACGTGGGCTACTTCTTGTTGGGCCGGCATGTCGGATTGCTTCTCTACATGCCGTTCGCTGCTGTCTGTCTCTTGCTGTTTCTCTTGCACGATTGGCATTCGAAGGGTCGCTGGTTGATTCTGGCGGCCCTGGCTGCCTCCTCGCTGGCCTTCTTTCTTCTCTTGCCTGACCGATGGCATGGGGGAGGAGGCTTCATCGGCAACCGCTATCTGATCATCGCCTACCCGGCTTTCTTGTTCCTGGTCACGCGGATCCGACCGACTTGGTTGATCGCTCCGGGATTCGCGCTCGGAGGCATCTTCCTGGGCTCGGTGGTGCTGACGCCTTTCGGTGCCCCGGTCGACAACCCGACTCTCCAGGCGCATGTCCGCAATACACCCTTTCGTCATTTTCCCTTCGAGCTCACCCTGGCGCGTCGAATTCCGGGCTATCTAGGTGACTATCACTCGGGGGTCTGGTTCCGTGGGCGTGCAGACGTCTTCCAACCTCACAGTGACGAGCTCTGGTTTCATGGAGCAGAAGTCGTCGAAGCCTGGATGATCACCGACCGCCCTTTGTCAGACGCCGTCTTCCTGGTGCGTTCCGGGTCTCCGAGCAACGCGGTGGAGATCTGCCTGGAAGGCGAGTGTGGCCAGGTAATCTTCGACGGCACGAACGGCCCGGACCGGCAAGATGTCAGGCTGACGCCCCACAGGGCTTGGAAGACTCGCAGACAGGGAGCCCGCGAGAGCTTCACCTACCGCCTGACGGTCACCTCGGCCAACGGCGAGAAGCCGACCTGGCGAGGTGAAGGCGAGGAGCACTTCTATCTGGGGACTGCGCTTCTCTACCTCGGCTCCAGCGCCGAACGAGATCGCGATCTCTACCATGTAGAGTGGACTCGGGTCGAACAGGTTGAGCGCGTTAAGGCTGGAGCCCCGTTCCAGGTGGCCGTGGAGTTGAAGAACACCAGTCAGGAGACCTGGACAATCCGCGGTGCGACCCGCGTCGAGCTGAGCTACCATTGGACGGACTCCGCAGGCCAGTCTACAGTTCGCGGCGGCCTACGCAGCCCACTTCCCTCCGAGGTCGATCCAGGACAGTCCGTCTCTGTAGCTCAACGGGTGCTGGCCCCCGAGGCACCCGGCAATTACACCCTGACACTCGATCTGGTCCGCGAGCAGGTGGCGTGGTTCTCCGACCAGAGTCCCGCTAGCTCGGTGAACTGGGTAGTCGAAGTCGTGTCACCCGAGTGACAAGGTAGTTTCAGGGATCCGACTGTCGACCCAGGCCGGTCTCGTCTTGCGTCTGCTCGGCCCGAGCATTATCTGGATTTACCTCGACCGCCGAGATCTCTGTTCCCTCAGGCAGGAACACATATAAGAAGTACTTCGCTTGCCAGGGCAGATTCACGACTCCAACCCCGCGGAGAATGTCGAACTCCCCTGCTACTCGACCGTCACGCGTCACTACCCTCACGCGCCCCCCGATTTCCGAGGGTTCGGTGTCTAAGGCGATGCGAAAGCTCCCGGCATCGAAGTACTGCTTGAGTAGCAGGTAAGCGTCGTCCCGTGGATACCGGAAGGGCTCGTCTCCCAGCTCGAACCGATGGCGCGTCAGAAATATCTGCGGATCGGAATCGATGGCGTAGAGACCGACCCTTGGACCCTGGCGAGTCGGGGTGGGTAGCCACTCCTGAATCAGGTCGAAGTCCAGAAGCTCCCGATATCTCTTGGCATAGACCTCGTGGTGGGGTTTGGTCCAGTTCTCTGGTTCCAGGAACCGTCGATAGGCACTGTCGGCCAGAAGCACGAAGTCCCACTGAGGCTCCCTGATCTGCTCGAGGGTGAAGCGGGCAGCGAATCGACTGTTGGCCCGCTGGAAACGCTTGTAATGGATATGGGGAGTGTAGGACTCCTGAATGATCCCGGCTCCACGTGGCAGATTCGTGTTGATCCACCAGGCGGCGAGCTCCCGAGTGCTCGGCCTGACCAGGCTCACCTCCTGAACAATCGTGCGATAGACCGGCACGGCAAGACCGACCAGGCTCAACACCCCCAAGGGCCACCATCGCGCCAGCCCCCTTCGGTCCAGCGTCAGGCGCCGCTCCCAGCCGGCAAGGCCAGCGCCGAGAAGCGCGGCGATGGCTGGCATCGCCGGTAGCAGATTCCGCTTCACCACCATGCTCATGCTGCTCATCAGGATCAGGAAGGCCAGCGGGTAGGCGGCCATCACGAGCCAGCGTCGCCGATCATCGCGAGCCAGGCCGAAGACCCCCAGCAAACCCAACACACAAGCCGGCCAGCCGAAGCTCTGCACCAGCTTGGCGCCGTACCAGAGCGCATTGCTCTGTGGCCTGACACCAATCCAACCTCCCTTGGCGTACTGGCGGACCCCGAACAGCAGGTCTTTGCCCTGCCCCGCGAAAGCCGCTCCTGCGTGAGCCCAGAAAGCCGGCATGGCCGCCAACAACACGGCCACGGAGACCAACCCGGACCAAAGCAGGTACCAGGAGAACCGCCGAGTCCTCAGGCGCCAATAGATCCAGATGGCCACAATGGAGACGGCCACCACTCCCGCTGGATACTTACTGGCCGCTGCCAGCCCGGCGCAAGCCCCAGCCCACAGATAGTCGTGGAGATTCTCCCCGTCCAGCAAACGCGCCACGAACATCACGGTCAGAGTCGCGAAGAAGGCCGAAGGCACATCGCTGATAATGAGATGGGTAATCTCGTTGTAGATCGGCGAGAAGATGATCAGCAGGGCTCCCAGACTGGCTGCCAACCGACCCGCGATCCTCAGAGCCACCAGGAACACCGGGATGGTCGTGAGGGCACCGAATACAGCACTCAGTCCTCTGAGCAGCAGCCAGCTGACGTCAACTTCATTGCCGACTTCATAGAAGAGCTGCAGAAAGCGGCTGATGGCTTGCGGGAAGAGCGACTGGATCCACAGAAGGATGGCTTGCAGGTAGTAGGGCAGATGGCCGTAGATGAAGGACTCTGGCAGAAGCTTGCCTTCATTGATGCGAAGCGCCGCCTCGTAGTAGATCCCCTCGTCCCGGTAGTAACGACCCGAGATCTCGAAGTCGATCCCGATCAGGCGAACCACCAGGGAAAGCAGTACCAGGAGAAAAAGGAGACGGCCTACAGTCAGAATCGGCTGGCCCTCGGCGCGCCGCCAGAGCGCCGCAGCCAGAGCGATCAGATAGGCCACTGCCAGGAGCATGACCACGCCCACCACAGTACGCGTCAACAACAGCGGCGGACTGCCTCCCGACACATCCCATAGCCAGGCAACTACGACGGCGAGACCTGCCGCCGCGGCAGTGCGACTCAACCAGGCAGCTGGGTGCCACAACCTGTCTGCAGACTCAAAGGCCATCCTGCTCGGACTTCTCCACTCCTCGCCGCAAGAGCGAGAAGGATACGGCGCCTTGGCCGATCTCTCCCGCCCGCAAATTCAGCTGGTACAGGAAGTACGGATCCCAGGTCCACCACATGGGGTGCCTGGCCCTTCGTCGGCCCAGCTCGAGGTCCAGGATGCGAACATCGCCGGCAGACTCTGCACCGCCCACAGTCGCTCCACGGGTGACCTCCAACTCCTCCGCACCTGGCCCCCATGTTTCGAGTTGCAGCCGGGTCAGGGGGGTCGAGCTGCCGACCAGAAGCTGGCCGCGACTGTCGGCTCGGAGCTTCAGGACCCTTCCATCTCGACTCGGGCGCAGCGTCGGAGAGAGCGACTTCACCCACAACTGGTTATGGATCACATCGGATCGCCCTGACGGTTTGAGGTGACTCTGCGTCGTCTCGAATGGCAGTCCCCAGCTGGCCGCGGCCGAGACATAGCGATAGGTGCTGTCTTGCCTCAAAGGGAAGGCTCTCGGCTGGCTCCAGAGGGGCCACATGAAGGCCGACGCCAGGGCCGTTACCACCAGGGCAGGACCCAGCTTCGCCAAGCGGGTCCCCACAAACCAGAGGGCGGGGTACAAAGGCAGAAAATAGCGATTGGCAATCGCTCCACCACCACCGTAGAAGTTGAAAGGTCGATAGAGGAAGAAACCTGCCACGCAAAACAACACCGCCGGCAGCAGCGCCCATCGCGCCCGCCCTCGAGGGCGGCCCAGGACTCCCAGCAGTAGCGGCAAGAAGTACGGGAGGACCCCGACATGGCGGCCGACAAGGAAGTAGAGACTGTTCCAAGTCCAGAGCGAGGCGTCAGTAGCCGGCAGACGCGAGAGACTCTGACCCTCGACCCATCTCGCGTCGCCCAGGTCTTCGAGCTTCTCAACCCACTCCTCGGGAGCGAATTCGATTCCCGGGTAGCCAGTTGTCGAATAGAAGCCCCGACGCTGGGCGCCATAGCTCGTCAAGCTACGTCCGTTGATCCAATGAATGGTGAACGCCAGCGCCAGCACCGCGACAACACCCAGCAGCAGTCCAGTAAGCCCCCGGCGGCGCTCGAACCGCGGCACCGCCATCGCGGTCGGTACCAGGAGCGGCAAGTAGAGCGGACGGCTGAAGATCACGATCGCCATCAGCAGACCAATCGTCACCCAGCGAAGCACCGACCCTTTCTCGTCGGGGCTCTGCCGAGCACTGAAGGCCAGGCTGAGCGCTATTGCCGACAGTGCCATCAGAAACAGGTCGGCGTGAGCCCAATAGACGTAGGCAAAGCACACCGAGGCGAACAAGAATGCCGCCACCCAGATCCAGGCCACCCTGCCGAGGCGAGTTCTGAGACTGCGAGCCGCCATGACTCCGGCCAAAACCAGAAGGAGGGCATTGGCCACGAAAGGCCCCTTGAGGGGCGACAGCCTCTGAAAGGGAGCGATGGCCAGGGGATAGAAGAACGGCTTGCCAAAAGAGATGTGCCGACCCTCGTCGCCACTCAGCAGGATAAGGCCCTCGGGTTGACGGCCCCAATGCTCCATGAATCGCTCGTAGTCTTCTTTCTCGAAGCTCAGATCCAGATCCCAAGCCAGGCTCTCCCCGGCCATGAGGTAGGTGGCCTCATCTCCGACGAAGGCAGGCCACTCGCGTCGGTCGAACGTCAAGGCACCGAGGAGGATCATCCCGGACAGGATGATGAGGGGTAGGGCCAAGTAGACATCGTGCCGTCTGACGGCTGCGGTGTCCGCCGCCTCACTGCCTTGAATAGGGATAGTCACTTGCTCTGGCGCCGTTCTGGGCAGGACGCACGGGGAGGAAACAGGACCGAACGGTCTCCCGATATTCTCGCGGGGATTCTAGCAAAGCGCTGTCGGCAAGCTCGGCCAGGACTCGATAAACTGGATATACTTCGCGGCCGGACTTGCAGCCGCTCGAGGAAAACGCGCCCGAGCCTTTCGCCGCACCCCCGAACCGAGCAACACCATTGAACTCCAACAGAAACCGACTCTTGTGACCTGGAGAAACTCGAAAGACCATCCCCGGCGAGTGCACTTCGCTCTCACCGCACTGTTGCTGGCCGGCAACTGGCTGCAAATCGGCTGTGGGCAGTCGACGGCGCCCTCGCGAAGCAACATCCTCTTGATCACCATCGACACGTTGCGGGCCGACCACCTGTCGAGCTACGGCTACGAGCGAGCTACCTCTCCCATCATCGACGGTCTCGCCGCCGAGGGTGTGCGCTTCGACAACGCCATCGTTCAGTGGCCCAAGACCGCGCCCTCCTTCGCTTCCATCTTCACCGCCACCTATCCGAAAGACAACGGCATCGTGCGGCGAGTCGGGGTCCGGCTTCCCCAGGAGCTCAGGATGCTGGCGGAAGTGCTCCAGGAGCAGGGCTTCGCCACCCACGCGGTGGTCTCCAACGGTGCCGTGGCTAGCGAGTTCAATTTCGATCAGGGATTCGACACCTACATCGAGACCTGGAAGCTCTCACCTCCCGAGGAAGGTCAGGACCCCACTGCCGCCGGTTCGGTAACCCAATTGGCGCAAGCAGTGATCGGCGACCACGATCCGTATCAGCCGTTCTTTCTCTGGGTGCACTATCTGGATCCCCATTTTCCCTATGAGGCGCCCGCACCGGTAACGGATCGGTTCGAAGGCGACGCCTACTTCGACTCCACGGAGCAGATCGAGGTCAAGGATGTTCCGATTCGCCAGATGGCCGGCATCGGCACTGACCAGGTGCTGAACGGACGAACCGACCTCGCCTACTACACAGCCCGCTATGACGCCGAGATCGCCTATGCCGACGCCCAGATCGGTAAGTTGCTGGACTTCATGGGCGACCGGGGACTGCTGGAAAATACCCTGACGATCCTGACCTCCGACCACGGTGAGTCTCTGGGTGAGCATTCCTATTATTTCGACCACGGTCGCTTCGGATTCCAGCCCGGTCTTCGCGTACCGCTCGTCTTTCACTACCCGGGAGTGCTCGAGCCGCACGTGGACACGGATCCGGCGGAGCTCATCCACCTGTCACCGTCCATTCTGGAGTTCGCTGGAGTCGAACTGGAAGATGACAGGTGGATGCAGGGACAGTCTCTAGTACCACGCCTCGAGAACACCGCCTCCGCGGGTGCGCGACCGGCGTTCTCCCAGGCCGGCTACGCCACCGAGAGGAAGTGGCAGCAGATCGTGCAGGACCGTCGGTTCAAGCTGATGAACGTCATCGCCGGTGACGAGCAGCGATGGGTGGGCGGCCCAGGGGTCTTCCTGACACTCTACGACCTCGAGAACGACCCCGGCGAAACCGTCGATGTCATGGCGCAGTTCCCCGAAGCCGCTGAACGCCTGCGCCGCTCAATGGATCAAATCTGGTCCGCTGAACCATTCTCCGTGTTGGTCGACGACGGCGTGACGTCGGAAGAGCGCGAAATGGACGACGAGACCCGGCGCCAACTCAAGGCTCTGGGCTATCTTCAGTAGCAGGGGCCGGCAGGATCTCGACCGGCAATTGCAGGGTGTTGCCGTCGTTCCTGTCGGAAAACCAAGCCACCCGCTCTCGCACCAGATCCAATTGCAGGTAGTAGCGTCCGGGAACTTCCGGAGCGGTAACTGCCTGCACGAGCTCCAGCTCGCCACCGCTCTCCAGATCAGCGCCCAGCGGCGTCCTCTGTCCTTCCCAGGAAACCGTCTCGCCGTCCGGTCCCAGCCAGTGGTAGGAGAGATTGACCCTGGTCGGACCCGATGATGGCCAGCGTTGCCCACTGGAGTTCTTTAGTCGGGTCAGGACCTCGAAGTCCTCACCCGCAACCGCTGTGTCCGGTACGAGTGACTCACCCCACTCGAGTTGGTAGAGGTCTCGTGCCAGATTCTGATCCGTGCCCAGGATCTGCAGTTCCGCGCCGAGGTAGAAGTCGTTGACAGGAAACTTCGTCTCCGCGTTTCGCGCGGCGTTGGGTACGAAGCCGGTTCGCGTCTCGACCAGGAGGCGGTAGGCGTAGATGGTCCCTTCCAACGGGTCGTGCAGGACTTTGTCTGGCCCCTGGGGCTCGAATCGGACTCGCTGATTCGACTCCGTCGGAGGTTCCGCGGTGAAGACTACGGACTGGGTAGTACCGGCGAACTTCAGCCTGACTTCGTTGTCGGGAGCCAGGCTCTTCACCCACAGCGTGAAGCCGCCGTCGAGCTTCTCCGAGCTGTAGACCCACAGCTCGACAGGCGTCGCGCCATGAATCCAGAGACCGTCGTCCTTCGCCTTGAAGACATCACGGCGACCTTGAATCCAGAGACCGGAGACGACCGTGCCGTCATAGCCGGGCAGCTTCCGACGAAACGTCAACTCCAACGGAAACTGGCGAAGGGGGGGATTTCGGACGTGTGCCTGGAGGGTTGGCTCCGGCACCGGGGCGCCGAACGGAGTGAAGAGTATGGGGCCGAGGAAGAGACCGCCGACAGCGTAGGTCAGGCCCATCAACCAGGTGGGACTGATGCTGGTCACCAGAAACAGAAACGCCGGATAGACGTTGACGAAGTACCGGTTCCCCACAAAGCCGCCGCCGCCATGCCAATTGAACGGAATCCAGATGAGAAAGAAGGCAGCCACCCCGACCAGCGAGATCAGGATCGACCACCGCACGGCGGTTTTGCCTCGATGGAACAGAAACAGCAGCAGACTGAGGGCGGCGAACGGCAGATAGGGCAGCAAACCGGTGTGACGACCCCATAGAAAATAGCCCAGATTGAGGCGCAGCTCCGACGCATTGATGTCCGGTACTCGCACCAGCCAGTACCAGGAGTTGGTGGTTTGCTCTTCTGCTGCTGGCGGGCGACGGACCGGCTGCACCGGCATTTGCGAAGGATCGAAAACGGGAACCCCCATTCGCTCGACGCCGAGGTACGCACTCGGATGGCCGGTCAGGGCGACAGAGAGCCCGCCCACCATCGTGACAATCACCAGGCCAGTGGCCGCGAAGATCACGATGTTGCGCCATTGGCGGCCGATAGCCCAAGACACCAACGGCCCCAAGGCGACCGCTGCCAGCATGGGCTTGTTGTATGCCGCCAGTGCCAACAGGGCAGCTGACAACGAGGCTCGAGCTCCGGGCCTCGCCAACCATCGACGCAGGGCACGGCAGCGGCCACTCACGAACTCGGGCGGATCCACCGGATGCAGGGCGAAATAGAGACAGCCCATGACACCGGCCATGTTGAAGATCTCGGGATGCAACCAGAATACGTAGGCGAAGGCGGTGCTCAACAGGAAGAACCCGACAGAGAAGAGTGCTGCCAGGGGCGCCGGGTTGAATCGGCTCAAGTAGGTCGACCCCATCCAGATCATCGCCATCAGGAGGAGCATGTTGAGCGCCACCATGCCGTTGGCGCCGAAGACCCCGACCAGGGGAGCGGCCACCAGAGAGTAGATGTAGGGCTTACCAAAGAAGATCGTTTGCCACCCATCGTCGGTCATCAAGATCAGATTGAAGGTGGCCAGATAGGGGTACTCGTCGAATAGCCGTCCCAGATCTCCAGAATCGCATTGCAGATCCCGGTCGTGCGCCAGGCTCTGGGCCATCAAGTAGTAAGCGGGCTCATCGGCCTTGAAGGTCATGGGCAACCCCGGCTTCCCCACGGCCAGGGTGAAGACCACCAGGAACAACGCCAAGCAGGCCAATGCCAATCGCGTCATGCTGCGCATCACGTAGGTTGAGCAGTCTAGCTCAATTGACGTAGCCGAGAGCCTTGAGGGCCTCTTCCATCCGTTCGTCCAGGACCGCCTCGGAAGCGGTGAGTCGACTCTCTTCACTCCGTCTCTTGGCAATCAAGGTGGCCAGATACGAAGCCAGAATCGGTTTGTCCAGCGCCCTATTCCGGGTCTCACCCGGATCCTCGGACCGGTCGAAGAGGTTCGTCCAGGCGATCTTGCCCTGCGAGATATTCTGCACCAGCTTCCATTCACCCTCGATGACACTGACGTTGGGCAGACCATCCAAATGCAGGAATGAGTAGGCCGGCCTGGCAACCTCGTCGACCGGGGCTTGCGGATTCGTCACCCAGCTCAAAAACGAGCTTCCTTCGAGAAACTCCGGCACCCCCAGACCGAGATAGTCGAGCAGCGTGGGCAGAAGATCGATGTGCTGGACTCGTTGCTTCACTCGCACACCCTGTCCCCTGTCGGGAAATCGGATGAGCAACGGTACATGGAGATTTTCGACGAAGAGGTTCCGCCCATGCTGCCAGTTGCCGTGATCCTGAAACTCCTCGCCGTGGTCCGACAACAGGATGATCAGCGTCTCGTCGTAGACAGAGCCGTCTCGCAAGATCTCGAGGAGCTTGCCGAAGGTGGAATCGTTGTAGGCGATCTCGCCGTCGTAGAGATCCAGCAAATGATCCAAAATGCGCTCCCTCTGGACCGTTTCGAGCTCTTTCCAGATCTTGGGACCCGGGGGCCGGCTCAACGTCAGGTCGTCATTGGCCTTGTCGGCGAACTGATATTTGAATTCTTCGGGAGGCCCATACGGGACGTGCGGATCGACTGCGTGCAAATAGAGAAAGAACGGGCGGTCGCCGTTGTAGGTCTTCAACCACTTCTCCACTCTCTCATTGATCTTGTGGGATTTGCCCTTCGCCCATATGGCGTTGAAGTTGTCGAAACCTTGTGAGAAACCGAAAGTCGGAAAGACATTCTGGTTCTTGGCGAAGGCGACCGTCTCATAGCCGGCCTCTCTCAGGAGCTCCGCCAGGGTCACGGCCTCGGGTGCCAAGACATCTCCGCGTCGGTTGGTGGCATGCTGCAAGGGCCACAGGCTGGTGAAGATAGAGGCCATCGAGGCTCGCGTCCAGGATGACTGCGCCACGGCGTCGTCGAAAACCGTCGCCTCGGCCGCGAAGGCGTCTATTTGTGGCGAGACCGGTCTCGGGTACCCGTAGATACCGAGATGGTCTGCCCGGAGAGTGTCGATTACGTAGAGCAAGATGTTGGGGCGTCGGAAGTCTGCGTCAGCCTCTGGCGCCACCAGTTCGACCGGATCTCCAACGCTACCGTTCTGTGGCGATCTGACGGTCGGAGCCCTCAGCACCACCGATGAGCCGTTGCTGGAACCGTCACCTAATAAAGGCGCCTCGAGAGCCAGGCGGACCACCTTCGAGCGCTCACCTCCCAGGGCCAGCCGTTGAGGCCGACTCGTTCTCTCCAGGGTGCCGACAAGTTGTGCCGAATCTTCGCCATCCTCTCGCAGGGTGACTTCGACGTGGCCGGTCTTCGCGCCGACAACCTCGACTCCCCGGACCTCCAGAACACTGTCGGGAGCCAAACGCAGGAAGTAATCGACTCTGGTGCCTACCGGCATCGACAGAGCCATGTCTTCTTCCAGCACCATGGGCTCCACCGGATCCGCCGGGACCTCGGTTTCCAGAAGCAGCTCGTACCAGGCAACCGCCAGGGGTCTCGGATCCTCCCCTGGCTCTTGGCTTGCAGGTTCGTGATCGGAGTAGCGAAACTCCAACTCGTTCACTCCGTGGCGTAGCCAATCCTCGTCAATTCTGATTGGGTAGACAGTCAATCGGTTTCGCAGACCGAAACCACCCAGATGGCGACCATTGAGGATTACATCCACTCGTTGGTCCTCGACCCGAGGGGCTGGCCGGCATCGCGCCTTCAAGACCAGATCCCGAGGACTCAGCAGATCGACCTCGAGTACCGACTCCGTTCCTATTCCCCAGACGAAGTTCGTCTTCCGCGGGCGATCCCACTCGTCGATGGACCAACCCGATACCAGGTGCCGTCGACCACGGGCCGAGCCGAAGTCGATCGTCTGGGTTTCGCCCCGAGGCATGGCCCAGGAGAACTCCGTGATCAGGTCGTGGGAAACCTTCAGTGGCTCTTCTCGACTACAGGCCGTGGCCAGGATCAGCAAGCCGGAAACGAGGGCCAGGAGGCGACGGGAACCAAACATGGATTTGGGGCGAGTGTTCGCGGCCGAGCCCCCGCCTTCTCGGAAGCGCAGGACCAGCCGTCTCGAGACGGCGTGACGATAGCACAGCACCGCCTGCCCACCCACCCGTGCTGGGGGTTGAGGCGCCCGGTCGTGCCTCCCGGGCGATCCTTGAGGGCTTGGGGATTGAGGCAGCCAGCACTGGTGCTGGCTGGTCTTTGGGGCTTAGGGGCTTGAGGGCGCAGGGGCCTAGGGGTTCTGGGGTTTTGGGGTTTTGGGGTGACCTTCCTACGGGAGCCCTGATGCTTCCAGCCGGTGCCTAGATCGGGTCAGGGGGACCTTCTGGTCGATCCTTGTCTTGGAACGGTGCAAGGCCGCGCACGAAGTCTTGAAGCGGCCGGACCTGTGCGGCCGGGGTGGGAAGGGGCCAGGACGACGGGGGAAAGCCTCCTGCGTGGCCCAATACCACCAACTGTTGAGGATCTCAGAACCTCTGTGCCCCTAAGCCCTTACGCCCCTAGGCCCTCACTGCCCCAAGGACTGGCCGGAAGGAACGCCCGGCCACTTCAACCCCCAAGCCCTCAAAGAACGGCCGGGAGGCACGACCGGGCGCCTCAACCCCCAGCACGGGTGGGAGGAGGGGTGACTGGGCTAGACTGAGGATCATGGGAATGAAGTCGACGACCTCGTTGGTGGTCCTCCTGGCTGTCGCTCTCGCGGCCTCTGCCTGTCAGGCAGAGCGACCCGAACCCCCAGTCGAGAATCCAGTTGGTGGCGTGGAGGCGGGCACTGACAGCTCGAGATCCAGCCTCGGCGACGGCTTCGTGGTCTGGGAGTCGAACCGATCCGGCAGCTGGCGCTTGTGGTCGCGCGACCTCGATGAATCACCTCCCCGACAGTTGACCCCCGACGAGGGGCCACGGCTGCACTGCTGCCCTCACATCTCTCCTGACGGACGCTGGATCGCCTACCTGAGCCTGGCGGCCGACCAGCAAGGCTACCCCCAGGGCGGCGCCCACGGGGCCTTGCGCCGCATTCGGCCTGATGGCACTGGGGATCAACTGCTGCTTCCGGACGCCCGCAACTACTACGAGAACAGGGCCGTCGTCTGGAGGTCCACGGACGAGCTGATATTCATCGATTCCGATCAACGGACCGCGTTGCTGAATCTGGACTCCGGTGCGGTCACCCTGCTCACGAACACCCCATCCGAGCGCTACCCGTGGCTCATCAACAGCCAGCTGCGCTTCGCAACGTCGGGCCGGGTCTCATTCGCACCCTTCGACAAGGCGCAGCGCAAGGTCCTCGAGCGATCACCGATCGGCGGCTGCCAGCCCTACTTCACCCATGACGGCAAGTGGGGCTTCTGGCTCGCGGCACCCGGAGGACCGATTCACAAGATCGAGCTGGCAACCGGTGTTGTGGAAGCGCTCTTGAAGAAGAGCGATCCGCGACTCGCGAAGGACTTCGGGTACCTGTACTTTCCGATGATCTCCGCCGACGGCAGGGCCCTGGCTTTCGCGGCGTCGCGGAACGAGCACCCCCATTTCAAGGCCGACTACGAGGTCTTCGTGGCGCCGACGGAACCGACAACGTTGCGGCTCCTCGGAGCACCCTTGCGAATCACAACTCATCCCGGCACTGATCGGTATCCCGACGTCTACCTGGAGCCTCTGGGGCTCGGGCTCCACAGAGGCGAAGCTCCCTTGACGGTGCATTTGGCTCCTCCAGGCGAGCCTCGAACCTACAACTGGACTTGGGGAGACGGTAACGAGTCACAAGGTGAGTCCGCCGAACATACCTTCGAGCGGCCGGGAGTCTTCGTCATTACCGCCACGACCGACGATTCGGCGCTTCTCGGCCGGGCAATCGTCGAGCAACCGCGAGCACCCCATGTCACAAAGTCTCAGGTTTACCACTCGGGGACTGAAGTGACACTCCGATTCGACGAGCCGATCGATGTGGAGGGAGCGACCTGGGTCTTGAAGTCGGGAGTCACCGTGCGGTCTGTCGAGCAACTCGACGACGACCGCGAGCTGCTGCTTCGCCTCGACGGACCCCTCCAGAACATGGACGAGCTGGTGATCGAAGGCGTTAGAGACCGGGCAGCGAATCCCAATCTCATGCCCTCGACTTCCCTCGACCTGGTCCCCGCGTCCTGGCCAGTCGATCGAGACGGTCTGATCTTGATGTGGGAGTCGGGCAACTCGGCCAATCTCGTGATCCATGGGGACAAGGGCGTGGAGGAAGCAGTGATTCTGCAGGCCCACGGCCGAGCCCGACTCGACCGTGACTGGGCCCTGACTCCCAACGGTGGACAGTTCACTGTTTCGAAGGAGCTCGCAAACCGCCTGCGATGGGCCTGCCAAGCCACGAACGAGCTCACGGTCGAGGCAGTCATCGAGCCCCAGCCGAGTGATCAACGGCGGGGGGTGGTCCTCGGCATGGCCAAAGGTGCCATGAACTTCGTTCTCTCCCAACAGGGCAGCACTCTGCTGATCGCACTCAGGGTGAAGAGCAGGGGACCCGAAGCCGCTCCGGAAGTGAAGATGATGGAGCTACCCCCCAACGAGAAGTCCCATGTCGCCGTCACCTATTCTGCTGGGCGGCTCGTAGCCTACCTGGACGGCGAGGAGGCCATCTCGACCAGCGACATCCAGGGCGGTTTCTTTCATTGGCAGACGCTGCCGGTGACGATTGGCAGTGACGCGCACGGCCAGTCTACGTGGCACGGCACGCTCGAAGGAATCGCGATCTACAATCGCGTCCTGTCGGCGGAGGAGATTCGGGAGAACGCCGCCCGGCAGCGTCGCCGATTGGATGCCCGCAGTGAGGTGCCAAGCTGGACATTGGTGGTCGAGAGAACAGCTTGCTCCACAGTGCCAACGCTCGAGGAGATCGCCCCCTATCGAGAGGCCCTAGCTGTCTGCGAGTACCGCGTCCTGGAGACGTTGAGTGGCGAATACGATCATCCCCTGGCGAGAGTGGCGCAATGGGTGATCCAGGATGGAAAGAGGACCCCGCTGTCGCCGGCTAGCGAAGGTAAGGGTGACCCAGTCATCGTCGAGCGCTTCCAGGACAACCCACAGCTCGAGAGCCTCTTTTTGGCCGAGACCCTTGCCGCGAGGCCCGACCTACCCCTGCTGTACCTCGTAGGGGAGTCTCGACGGCGCTGACTGCTATCATGCGCCCGTTGACTCCAGCCGCACTCTTTTCGGGTTCCTGGGCCCTAGCCAGCCTTGGAGTGGCGAGGAGCCGAACCGAAGCAGCGACCCGTCCATGAACCTTCGGGCCTCCGTCATCATTCCCAACCTCGACTGTCCTCTGGTGGGGGACACCGTACAAGCCGTAGCTTCGCAGAAGCTAGATGAGGGAGCTCTCGAGATCCTCGTTGTCGGCCGGGATGAGCCGGGCCTCGTGCGACGGCAGGAACGGATCCGATTCCTCGAGACCGCGGAGCCCATCTCGGCAGGTGCCGCCCGCAATCTGGGTGTGGCGGCCGCCGCAACCGACCGGATTCTCTTTACCGACGCCGACTGTCGACCTGCACCCGACTGGGCCAACCTCCTCTTGCGGTCGTTGGGGCGCTCGCCGGTGGCAGGAGGCAGTGTTCGGTTCGATCTGAACGGCAACCTCTGGGCAGTGGCCGACAACATCGCATCCTTCCACGAACTGCTCGCCGATCGGCCCGCGGCCGACAACACCGACGGTCCCCTTGGCAGCTTGAACCTGGCAGTGACCGCCGAGGCCTGGCAAAGGGTTGGCCCATTCGACGAGGGCCTCGTGACCAGCGAGGACTTCGACTGGGTGCTGCGAGCTCGAGCCGCCGGCTTGGCCCTTCGATTCGAGCCTCGGGCCGTCGTGCAGCACGCCGCAATTCGCCGTGACCGGCAGGATGTCGTGGCTCACGCTGACTGGTACGGCAGCCATTTCAACGATTTCCGCCGGCTCCATCCCGGGGTCTTCGACAGCGGTCTAACCTGGCGCAGCCGCAGACGTCTAGCCCTGGCTCGTCCAATCAAGGCCCTCGTGGCGGCGACACAGATCTTCCTCAGACACCCCGAACTCTTGGCCGCATGGAGGGCCTTCCCCGGTGTCGTGACCTTCAAATCGGCCTGGTACAAGTCGATCCTGGAGAATTGGCAGGACCGGTAACGCAGCATGGAATCGACCGAAAAGCGCTTCTTGGACTCGATTCTCGCGGCCGGAGGTAGTCAGGTCGCCCGCACCTTCCTGCGCCTGATTGCCGACCTGACCTTGGCACGTCTGGTCTTGCCGGACAGCCACGGCCTGTTCGCCCTGGCCTGGTCCACGGTGGTCATCGCGGGCTTTGTCCGCGACCTCGGGCTGCCCTATGAGCTGGTCCGTGACCCGAAACACCCCTACGGCACGGTGATGCTCTGGGAGCTGGTGTCGGGCGCCTTCGTTACAGCCCTGTTGATCGCTGCGGCACCGCTCTTCGGTCGACTGGACCCCGCCCTGCCCCAGGTCCTTCGTGGCCTCGCACTCTGGGTGCTGATCGAAGCGGCAGCCGTGGTGCCCCGGGTCTACTTCGAGCGCCAGCTGCAGGTCTCGAAGCTGGTCGGGCCAGAGATCCTCCGAGGATTGACCTTTGCCGTTATCTCCATTTCGCTGGCAGCTGCCGGCTTCGGCGTCTGGAGCTTCGTTCTGGGTGAGCTTCTGGCCGCCACCGTCTTCCTGATCATTCTGTGGTCTAAGGCGCGAGGCGCTTTCTCCCTGAAGGCCGACCCACGGCTGATACCCGGCCTGTTGGGAAGAAGCAGTCTTCTCTTCGTTATTGCCCTGGTGGCCAACACCACACCTTTCGTTGGGCGCTACATCGTGGAGGTGGTGGACACGACTTCCATGGTGGGACAGTTCGAGAAGGCCTTCCTGTGGGCCTTTCGAGCTCAGATCCTGCTGATCCCGGCACTCGGCAGGGTGATCTATCCGGCTCTGGTGGCCTATCGATCCGATCGGACACGCTTCGTCGGCGCTTTTCGCCTCGGCACCGTGGCAATCCTCTCGATCGAGGTGATGTTGGCCTATTTCCTGTTCTTCAATGCCGAGATCGTACTGCTCAAGATCCTGCTGGGACCCAACTGGGAGCCGGCGGTACACCTGCTGCGAATCCTCTGCTTCCTGCCTCTGGTCGATCCGTTCAATCGGCTCGGCGGGGAGATGCTGAAGGCCTACCGTAAGGATCGGGTCTGGTTGCTCATCGTGCTGGTGAATCTGGCGTCTCTCGTCGGCTTCGGCTGGTTTCTCGCCCAGCGGATGGGGCCGGCAGGCATGGCCTGGGCACACTACCTTATGCTCGGTCACCTGATCATGGCGTGGCGGGTTTACCGGATCTGTGGCCCCGAGTTCTGGCGCCTGGTGCGCGATCTCCTGATTACGTATCTCCTGCCGCTACCGTTCTTCCTCGCCATCGCCTACTTCTTCCCGGCGGCCAGTTGGGGTCGCTTCGCGGCGTCCCTCGTGGGAGGGGCTCTCGTCGGCGGCATGATGCTGTTTCGCTTCGCCGCGCCCTTTCGGGCGTTCTTCCTCGACAAGCCGGCCGACGTGGCAACCCCAGACCCCTCGCCATGACTTCACCGAGCGATTCCTCGAGGCCCAAGGTGGCCGTCATCCTCTCCGGCTATGGCCAGGTGCAGCGGGGTGCCGAGGCCCTGCTGTCTCAATGGCTTCCCCGTCTCGAGAATCGCCTCGATCTCCACGTCTACTCCCGGTCGGGAAGAGGCCCGGGGGGAGTTGCCAGGCCGGCCATTTCGCGCTCCTCGATCGAGTCCTGGTACCTGGCGACTCGCGCCGGACGCAAGGTGTTGGACACGCTCTATCTGGAGCCGATCCACCTCGAGTGGACGAGCCACCTCCTGGCATCGCTACCCTCGTTGATCCGGGGTCGCTTCGATGTCATCTGGCACGAAACGGGGCTGTGGGGCGGCTATCTGCTTTCCTGGCTTCGCCGGTTCACAGGGGTCCGTCTGCTCGATGTGGCGCACAGCAATCAGCTGGGGTGGGAGTTGCCGTTCGCCCGCCGGCGACCCGATATCTTCGTCGCCCAGAGCGACAGCTTCGCCGAACAGATCCGCGTCCAGGTACCCGGACTTCGGGTCGAGGTCGTGCGACAGGGAGTCGATTGCGATTTCTTCAGGCCGGGGGTGGAACGCTACCCGATCGAGTTGCAACCTCCCGTGGTGCTGGTGGTAGGCGCCCTGTCGCCGGAGAAGGCTCCTGGGCTCGCGATCGAGGCGGTCGCCAGAACCCGAGCCTCCCTGGTTCTGGCAGGTGACGGACCCTTGGCATCGTCGCTGGATGCTGTGGCCCACGAGCGACTCGGCCCTGATCGCTACCGACGCCTCGCCCTTCAGCGCGAACAGATGCCCAGCCTTTATGCCGCAGCGGACCTCCTGTTGGCACCCTCCCCCCGTGAAGCCGGACCTCTGGCAGTATTGGAGGCGATGGCCTGTAACAAGCCGGTGGTCGCCACCGCCGATTCGGCCCGTCAGGAGATGGCCGGGGAAGGCGGCATCCTGGTGCGCGGTGCCGACCCCCAGAGCTTTTCCGACGCCATTGAAAACACTCTCGGTGTGCAGTGGGGCGATCGACCCCGACAACAGGCTCTCTCTCATTCGGTGGATGACTCCGCCAGGATGCTTGGAGATCTACTCTGCGAGCTGGGCAGGAGGCGACCATGAAGGGTTGGTTGCCACGGCGGACCCTGCCAGTCCTCATGTACCACCGCCTTGGGTCTTGCCCGGGTGGTGACCCGCGGCTCTGGGTTACGGAAGAGACTTTCGCCCTCCATCTGATGTGGATTCAGAATCGTGGTCTGCGAACGCTTTCACTCGACGAAGCCTACGAAAGCTTTCGCTCGGGCAGTTTCTCGAGCAAGGCCGTTCTGATCACCTTCGACGACGCCTTCGCCGAGACCCTGGAGCGTGCAGCTCCTCTGCTCCAGAAGTACGCCATGCGCAGCACGGTCTTCGTGCCGGCCGGGCTCCTGGGGGAGACAGTCACACTGAGCTCCGAAGGAGGCTCCTACGAAACTGCTGCCGAAGGCCGGATCGTGGACGAAGGGGGTCTGAGGAAATGGGTCGATCGTGGGCAGGAGGTCGGCTCTCATTCGTTGACCCACAAGGATCTGACCGGCAGCAGCTTCGAGACCGCCGGCGCGGAAGCTGCTCGATCGAAGCAGCGCCTGGAGGAGGTTCTGGACCAGCCGATCCTGGACTTCTGCTACCCGTTTGCCAATCACGACGCGGCCGCTCGCCGGGCCGTCTCCGAGGCAGGCTACCGGGCGGCCTACGCCGGTGAGCCGCCAACTACCGATCTGTTCGCCTTGCCCAGAATGATGGTCTTCCCAGAGGATTCCGAACAGCGGTACGCGCGCAAGCTGTCCGGCTTCTACTACTGGATCTCAGCTTGGCACGAGAGACTGGGCCAGGTCAGGCCTCGATGAATCGCGCCTTCCCAGGCGATGCCGTGGGTCCCATGAACAGTGCGGGCTAGGGACTCATCTCGATTCATGGCAGACTTGGTTTACCCATGAGTGTTTGGCCGAATTTCCGCCGCGACCTGCGACGCATCCGCGAGATCAAGGGGAAGGGGACTTTCCGTACTTTCGTGGAGGCCATGCTGTTCGACTCCGGGTTTCAGGCCCTCGCGGCATACCGGATGGGCTCCAGCTTTCGGAAGTGGGGGTGGCCGGTCCTTCCCGCCGTTTTTCGACGCTGGGCGATCGGCTCCTGCGGCATCGACATTCTGCCCCAGGCGCGGATCGGCGGCGGCTGCTATATCGCCCACGGACTCGGCCTGGTTGTCGGCGGCACGACGGTAATCGGTGAGGACTGCACCCTGCTCCAGGGAGTGACCCTCGGCGAAGCGCGCTTTTCCGAGGACGCCTGTCCCCGGATCGGCAACCGGGTGACGATCGGCGTGAATGCCGTGGTGCTGGGAGGCGTCTCGGTGGGCGACGACGCTTTCGTGGGAGCGGGAGCCGTCGTCCTCGAGGACGTTCCTGCCGCCAGCCTGGCAGTGGGCACTCCAGCCCGAAGTCGTCCTCTCACCAACGGCTAGGCTGGATCGGACTTCAACCTGGGCGGTGGCGGTAGAGGGTCCCTGAAGCCGCTCCAGAGTCCCTTCGCTTTCGACGCGACAGCCTCCGCGTTCCCCCTGGGCAACTCCCTCAGAAGAGCACCCCCCAGGGCCGCGATGTTGGCAATCACGAAGAGCGTCAGCGCCGGAAGACGAAAATGCCGCCTCGCGTAGAGGGCGTTGCTACGACCCGTATGAAAGGTCTTGAAAGGCGTATAGCTGCCGCCGGTAGACGTGGCCACCTTGTGCCAGAGGCGACTCTCTGGAACATAGCGCAGCCGGAAGCCCGCATCCAGGGCCCTGCGGCACCAGTCCGCATCTTCCACCCCGATGAAGAACATTGGGTCGAATAGCCCGACCTGTTCCAGGACACCGCGAGGGACCAGTAGACAGCAGGTCGTCAGGTAGGTGACATCTTTGGGCTCGTCCCATGCAGGCCCGTCCGGTTGCCGAATCCCGAGCTCCTGGGTCACCGTCTCGCGCAGCCGCAATCGTCCCCCGGCCGCCCAGATGAGATCTGGTGGCTGGTGGAAGTAGATCTTCGGTCCGGCAGCCCCGACTTGGTCTTCGAGGCAGGCTTCGATGAGTGGTGGTAGGAATCCCTGGTCGACCTCCACGTCGGTATTGAGCAGCAGGACCCAACCGCAGTCGTACCGCTCCAGGAGGTGCCGAATTCCCGCCACGTTGCCGGCCGCGAAGCCCAGGTTCTCGCCGGTCTCCAGGACCTCGATGTCCGGTCGCTCCCGACGCAATCTGGCGACCGAGTCGTCGGTGGAGCCGTTGTCCACTACCAGTCTCTGCAGGGGTGGCCCGTCGATCTGGTCGAGCTGGCCAAGGACGTCGAGTGCGTCGTCGATGCCGTTCCAGTTGACGAGAACCACGGCCACCGACGCCGACGGGTCACGCATCGATCAGGGCCTCGCGGCGACGATCTCATCGACCGCTCGCTTACCGCTCCGCATCGAGTGGTCCATGTTGAAGTACTGCCACTCGCCGAATCGACCTGCCGTGCGGATGCCGTACTGCAAGAGCCACTCTCGGATGGTCGCTACGTTGGCGGCATGGGCGAGGTCATAGATCACGTAAGCAGGCAGAATCTCCTCCGTGTGCACGAACGAGATCGTATCGTCGGAGGTAATCAGCCTGGCGGCAAGCAGGCCTTCGACGGTCTTCTCCACCGCCGCGTCCCGATCCAGGGGCCGCACATCCGAGAAGGCCACCTCGGTGGAGATGGCACTCTTGCCCGCCGGCACCGTGTCAGGACTGAAGTTCGCAGGTATCGAGAGGCGGTGGAAGGGAAACTCGTCCTCGTAGAAATAGATCCAGTGCTTGTCGGAGATGGCCTCGCGGTCGATGCCCAGGTTGACGCAGTAGATCCCCTGGTACCGCAACCCTTCGCAGGCACGCTTCACCTCTGGCGGCACACCGGGAATGAAGTGTGGGACGAACGGCAGCGGCAGCGTATAGATCAGTTGGTCGAAGGGCACGACTTCACCGTCCTCGAAGACGACCTGCTTGGCAGGCAGCTCGATGCGAACGGCCGTGCGGTCGAGATTGAGGCCGGAAACCCTATTCCCCAGAGCTCTCGGCAGGGGCTCGATGCCGCCCTGCTTCGTGTACCAGAAAAGCGCCGTGGCACCTACCTGGTCTACCTCACCCGTCAGTGCGCCGTGGATGATCCTCTCGATGTCTGGGGTCGGGACGCGACGGCCGATCCAACTGAAATCCATCGTCGAAGGCTCCACCGTCCAGATCTTCTTGGCATACGGAATCATCAGGTGATCGGCGATGCCGTCCCCGAAGAAACCACGCATCCACTCCTCGTAGTTCCCAGGGTTGAAATCGCCCCTGGCCTGGGCTTCCACGGCGCGGGTGAGGCCCACGAGGCACTCCCTGACGATCGGGATGGGCAGCCCGAAGAGGTGAGCCTGGAACGGAAACTGGGTGTAGAGATCGTGAGCCCGGTGGTAGATGTAGGCCCGCCTCTCCTGGGCATGGAAGTTGTCTCCAAGGAGATCGCGGATCAGCTCCTCCATTTCCTTGTCGATCGTGAACAGGATGTGAGGGCCGTAGTCGAAGCGGTACCCTCCTACGTCCACGGTCCGCGCCAGGCCACCGACTCGGGCTTCCCGCTCGTAGATCTGCCAGTGTTGCTCACCGGCCAGCTGCAGGTGATAGGCCGCCGATAGTCCGGCCAGGCCTCCACCCAGGATGACGTCCTGTCTTTCCCGCATAGTACTCGCTTGAGATGATCGAAAACTCTTCGCCGCACGACGCTCGGCGACATGGCCGGGGCTCGAAATCGATGATGGCCCAGTATCTCGGAGCCTCTGAAGGTTGTCAACCGAGGCCGCCCCACGCTCGGGCAGCTCCGGCTCGCTCGCCTTGGATTGGCATTGCGGACTCCTACCGCAGTTCCAAGACGGTGAATCGGCCATCTGGAGAGCGGTAGATCTGCTCGGCCAGCCGACCGGGCTCTGCGAGGAAGTCGAGGAAAGCTCGGGGGTAGGGGATCCCTCGATTGCGGCTGTCAATCAAGATATGGGTCAGTCCGTTGTCTCGCAGCAACTCCAGCACTTCCGACTTTGTCTCACAATTCATCACGAGCTGCCTGGTCTGTGAGGCTTCGAAGAAGCTGTCAGCGAGATACTCACGATGGCAGAAGAACCCATGATTGGTGTTCACCATCACGAGGCGCGCCTCCACAGGCAGGCTCTCGTTGATGAACCTGTAGACGGGGTGGACGACTGCCTGACTCACTGCGCGACCGTCGCTCAGATATTCGCCGGCCAGCTTCCAGCCGCCCAGCATGAACCGGCCACCCGACTGCACCACGATCACCACGATCAGAACGGTTACAAGCAGCTCGCCCAGGCGTCGGCCACCCCTGGAGTTGGATCGAGACACGAGCTCGGCCAGCGAGCAAGCCGCTGCCGTCGCCAGAAACGGCAGAATGGGGATCAGGAATCGCATTTGCTGCGAGGTCAGACCCCAGGAGACGAAATAGAGCCCCGAGATCCAGAGACATCGACGAACCAGATCGCTCCCTCGTGCCATCCATAGGCTAAGCGGGATCCAGACCAGCCAGAGAGGATGAATCTGCCCTTCGAATCGCTCGTAGCCTTGCCCGCCCAGCAGGATGACGCGAAACGGCAGTAGCAGATAGTCGATGAATCTCCGACCCATGCCGATGCCCCGTTGCCATTCGCGCAGCATCTCGCCCAGCTCCAGGCTCCAGCTCGGACCGCCGAACGCTTCGTAAAGAAACGGATAGACGGGGTTGCCGGTGAAGAGCCAGCTCTTCACGAACCACACGAGGAGAACCACCACGGAGGGCGCAACGAGGATGGTCAGCGCTTGGAGCAAGCCCCCTGGGGCCGGTCTCCTCCTGCGCCACTCCAGACACAGGAGGAATGCAAGACAGAGCACCGCGACGAACCCGGTCAGCTTGAGCCCGGCCAGCAGGCCCGCAAGAAGCCCGACGACCGTCAAGTCCCCTGGCACGATTCGTTCTTGCCTCAGGACCGCATGAAGCAACAGAAAACTCACGAAGAAGAAGAAGGCATAGGCCAGGTCCACGTAGGCAATACGGATCTCCGCCAGCACCACTTGATTGCAGAGCACCAGGGCGGCGCCGAACAAACCGAAGAGAGGCCCGGCGCTGCGGCGCACGATCCAGAAAACCGCTATGAGGGTCAGAACGCCCAACCAGTAGTGAACCAGCTTCGCCAGCACGTAATCGCGCACCAGGATTGCAACGAGGAAGAGCAATTCTGTGTTCAGCGGCCAGTTGGAGTAGACGTTGAAGGGTATGGGCCTGAAACCGCCGTTCTCCGCCCACAGCCGCGGCACCGTGAGGTGATAGACGTTGGCGTCCCAGCCGACTGCCGGCCAGATGGTCTGCAGAAAAAGAGCCCACAACAAGAGGCCCACGGCAGCCGCGGCGGTTGCCACCTCCCAGCGAGGGAATCTGAAATGCCTCCAGCCAGCCATCTCAGGAGCGACAGCTCCAGAGACGACTGCTCCTGCCAAGGTCACCACGAGGAAGCCGGCGAGACCGTAAACGATTCCCGTTGCTAGCAGACCCGCGGCTGCGAGTATGAAGGCGATGACGATCCAGACTCCCATGCCGAGAGCCTGTCGAACCACGAAGGGTGCCCAGGCTGCCTCTCGGCGGCGGAGAACCAACCCCTCGACCAGCCGCCCAGAGACCTGAAACAGGAGGACCAGCAGCACCAACCAGAGAACTTGAGAGAGGATGAATCCCATACGGGTGTGAATTTCGGGGTTGACGATGGTCGCGAAGGTTATTGTATAGTCAGCCATCGATGCCTCGGGGGGGAGGTCTTCGGACATCACCCCCAAGTCCATGTCTTCAACTCGACTCGGTTCAGCCGCCAACACCACCGCCGACCCATGACACGATCAGCGCAAGGCTCGACCGAACGCTATCGCCTCGGTCGTTCGGTGGCGGCAACCTCGACCCTGGCTCTGAGTCTGCTGGTCCTGCTGGCGACTCCGAGCCCGACTGGGGCTCAGAATCTGCAGGCCACCACAGGTTCCATGGCCTTGCAGAAGAAGCAGGCCGAGAGGCATGGCTTCGAGTTCTTCCGCACGCCCGAAGACGTCTATGAGGCCGTCGAACGAGGCCAGCTGACCTCGGTGGAAGGTAATGAGCACTTCATTCTCAAGGAAGTCTCCTTCCCTTTCACCCGACCAGAAATCAAGAGTTTCGTCGAGCTGTTGGCGGAGAAGTACCACGCAGCCTGCGGCGAGGAATTGGTGGTCACCAGTCTGACCCGACCACAGAGCCGCCAACCGAGGAACGCCTCCAAGCAATCGGTGCACCAAGCAGGCATGGCGATCGATATGCGACGTAGCTGGAATCGCAACTGTCGTCGCTGGATGGCCGATACGCTCCTGACCCTGGAGGTCAACGGTGTCCTGGACGCCATGCTCGAGTGGCACCCGCAGCACTTCCACGTAGCGCTGTTTCCCTCGCAGTACCGGCAGCACGGATCCGAGATTCTCGAATCCGGCGAGCGGACGCACTACCAGGTGACGCGCGGCGACACACTGTGGAAGATCGCCAAGCGCCACAACACCGATGTGCTTGCCGTCAAAGAGATGAACGGCCTGCGGTCCAGTCGGATCTACGAAGGCCAAGTCCTCAGATTGCCGGCCGCTGGCCGACGCTGAACGGTTGGCCTCCGCCACCCCCCCGTCCGGGTAAACCACCTCAAGGGCTGGCGGCTTCGATCTCGATGAGATTTCCTGCGGAGTAGGCAGTGAACTCCGGTGCGTACATGCTCTGAACCGTCGCCGGCGCGACCCTGAAAGTCCCTGCGAGACTGGCTCGAAGGCGGTACCGAAAGGTGTACTCGCCAGCCGGCAACAGCTCGAAGAAGAAGTTGGACCCGCTGTCACGAACCTCCTCGTACCAGCCGATTCCGAGCTCCCACCGATAGGCCGATCGGGTCGATTCGGGCTCGAAGCCGGCCGGCCGCGGATCTCGCAAGTGGACATACTCGGCAGCATGGCGACTGCGTAGAGACAGTTGGACCTCCACCTGGTCTCCAGGCTCGATTCGCGTCCCATCCTCCAGTGGTTGAAGCACCCACTCCCTGCCGTCGTGCAAGCGCTTGAAATAGCGCCGCTCGACGAAGAAGAAGTTACCTTCGGCCTTCTCAGGCAGGCGCTCTGTCGAGAAGTGCCAGGTAGCGGAGGCGAACAGAAAGCCCTTGCTCTGCTTCTCGACGACGATGGTATTCATGGAGTCGGGCTCGATCTCGCTACCCCGGATCACGATCTGGTTCTTCCACCCCGTGTACTCGTCGGGCTCGAACACGCGGGTCTCAGTCAGGCGACCGATCTCCACCTGCACCTCCTCGCGAACAGCGAGACTCCCCTCACGCTCGAGGTAGTGCACCAAGGCGTAGATCACTTCGGCTGTAGCCCGAGTCGATTTCCAGTGATTCAACTTCTTGTTGAGAAGCAGCCATTGAACGAGCCCGGCGCGGCGCGGCTCGTCGGGGTCCAACTCGGTCAGGGTGCGCAGCGCCAGGGCGTGACCTTCAATCGTGTCGTTGTACCAAAGCCATGAACGCTCCTCGGGCGCCCAGTAGGTACCCTCGTCGGGCGATGTCTTGGCCGAGTCCATGACACTTTCCCAGACCCGCTCGGCATCGGCGTCGCGACCGGCCCGCGACAGCGTCAGGGTCAGCGAGCTCTTGAGCAGTGGACTGTGCTCACGCCAGTGGCGGAATGAGAAATCCAGCATCTTTCGACGCTCCTCCTGACTGAACAGCCCTCGGGTCCAGGACTCGTCCGGATAGCTGGAGAGGACGTAGTTCAGGAACGTCACGAACTCCCAACAACAGTCGTCGTCCATCATCCGGGGGACGATCTCGTCCAGATAATGGCGATGCAGGTAGCTCCACCCCTTTTCGACCATCGCCTGCGGAACCTCGATCCCGAACTCCAGCGCCCGGGAGAACCCCTGCATGATGTAGAGGGTCATATAGGGCGACGGCGGCCCTCCCGACCACCACGGGAAGCCACCCAGTGACGTCTGGGTCTTGGCCAGCTTCGCCAGTGCCGCCTGGCGCTCCGCCTTCGCGACTCGGGGCTTCAAGACGTTGATGAGGTCGTCCTCTCCTCCACCCTGCGCCTCGATCAGCCAGGGGGTCTCTTCCAAGGCCATCTTGCGATTGGGATCGACCTGGTCCCAGGTCTCGAGACGGGTTTCCCTGTCGGCCATCTTCTTCGCCATCCTGGCGACGGCTGGATAGCGTTCATACAGTGACGAGACGATGCCGGTGGACAGGAACCTGTTCAGGGTCTGCTCCGTGCATTCGTAGGGATACTGCACAAGATAGGGAAGCGCCTGAAGAACGCTGTAGAAAAGCTGTGCGTCGAGAGTCACGATGAGCTGCTCGTCGATTCTCGAAGGGTCTGCCTCACCAACCAACTCGGCGAAGCTCATCTCGCGGCGCTCCGCGTCTCGCAGGGTGACGAAGCGCGACTGGCTCAGGTGCATCCGACCAGGAAGGACGGGCAACGGCCGAAGCTCCCCATCACTGAAATCTCCAGCTCGAGCCGTGACCTTGAAGGCCACATTGCCAACCCTGGGTGGCACGGTGACTGGGAACAGCAGACGCGTGCCGGCCCCAGCGGGCACCGAGAAGGGAACTCCGCTTGTCTCTGCAGATCCGAGGCCGAACTCGGCGTTCAGGCCACTCTCATCGGTCGGCTCGAGGATTTCGAAGTCCAGCCGCCCATGGAGGGTCGTCTCTCCAGCGTTGTTCACAACCACCGCCAGATCCACCTGGTCCCCTTCGCGCAGGAAGCGAGGTAGATAGGGACGCACCATAAGCTCTTTGACAGTGCGAACCTGGCGTTGGAAGGAGCCACCCCGCAGATCACGATCCAGAGCGTGTAACCAGACATTCCACTCGGTGACCGAATCCGGCACGGTGAACTCGAAAGAAACGGCACCTTCATCCTCAACCACCAGGTGGGGATGCCAGAAGGCGGTCTCTGAGAATTCGCTTCTGAGCTCGATCGCATTGCCAGCTTCCTGCGAGCCACCCACTTCACCAGGGAGAGACTTTGCCGCCACCTTTCCTACCTCTTCCAAGGAGGACTGCTCGGCAACCTCCGACTCCTGCAAGGCCGCGGGCGCCATGTCGGCCAAGGCATAGCCTCGCCGCTTGCCCGGACCACCGATACCGTACCCATCCAGGAAACGGAGCTGGTCGCCATGAAGGTGGGGGTACTCCGGGAACACCACGAAGCCAGGGCTCGATTGCCAGACCGCCCCCGCACTTCCGAGGCTCGTCTGGAAACTCAACGTCTCAGTGCGGGTCGGGTACAAGGAGAGTACTGACGGCGGATTGTGTGGCGCGAAGAGGTCCAAACTCCGGTCGTACATGTAGGCCAGCAGCTCGGCAGCACCCCGCTCGAGCCGTCGTCCGTCGGAGGAGGAGACGGTGACCCGCCACGTCTCCTGGCTGCCAGGCCGCAAGAGATCGCGAAAGCTGCTGAACGCCAGCTGGAGCTCGCGATCCTCCCAGGGCACCCAGATCGCCTGGCTCGCGCTGATGAACTGGTAGTCGACCAGCGTCGAAAGCAGAAAGCTGAATCCCCCTCGGCGGCTGCTGTCGACAGGAAACTCCAGCACGACCGGCCCGGCACCCGACTGCAGCAGTCGTTGTTCGATCGTCTCGCCAGAGCTCTGCAGCTCCAGCAATAGCTCCTGGTCCTCCAACCCAGAATGTACGAGGACCTTCAACGTCTCTCCGACCTCCGAGCTCTGACGCTCGGCCAACAGCAAAGCCGGGAGCTCCAGTCTCCCGAGCCCCTCACCGACAACCAGAAGATCCCTGCGCGTCTCGAAGACGGACCCAAACTCGTCCTCGGTGCTGTAGTGCAGTCGGTAGACATCGGGGGGCAGGTCGACCAGCAGGACAGACGCCGATCCGTCTTCACCGTGTTCGACTGTTCCTCGTCGGACGACTTCGCCGTCTGACCAGCTTGCCAGCAAGCTCTCAAACGAGTAGTCCGCCGCCCAGCGCGGGCGAAGCAGATCTCCAGGAGTGCGGAACCGATCTTCATCACCCGGCGCAATCTGCTTGGGTATTTCCGCGGGAGCCGCCGTCGAGTCTGGCTGCTCGACTTTCGTCAGACTCCAGTCAGCACTACCGGCTCGCCCGACGCCATTCAGATCCTTCCTGGCCAGCAGAATCTCGACTCGATCGCCCACCGTGAAGAACGTCTTGGCGGCTTCGACGGTGGCCTCGACAGCGACAAACCCCAATCGGAACAGGCGCTCAGCCGAGCGGGTCTCTCCCCCTTCGTCGGTAACCGCCGCAGTCAGCTTGTAGCGGTAGGACAGGCCTGCAGTAGCGGCCAACCTTTCGTCAGCCGCCGGCAGAAAGGAGATCTCGAACCTTCCGTCCGTATCGAGCTCAGCGGTCCCGGAAGCGATCGTCTCGGGCACCTGCGTCGGATACGTCCGGTACCAACCCATCCAGCGGGGAAAGACGGGGACCCGACTGACATGCCAGGCTACCTGGCCTGTCACCACCGGCAGACCGAAGTAGTAGCGCACCTCGCCGCTCAGCGAGGCAGGACGGTTCAGGCGGACCGGCTCTACCGGGTCGACGAGGGTGACCTCGAACGTCGGCCGCTTGTACTCCTCGATCGTCACCTGACTCCATCCGCCGAGCGAAGTTCGCAGGCTCCACCTCCCCAGGAGTCGCCCCGCTGGGACCGTGAACGCGCCTGAAGCGGTACCGAACTCATTCGTTTCGACTTCTACCGACTCGACCGACTCGCCATTGGAATCCAACAGGTCCACCGTCATCCTTTCTTGTGGCAGCGTCTGGAAGCGGTCGGCATCCGGACTCCGCTGGTAACCCACCACCTTCCACAGAACTTTCTGCAGCGGGCGGTAGACGCTGCGGTCGGTATAGATCAAAGCCGAAGTAGAGGTGTCGGGGCTCGGCTGAGGTCCGCCAATCCACATTCTTCTCGAATCCAGAGCGTAATCGCCTTCCTGCCGGGCGACCAGAAAGTGGCTATCCGACCGCTGGCTGCTGACACGAAAGGTGGTCGATCCGGAATCATCGGTAGTCCGTGAAGCGACCCTACGGTGGCCCCGTTTGTAATCGAATCGATAGAGTGCCACTTCCACTCCAGGCAGCCTTCGTCCGTCTGCCCCCGAGCGAACAATGACCTCCAGAGCATCGCCCCGCTGCCGAGACACGAGCACCATGTCGGTGATGAGCAGATTCAGCGCCATCCGGCGGTTTCGCGATTCGCGGAAGTCCTCTCGAACCGACGCCACGATGACGTACAGGCCTGGATCCGCCATCGGAGCCGTCGCGTATGTCGTATGCGTTCGAAAATCGGGCGTCTGCGGCAGCTCGACCTTCCACTCCGCCACCGGCACCCCGCTGCCGACGATTTCGTCCACTTCTCGGTGGGCCGGAAGCAGGTTGTAGTCCCGGCTGGCTGCTAGAGTCTCGAGGAGATCGAGCCTGTAGGCGCGAAAGTAGAGCACCCCGAGGTTGCGGTGACCTACGTGAATCGAGCGCCGGCGAGGTCCGTCACTCTGCATGGCGGTGAGCGAATAGTCCGGCGCCTCGATCTCCGCCACCAGCCGCTGACAGCGTTTGGCGCCGATCGAACCGCGATGGAATCGGGCCCCTTCGAGCGCCACCTCTCTCGCTTCTACCAGGGCGTTGGGATCTGCTTCTGCCCTGATGAGCTCGGCGAGCAGGGACTGCCCCATCGACCACCACGGATAGCTGCGACCCAGAACCTCCAGATGGTGTCGCAGGTTCTCTCGGATACTCCGACGCTCTTCGACGAACTGAGACTCGGAGAACACCGCCTGAAGACGCCGCGATCTCTCGAGCCGCGCTTCGAAAGAAGCCTCCGGTCTCGTCTCGTCAGCATGCCAGGATTCCAGGTCGGCCAACAGGCCCGCCATCTTGTAGAGTGGATGCCGATCAGGACTCTCCAGGCCCTCCAACAGGGCCGCCGCCTCGCCTTCCAGGAGCTCTTCGAACGGCAGGCGGAAGACCTCGTTGAGCTCCGAGGCGGTCCAGTTGGCCGAGTTACTCGACATCTGCACCCACAGATAGGTCACCAGGTCCCTCAAGGTGCTGCGGATCCCAGGTGGATAGTTGTTCTTCTGCAGGTAGGCACCCCAGGCTCCGATCGGCTCGGTACCCCACTCCTCCCTCCGACTCCAGACCGCGTAGAAGGCCCTGTCGGCCTCAGCCAGGATCTGATCCTTCGTCCATTGCTTCAGATCCACCTCGCCCTCGAGGGCGACCCGCTCTCGGCCTTCGATTTCCCAGGAGTAGGCCTGAACATAGGTGGTCAGCGAGCTGGCGTAGAACAGCTGCAGCAGCGAGCGGTGCAACTCCGAATCCGGCCAGGGTTGGTCCTTCAGATAGCGAACGGCGTCTTCGAAGCCGTGAAGAGCGATGCGCAGATTGGCGCCCTCGATCAGTGCTCTCGTCCACTCTTGCTCGTTGCCGCTCTCACGTGCCGCCCGCAGGGCCTCTTGCACCTTCGAGAAGGCCGCCTCGAGCCTTTGGTCCGCCACCAGTTCTTCCACCTCTTTCCATGCGGTCTCATGGTCCATGGACGACTCCTCGCGATCGGGCAAACCCTCCTCATCACGGGTCGATGTCTCTGCTCCCACATCGCCAATTGGACCTCTGACGGCTGCTGCAACGGACAGTCCCAGGGTCAGAGTCAATAGAACGAGGAGGCCGGCGAATAGCAGACCTGGAGTATTCGAATGCCCTTTTCTCATCTCGCGCCCATTTCTCATCTTCAACAGTCTATTAGACCGAGCTCCCAGGCAAGACGTTCCCTACGGGCCCGCTGGATGGCGAAGTCCACTCGCCGGACCGGTCAGTCAGGCACGGTCGGGCGCCCATGGCACGTATATACTGCTCTTCGTTGAAACCGAGTCAGATCTCAACGAGTCCTTCTATCCCCAGGAGCCACAACAAATGCCCGCTCACGCCAAGAACTCTCCGTCCTACCTCTTCCCACTGATCCTCGCCCTGATCCTGGTGCTCGTACCGCTGGCGTTTTCTTCGGCCCAGACCGGCTCCGACCAGAGTGTCTCGCCGGAAGCCGAGGGCGGTGCGTCCAACACCGACGCGGGTGCCGAAGCCCACGAAAAAGGCAAGGGCTGTGGCGGCTGGTGCAACCATGGCTCTGCCTCGGGCGGCCGAGGCGGCAAGGGGCACGGCTGCGGGGAAGGTCAGAGGGGAACCAAGGGGGCCGGGCAAAAGGGCCATGGTCGCCCAGAGATGCAGAACGCCCAGTTCCTCGTCACCAACCATGACCGACTGGAGCGCACTGTCGAGGAGATCCCCAACGGCGTCCAGACAGTGACCACTACCGACGATCCCGAGTTGGTGGAGCCTCTGCGCAAGCACGTCCAGGAGATGTCCGCAGTTCTGGAAGAGGGCGGCCACATCCGGCAGTGGGATCCCCTCTTCGCCGAGATCTTCCAGCACGGCGAGGCCATCCAGATCGAGATCGAAGAGATCGAGGATGGAGTCCGAGTTACCGAGACATCCGACGATGAAGAGGTCGTGAAGCTGATTCGGGCCCATGCCAGCAAGATCGATCAGTTCCTGGCCCGGGGACGGGAGGCCTGTCGCGAGGAGACACCTCTGCCGGCCGACTACACAGGTAGGTAGCTGCTATTCGTTCGCCACTCTCCACCAGCCTGACCGACCCGCGTCTGACATGATTGGCCGCATGCGCCGGCGGCCCAATTCACCAACCCTTCTAGCAGGGGTAGGGGCTTCTCTTCTGGTTGCGATGGGACCCACCGCGGCCCTTGGTCTTCAGTCGAGCACTGCGGCACCCAAGGAGTCCACCGACACCCGGACGACGACCGAGCAAGCGCCCCAAGCCTTTCTCGAGGCCATCAACCAGCTCCGCCTAGAGGAGCAGAGCTCACCTCTACGGCTTTCCGAACCCCTGTCACAAGCTGCCCGAATTCTGCTGGACAGGGCCCTGCTCGGTTCGGCCAACACCCACTTCGACGCCCAAGCGAGATTGACCCGAGAAGATCTTCGAAGCTCGGGTTACGAGCCCAACCAATTCGTCGATGGGTTGGCGAGCTCCAGCGGCGATCCCGTTGACCTGATTGCGTTCTGGTGGCAGTCCGATCCGAAGAGCCTCGAGGTTTTTCTGGATTCGGGTCTCCGTGAATTCGGCCTGGCGGCAGAGGCCTGGCCGAACCAATCGATCTATGCGCTGGTGGCGGCGACATCCCAGGTCGAGATCAACCAGCCCTTTATCGAACAGCTTTCGGACCTCGAGACCGTTCGCCAACAGCTGCTGGATCGGGTCAACGAGGAGAGAGCACGTCGGCACCGGGGCCCTCTTCGTCCCAGTCGAGCCCTGGACTTGGCTGCCCAGACCTACGCCGAAAGGATGATGCGAGAAGAATTCTATGGCCACATCTCCCCTCGGGGAGACACCGTACTCGAGCGCGTCCAGGCCAGTGGTTACGAACCCGAGCTCACAGGCGAGAATCTGGCTTCCGGACAGCCAACCGCGGACCAGGCGATGGCTAATTGGATGGCAAGCAAGGGGCATCGCGACAACATTCTGGACCACCGCTTTCAGGACATCGGATTCGGAGTCTCCGCTCTCGAGTCAGAAGGCGAATTGAAGATCCTCTGGGTCCAGTGTTTCGGCAGACGAAGACCTTGAGCTCTGCGGGTCGTCGAAGAATTCGCGATAGACTTTTTCATCCCGAGGCCTACCAGGGTGCAGCGAGCATTTTCCTCCATGAATCTCTCCCGATCCAACCGACCGGAATCGCCCAGACCGGCACTCCGACGACATGTTCCTGCCGTCGGCCCAGGACTTCGACGGCTCCTGACCGTCGTCTTCGCACTGTTCGCCTTGCTGAGCGTCAATGCCACCTACCTGGTGGGCGTGACGTTGCTCGAATGGGCTACGCATCAGACCTATCAGAACTGGTTCTACCTGGTGATGTTTCTGGTTCATCTCGTCCTCGGGCTGAGCCTCATTCTGCCGTTCTTGGTGTTCGGACTGATTCACATCCGCAACACTCTGCGTCGGCCGAATCGACGCGCCGTCTACGTCGGCTTCGCTCTGTTTGCCGTGGCTCTGGGCCTTGTCGTCAGCGGACTGATCCTGACCCGAATCGAAGGTGTCATCGTCGTCAAGAATCCAGCCGTTCGCTCTGTCGCCTACTGGACACACGTCCTGAGCCCCATCGCCGCGGCGTGGCTCTTCGTGCTGCATCGACTGGCTGGCAGGCGAATCCAATGGAGAATCGGCGCCCGGTGGGCCGTGGTCGCGGTGGGTTTCGCGGCGCTCATGATGGTCGTCCAGGCCCAGGACCCGAGGCGCTGGAATCAAGAGGGGCCGGCAACCGGGGAACAGTACTTCTTTCCATCTCTGGCTCGCACCGCCAGCGGAGAGTTCATCTCGCCACGAGTCCTGATGAACGATCAGTACTGCAAGGAGTGTCATGAGGATACTCACGAGACCTGGTCGGTGAGCGCCCACCGATTCGCCTCTTTCAACAATCCGGCTTACTTCTTCTCCGTCCAAGAGACACGACAGGTCTCTTTGGAGCGGGACGGATCGGTTCAGGCGGCTCGATTCTGCGCCGGCTGTCACGACCCGGTAGTCTTCTTCGGTGGCAAGTTCGACGACCCGAGCTTCGACGACATCAACGATCCGACCGCGCAAGCCGGCATCACCTGTACCGCGTGTCACGCCATCACCCATTTGAACAGCGTGCGCGGCAACGCCGACTACACGATCGATGAGCCCATTCACTACCCGTTCGCGTTCAGCGACAACCCAGCTCTCGGTTGGATCAACCGGCAACTGGTGAAGGCCAAGCCCGAGTTCCACAAGAAGACCTTTCTAAAGCCACTACACCAGACCGAAGAGTTCTGCGGTACCTGTCACAAGGTCCATCTCCCGGTGGAGCTCAATAACTACAAATGGCTGCGCGGTCAGAATCACTACGATTCCTTCCTGTTGAGCGGTGTGTCGGGTCACGGCGTGGCCAGCTTCTACTATCCAGAGCAAGCGGAGCCCAACTGCAATGGCTGCCACATGGAGCTGCTGGCCTCGGATCAATTCAGCGCCCAGGATTTCGATGGCTCTGGGACACCGAAGATCCATGACCATCAGTTCCCCAGTGCCAACACGGCGGTACTCCGGATGCTCGACCAACCCGAGAGCGCCATCCTGCGACATGCCAAGTTCAACGAAGGGGTCATGCGGGTCGACATCTTCGGTATCAAGCAGGGAGGGACCATCGACGGCGAGCTGACGGCCCCGATCCGGCCCGAGATCCCCACTCTTCGGCCAGGTGGAACCTACCTGCTCGAGACGGTCATTCGCACCGTCGAGATGGGACATCACTTCACCCAGGGCACCTCGGACTCCAATGAGATATGGCTCGACGTCACGGTCACGAGCGGCGAGACGGATGTCGGGCGCAGTGGGGGACTGGAGGCTGATGGCTCGGTTGATCCGTGGTCCTACTTCGTCAATTCCTTTGTTCTGGATCGCGCTGGAAATCGGATAGATCGTCGCAACGCACAGGATATCTTCGTGGCTTTGTACGACCACCAGATCCCTCCCGGAGCTGCGGACGTAGTGCACTACCGCCTGCTGGTTCCTCCGGACGCACGACTCCCCGTCACCGTGGAGGTCGCACTGCGCTATCGCAAATTCGACACCGCCTTCATGCAGCACATTTACGGCGAGGACTACATCAACGAGCTGCCGATCATGACGCTTGCTCGAGACAGCGTCACCTTTCCAGTCGGGGATTCAGCCATTGTTCCGACAGGCGAGAATCCCGTACCCGGGTTGCCCGAGTGGCAGCGATGGAACGACTACGGAATCGGACTGCTGCGGAAGGGTGGCAAGAGCAAGGGCGAGCTGCGACAGGCCGAGGCGGCTTTCACGCGAGTCGAAGCACTGGAACGCCCGGACGGGCCGCTCAACCTCGCAAGGGTCTACCTCGCTCAGGGTACGGTGCAGGATCGGGCCATAGGAGCGCTCGATCGGGCAGCGCGATTCGAGCCACCAGCCCCTGCGTGGTCGGTGGCCTGGTTCACCGGCCAGGTGAACAAGCAGAACGGCTTCCTGGACGAAGCCATTGCCAATTTCGAGAGCATTCTCGAACTCGACGACGAAGAGACGCGCCGACGTGGTTTCGACTTCAGTCGCGACTACCGCCTGCTGAACGAGCTGGGTCAAACACTGTTCGAGCGTGCCAAACAGGAGCGCGGACCGGCACGCAGCGATGCAAGGCAAGCGCTTCTCTGGCATGCCCGAGACGTCTTCCTCAGCGCTCTCCAGCAGGACCCTGAAAACGTCTCGGCCCACTTCAACCTGGACCTGATCTACAAACAACTCGATGAACCGGAGAAGGCCGCCGAGCACTTCGATCTGTACCAGACCTATAAGCCCGACGACAACTCCCATGACAGCGCTATCGCGGCGCAAAGGGCAAGCAACCCGGCTGCCGATCACGCGGCGGAAGCCATCGCGATCTACGACCTTCAGCGACCCGGAGCGTACTTGCAGGATCCCGTTACCATTGAAGTTGGAGAGCCGACCCACCAAGAGCCGGGTGAGGTACCCTGAACCGCGGTGGGACCGTCTCTCTCGAGCCTCCCGACTCCCATGCCAACACACCCGACAAAAAACGATCTTCCGGGGGACGCCCCGATGGTGCCGGCCGATGACCGAGTCATCGGCAAGGCCCTGCGCTGGTCAGGGCTAGCTCTCCTGGCGCTTGGCTTGGTAGTGGGCCTGACGGTCCTGGTGGTTCGCCGACAACCGGAGGCGCCGCCGGAGACGACCATCCAGCAGCAAGCCCCAGAAGTCGTCGAGCGACCGGTCCAGGTTCCGAAGGTCCACTTCAACGACGTCACCTCCCAGGCAGGCATCGAGTTCGCTCACTTCAATGGGGCGACTGGAGAGAAGCTCTTGCCCGAGACCATGGGCAGCGGAGCCGCCTTTTTCGACTTCGACAATGACGACGATGCCGATCTTCTGCTGGTCAATTCCACCGCTTGGCCTCACTCACCAGCAGCCCAGCCCCCTCCCAAACCGGCGCTTTATCGCAACGACGGCAACGGCGGCTTTAGCGATATCAGCGAGTCCGTCGGCCTCGACCTGTCGATCTATGGCACAGGCGTCGCCGCGGCCGACTTCGACGCCGACGGCCGGGTCGACCTCTTTATGACGGCTGTCGGAGGGAATCGCCTCTTGAAGAACCTGGGCGATCGGTTCCTCGATGTCACACAGGTGGCGGGCGTGGGCGGTGACCCGGAGGAGTGGAGCGCCAGCGCTGCCTTCTTCGACTATGACAATGACGGCGATCTCGATTTGTTCGTCGCCAACTACGTCCGCTGGAACCGCCAGATCGATTTCGAGGTCGACTACCAGTTGACCGGCGTGGGCCGCGCCTACGGCCCCCCCACCAACTATGAGGGGACCTTTCCCTACCTCTATCGCAACGACGGCGACGGCACCTTCACCGACGTGTCGGCCCAAAGCGGTGTGCAGGTTCGCAACGAAGTCACCGGAGTCCCCGCTGGCAAGGGCCTTGGCCTCCTTCCGATCGATGCGGATGCCGACGGCTGGATGGACCTTTTCGTCGCCAATGACACGGTGCAGAACTTCTTTCTGCGGAATCTCGGGGACGGTACCTTCGAGGAGAGCGCTGCTTTCTGGGGCTTGGGCTATGGCCGCGACGGCGAAGCCACCGGCGCCATGGGCGTCGACGCTGCCTACTACCGAAACGACGGTGAGCTGGGGTTCGCAATTGGCAATTTCGCCAACGAGATGACTTCCCTGTACATCTCACAAGGCGACCCGTCGCTCTACGCCGACGAGGCCATTGGCGAAGGTGTCGGAGCCCCGAGCCGCCTCATGCTCAGCTTCGGAGTCCTGTTTCTGGACTATGACCTGGATGGACGACTCGATCTGCTGCAGACCAACGGCCATCTGGAGGGCGAGATCAACACTGTGGATCCAAGCCAGACCTATGAACAGACACCGCAGCTCTTCTGGAACGCCGGCATCGCCCAGCGCCAGACCTTCACCCCGGTGCCCGGGAACCTGATCGGCGACCTGAATACGCCACTGGCTGGCCGTGGCAGCGCCACCGCGGATGTGGACGGTGATGGCGATCTCGATCTCCTGCTGACACAGGTTGGACGCCCGCCGCTGCTGCTGAGAAACGACCAGCAGACGGGAAACCACTGGCTGAGATTGAAACTGATCGGCTCGGCGAGCAACTGGCAGGCGATCGGAGCCCGCGTCGAGCTCCAGGCTGGAGGCACCACCCAAAGAAGACAGGTAATGCCTACCCGCAGTTATCTCTCGCAATCCGAGCTGCCGCTGACCTTTGGTCTCGGACAAACCGCCGAGGTGGAGAGTCTGACCGTATTCTGGCCCGACGGCACCGTTCAGACGGTCCCCGAGATCACTGTCGACACCCAGACGACGATCGAGAAACCCTGACCTGGGATCCAGAACGGGAAATCGGGCACTTGCGGCTGCCACCATACCTCGGCAGAACCATCCAAAAGGCTGGCACTGAGGGCTGGCTGGCGGTATCCTTAAGGCTGAGAGCAGGGGTAAGTCGCTAGTGCTAGATACCCGCACTTTGCCGAAGCACGACCCGATCCCGCTTCGGCGTCATCACGCAGGCGCCACTATCTTTTCTCGAAGCAAGGAGCACTCCTATGCCTGATCGATTCCCCCAAGAAGTCGTCCTTCGCGACGGCAGGCGAGTCCTGATTCGCACCTTCAACGAGAACGACACCGACCAGCTCTTCGAGTTCTTCCAGCAGCTGCCCGTCGAAGTGCGTCGGACCGCTTGGGACAACATCGAAGATCGGAGTCTGATCGAGAGTTGGGGTCACAATATCGATTATTCCAAGGTCTTCCCATTGATCGCAGCCAACGGTCACAGCATTGTCGCCGATGCGACCCTCCATCGCCAGGAGCGGGGGCCACTGCGTCTGGTCGGGCGCATCAAATGGCTCATCGATCCAGCCTATCGAGGCCAGGGACTGGGAACCACGATGGTCAACAACCTCATCTCCATCGCTCGCGAGCATGGCCTGCGTCATCTTTCCTGCATGCCCATTGCCAAGCTCGAGCAGGATGCCATTCAGACCCTTACAGACCTCGGCTTCGAGCAGTTCCCTGTGCCTGATTACGGCACCGACCCGGACGGCAATCAGTACGACATGGTCAAACTGGTTCTGAAGCTATAACTCCGCCCCAAAAAGAAGAGAGCCCGAGCGAGGCCGGCGATACCGGCTCCCGCTCGAGCTGATTGGCCACACCTGACGAGGAAAGTTCCCCCGTGGCGGGCAGATTGCAGACTCAGGCCTCTTAAGCAGCAGTCTTCGTTGTTTTGGCTGCAGTGGGTTTGGCCTTGGCAGCAGTCTGCTTGGTTGTGGCAGCAGTCTGCTTGGTCTTGGCAGTAGCCTGCTTAGTCTTGGCAGTAGTTTTCGTGGTCTTGGTGGTGCCGGCTCCCGTTGAGCTCTTCTTGACTGGCTGCGCAGGGGCCAGGCGATCCACCTGTTCCGACAACTGCTCGACTCGCTGGGTGAGATCTTGGACCTGAGCCCGAGACGGAACACCCAACTTCTGCAGCACGCCCGAAACCTGCCGATCCAGCTTCTCGGCCAGCTCCTCGGACAGTTCCTCGGTGCCCGACTCGATTTCGGCCTTGGTCTTGCTCATTCGCTGGCGGCTCTTCTCCTCGACCAGGCGGCCCTTCTTGATCAGCTGGTCGAAGATCTCCGTGCTCTCCTCCTCGACCACTGACAGGGTACCGAGTCCTGCCAGCCAGATTCGGCGTGTGGATTCGAAGAGCTCGTCCTGCAACTTCTTGTAGCCGGTTGTCACTTGTTCCGTGTTCATCTCTCAAAACTCCTCATGCAATGGACTCTCATCTCGGGAGCCCTGTTTCTGATTGTGGATGATGCCGCTGGTCACACTCGGCACTCCTTCGTAGCAGAGGCATTATGACGCAGTGCGGCAAGTATGTCAAGATTTATTCTGCATCGCGGCAAGAGTCGGCGAATCGCTTCTCCTCGCCGGGCCGATTTCGAGGCCGCCGGCCATCATAAAATAGTCTCTTCGTGTTTCAGTCGTCGGAATCGCCAGAGCCGCTGCCCAGCAGTGTTTCCAAGCCACTTCTGACCAGGTCTCCTGCGGTAGCCGAAAGGGCCTGACCGGTATCTTTCAGGACCTCGGTAGAGGGAATCGATGCCACACCCTCCACAACTCCCTGCTTGACGCGCGCCTGGAGCGCGCTTCCGAGCTCTTCCTGCAGCTCTTTCAACCGAAGTTCGAAGCGTCGCTTGAGGTGCTTTTCGACGAACCAGTAGGCCAGCGCCAGCGTCAAGACACTCGACAAGACCGCAGTCGACAGGATCGTGATTAGCTGAACAAGCATGGCAACCGATTCTCAGAGCCGCAGGCCGATCCACTCGAGCTCGAAGATCTCCCTGAGGATACCCTCACGCGCCAGTCTAGGCTAACATCCAATGGACGAGATCTCGAATGCCGCAGCGCGACGTGACTCCGTTACCATAGGAGTCCCAGATACGCCCAGAAAGGAGCGAGTCATGAGCAATACCTACAAGATGGTGACGGTCGTCGGCACCTCGACGCAGTCCTACGACGCGGCGATTGCCAACGCCCTGTCCGACGCCACCGCGACCGTGCGCAATCTCTCCTGGTTCGAGGTTCAGGAACAACGCGGTCGCATCGTCGACGGCAAGGTGGCTGAATATCAGATCAAGTTGCAGATCGGCTTTCGGGTCGAGGTCCCCTGACTCGGTGCGGCACCCGCTTTGCAGCAAAGGGGAACAGTAACGATGAGCTGGTCAGCCTTGATCTCGAGGACGGTTCTCGTTTTCGCCATTCTCTGCTTTCTGTCTACTTCGCCTGGACTCGCCGCTCAGGATCTACCTCTGCAGGATGAAAGTGATCCGGGTAGATTCCTGTTCAGAGTTCACTGCCAGAGCTGCCATGGTCCGCAGGGCCGAGGTGACGGGGTCATGCGTCAGGTGCTGGCGGTGGCGCCCTCCGATCTGACGACCATCTCGAAACGCAAGGACGGCAGCTTCCCGACTCATCTGGTGATCGAGACCATCGACGGCCGACGACATCTTCCGGCCCACGGCGCACGAGAGATGCCGGTATGGGGGATTACGTTCCAGACTCTCGATCTGGACACGAATCAGGAGCCCGAAGTCGAGCGTCGCATCCGCGATCTCGTGCATTACATCGAGTCGATCCAAGAGCCCCGAGAGGAGTAGTCGGCGAGATGATCCATCGTCTCTCCGACTGTCCCTCCACTCCAAACTGCGTCAGCAGTCAGGCGCGCGATCCGCGCCATCATGTTGCGCCTCTGAGAATCTCCGGCCCCGCCGAAAGTGTCATGACCAGGGTCTCCCAGGCAGTCCTATCGCTGCCCGGGGCTCGGCTCGAGCTCGCCACCGACACCTATCTGCGCGCGCGAGTCCGGACTCCGCTGTTTCGATTCGTTGACGACCTGGAGCTCCTGCTGGATTCCGAGGCCGGCCTCATCCACGTTCGCTCGGCATCCCGTGCCGGCACCTGGGATCTGGGGGCCAACCGGCGCCGCGTCGAGAAGCTGCGGCGGAAACTCGAAGGCCCGGCCCCTCCCAGGTCCTGATAGTCCGCTTCTTGGGTCCTCAAGACCTCAGGACCCCCAGGCCGCAAGGCAATTTGCCAGCTCAGCGGGCAACTGGGACTAGTCTCTCGGAATACGGGGAGAACCGGATCCGGTGAGCGGCAGATCACCTTGATCCCTGACCGGAGGTCCCCCAGAGGTGCTGGGCACGATATCGCGGAGATCTTCTCCGGGGTTGATGAACTGGTCTCTTTCGAATCGGTACTGGGTTTCGTACAGCTTTCGGTAGGGACCCTCGGACGCCAACAGCTCAGGGTGCGTGCCGCGCTCGGCAATTCGCCCCGCATCCATGACGAGAATCTGATCCGCGCTTCGGATGGTGGAGAGCCGATGGGCGATGACGAAGGTGGTCCTGCCCTGCTTGAGGGTCGCGAGCCCATCCTGGATCAGGGCTTCGTTCTCGCTGTCCAGGCTCGAAGTGGCCTCGTCCAAGATGAGGATTCGCGGGTTGGCGAGGATCGCTCGAGCAATGGCGACTCGTTGCCGCTGACCGCCCGATAGCTTGACCCCGCGCTCCCCGATCACCGTGTCGTATCCATCTTCGAAACCCTCGATGAACTCGTCGCAGCGCGCCAGGCGCCCGGCCTCCTCAATGCTCTCGAGCGAAGCACCGGGTTGACCAAAGGCGATGTTGTCGCGGATGGTCCCATCGAAAAGGAACTCGTCCTGGAGAACCACTGCCAGCTGGGACCGGTAGTCGCGCAGCGAGACCTGCCGCAGATCGAGTCCATCGACGGTGATGCGGCCCTGCTGCGGAGCCCGAAACGCCATCACCAAGCTGATGATCGTACTCTTGCCGGCGCCGCTGGAGCCCACTAGAGCTGTCGTGGTTCCCGCCCTAGCTTCGAAGCTGACTTCGCGCAGCACCGGTACTCCCGGTCTGTACTCGAAGCTCACCTCTTCGAACACGATATTTCCCTGGACTCGACCCAGCTTCTGGCGCCCGCCGACGGCGTCGTCCTCCAATTCTTGGCGAAGCACCTCCCGAATCCGGTCGAGCCCAGCAAAAGCCTCCGTGATCTGGGTACCGATATTGCTCATCTGTACCAAGGGAGTGACCAGCAGACCGGTGAAGACGACGAACATGAAGATGTCGCCGACCGTCATGCGGCCGGCCAGGACTTCACGCGCACCTGCGATGCTCATGGTGATTCCAACCAAACCGAACAGCAGGCTCGACAGGCTGCCTATCGCCGAGACTCCGACCATCGAACGCACGATGTTCCGCAGCAGCTTGTGGGCGGCGTGGGCGAACGTCCGCTCCTCCCTCTTCTCCGCCGTATACGCCTTGACCACCCGAACCCCGTTGATGGATTCGGTCAGTCGTCCCGAGAGATCCGCCATGAGCTTGCCCCGCTCACGAAAGATGGGTCGCAACCGACTGAAGCCAACAACCAGGACGACCCCGAAGATCAAGATCAACACCAGGGTCAGAAGAGTCAATCTCCAGTTCAACCAGAACAGCACTCCCAGGGCAATCGTCGCCGTGATTACGCCCCCCAGCAACTGGACGAAACCTGTACCCACGAGGTTGCGAATACCCTGGGTGTCGTTGATGATGCGGGAGATCAGCTCGCCGGTCTTGTTTTCCTCGAAGTAGGCCACCGGTAGGCGGCCCATATGGGCCTGGACCTGGCGGCGAAGATCGGTGATCGCCCGTTGGCCTGCGACTCCAAGAATCACGGTCAGAGCGAAGCTGGTGCCGGCCTGAATGAGCGTCGCCACTCCGGCAGCCAGCGCGATCCACACCAACAGGTCGCTGCGGTGGTTGCCGATCACTTCGTCTATCAGGACCTTGGTGCTGGCAGGCAGAACCATTCCAGCTAGTCGGCTGATCAACAGCAGGCCAAAGCCGAATGCCAGGCGCCCACGCCGGGCCCACAAGAGCGCTTTTGACTCCCCCCAGACGACGGTCCAGGAGATCTTGGGTTTCTGTTCTTTCTCTTCAGGCATGCGGCCATACCCTATCGCACCACCCGGGGCGCTACTCGCTCTCTGTCCCAGGGCCGGATCCCCCGCTCCGTGCCTATCTCGAAATCCTCATTCAGGGCCTGAATTCGAAGGACGATTCGAGCTTGGCGGCGAAGCGGTCGCGAATCCAGGCACTGTCCCACCATTCGACCGCATTGACAGGCTGGCCACCGACCAGGAGCGTGAAGTGGAGGTGGTCGCCACCGGCCAGGCCAGTCTCGCCTGAACGACCGATCACCTGGCCGCGCTCCACCGCTTGGCCCTCCTCGACTGCGATCGACGACAGGTGGCCATACAGGCTCATCAAGCCGTAGCCATGATCGATGGCCACGGCATTGCCGTAGATGCCGAAGTATCTCGCCAAGACCACCTGCCCGCTGTTCGACGCCTGAATGTCGGCATGCCGAACGGACGCCAGATCGAATCCAAGATGGTCTTGCTGGTCGACCTCACGGCCCTGGTAGAGGTAGGTGCGGCGATCGGCGAACGAGGACATCACCTGGGCGTTCGACATCGGGAGAAACGGCCGATCCCACAGAAACTGCTGTCGTGAGCCCGCCGCCAACTCCCTGAGGTGTGCCGCGTTGCGTTTCCGCAGCTCGCGATTGACCCAGAGATAGTTGTCGAGCAGGTTGCCTTGATCTTCGACTCCAGGAGTGTTGCCCATGATGGGCGGCACGACCCGCTCCATGAACCGATCGTTGACCTCGATGGTGTCTCGCTTGAAGGGCTTGGGGAAGTACTGGTCGACGAACCTCACCGTTCCTGTGTTGCCGACGTCGTCGGTCGCTTCCAGCACCAGTTGGTTTGGATCGTCGAGATCGAACGGCACCGCGAAAAGAGCGAATCGAGCTCCTTCCCCGCTGCCCGCCAGCGCGAAACCGGGAAACCACCAGTCTCCCACCTTGACGCCATCCTCAACGGCTGAATCACCCACCGCATAGACGACGACTCCAGCGCCGCCCTGTGCCACATAGTGCTGCCGCGAGCGAAGCATGATGGCGGGTGGCGTGAGACGCACAGGCAAGACCAGCTCATGAATCTGTGCGTCGGGATGGCGCAGCCAGGTACTGGCCGGCCAGGCACTCGCCCGGATCACGGCGTCACCGGTGTCGAGGTGCTCGATCGTCTCGCTGCCCACTTCGACATCGAGCGTCTCGCTCTCGGTTGCCGGGCCCCAGAACTTCCAGGCCGCTCTGGGTTCGTATTCGCGCTCCGCCAGGACCTCGACCCGATCTCCCTGCACGAGCTCGACCCTGACCTTGGCCAGACCGCGACTCGGTTCTGTCATCAGAACAGTGATCGGGGTTCTGCGACCGATGCCGGGCATCTCGGGCTCGATCAGGATCGAAGGTTTGGAGCCCACCCTGAAGGTCACCAAGGCTGCCATGGCCGCAATCACCAGAATGGTCAGCCAAAGCCATCGTTTTCCACGTCCGCGGCGGTCTTCCGATCTCATCACTACTCCTTGGCGAAAAGTCCTCAGACGGCCCTCAGCGCTCCTGAGAAACCGATGATCGTTGGCGCAGGATACCGCAGGGAGCCCAAGAGCCTGGTTCGGTCAGACAATTCGTTCCCGAATCTTGGCGGAAAGAATGTCCATGCACCAGACCGTGGCGGCGATGAGAAGCACCAAGGTGCCCACTTCGCCCCATTGCCCCAGATCGACCCTCGGCTTCAGGATGTAGCCGATACCTCCACCACCTACGAAGCCGATGATCGTCGACATCCGTACGTTGATGTCCCATCGATAGATGGTGAAAGAGAGAAACGGCGGTATCACTTGCGGTACGACGCCATATCGCAGCACCTGAAGGTGCGAGGCCCCGGTGGCCGTGATGGCATCTACCGGGCCGTGGTCGATGTTCTCGATCTGCTCCGAATAGAGCTTCACCAGAGCCGCCACCGAATGAACCCAGAGTGCCAGGACGCCGGCGAAGGGCCCGATTCCGACCCAAGAAATGAAGATGAGCGCCCAGACCAGCGGTTCGACCGCACGAGTGAAGTTCATTCCTGCCCGCACCAAGGTGTAGGCGGAGCGCAGGAGAAATGTGTCCCGAGTGAGATTTCGGGCCGCCAGGAAAGAGAGACAGAAGGCCACCGGTATGGCGAAGGCAGTGGCCATGAAGGCAAGGAAGATCGTCTGCACCAGCAGGACGAGGCCCTGATGCAAAACGCTGCTCGAAGGATGAAGCAGACCGCGGACGATGTCGGCAGCCTTCGAGAACTGGGTCAGAAACGTCACCAGCTGCACTTCCGTGATGAGCCAGCCGGTGAAAACCGTCAACTCGACCATCAAGGCGATGAACCAACCTCGTAGCGTCCGGGTCCAGGGAGGATGGCCTTCACGCTCCGGCACACCCAGCACCAACGCGCGACCTGGAGAGGTTCCGAGCACATTCGAGCCCAGGCCCCACAGGAGAGTCAAGAATGCCGCTCCTGAGACTGCCCAGCCGTAGTGCAACAGATCGAGGATCTCTTCGGGCGTCACGAGGAGGCCGGTCGGGCCCCGACGACCCGAAAAGGCCACGACGAGAAACTCCACCATCAGCAGCATCAGCGTCAGGAGCAGAAGATCGATGCAGAAGGCCTGGACCTGCCGCATCCGGTGACGCCACAGTGAACGCTGCTGTCGCTGGAGCTCGGCTGAGATTTCCATCATCGAGCCTCAGTCGGTTGCCGAGCCTGCCATGACCGCATCTTCGCCGTAGATCTGACGAAACGTCGCCGCGTCGAAGCTCGTCGGCTCTCCCTCGTAAACCAGCCGACCATCTCTCAGCGCTACCACCCGTGAGGCGTAGCGCTCGATGAGGTCGATATCGTGGAGGGTGCAGAGCACCGTCATCCCCTCCTCACGATTCAAGGCCTCGATATGCCGCATCACGGAGTGGCGCAGCGCCGGATCCAACGAGGCCACCGGTTCGTCCGCCAGGACGAGTCGTGGCTTTTGCATGAGAGCTCGGGCGATCGCGACTCGCTGCTGCTGTCCACCGGACAGGGCATCGGCCCGGCTACCCGCTCGATCTCCCAGGCCGACTCGCTCGAGATAGGCCTGGGCTTGCGCCTTCTCCTCCTCGGAGAACCGCAGAAAAAGACTGCTCCAGAGGGGGCTGCGCCCCAGCGCACCGGATAGCACATTGGAGATCACCGTATGACGCTTGACGAGGTTGAACTGCTGAAAGATCATCGCAACCTCCGCCCGCATCGCCCGCAGGTCGGCCCCTGCGGTCGCCGTGATCTCGTCACCGAAGATCCATGCCCGCCCCTCGGATGGGTCGATCAGGCGATTGAGACATCGCAGCAAGGTCGACTTTCCGGAGCCCGACAGTCCAATTATGACCAGGAACTCACCTTGACGAACCGTGAGATCGATGCCGGAAAGGGCCCGGACACCATTGGGGAAGACCTTGGTGAGGCCCGCGACACGCACGGCTTCGGTCGACGACGAGGAGCCGACATCGACGGCCGCGTTGCTCCGATTCACGAGTCTCCTCCGGCTACCTGCTTGCGCTTTTCCAACTTCTCTTCCTCGGCATCCAGCAGACTGTCGGCGCTCATCCCAGACAAGGCCAGCGCCTCTCGAAAGCCGTCGAACGCCGAGTCGTCGGTTGGATCGGCAGCAACTCCGGCCAGCAGATCGAAGAGCGTATCCTTACCCTCGTCCGTATCGAGGTAGCGTGCGAGAGAGGCTGCAAATCGCTCCCAGACCTGCTCGGGGAATCCTCGCCGAACGGCACATAGATCATTCGGAATCGGATCGGTCTTCCGCAGCACCCTTACCTCTTCGAGGAATGCGTCGCGTCGCTCGGCTTCCGCCATGCGTTTCATCAGCAGATAGCGGGCATCACCGACAAAGAGTCCTTCGGCACGCTGCTGCGGACTGGGAGGTGAGTAGAAGGCGGAGCCGCCCAAGGCCTTGCCATCCCAGACCGCCTGTACGACGTTCGGGTGGCCGCCGGCGTAGTAGACCCTGCCCAGCGATACTCCTTCGCGCTCCAGAAGCAGACGAGGAAATATGTGACCGGAGGTCGACGTCTCATCAGAGAAGGCGAAGGACTGACCAGTCAGATCCCGCAGCTGCCTGACGCCTGAATCCGTGCGGGCATAGACGCAGCCGTGGTAGACCTTCACGTTCTCGGAGACCGGATCGTCGGTGGTGAAGATGATCCGCGTCTGCTCCAGGGTCCCAGGCCGTCGGTACTCGAGCTCTTTGCGGCCATCACCCACGAAATCGAAGGGCCCGGAGTACACGAACGAGCTCACCGCAGCATCGGCTGCCACGGCTGAGGAGACCAGACGCTCCATCGAATCCAGGTCGTCTTCGACCGGCACCTCTACCCAACCGGGAGCCTCCTCAGTCAACCTTGAGCGCAGCCCAGCCGCCAACTCGGGGTGCAGCGAACGTGGGAACGCCACCCGCCTGCCAGCCAGGTCAGCCAGCCGAGATGGCTGACCACCGGCCTCGCGCGCCACCACGATCGCGAATCTCTCCAGCGAACGAACCACCTGCAACTTGGCCTCAGCACCGTAGCGAGCGTGTGCGATCACGTAAGCGAACGCCGGCATCCAGGCCACGTCGGCCTGTCCGGAGCCCAGGGCCTGGATCACTGCCGCGTAACTGGTGGGGACCTCGGAGCGGAGAATCAGACCGCTGTCTCGACGAATGAAGAGAGCCAGCTCGTCGCCTCTCTCCACCAGAGTTCCCTGCTCGACGGAGGGCACGAACAGCATGCGGATGACGTTGACGCCAGTGGCCTCGAGCTGCCCCCGCCGATGCATACCCCAGACAAAGGCCACGAAGACCAGGAGAAGGACCAACCAACCGATTCGGGCACCCCAAACAACCCTCTTGCCGGTCTCTGTCATGGGCTCGAAATTCAAATCACCGTCGCTGTCGGCATCAGAAGGGTCGATAGATCTGATCGTGGACCCTCAGGGCGTATCGGTCGGTCATTCCGGCCACCACGTCGATCACTTGATTCACCAGCGGCTCCTGGCGCTGGCGATAGCTCTCAGGCATCTCGTCTCCGTTCTCGAGGTAGTGATCGACCAGATCTCTCAGAATCCGTACGGCCTTTTCCGCCTGCTTCTGCGATTCCGGCCGCAGGTAGACCCTCTCGTACATGAACTCACGAAAGCGGTGCATCGTCTCGAGCATTTCTGGGCTCATGGCGACCTCACCACGCTCCAGGGATTCATCGATCACGGCCCGGATCATGCGTCGTACCCACTCACTGCCCGGCTCTCCGAAAACCTCCAGGCAGTCCCCTGGCAAGTCTTTCTCGGTGAGGATCTCGGCACGAATCGCGTCCTGCATGTCGTGTACCAGATAGGCGATGCGATCCGCGAACCGCAGAATCATCCCTTCCGGCGTAGCTGGTGGTGGATCTACCTTCCAGGTGTGAGCTCGTATTCCGTCAATGACCTCCCAGGTCAAGTTGAGCGGCTCCAACACCTCGAAGACCCGGACGCTCTGCTCGGAGTGAAGCCATTCGCCATCGACGTATGGACTCAAGGCCACTTCGCCATTGTGGCCGAACGGTGGATGGCCGACCTCGTGTCCCAGACAGATCGCCTCCACCAGTGGCTCGTTCAGCCCGAGCGCCTGAGCCAGCGCGCGACCAATCTGCGCCACCTGCAGGGTATGGGTCAATCGGGTAACGAAGTGATCGCCTTCCGGATTGATGAACACCTGGGTTTTGTGCTTCAAGCGGCGAAATGCCTTCGAGTAGAGGATCCGATCTCGGTCCCTCTCGAAGCAGGTGCGGTAGGTATCGGGCCCTTCGGGCCGCTCACGACCACGACTGTCCGCCGACCGCGTTGCGACCGGCGACAGCTGCTCGCGCTCACGTTCCTCACGTTCCTCGCGGCCAACTCGGCGCAGCTCGTCCATGTCGCCACCGAGTGTAGTCCGATCTCGTCCGACTGCCAAGAATGCCATGCCCGATGGCTGTGCTACGCTGCGCCTCATCTTCCACAGATCACTCTGGGATACGCATGGAAAAGTCCACGATTCTCGCCCCCCCTGGCCGGTCAGAGCTGGCCGATGCACGCACCCGTATCGAGCGCTATGCGCACCGAACACCCGTATTGACCTCGACTTACTTCGACCATCTCACCGGGGCGAATCTCTTCTTCAAATGCGAGAATTTCCAGAAAGTTGGGGCCTTCAAGTTTCGTGGAGCCTGCAACGCCGTGTTCTCGCTCTCCGCCGATGAGCTCGAGCGGGGCGTCGTCGCCCACTCGTCGGGCAACCATGCACAGGCGCTGGCACTGGCCGCCCGCCTGCGCGGCACCCGCGCCACCATCGTCATGCCGGAGAACGCGACGGCGATCAAAGTAGCGGCAGTCAGAGACTACGGAGCCGAAGTGGTCTTATGCCAACCGACCCAGGAGGCCCGCGAAGGAGAGACGGCTCGAATTGTCGAGGAGACCGGGGCCTCCCTGATCCATCCCTTCAACGACTCGCGTATCGTCGCCGGACAAAGCACGGCGGCCCAGGAGCTGTTGGAAGATGTCAGAGAGCTGGACAGTATCCTGGCGCCGGTCGGAGGCGGTGGCCTCTTGAGTGGCTGCGCGCTGGCGGCCTACTACTATTCTCCCGCCACCCAGGTCGTGGGTGCCGAGCCGGCGGCCGCCGATGATGCGGCCAGATCTCTGGAGGCGGGCCAGATCCTCCCCGCCCGGCCCCCGGCTACCATAGCGGACGGACTGCTGACCTCATTGGGAGAGCTGACGTTCGCGATTATTCGAGATCACGTCGAGCGAATCGTCACCGTGGATGAGGCCGCTATCGTCGAGGCCATGAGAGCCGTCTGGGAGAGGATGAAGATCCTCATCGAGCCTTCCTCGGCGGTCCCCGTGGCAGCGCTACTGCAAGGCGGCCTCGAAGTTCGAGGCGAGCGGGTCGGCGTCATCCTGTCCGGCGGCAACGTGGACCTCGACCGCCTGCCTTGGCAGACCTGAGGCACCACACCGCAGAGATCTGTTACAGCGTCTCTCGCCAGTCCCGGACGAGCCTGTCCAGCTTGTCGGCCAGATCCCCCTGTCGCTCCCGAAGGTTTTGGATGAGATGCAGTCGTGAGCGGATCAGGAAGAACCTCCGCATGTCGCTCCAGTAGCCACGCCAACGTTCTCGAGTCCACATACCGGTGATGCCGATCAAGGGCTGCAGGGCGAAAGCCAGGAGTCCCCACCCGAGGCCGAAGAAGTGCCCGACAGTCCAGGCAATCAATAGGATCCACAGACTGTAGACGACGGCTCCAATGAGGATCTGATAGGTCGAGCGCTGAGTGGCCGGCGGTCTGGCTGCCCGGGTCACGAGGCCCGTGACGTGGAAGGGAATCAGGTAGAGAAGAAAGCCGCTCAGAGCCAGCAGCGCCGCAAGCGGCCCCAGCCAAACCACCCGACTGGCCGCCCATCGCAGGGCAGCGGGCAGATCGACCCTGGCCCCGAGGTCGCCAGGTTCCATTCCCAGTCGATGGAGGCGTCGACAATGAGCGGCTACCGCGCCAGCCAATGCCATCGACTGTGGGTCCGATTCCGTCCGCACCTGGCTCAAGATGGAGGCGCTCGCCTGAGTCCTCATCAGCGCATCTTCGCTGCCAGATTCGGCCTCGAACTCGGCTGCCCAGATAGCCTCAGCTCCCTCGACCAGGGGCTGGTCTTCCCATGAATCCAGGTTGAGGGTCACCTGCCGCAGTCCCTCGTCGATTCGTCGGGTCAGCTCCCGGACCGCTTCGACATCTTCCTCACCACGACTTGCGAGATCCGTCCAGGCAATCGGCTCCCCGCGCACCGCGATCGCTGCCGAGCGGAATCGGCCCTTGTCTCGAAGCAGCAGTCCCGTCGGCACGACGGCGAGTGGCTCATCTGTTCGTACAGCATGGCCCAAAGCGATTCGGGCACCACCCGTCTTCAGATCTGCCAATGATGGCTGACTGTGACTAATCCCTTCGGGGAAGATGCCGATCGCTGCACCCTGGGACAGCCCTGCAAAGACTGCGGCGAACATCTCCTGGTTGCGCGGGGCCAACGAGGGGTCGTCGCTTCGCCGGTATACGGGAATCGCCCCGGAGGCCCGCACCAGCCAGCCCACCAGAGGATGGGTGAAGAGCGGAGCCTTGGCGAGAAACCGCACCGGCCGACCCGCGGCGGCTGTCACCAGGGCCGGATCCACCAGGGAATTGGGATGGTTGGCCAGCAGGAGGAGCGGTCCGCTGCCGGGCGGGGCGGAGCCCCGTAACTCGAATCGGTAGAACAACCGCACAGCGGTGTTGCAGATACCCGCAAAGACGGGTAGCAGCCACATATCTACACCTCGCTGCGGCCCGCAGCCGCTACGCCCTCCTTTTCGTCGACGCTGGCCAGCAGAGCGAGGCCCAGCACGAAGAGCACCAGGACCACGGCAATCCCAGCCCGCTGATTGTTGAAGGTCTGCGTCAATACCCCGAGCAGAAAGGGCCCGAGGAAGGCAGTGAACTTGCCCGAAAACGCGAAGAATCCGAAAAACTCGTTCTCCTTGTCCGGCGGGACGAAGCGTCCCATCAGCGAGCGACTTGCCGATTGATTGGGTCCGGCGAAGATGCCGAGCAGGATTCCTGCCACCCAGAACCAGGTGCGGTTCGGAGCCCACACCGCCACAGCAGTAGCGACAATGAGACCGATCACTGAGATCTGAAGAGTCCTCTTGCCGCCGAGCAGGTCGTCCAGGAAGCCAAGGAAGAAAGCGCCCAACCCGGCCGTCAAGTTGAGAACGATGCCGAATATGAGCATTTCCTGCATGTCGAATCCGAACGTGCCGGCGGCATAGATCCCGCCGAAGGCGAACACCGTCACCAGACCATCGTTGTACAGCAAACGGGCCAGGAGGAATCGGATGATTTGTCTGTAGTCACGAATCTCCTTGAAGGTTGCCGCCAGCTGGCGCCATGTCTGAGCCAGAATCTGACCCGGGGCACTGATCTGCGAGCGGTCCTCTTTGACCCAGAGGAACATCGGAATGCTGAAGACGGCGAACCAGACGGCGACGAGGAGATTGGTGGCTCGGATGTTCTCTCCCCCTTCCTTGGAGAATCCGAACCAGGGGACCTCTGGTCCCACTAGAGTGAACAGCGCGAAAGCCAGGGCGATCAACCCGCCGACGTACCCGAGCCCCCAGCCGAAGCCAGAGATTCTGCCAATCCGCTCGGGCGGAGCGATGTCGGGCAGGAAAGCGTTGTAGAACACCATGCCCATCTCGAAACTGACATTGGCGATCACGAACCAAGTCAAGGCCCTGAGTGTCTGTCCAGGCAGAGCCCAATAGAGGGCCACCGTCCCGACGATGCAGACTCCGGTGGCCAAGATCAGGAAAGCCTTGCGATAGCCTCCCCGATCGGCCAGAGCGCCGAGAATCGGCGACAGGAGAGCTACCAGGAGCGCCGTAATTGTCACTCCCCGAGACCACAGCGCTGTGCCGCGAATCGCATCCGGGGCGATCGCCTGGGTGAAATAGGCCGCGTAGATGAAAGTCACCACCAGGGTGGTGAAGGGTGAGTTGGCGAAGTCGTAGAGCGCCCACGACCCGACCACCCGCTTGTCAGTACCGCTGGCCGTGGTCAATCAGGCCTCCCGGTCGGCTTGCCACCATTTTCGTCTCGCTTTTCGAGGATCTCGATCCGGTCGAGCGCCTGCGGAACGATGCACAGGAATTCGAAGGGGGCCTCCACAACCTCGTAGTGGTGCGGCACTCCGGCAGGGATGTAGAGGACCTGATCGGCCGCCACCTCGTGGACCTCGTCGCCGATACCCACCCTGGCCCTGCCGCACAACACGTACTGTTCATGCTCCACCTGGTTTCTGTGCAGTGGCATTCCACCGCCCTCACCCATGATGAAGCGCCGCAGGTTGAAGTTGGGAGCGCCGTCATCCGGACCCAGTAGGACCTGCATCTCGGTCCTGGAACCGGCCGCCACCGGCTGGCGGGCAATGGACTCCACCCGCTTGACCGATGGACACCTGTCGCTAGCAGAAATTTCCTTCCTGGGACCCTCCATCCTTGCCCTCCTCGAGCTCTCCATGGCAGCCGCCACAGGTGCGGTCACTCTCTTGAGAATCTACCTCCAATTATAGAGGCAGGCCCGCCCGATCATGATCCTGTGACAATTTCCACTCTCCGAGCCGGGACATCCCATGGAATCGAGCCGGGACATCCCATAGAATATCGATAGAGTCGAATCCCTAGATAGCAGGCGAAGCAGAGAATGCAATGCTGAAGGAACGGGCCCGAATCGTCGCAGGTTGCGTCCTTGCTCTCGATCTGCTCCTCGTGACTCTAGCCTTCTTGCTGGCCTTCTGGCTGCGAAGCAGGGTCTTTCCATCTTGGGGTCTCTCACCCACGACCCTCTACCCACTGGAGCGGTACCTTCCGCTGTTGCCGATTACCCTGGCACTCTGGTGGGTCCTACTGTACCGCTCGAAGCTCTATGGCTCCCAGCGAACTGTCCTTCTGAACAAGGAAGCTCGAGACATTCTTCGCATCTCGATCGCCTCCGCCGTGCTACTGGTGGTGATCATCTATGCCCTGCGTCTCGATGACCGACTGCTGGGTGACGACAAAATCAGCCGGCTCTGGATCTTTCTGCTGTTCGTGCTGGCCACCTTCTTCCTGCTGTCCCGAATGATGACGGTCCGGCTGCTGGCGCGGTATGCGCGTGAGCGCGGCTACAACTACCGCACCGTCCTCATCGTCGGTACCGGTGTTACTGCCGCCAGGATCACCGAATCGGTCGAGCAGCACAGCTACTGGGGTATCAAAATACTGGGACTGGTGGCCGAAATCCGAGGCATAACCGAGCTCGATGGCATCCAGTATCCGTTGATCGGGACCATGGACGAGCTCCCAGAGCTGGTCGAGCAGAATGTCGTCGACGAGGTCATCTTCGCTCTCGATCACCCCCACCCGGCGCAACTCGAGGGCCTGTTGCTGGCCCTCGAGGAGCAGGGGGTCCGCTCCAGGCTGGCCCTCAGCTTCCTGCCCCACACCAAAGCTACCGTCGAAATCGGGGCACTCGACAATCTGCCCGTCCTGACCTACGACTACACTCCAGCCAGCGAGCTGCAACTGCTGGCAAAGCGGCTCCTGGATATTTCGGTCTCGGCCCTGCTGCTGACGGTGGCGCTGCCCGTCATGCTTTTGATTGCCGGACTACTCAAGCTCGCCGGCGGCGGTCGAGTGCTGTTCACGCAGACCCGGTGCGGTCTCAATGGCCGGCGATTCACCCTCTACAAGTTCCGCACCATGGTCGAAGATGCCGAGAGCCAACGACACGCCATCGCCCATCTGAACGAGATGAGCGGACCGGTATTCAAGGTCAAGCGAGACCCACGCGTCACCCCGGTCGGCCGCTGGCTGCGCCAGTTCAGCCTCGACGAGCTGCCTCAATTGTGGAACGTCTTCAAAGGCGACATGAGCCTTGTAGGTCCACGCCCGCCGGTGCCTCAGGAGGTTTCCCAGTATCAGCGGTGGCAGCGCCGCCGCCTGTCCATGCGCCCCGGCCTGACCTGTCTCTGGCAGGTCCAGGGTCGCAACGAGCTCGACTTCGACCGCTGGATCGAGCTGGACCTGGAATATATCGATAGCTGGTCGCCTCTGCTCGACATCAAGATTCTTCTCAAGACGATCCCTGTCGTCTTGAGCGGTAAAGGAGCTCATTGAGCTCCCAACTCTAGGACCGGCGAGCCAAATCCCTACGGGTTCTCAGGGTTCTCACCCAGGTAGCCAAGCGACTCGAGCTGTTCACGGGTCTGCTGGTCAAGCTCCGGCGGTCGACCTGCCGTCTGGCCTTCGGCCAGGGCGTAGCTCTCGCCGATGATCTCATCCACCTTCTGCTGAAGGCTGAAGAGGACTTCCTGCCGTTCGCTGAGTCGATTCACCAACTCCTCAGGGTCGGTAGAGAGGTCGAAAAGCTGCTCCTTTCGTTTCACCCGAATGTACTTCCACTCGCCGTCGCGCAGAGCGACGATTCTGCCGCCGGCGAGCCATTGACTGAAAATCGGCCTGGTGTCGGTCTCATCACCCTCGACAAGGGGCAATAGGGATCTTCCCTGGAGGTGCTCGGGGACCGGCAGGTCCAACACCTCCAGGAGGGTCGGTACAACATCGACCAGTCGGACGACGTTCTGGATCCGGCGACCCGAGGCGAATCCCAGACTCTCGGGGAGTCGGAAGACGAGCGGTACGTGCAGGATCTCCTGAAAGAGGGCATTGTGGAGAAACCCTCCATGCTCGAGGAACTCCTCACCATGATCAGAAAGGACGACCACGATCGTCTCATCCTCGAGACCGAGACTGCGCAGGTTCTCATTGAAGGCAGCGAACTGTGAGTCCGTGAAGAGAATCTCCGCGTCGTAGAGGTCTTTGAGGTGCTGGATATCGGCGGGGTCGTCCCGGTCTACCCGACTCCAGAACTCCGCGTTCCGCGCCCAGTAGTTCCCTCCACCGGCCAGGCGCTCGAGTTCCTCTTGCGATCCCACGATATCTCCCGAGTAGGAGGGATCGACAAACTGGTCAGCAAATTCAGCGGGAGGAACATAGGGGTCGTGCACCTCGAAGGTGTGGATGAACAGGAAGAAGGGGGCGGGCACACCTCGGTCATCCCTGATTAATCGATCGAGGGCCCGGCTAGCACCTTCGAATGCCAGCTCCGCCCCTAGGTGCTCTTGGTAGACCTCGAACCCCTGATCGAATCCGAGTCGGGCGCTGACGTTGCCGCCATTCGTATAGGCCTCGGTCCTGTAGCCCGACTGGGCCAACAGCGTTGCCAGAGTCGGAACGTCGTCCGAAAGACGGCGGTTGCGGCGCTCACCCCAGTTGGCGACCCGATGAGCTGGCGGGTAGACACCGGTGAACAACGACATGTGAGAGGTCGCCGTTTTGGGTGACTGGCTGAAGGCCTGCTCGAAGAGCACGCCCTCACGCGCCAACCGACTGATCTCCGGACTGGTCGCACGCTGGTAGCCATAGGCCGTCAGATGATCCGCCCTCAGCGTATCGATCGACACCACGACTACATTGGGTCGCGACCTTTCGGTAGGCTTTAAGCACGACGTGCCCACCGCCAAGATCCCGGCGGCTACCACAACTCCGACTGAGCTCGTCCGCAGAGACTGCTTCATGACATGTCCTTTCGCCGCCACCCCAAGAATGCAGCAGAATTCCCGGCTACACAACCCTGACGGGCCTATGCTCTTGAAACGAACGCACCGTGACCCGGGCGGAAGAACCTTCTCACGGGTACTTCGTATGAAGAATGTAGAGAACGGGCCTGGGCCTGAGGCAAGGTCTTTGGCCGGATAGTCCAACAACATCCATCCGGAAAGAAGGTCGGAATGCTCTGTGTACGTGTCCCCGCGCCGGCCACCCTGGCCGCCTCTCTTCTCTCCCTCTGCTCGCACGCCCTCCTCCCCTCGGTGCTTCGAGGCCAGGAGATCATCGAGGCAGCCAAGGCCGGGCGGATCGACCTGGTAAGGGCGCTGACCTCGGCTGACCCCGACCTCCTCCAGGTCGAAGACGAGTCTGGCTACACCGCACTTCGGTGGGCAGCGATTCGCGGCAATGGGAACGTGGCGCGCTTCCTGGTGGAAGCCGGCTCAGATCCCAACAGCATCGGTGCCGACGGGGGTACATCCCTGCATGGCGCGGCTCATCATGACGACGCGCAGATGATGGCGGCCCTCCTGGCCGCTGGAGGTGACATCAAGACCCAGAACCGCTGGGGACGGACCCCACTGCATGTAGCGGCGCGCAGGGGATGCCTTGAGATTGCCCGGCTTCTCCTCGCCGCGGGTGCCGACCCCGATGCGACCACCGCCGATGGCTGGTCCTCCCTGAACGTCGCGTACCGAGGCGGGCACCCCGAGCTGGTGAACCTTCTCCTCGACGCAGGAGCCGATACCGAACTGGCCGATAGCGGGGGGCGACTACCCGGCGAGGTGACGCTCGAACGTCCACCACCAGTGGCACTCTCACGGCGAGTGTTGGATGAATATGTGGGCCACTACGACCTTGGCGGTGGCTCTGGTTTCGACGTCTGGCGGGTGGGCGACCGAATGCGCCTCATGGAATTCGCCCCTGACGAGATGATCCCTGTTGCGGAGGACAGCTTCATTTGCGCCCAGGAACCCTGGACGGTCGAATTTCATCGCGATGACGACGGGAACGTCTCGCGGATGGAGGTCAGCTTTCTTCGGAGGACCGTGTCAGCCCGGAAGATCGTCGACACCTCCGCCGGATACACCTACGTGGGATCCGAAGTCTGCTTCGCTTGCCATGCCGGCGGCCCGGCCAACGGGCCCGCCGGGCATTGGATCGCCAGCCGGCACTCTCGAGCTTTCCACACCCTCACCACCGATCAGGCCAGGGCTCTGGCAGCCTCCAGGGAAGACTACACGGACATCACCGACCCGGCTGGCGAACCGCGCTGCCGGATGTGCCATCTGACGGCCGCCCAGAATCCAGACGCTGTATTCAAGGAAGACTACGACCAACGACAGGGCGTGGGATGCGAAGCCTGCCACGGCCCAGGATCATCCTATATGGATCCGGAGATCATGAAGGATCGAGGTGCCTTCCTGGCCAACGGGGGCCGGATCCCTGATCAGCTAACCTGTCGGACGTGCCATCGGGACGAGGCCTTCGAGTTCATCGCTCGACTGGAGCGAATCCAGCACTGGTGAGTCGTGTCTTTCGCTTCTGTGCCGACTCTCTCCGACGGCGCCACATCTCTCCTGGGCGCAAAGATGCCCACCGCCCCGCGGCGCGGTATAGTTATTTCCAATCAGCCATCCACTCGGAGGAATCTGATGGAAGACAATCACCGAAAGAAGAAGAGCGCGGCCGAGCCGGGAGTTACTCGTCGGCACTTCCTGACCGGCACTGGCCTCGGTGCCGTGGGGCTGGCAGCAGGCGTGCCAGCCGTAGAAGGGGATACGAAGACCGATTCAGCTGCCGTCATCGAGGCTGGCCAAACCGTGCCAGTCACTCTGCGAATCAACGGAGTCCGCAAGCGACTGTTGGTTGAGCCACGCTGGTCACTCGCTTACGTCCTTAGAGAGCAGCTGGTAATGACCGGGACCAAACTCGGCTGTGATCGCGGAGAGTGCGGTGCCTGTACGGTTCTCGTGGGCGATGTGCCCCGCTATTCCTGCATGACCCTGGCTCTCGAGGCGGAGGACAGCGAGATCACGACCCTAGAGGGGCTACTCGACGGCGAGGAGCTCGGCGACGTCCAGCGCGCCTTCGCGGAGAAGGACGCCTTTCAGTGCGGCTACTGCACTCCGGGGCAGGTGATGGCAGTCGAAGGGCTGTTGCGATCCAACCCCGATCCGTCCATCGAGGAGATCCGCACCGGGGTGAGCGGCAATCTGTGCCGCTGTGGAACCTACCCCAACATCTTCAAGGCAGCCCACCTGGCTGCTGATATGAAGCGAGGCCGGGGAGGCGGGTCATGACCGAGGCCAGGTACTATGAGCGCGGTCCGATCCCTGAAACACCGGAGCCGAAGCAAAAACAAGACCACTGGGCCGAAACCCGGGTTGTGGGCCAGCCCCTGCCCCGCGTCGACGCCTACCAGCGCCTGAGCGGCGCTGCCGTCTATCCATCGGATGTCAACCTCCCAGACATGCTGTACGGCGCTGTGCTGCGTTGCCCACACGCACACGCCAGAGTCCAGAGCCTCGACACAACTGCTGCCGAGACGATGCCTGGCGTACGGGCGGTTCTGACGGCGGCGAGCCCCGGTACCGACATTGCCTGGCAGCCCGAGAGCGAAGGTCCGGCCTCGGTACTGTTCGACTCGGTATGCAGGTTCGAGGGCGAAGCGGTGGCGGCCGTGGCAGCAGCGACCCCCTACCAGGCGCACGATGCACTGCGTGCCATCGAGGTCGTCTATGACGTGCAGCCGGCAGTCTCGAATCCGCAGACGGCTCTCGAGCCGGGAGCTCCCAAGGTTCATCCGGACGGCAATAGCGTCGGAGAGCCATCGATCTATGAGCGAGGGGACGTAAACACGGGATTCGAGGCGGCCGACGCGGTCGTTGAAGAGACCTTCGAGGTTCCCTTCCTTCTTCACACCCCGCTGGAGCCCCACGGCTGTGTGGCTCGCTGGGAGGGAGACAAGCTGACCCTGTGGGAGTCGACTCAGGGCGTCTACAACGTTCAGAGCCAGACCGCCGCAGCCCTCGATCTTCCACTCAGCCATGTGAGGGTCATCGGGCACTACGTGGGGGGTGGATTCGGCTCCAAGTTGGCCATCGGCAAATACACCCTGATAGCTGCTCTGTTGGCCAAGCAGACCGCCAAGCCGGTGAAGGTGTTCTTGAGCCGCGAAGAGACGCTCCTCTGCGTCGGCAACCGGCCTGGAGGCACCATGCGCCTCAAAGCCGGGGCGAAGCGGGATGGCACGCTGACAGCCCTGGACTTCGAGGCGTTGGGCTCCGGAGGGGCCTACTCGCCCTACGGTACTGGGCTGTTCGACTGGCAGATTCGCGACCTCTATAACTGCTCGAACGTACGAACCAAGGGGCAGAGCGCCTACATCAACGCCGGCGAAGAGAGACCCATGCGTGCACCTGGGCACCCACAGGGGTCCTGGGCTCTCGAACAAATTCTCGACGCCCTGGCCGAGAAGCTCGGGCTGGATCCACTTGAGCTGCGGCTCAGAAACCTCACCACGGTGAGCCAGGCTCGGGGAGACATCCCCTACACTTCGACGGGCTTCAAGGAGTGCCTCGAGGAGGGTGCCAGGGCCTTCGGTTGGGCCGCCGCGCGGGCCCGACCGGCAGCAGATGGTGCGCTGGTCCGGGGAGTTGGGATGGGGGGCTGCACCTGGATAGCTGGTGCGGGCGGGCCGCCCTCGACAGCGATCGTGAAGTACTTCGCCGACGGCAGCGTCAATCTGAATATGGGTGCCAGCGATATCGGCACCGGGACCAAGACGGTCATGGCGATGGTCGTGGCCGAAGAGTTGGGCGTACCTCTAGAGCGCATCCAGATCGAGCATGCCGACACCGGGACCACGGAGTTCGCCACCGCCAGCGGTGGCAGCAAGACGGTCCCCACCGAGTCACCCGCTGTGCGCGCCGCGGCCCTGGACTGCAAAGAGCAACTCCTGGTCATGGCGGCCGCAGACCTGGAGACTCCGGTAGGTGATTTGAAGCTCCATGAAGGTGAGGTCTTTTCGTCGCGTGATTCCTCCAAGCGCGTGGCAGTCAAAGAGATTAGCCAGTTTCAGCGCCGGAGAACGGTCGTCGGAATCGGCTACCGTGGACCCAATCCCGAAGGTAAGGCGACCTGCCCGTTCGCCGCTCAATTCTGTGAAGTCGAGGTCAACAAGCTGACGGGCGAAGTCAGGGTTCTCCGTTTCCTGGGGGCCCATGACAGCGGCAGGGTGATGAGTCGCCTGACCTACGACAATCAGGTCTACGGCGGCATCGTAATGGGCATCGGCTTCGGACTGACGGAGCGGCGCGTACTGGACGAGAAGCAGACAGGGAAGATGGTCAACAGAAACTGGCACGACTACAAGATTCCGACTGCCATGGATGTACCTGCTGCTATCGAGTCCTTGCCCATCGAGATCCAGGACCTGGAGTGCAACACCACCGGCGCCAAGGGGCTGGGAGAACCGGTGACCATTCCGACGGCCGCAGCCATAGCCAACGCGGTTTACCATGCCACCGGCGTCCGCGTGACAGAGGCGCCGATCAACCCCACCAGACTCCTGGAGCTGCTAGCGGCCCAAGACCAGAGGAGAGCCTGACCCATGTTGCCGAACTTCGCCTACATCCGAGCTCGCACCAAGCAGGAGGCTCTCGACAACCTGGGGAGTGAGGGAGCCCACGTTCACGCCGGTGGCACAGACATTCTGGGCTGTGCCCGAGACGAGGTCTTCGAAGTCGAGAAGATAGTCAGCATCAGCCGTCTGGAGGAGCTCAGGGGAATCACCAGGTCCAGTGACGGCAGTCTCCGGATCGGTGCCCTGACCACGATCTCGGAGATCGCACAGAGTTTCACGGTTCAAGAGAGCTATCCGGGCCTGGCCCAGGCAGCCGACGACGTAGCCAGCCCCCAGCTCCGGAACCAGGGTACCCTCGGTGGCAATCTCTGTCAGCGCCCCCGCTGCTGGTATTTTCGCGGCGACTTTCATTGCGCCAAGAAGGGTGGCGACCTGTGCTACGCCGTGGAGGGTGAGAACCGCTACCACGCCATCTTTGGTGGCGATCCATGCTACATCGTCCACCCCTCCGACACGGCACCGATGCTGGTGGCACTCGGGGCGGAAGTCCACATCTCGGGAGCCGCTGGAAACCGTTCCATGCCCCTGCAGGACTTTTTCGTCCTGCCAGATCAGGACCTGAGCCGGGAGAACCTCCTGGAGCCGGGTGAGATCGTTACCGAGGTTCTTCTGCCAGGGGCCAGCGGGATCAAGAGCTCCTATCGCAAGATCCGCGAGCGAGGTGCTTGGGATTTCGCCCTCGTCAGTGTCGCCCTCGCGGTTCGAATGAACGGTTCCACAATCGCCGAAGCCAGACTTGTTCTTGGAGGTGTGGCGCCTGCACCTTGGCGGGCGGAGGCCGCTGAAAGGGCCCTCATCGGAAAGCAGCCAAGCCCTTCTGTGGCGGCCGACGCTGCTGCTGCCGCCGTCGCAGGAGCTCAGCCCCTGGAACAGAACGCCTACAAGGTTCTCTTGGCCAAGGGCGCGATCCTGGAGAGCATCTTGGCGCTCTAGCCCGCACGCTTCATGACCACTCGAGCAGATTGTAAAAAGCGTCCGTCAGACCTGGTCACCCGCAGGGAGGAGCACCGGAGGCAACCTTGCAGGTTGTTGAGGAGCGACGAGCGAGGACTTCCCTGAGATGGCGGGCAATCTCCACTAGATGCCGTGGGGCCCATGATTAGTGCGGGCT
>JBATEX010000214.1:0-53616 GCA_049664225.1 Thermoanaerobaculia bacterium
GGGGTGCTGTCTCTGACCACTACCGTGGCCCGAGACAGCACTTTCCCCCAACCGGAGATATCATGACGAACCTAAGCCCGCTTTTTGTCTACAGGATCGAGGCAGGTCCGGGGTTCCTGCCCCCGAACGAACCTCTGGCAACGTTGAAGGCAGTAGGGGTTTTGGGAAGAGGTTTGCCCAATTCGGACCACTTGTCACTTTGGCCTCCGAGCTGTACGTTTTGCGTGCTTAATGGTGCCTTTTGGACGGTGGTCTGGCGCAATACCACCAGCGAACCAGAACCTCAGGACTGCTGTTCCCCTAGGCCCTTAGGCCCCTAAGCCCCTAGATCACGGGACCTCAAGACCTCAAGACCCCAAGACCCCAAGACCTCAAGACCTCAAAACCCTAAGACCCCACTGCCTCCAAGATCGGCCGGAAGGAACGCCCGGACGCCTCAGCCCTAGCGCTCGCTCTGCGAGCGCTTTCTGATGGCCCAGACGATGGTCAGGAAGATGAGAGAGCCGATGAAGGCCGCGATCAGGTCCTGGAGGCTGACGGAAATGTTCTCGAGTCCGAGCGAGATGTTGAAGATCTGGAACAGAGAGCCTCCGATGAGCCCTCCCAACAGACCGATCACCAGATTGCCGAATCGACCGAAGCCCTCTCGACTGCGCTTGACCAGCATGCCTGCCAGGGATCCAGCCAAGATCCCTGCGACGAGCCAGCCGATGACGTTGCCGATGGTGATTTCCATGGTCGCTCCTCCGTTGACAATGCCCTTTATCTATCAGGCCCCAGGTTATCTATCAGGCCCTAGGTGCGCGAGCGATGTCGCGCATGATCTTCTGGTGATGGTTGTGGTGGACCGCCGTGAAACGGAGCCACTGAGAGGCGTCGAGCCGTCCAAACACCGGATGCGGTTGGGTCGCTGCCGAGCTCGCCAGAGACTCGACTGACGACTCGAGCTCGACGAATCCTTGGCGCACAGCCGCCAGCCTGTCGCGGATGACCTCACTGGGTATTCCTTGGGGCACCACGCCCTTCGGCGCCTTGCCGCGTCCGCGAGGGATGTAACCACTCCACAGGCAAACGCGTCCCACGAGGGTGGGCTTACCGGGTTTTCCGCCCTGCGGATCGGCCAGGAGTTTCGATAGCCCATCCAGGGTGATCTCGTCGCTCAAGGTCAGGTGCTCGACGTGTTTGCCGACACTCCAGTCGGACGCGGAGTCCGATTGCCGCGACATCTCCTCTGGACGACCGGAAAGATCGATGAGGGACTCCAGACCGGCGACGATCTCCTTCAAACTTTTCGTAGAGCTGGTCGTCTTGGACATCGCCACCATTATGTCAGCGTCATCTCTTCGATAACCCGCTTGGCAACCGAGAGATTGCTCAGCTTCGTAGCAGCCACGTGGCTCTTGCCATCCGTGGTCTCCACCGTCACGCGATAGTAGAGCTTCTTTCCCGACTGCATCCCCCGTACCGGCTTGATGCCTGTTATCGCTGAGCGAGGGATGTGTCGTGTTCTGCCGATGCCGAGAATCCCGCCCGAGAGTACGAGCTCCTCGGGTCGGCACTCGACACGGCGGCTCTCGAGCCAGAGATCGAGCGCGCCGAACAGAAGGAGCACGTTGAAGAAGCCGAAGATGATGGGGAAGAGGAGGCCGGCATCCAGGTGGATCAGCAGCGCGGTGAAACCCGACCAGAGAAGGGTAAACAGTGTCAGTCCCAAAGCCGCGCCCTTGTGTCGGGCAGGTGGAAAACTCAGCGCGAAGCCCCCTTCGGGCAGCCAGTCCTTGCCAATGTTCTCGCGGCTCAGATCTACCTGGATGTACTCCTGCGGCTCTTCTGCTGGCCAGGGACTCTCCTCCACTGCGACTTCGGGCCGGCTGTCGGCGGTGCGGAAGACCGGCACTTCGAACTGGGCGGAGAAATCGATGCCGGCCGTCTCGGCGGTAACCTCCAATCGCCACAGGGTTTCGTCATCCGAGTTCCGCTCCTCGGTCGGCTCGGCCTCGTAGGGGATCGTGAAAGCCACGGGGATGGACGAGCGCGTCGGGTCGTAGTCGAGTGTTTCACGATCGATGTGCCGTATCTCTTGCCACACGACCCGCTCGCTGGTGCTGCGGTTTTTGCCGCTGCCTGTCGTGACTCGATGAATCGAGCTCAGTGTCAGGTCGAAGCCGGAGATCGGCTGAATGTCTACCGAGGTGAGAATGCGTCCGGCGAGCGGCCCGCCGACGACGCCCGGGAACGTCGACATCTCGAAGACCGAGTCACCGAACTTTTTCCAATGGATGAAAGCCCGTGCGGCCCACACGATCAGGCCCAAACCGACGAGAGGGAAGATCAGACCGATGAGCGCCAGCTTGTTGCCGTTCTCGAGGACTTCCCGGGGCAGCAGGAAGAGGAGGGGCGTGGAGATCAGATTCCAGAAGAGAGCGAAGATGAGGGGAAAGAGGAACTGAGCGCTACCGGAGGTCCGAATGCGTCCATCACTCCAGTCACTCTTCCACTGCCATGGAGTCTCCGGGTGTTGGGCCTCGAGTTGCTCTTGCTCGGCGACCTTGCGTCGGCCCCAGAAGCCGGCTGTGATGATGCCGACGCCGGCACCGGCAAAAAGCAGTGAGAAGACTCCCATGAGGGCGAATAGGCCCCATCGCATCTCGCGGTAGAGGATTACCTCCGTGGGGTCGTCCGGGTCTACGAAGCAACGAAAGGAATCGCCGCTGCTCTGGTATCGCGAAAGCTCGGCATGTCGATCCTGGTGAAACGAGCCCACGTTGTCCGAGCCGCTGCTCAGGCCTACGCGCTCGCTCGTGTAGGTCTGATTCCCCCAGCTGTACTCATAGCGGGCGGTAACCTGGTAGGTCGTGGAATCGCTGCCTCGATTGACTTCCAGGTCGGCTTGCAGGATGTGAGCTGGGGTCTCGACCCAATCGCGGGCCTCGTACCAGGTCACAAGGCTCCTGCTTGCCAGATAGCCCACGAAGAGGCCGCCTGCCAAGAACGGCAGGCCGAACAGAATCAGGCACCCCAGGCCTCGACTGGATTTCTTCAGCATCTTGTGTTTCGGTCGCCAGTATGTCGCCAGTATACGGAGACAGTACCCGAGGCAATGTATCGTCTTTCACTGCCTCACTGTGTCTCCCCATTTTCAGAGGTCTGTCCAGGGGGGCCCCAGGGGGTTCAGGCAGCGGAAGGGAGGAAAGCCCCCTGGGGCCCCTGGGCAGATCTCCGCTGCACACGCTGATTCGGCAATTTCGGCGACGGTCGCCCCACTGCCTCACTACCTCACTGCCAAGGTTTCGACCTAGTGGAATGTGTGCATTTGCACCTATCGCAATGTGCTGCATAGCTGTGCGGTAGAATCTCGGTTATCCTGAGTGCGACGAATGCCTCTGTTGATCGACAGGCTCCGGTCGGATCCGAAACGACCACCCTGCTCTGAAGGCAAGAAGAGAGTTCGTTCATGAAGCTACCTCTCGAACCAACGATCTCAGCGAGAAAGCCAGAGAAGGGCCAACTGGAGGCCTTGGACAAGATCCTCTCCGAAGGAACCCTGGAATTGGTCTTCCAGCCGATCTTCGAGGTGGCCTCAGGTGAGGTCTTCGGGTACGAGGTACTGGCGCGCAGCCCGTCGGACTTGTTCGATGGCCCAGAGGCCCTCTACGGTGCTGCCACTCAAGCCGGAAGAGTGGGTGAGTTGGGCAGGCTGCAGCGGTTCCTGGCCGTCAGTGGCGCACCGGGCAATCCGCTGTTCATCAACGTTCACCCGGCGGAGTTCGACCATCCCTTTCTGGTTCAGCCCGATGACCCGATCTTTCGGCACGGCGAGGACGTCTATCTCGAAGTTACCGAGTCGGCACCCTTGAGCCATTTCGAACAGTGCATCAGTGTGCTCGGGGAGCTGCGCAAGAAGGGCATTCAGGTGGCGATCGACGACTTCGGAGCCGGGTTCTCCAATGTGAAGTACATTGCCGATCTAGCGCCCGATATCGTGAAGCTCGACCGTGAGTTGATGAGTCAGGTGCACCACGGCTCCCGGCAATTCAGGCTGCTCATCTCCATCGTCCGGTTATGTAAGGACATGGGGGCCCGGGTGGTAGCCGAAGGGATCGAGACCACCGAAGAGTACGTGATTGCAGAGCACGCCGGTGTGGACTTCTGCCAGGGCTATCTACTGGGTCGACCAGGAAAAGTGGCCAAGGGTGAGAGCTGGGCGCCTACTGGCTGAGCGGTATCCTCCGAGACATAGCAGCTGTATTGCGTTACCCCAGGCAAGACGGGGGTTCCGCGAACCTGCGGGGCGATAAGATCTGCCGGAGCCCGCCAAGAGTGGTGGGCTGGTCAAAACGAAGACGAGTGCCAGGAGTGAAATGACGATGACTGACATCCTCGCCAAGTCCTTCTTGGGCAACACCCTCTCGAGTTGGGGGGTGGCCGCGGGAGTGGCGCTGGCAACCTTGTTGTTGCTCTGGATGCTGCGAAACCTGGTCAAGAAGCGACTATCGGCCCTGGCCGAGTCCACGGAGACCGTCGTCGACGACTTGGTCGTCGCCATCCTCGAAGGCACGCGGCCAGGCTTTCTCTTCATTGTTGCTCTCTGGGGCGGCTCTCGAGCGCTGCAACTGAATCCAAGAGTGCAGGGCATGACGAATATCGTGTTCATCATCGTGGTTGTCATTCAGATCGGTCTCTGGGCGACGACGGCGTTGATGAAGTGGCTTTCGATCGTTCGTGAGGAGAAGAGCGGCCAAGGTGAGGCGCTCACCTGGTTGAGCGGCATCGAGTGGCTCGGCAAGATCCTGATCTGGAGCATCGTTCTTCTTCTGGGCCTCGAGAATCTGGGAGTCGATATCACCGGACTGGCGGCGGGGCTCGGCATCGGTGGCATCGCCGTCGCTCTCGCTGCCCAGAACATCCTGGGAGATCTGTTCGCCGCCTTCTCGATCTACGTCGATCAACCCTTCGTGATCGGTGACTACCTGGTCGTTGACAGCTACAACGGGACGGTAGCGAAGATTGGAATGAAGACCACGCGCCTGAAGAGCCTCACCGGAGAGGAATTGATCTTCTCCAATAGCGATCTCGTCGGTAGTCGCATCCAAAACTTCGGTCGTCTCGAGGAGCGCCGCGTCGCCTTTGCGCTCGGCGTGACCTACGACACGCCGACGGCGAAGGTGCAGGAGATCCCGGAGATCATCCAGGAGGTCGTCGAAGCCCAGGAGAATGTCCGCTTCGACCGTTCACACTTCAAGGAGTTTGGCGACTCGGCCTTGGTGGTGGAGACGGTCTATTTTGTTCTCCTACCGGCCTATCAGTTCAAGATGGACATCCAACAGGCCATCAATCTGGAGCTCAAGCGGCGCTTCGAGGCCGAGGGCATCGAGTTCGCCTTTCCGACGCAGACCATCTACTTGGGAGGCGCCGACTCCGACCCGTCTCAGGCCTAGAGCGAACCTAATCGTTCGGAGCCTTAAGCGACGTTCCGTCGGGGCGCACGAACCGGGAATGTTCATGCGGTGTCGGGATGTGCTCGCGAGCCAGTTTCTCGACCCCTTGGAGGGTGTCTCGGATGACGCGGCCGGCGCCTAGCGACTGTGCGAGGCTCAGGAAGCCGCCCGGGTCGGAAACCGTCACGTACTCGATCAACGTGCAGTCGGCTTCAATGGGGATCATCAACCAGGTGCCACGGCTGGCTCGAATCGGTGACAGGCCCAGCTCGTCCAGACTCTGTGACAGCTCCTCGGGCAGAGACTGCTCGGTACGGGTCTCCATCAGATCCCACCAGCGCAGCTCCCAAAGCATGCCGTCCGACTCGGCGAAGAGCTCATCACTCATGACCACCTGGTCGATCCACCAACGACCGATCCCGGCTCGCTTGAAGTACTGAAAGAGAATCCGGTCCTGGCCGCGAGGGGTGCCGCCGATGACCTCTGAGTGCAGAACCGGGATGTAACCATCCTCGGCGTAGTGGTCCTCGTCATTTGCCGCCATCCAGAGAGCCTCGATGGGAAGGTCGGTTACCAGGACGGCGTGGCCCAGCTTGCCGTCCTTCTGTAGAGCGACTTTGCCCGGCTTGGCGGCTGCCTTTTCGTACAGTGATCTCGGGGGCTCCAGCTGGAAATCCCGGGTCCTGGCCGCGGCAGTCAGATCCAGTTCGTGGAGCTTGGTGAGGATCGCGCCCGGCGAGGGGCACTCGGCCGTGGCGGTTCCCAGACCGAGAGAGCCGAGCATGGCCAGGATCCACGAAGTCGTGAGCTGCATTCGCTTGCTCGCTGTCGCCATCGAATTGCCCGGATTTGCCTGTTGTTGGAAGGCTTCATGTGGCAGAATAGAACGGTCAGTTTACATTCTCTTGGAGGGGTCCAGGGATTCTTGATCCTGGTCTCGAGTTCACAAGAACCGAAAGGAGCTGAGCATGGCTGAAGCTGTTGCTGCACCGTTGGCCAACGCTGTGAAGAAGGATTCCACGGCACTGATAGTTCTCGGGATCCTGACTGTGATCCTAGGTGTCCTGGCGATGATGACGCCGCTGATGACGGGCGTTGCGGTGGCGCTGATACTGGGCTTTCTTCTGATTGCCGCGGGAATCACGCGGACGATCTTCGCCTTCAAGTGTAAGTCGTGGGGCAAGGGGATCCTGGTCTTCGTGCTCGGCCTGCTGACTCTGTTGGTGGGTCTCTACATGGTCGTGAGGCCGGGACTGGCTCTGGCAACCCTGGCCCTCGTGCTCGCCTTCTACTTTTTCATTGATGGCATCTTCGAGATCATCGAGGCATTTGACCTCAAGCCGCTCAGCGGCTGGGGCTGGATGCTCTTTGGTGGCATCGTGTCCATCGTGCTGGGCATCATGATCTGGAGGGGATGGCCCGAAAGAAGCATGATGTTTGTCGGCATCCTGGTGGGGATCAAGTTGATCTTCGCCGGTTGGGCCATGGTCGGCATCGGTGCGGCAGGCCGAAGCGTGGCCGGCACAGCTGAAGATGTCGTCGGGGATGTCAAGGAAGCCGCTCAAGACGCGGTCGAGTCCGTCAAAGACGTGATCGACTGACGAGCCGTCCGAGTAGGAACGCAGACGGAGAGAAACCGGACCCAGCGATGGTGCGGTGGGTGAGGCTTATCATGGCGCTCTTGGGGTCGTGTATGGTGGAGTAGCTTTGCTTGAGCTTAGGGGCTTAGGGGCTTAGGGGCTTAGGGGCTTAGGGTTTTGGGGGCGTTATGCCCTGCATATTCATTGGCCGGCTTTCGAGCCGGCCAATTCTGTCTCCAAGTGTCTCACGGCGAATAGAATGTGAAGCGTTAGTTGTGAGCTCCCGCAGGTGAGTGGTGTGTTCGAAGCCTGCGAGTTGCTGCTGCGTGGGCATGTCGCCGCGCATAGGAGAGACGTCATGATTCGACACCTCACCCAACTCATTGCAGGCTCGTTCTTGGCGCTGCTACTGGTCGGCCCGGCTGTGACCTGGGCCCAATCCGAGCAGGTCACCATGGAAGACCTGCAGCAGATGCTGCAAGACCAGAAAGACATGCTGGAACAACAACAGAAGCTCATCCAGCAGCAGGGAGAGCAACTCGCTGCGACCCAAAAGGCGATGGCGGCGCTGCAAAGCCAGATCGATCAGATGAAGTTGGCCGCAGGCCAGGCGACGGACGTGGACGCATCGGATCAGGTCGCCGCTCATAAGAGCGGTCCGGAGGATCTCAAAGAGGAGGAGTTGAGGCGCCAGGATTCGCCAGAGCAGGAGAGTGCAGCGGGATACTTCCCGGGATCGGTACCGATTCCTGGAACCAGCATGTCGGCCAAAGTCGGGGGCTACGTGCGACTCGGGTTGGTGGACAGTTTCGACCCCATCGGCTCGGACGATCGCTTCATCGTGGGCTCGATACCCGTAGGCGAGCCGGTGCCCGGCCGAGACTTTGAAGGGTTTACGATCTCGGCCAAGCGCTCGAGAGTCAATCTGGATATGCGCATGAACTCCGACGTCGGCACCTTCAGGGCCTTTATCGAGGGGGACTTTGCCGCCGACATAGAGAACAACGACACCTACCGGCTACGGCACGCCTTTGGGCAGTACAAGAATTGGATCATGGGCCAGACCTGGTCGACCTTCATGGACACCGAGGCCTCACCCGAGGAGCTCGACTTCGAGGGGTTGAACGCCTATATCAACGATCGTCAGCCGATCCTGCGATACACCACGCAGATCAGCAAAAGGCGAGTCTTTGCCGTGGCCCTGGAAAACCCGGCCTCAGAGATCACGGGTGGGGATGGTAAGGGGAAGTTCGCGGACCTCGCCACACGGATCAGCAAGACCAGGGAGTGGGGCCATGTCCAGGCAGCCCTACTCTTGCGCAACATCTCCGGGGCGCCCACGGATGATCCGGAGAACGCCTCTTCGACTTTCGGCTGGGGCTTCAGTCTGAGTGGGAGCAATCGATTCAAGCGGTGGAGCCAACAGGACAATTTCAGGTACCAGTTCAACATCGGAAAGGGCATCGGGCGCTATATCAACGACCTGAACTCGGTGGGAGGACAGGATGCCGTCTTCGATCCTGCAGGAGATCTGAAGGTGCTGCCAGCGATGGGCGCTTTCCTCGCGTACCAGCACTACTGGAAGAGGGATCCAACCTCCTTCTTCGCTCGCACCGGCATTCTCAAGGAGCTTCGGTCCACCTTGGTATTTGGCTATACCCAGGTCGACAACTACGACTTCCAGGCGGACGACGCCTATCGTCGAACCAAGCGGGTCACCTTGAATCTCGTCTGGTCGCCGATCACGGCCATCGACCTCGGCTTCGAGCTCTTATGGGGCGAGCGAATGAACAAGGACGGCGAAAGAGGCAACGCCAGCCAGTTCCAGCTGGTGGGAACGTTTTACTTTTAGAGGTCGTGGGGTCTTGAGGACTTGAGGTCTTGAGGTCTTGAAGTCTTGAAGTCTTGAGGTCTTGGGGTCTTGGGGTCTTGGGGTCTTGAGGTCTCGGGGTCTTGGGATCTTGGGCGGAGTTCTCAGACAGACCAGATTCGCTCCAGGAGTATTGTGATTCCTGGAATAGACTTCGCTGACGACTGGCGATCGAGCCATCAACCCGTAGACTGGTAGATCCGATACTTATGAGTCCTGTCAACTTACGTCTCAGCTCCCAGGACCCCAGGACCTCAAGACCTCAGGACCTGTCTACCTCGCTGCTCCACTGCCTCCTCGGTCTCCTGGTCACCCTGCTTCTTCCTTGCCCTGCCCTTCCTGACGCCATCGTTATCACCAAGGCGATGACCGCCTCGACCATTGCAGAGGTCTTTATCGAAGAGGAGAGAATCCTCGTCGAGATCGAGATCGGGGGACAGGACCTGGAGGGCTTTCGCAATCTGATGCCGGACCAGGTCTTTCAGCGGATGGGGCACGAGCCGGCTCCGTGGAGCGAGCGGCTCACGGAGTTCTTCCGGCAGGACCTGGTGATTCGCGCAGACGGGGGGCCGCCCTTGTCCGGACGCCTGGTCTCCATCGAGCCCCGAGAGCGGGTGCCGCGGGACGAGATCACCGGAGATCCCCTCCCCGTTCCAGAAGGTGAAGGCGAGCCAGTGGTCTTCGCAGTGCTGGAGTACTGGCTGTCCGCGAAGCCCGAGACGATGTCCATCTCGCCACCGACCGGCGAAGGAGGAGTCAGTCAGGCCAGCATCGGCTTCATGACCTACCATCACGGGATTCCGGTGAACGACTTCCGCTATCTCGGCACAGAAGAGATCCTGGATCTCGATTGGTCGGATCCCTGGTATACGGCCTTTCGGAACCGGAATCTGCGCCGGCAGTACGACGCGCCGATGAACGCCTTTCTGTACGTCGAGCCCTACGAGGTGCGCACGGAGATCATCGCTCGCCCACTGGATCTGCAGCGCTGGATCGACTTGGGGTTGGAAGGGCGCGAGACGATTCCAGTGGAGATGCAGTACGAGCTGAATCAGAAGGTGGCGGCTTTCCTCGCCGAGCATCAGAATTTGACCGTCGATGGACAACCGGTCCAGCCCGAGCTCGACAGGGTGAACTTCCTGCGTCGCACGCTCCGTACCAGCTCGGTGATCGACCCTCCCGAAGAGCTGGACATCTACTCGGCCACTCTCGGGGTCATATTCGTTCATCCCACCGAAGGTCTACCGCAGGAGGCCAGCCTCACCTGGGACCTGTTCGACGAGAGAATCCAGCGGGTGCCTGGTGCGGCCACCGACGAGGCGGGGCCGTTGCGGTTCTTCCTCGTTCCCGACGACAACATCCTGTGGTGGAAGAATTTTCTCAAGAACCCGACCATTCCGACATTGGTCGATCTTACTCCGCCGCCGAATCTCGGATTCCGGATCCTGGGCTGGTCGAGCTGGCTGATATTGGTGCTGTTTCTCGGCACGATCGTGATGATGGTCCGGACTTTCGTCCGCGAGCGGACCGTCCCTCGAAGGGCGATTGCCGTTTCAATCTTGCTGCTTCTGGCAGCAGGAGCCGCTTTTGCGGCAACCCTGCCCAGCCGCATGACCGACGAGAAAGCCGAAGAGATGGTGGCCGGACTGCTGCACAACGTCTACCGAGCCTTCGATTTTCGTGGCGAGGAGAACATTTACGATGTCCTGGATCGCAGCGTCAGCGGGGACCTCCTGACCGAGATTTATCTCGAGACCCGGCGTGGGCTGGAGCTGGCCAGTCAGGGCGGAGCTCGAGCGAAGGTCAAGGACATCGAGCTGCTCGAGGTCGAGTCCCGGCCGCTCGAGGGAAAGCAGGGCATCGCCGCCCGCACCAAATGGAACGTCTCAGGGTCCGTGGGCCACTGGGGTCACGTGCACACGCGGACCAACCAGTACGAGGCCGACCTGACCATCGAGCCTGTCGACGGTTCCTGGAAACTGACGAACCTGACGATCCTGCAAGAAGAGAGGCTCTAGAAAGAACCTGCTTGGCTATCCGGGTCCGGGGCAATGACCTGCGACTTTGTGGAGGTTCGTCCGGGGGGCCCCAGGGGGCTTTCCTCCCGGCCGCTGCAAGAACCCCCTGGAGGCCCCCCGGAACGAATCTCTGGCACCGGAGAAGGCAGTAGGGGCTTAGAGGCTTAGGGGCTTAGGGGCGTAGGGGAGGGCCTTGCGCCCTCCCGTGGTCAGCGACGGTGTTCCAAGCTCTCTCGCAGTTTGTTAGCCTTGATCGAAAGGAACCAAGTAGGCCCCGATGGTGGACTCCGGGAATGTACAGCGGGTGCACAATTCAGAGAACCATGACCCTCTATTTCCGACAGCCCCGGTGGAGTCTGTGAACCGCACCTTCAGTTCGAAGGAGGGTGGATGATCCAGAGGAATAGAAGAGTAGCCTTCAAATCCCGATGGGTATTGGCGCTGTTGTTAGTGAGCCTGGGTCCATCGCTGGCAGCGCAGGCGGAGTCTCCCGATCCGGCAGCTCTGCTCCAGGAGATGTCCTCCTACCTGAAATCTCTCGAAGCCTTCGAGCTCCGAGCGAATGTGACTTTCGACGACGTGCCATTGCCCGACACCAAGGTGCAGTACAGCGGTTCGATGGAAGTCCAACTACGTCGACCGGATCGGCTGCGCATGACCTACCAGGACGATCTGACCGCCAGGGAGCTTTGGCTGGATGGATCTATGGTCACGATACTGGGGCCGGCCGAGAATCTCTGGGCAGCGACGACAGCAGAATCGACGATCGATGAGACCCTGAGGATGTTGGCAACCGACTATGGCCTGTCGCTCCCCCTCGATGATCTCTTTTCCTCGGATCCGCACTCGGTGCTGATGGGGAATGTGAAGGCCGACCGCTACATGGGGCTCCACGACGTCAACGGGGTGGCCTGTCACCACCTGATCTTCGGTCAGGAGAATGTCAACTGGCAAGTATGGATCGAGGCTGGACCGAAGCCCCTGATCAGGAAGGTTGTGATCACCTACAAGAACCTGCCGATGGCACCTCAGTACGCTGTCGAAGTGACTGGATGGAGCTTGAATCCGACACTGCCGGATGCACGCTTCCACCCGCAGATCCCCGACGATGCCATCGAGATCGACTTTCTCGCTGTCGAGGAGGCCAATCCATGAAGAACGCCCGAGCTCTCCTGATTGCTGTGTTCGTAGTGACTGGTGTCCTGCTGTTGGGCGGTGATGTGGCCCAGGCTGCCGGAGGCGGCGGTGTTGGTGGCGGTGGCTTCGGTGGTGGTGGCTTTCATGGTGGCAGCATCAACAACCCCGGCCCTGTGACCGGTGGCTACGGCGTCCCCTACGGTTGGGGAGGTGGATACCTCAATTATGGTGGCGTCACCAACCCCACCCCCGAAACTACCAATCCGCTTGGAAGTGGAGGAGGCGACACCTACCAGGTCTATGGCCCGCGCGAACCCGGGGCAGCGACAGATCCGCCAGCTCAAATCAAACCGAGGGGAACGGTTGCTGCCGATGACGCTCTCGATCAGGGGGGGCCCGGCGATCCACTTCAGGGCCATCTGCGTGACGATTGGTGGGAAGCCGGCGAATCGGCGCAAGGCGCGGTAGCCGAAGGCCCTGCGGTGGGCACGACCGTTGCCAAGCTGCCCATCGGCTACAAGAGTGGGTATGTTGGCAATCAGCAGTATGCCTACAGAGGGGGTGTCTTCTATGCGGCGGCGGACTCGGGCTATGAGGTCATCGCACCCCCGATCGGCGCCACAGTCTCGACCATTCCCGGCAGGGCACAACTCGAAACCGTCGGCGGTCAGCAGTACTTCGACCTCGACGGTGTCTACTATCAGGCGTTCTACAGTGGCAGCGGCCTGGTCTACAAGGTAGTCGAGGACCCGACTTCCTAGGCTGGAAGGCGAGACAAGCAGCAGCGTGTGGCTCCCCGGGGGATGAAGGGTGCCTTCGCTACGTCAATCCACATTCTCGAGTCTGCAGGTCAAGATGGCGTGCTTCTGTTGGATCAGCTCCATTCTCCTGGAGACGGTGTCGGAGACCAGCGTGGACTCTCCCATCAGGTAGACGACCATCATTCGCCCTCGAACTTCGGCTTGCTCCAGAGGGAATCCAACCTCTGAGAACATCCAGGTGGCAAACGCAAACCGCTTCTCAAGTGCCCGTTGAAAGACGATCCCAGCAACCTCATCCGACTGGGCCCAGTGCCAGATGGGAAGGTCGTGTCCCGCCAGGTCGTCGACCATGACCCGTCTCATCAGAAACAGGATGCGGTCCTCCGGAGAGCCGTCGAACTGCTTAGCCTCCTCGATCGCCTCGGAGGTCATCGTGCGTTCCCAATACTCGAGCACCGCCTCGAGGAGCTCCCTGCGATTCTGGAAGTGCCAGTAGAAGCTGCCGGTTGTGACGCCCAATTGAGTGGCCAAGCGTGAAACCTTGACTCCCTCCACACCGGTCTTGCGCATCATCTCGAGGGCTGACCGCAGCCAATCGTCACGGGTCAATTTCTGGGGCATCATTCCGACCATAGAGTCCTCCGTTGACCTCCAGCTTAGCTCTGTGTTAGGCCTATAGACCGCTCTATGGACCCGCAAGATAGAGAAACCGCAAAGGCGCGTGGATCCTTTGGAGTGCTTGCCCTGCCGAACGCCGGGTAGGTTGTGATGTAGCAGGTACCCTCTGGACGATTGGACAAGGAAGAAAGGAACCATCATGTCAGCGAAAGCCAAGACCGCTCTCTTTATACCGCTCGTGATCGCGGTGGCCATCGGAGTCGTTCTGGTTGGCAATCTACTCGTGGCCAAGCCAGCCCCCGAGCCGGCAGCGCAGGATGCCCTGCCGCGAGGCCGAACGGCGGAAGCCATCGTCGAAGGTCAGTACCCGGCGAGCTATTTCCCCAACACAGAGATCCTGGGCGCCGATGAGATGAGGATCACGGCCCTGGGCACGGGGATGCCGAATCAGACCAAGAAGGCCGTGTCGATCTCCTACTACGTCGAGTTGGGCAATGGCGACAAGTTCCTCTTCGATGTCGGCTCGGGAGCCCTGGGGAACCTGTTCTCCCTGCGACCTGATTTCTCAAAGATCGACAAGGTGTTCTTCAGTCACCTGCATGTCGATCATGTCGGAGACTTCATGGGCCTTCACATCGGTAGCTGGCTTTCGGGTCGCTACACTCCTCTCCAGGTTTACGGCCCGAGTGGCTCCAGCCCGGAGCTTGGAACCAAGACCTATGTCGAAGGGATGAAACAGGCCTACCAGTGGGACATCGCCACCCGTACAGGGGCCCTCCCCGACGCCGGCGGCGAGATTGTAGTGAAGGAGTTCGACTACCTGCAGGAGAACGAGATCGTCTATCAGAAGAACGGCGTTACAGTCCGCTCCTGGCCGGCCATCCACAGTCTCGACGGGTCGGTGAGCTACAGCCTCGAGTGGAACGGTCTCAAGTATGTCTTCGGTGGTGACACCTATCCCAATAAGTGGTACATGAAGTTCGCCGCCGGAGCGGATGTGGCATCCCATGAGTGCTTTCTGCCACCGAAGGCGCTGGCAGCCTATTTTGGCTGGGATCTGGCCCAGGCGACCTATGTGTCGACGCGGATCCACACCGAGCCGCAGGCCTTTGGCAAGGTAATGGCCGCGCTCAAACCGCGAATGGCAGTCGGTTACCATTCGGTGCAGTCACCCGAGAACAACGCCGCCATCATGGATGGGGTGCGCGAGGTGTATGACGGCCCCCTGACAATCGCTCGCGACCTGATGGTGATCAACCTCACCAAGGACGAGATCGTGGTGCGGATGGCGACGGTCGATGAGTACGCACTGCCACCGGATGTGACCGAGGCCTATAAGAAGGCGCCGCGGTCCGATGACAAGAGCCCGTCCGATGCGGTTCTGGCCGGGAAGTGGGATGGTTACACCCCACCTCCGATGCCAGAGAAGACCAGCGATCAGTAGTTGGTTGTGGTCTCTGAGGGCTGGTAGAGTCTTGCGCTCGTTGCAGCTGCCGACCTTCTCCGAAGTGAAGTGTGTCGGGGGTCTGGAGTCCATATTGCAGCTCGCTGCAGAGGCGGGCAATGTGAAATGGCAAGGGGAAGGAGCAATCAGAACGTGAACAGAGTAACGTTTCTCTTGGCAATCTCGGGTCTCGCGCTGGTCGGCCCTGCCCTGGGCCAGGACGACGCGGGCGACCTGGCCAAGGCATCCCAGAATCCGGTAGGCAACATGATCAGCCTGCCGTTTCAGAACAACACCAGTTTCGGGATTGGGCCGGAGGATGCGGTTTCGAATGTCCTCAATATCCAGCCGGTCTATCCGGTGGGTCTAGGGAAGAACTGGAACTTGATCAACCGCGGAATCGTGCCGGTGATCTATCAGCAGGCTCTGTTCTCAGAGATTGGCGACAGTGCTTCCGGGTTGGGAGATATCAGCTACACAGGATTCATCTCACCGGCGAAACCGGGGAAGATCATCTGGGGCGTCGGTCCATCCTTGTTGTTGCCAACCGCAACCAAAGACAGGTGGGCCAGTGACAAGTGGTCGGGAGGCGCGGGAGTCGTGGTCCTGGCCATGCCTGGGTGCTGGGAGCCCCGGTATCCAATGTCTGGTCCTTTGCTGGTGATGAGGAGGCCGACGAGGTGAACTTCATGACCTTGCAGCCGATCATCAACTACAATCTGAAGAAGGGCTGGTACCTGACATCCGTGCCGGTGATCACGGCAAACTGGACGGCGGCGAGCGACAACCGCTGGACCGTCCCTCTCGGTGGAGGCTTTGGCAGGATCATCGAGTGGCGCAAGCAGCCGCTGGACCTCTCGATGCAGGCCTTCTACAACGTGGAGAAACCAGTTCCAGAGATCGCCGAAGGGCCGAACCTCGAGAATCAGGGCGAAACCTGGACCCTACGCCTGCAACTCAAGTTGTTGTTTCCCAAATGAGACGTGAAACCCAAGTAAGGAGGCAATTGTGAGCAAGAACAGAGTCATCGTAGGAATCGTCACAGTCTTAGTGCTGGCAGTTGGCGTGATGCCAGCGGCCGCCAAGAAGAAGGAGGTCATCGAGAGCTTCGAGGCCAACGCGATCATGCAGACCGCCGGCGCCGGGTCGATGGCGACAATCAACATCTACCGTTGGTCGAGCGATGCCGAGAGGGACGAGATTCTCGGGGTCATCAAGAGCGCAAAGGCCGGCGACCGAGATGTCGCCAAGGCCTTGCGTGGCCAGGGAAAGACGGGGTACGCCTTCATGTCGGGTAGGCAGGGCTATCCTCTGCGCTACGCGCGCGAGTTCAAGACGGAGGATGGCGGCCGTAAGATCATCCTGGCCACCGATCGCCCGGTCACCTTCCAGGAGGCCTATCAGGACACCATGGCCGGTGACTTCGATGTCAGCGTCGTTATCCTGACTCTGGATGCGAATGGCAAGGGAGACGGTATTCTCTCGTACGGCACCGAGCTCAAGTGGGACGACAAGACCGGCATGATCTCGCCGACGAACGTCTCTTCACAGCCGATCAAGCTGACCAACGTTCGACCGAAAAAGAAGTAGACCGCTTCAGGCCTACGCTTGTGACCTCCGACCTGGCTTGCGCCGGGTCGGGGGTTTTGTGTTCCCGGCTTGGTCGTACGACCAACTGGCCCCTCGACACGAACGATGAGCTTCTTCTAAGGTGAGCCGATGAGCCAGGAAGATGGGAAGCGGCCCTCAGAGAGCCCACAGAAGAAGCCTCGCTTGAGTCCCACCGCCAAGATTCTCTTGAGCCTTTCCCTCGGGATCGGCGTGGGCCTCTTCTTCGGAGAGCCGGCGGGACGGCTGGGCGTGGTGGGGGATGTCTATGTCGGGTTGCTCCAGATGACGGTGCTGCCCTTCATCACGCTCTCTCTGGTCGCCAATATCGGTCGTTTCTCACTGCAGGACGGGGCGAAGCTCATGCGGGCCGCGGCGATCGTCATGCTGGGCCTCTGGGTCCTGGGTCTGATCACGATTGCGATCGTTCCGATCTCGTATCCTCCTTTCGAGACCGGTTCGTTCTTCAGCACAAGCCTGATCGAGGCTCAGGAAGCGCCGGATTTTCTGGGCCTGTATGTGCCTTCGAACCCCTTTCACTCTTTGTCCCAGAACCTGGTTCCCGGAGTGGTGCTTTTCAGCATTCTGCTGGGACTGGCCCTGGCGGGTCTCGATCGTAAGCAGTTGGTCCTCGACCAGATGGACGTCCTGATGCAGGGTCTGATGGGCGTCAACAAGTTTGTCGTTCGACTGAGCCCCATCGGAATCTTCGCCATCGCAGCCAGCGCGGCGGGCACGATCACGCTGGCGGAGTTCGGCAGGTTGCAGGGCTACATCATCAGCCACACCCTCCTCGCGGTCATTCTGGCGCTGTGGGTCCTGCCCATGGTCGTGGCGGTACTGACCGGACTGCGCTACCGGACGGTTCTGAATGCGTCCAAAGAAGCGGCTTTGACTGCTTTCGTCATCGGCAGCGTGTTCGCGGTCCTGCCCATGTTGATCGACAGTATCGAGAAGCTGCTGATGGAGGACGACTGGGATCCGAAGGACTCGACGGTAGCACCGGAGATCCTCGTTCCCCTCGCCTATCCCTTCCCGACGTTGGGTAAGCTCTCGAGCCTGCTCTTCATCCCCTTCTCGGCCTGGTTTGTAGGCAGCTCCATCGATGCGGGCCAGATGCTGGTCTTTCTGACTTCGGGTCTGTTCAGCTCGTTCGGCAGCCTGGTGGTGACCATTCCGTTTCTTCTCGACTTGCTGCACCTACCCTCCGACATGTTCCAGCTCTTCATGATGGCCGGTGTCTGGTCGGCGCGGGTCAGCGATCTGCTCGGCATCATGAGCCTGTTGGCGTTCAGCATTCTCACCGCCTACGCCATCAAGCGCAGGATCTCGATCCACTGGCGGCAGCTTGCCGGAGCTCTGGTCGTCGGTGCGCTCTTACTGGGTGGCGCGATGCTGGGGACGCGGGTCTACTTGAAGACCACCTTCGAGGGTGCCTACAAGAAAGCGGACATCTTGGATCGCATGCACCTGCTCGAGCCGCTGGTACCGGCGGCGGTCCTGGACGAGCCCGCACCCAACCCGATTCCTCTGCAGCCGGGGGAGTCGAGGATCGATCGGGCCCGGAGAGAGAGAGTTCTGCGAGTTGGGTTCGACCCACAGCGACTTCCGTTCTGCTTCTTCAATCACCGCAACGAGTTGGTGGGTTTCGACATCGACATGGCGCATCGCATGGCTGCCGATTTCAGGGTGGAGTTGGTGTTCGTGCCCTTCCGCAACGAGACCCTGGTGAAGCAGCTCGAGGAGGACCATTTCGACATCGCCATGTGTGGGCTCGGCGGCACCTTGGGGCGTGCATCTCGGCTCATGTTCTCGGACTCCTATCTCGACGTGACGCTGGCAGCGGTGGTCGAGGATCACCGTCGCAACGACTTCCTGAGTCGGGCGACCATCGAGCGTATCGAGAACCCAAAGCTGGCCTTCCTCGAAGGGAGCTACTTCGAAGAGAGGATCAGGACACGCGTTCCCGATGTCGACTACGTGGCGCTCGAATCAGAGGCGGAGTTCTTCGAGATGTCGGGGGAGGTCGATGCTCTGGTGACGAGTGCCGAAGCCGGAGCCGCCTGGGCTCTGTTCCACCCCGGCTACGCGATGGTCAATCCCATCCGTCCACCGGTGAAGATTCCCCTCGTCTATCCCTTGGGTTCCGACGACGGGTACTACTACTCGCTCATCAACGACTGGATCGATCTGAAGAAGAAGGACGGCACGGTCGACACCCTCTTCGCCTATTGGATCCTGGGCAAGGGGGGTGAGGACAGGCGTCCCCGGTGGAGTGTGATGCGCGACGTTCTGGGGTGGAAATAGCTGTTCCAGCCCTTCTTGGTCTTGAGGTCTTGAAGCGGCCGGTGCCTCTGCCGGCCGGGGCGGGTGGATGGGGATCGACCTGTGCCGGCCGACGATTGTGCAGGGGCTACTGTGAAGAGGCCGGGAGCGAGTCGAAGAACTCCATGATCGCTTGGCCTGCCTCCCTCGGCCAGAGGTGAGGGTAGAACTCGCCGTGGCGATTCGTGTCCTCGGTGTGAGGGCACCAGACCACCGGGTTCACGGCATCGGGAGGTCCGTAGCACTCACAATTCAAAGCTTGCGGTGGACACGACCGAGCCGGCGGCTCGAGGCCGTTCTGGTCGAGGGCCTGGTCTCTCGCATGGAGGCCACGTGACAATGGGACCAGGTCGTCGTGAGGGTTGTGCAGGAGCATGGCTGCCGCGGGGCCGCTGCACAGGGAGTCCGCGACTCGGCCCGCAGCGGTGCCAACTCCACGGATGACCGATCCACGGGCGCAGCCGAGGCTGTTGGCAAAGCTCGCGCCCAGTGAGTGGCCGACGACAAAGACCTGGTCGAGATCGAGGCAGTAGGAGGAGCTGAAGAGCTCGAGAAGCGCGTCGAAGAAAGCGTAGTCCCGAAGGGAGTCACCAGACTGCCCAGGCTCATACCAGCTGTACTTGCCGTCCTCTCCTAGCAGCCCGGCGGGGTATACGAAGATTGTCGGCGATGTGGAGCTCTGCTCGATCTGGAAGTATCGCTGTACCTGGCCATTGGGTGTGGTGCGTCCGTGGAAGGCGAAGATCAGTCGGTGAGCCAAGGCCGGGTCGTACGACGACGGAATCGAGGTGATGAATTGGCGGCTCACGTTGCCAACGTCTGTCGTGGAGAGTGGGTCTACGGGTGGTGCGCTCCCGCAGCCGGCGGAGCGGTGCCCTGCTGTGTCGGACCCGAAGCTTGGCGCGGCGATCTGCAGGAGCAGCAAACAGATCGGTGCGAGGGTCTTCACTGTTTCTGGACCTGCCGTAGTGCCTCTTCGAACCCGTCGAGGTCGAACTTGACAGTCTCCGAACCCTGCGCTCTCGGTACGGTCAGCACCATGGTGGTTCCCCTTCGCATTCGTCGCGCCAGGGCGTAGGTGATGTCGTCCGGGGGAAAGACGAGATCATCACCCGAACCGGCTTGCAGGGTCGATGCGAGACCGCCCGTAACGAACTCCCCATCGATCAAAAACGCAACCTCGCCGGACGGTGTGAAGGGACCACCCTCAACGAGTATCTCCGGGGACTCGTCCATTCCTCGTTTCACTCTCAGGATCGTTGGTACCGAGCCGCCACGGCCATACTGGTAGGCGCTATTGCACAATCCGGATTCACAAAAGACACTCCAGGCGCCGAAAAAGTACTCACCAGATTCAACAATCTCTTGATCATCCTGCGGTGGTGCTCCTTCGGTTAGATAGCGGCCCGCGACCCAGCCGGTTGTTCCGGCGTAACGAATCTTGCACCAGCGGTTCAATGTAGCTTGCTCGCGCTCGGTTTCGGTGGCTTTCTCCCATTCGGGGAAGCTCGTTTCGCCGGTGCAACCGAGGTTGCGCAACCCCTGGGCGTTGGTTGGAACCTCACCGATCTTCTCTGCGGATGCCGCCGGTTCGGCTCGGATATTGAGCACGTCGTTGGCGCCTACGCCGGTCACCGTCCACCAATCCGGCCCGTCGGCCTCGGCCTGTGCAGCCGAGGTCATGGACAGGAGGGCAATCGACATCACTGCGATCAAGCTCGCACCTCCACGAGTGCTCGTAGCGGGTCTCTTCATCATCCTGCCGGTCCTCTCCCCAGTGGCCCAGTTCGTCGACTCGAACAACCGTGGGGTCTTGTCTCTCACTTCTTGCTGGGACGAACGTTGGTCAGTTTCACCGGCTGTGACGAGAAGTTGGTGATCCCGATCTTGTCTTCGGCCTCGTTCCAGACCAGTTCGGTGCCGACCGATGCGACTCCCTCGCCGTTGCCTGAGGAGTCCAGATTCAGAACGATAACCGTGACGTCGAAGTCCCGAGCCTGGGACCCGGCGTAGACCTCCGAGAAGGTCACCGGCCGTTCGAGGCCGAGGATGATCTGTCTGCCGCTGCTGGTCTCGAATGCACGCGCGTAGCGAATGGGCCAACCCCGTTCACCCATGAGAAATAGGTAACCTGCCTTACCCAGTTTCCGTAACGTGGTCGATACCTGACGGACGGATTGGCTGCGGATGTCACCGGACGCCTCTTTGATCGCATCCAGGACCGTTTCGCGGTCTTCGTCACTAGTCCAGCCATAGATGTTCATGGTCAGGATCGACGAATTCTGCTGGCCAGGGGTGTCCATGACCATGACGTTGGCCGTGTAGCTTTCAATAACCTCTTTCTTCTTCGCCTGTGCCGGGGCGGGCGCCAGAAGCAATGCGATGATCAATAGGACACCCAGTGCCATGGCGAAACTGCGGACGGGGCCCCTCAGTGAATCAGTCATCTGGTCCTCCTTGGTGTATTCGGATGAGGTGAAGTCTTCTTGCTGGATCGTACTCCAACAATCCACACTACCTGTACGGCCAAACAAGAGCAACTGTTGCACCCTCAGGCTCTCCGAGTCCCGAGGTTGGTCCGAGGGTCCCTCAGGGGGTTCTGGCAGCGGAAGGGAGGAAAGCCCCCTGGGGGACCCCGGACAAACCTCCACCAGACCTCAGTCATCTGCTCAGAACCCAGGACCTAAGGCCCGAGCAACTTCTTGATCTCCTCCTCCATCTGGACCTCGTCGCCCTCTTCGAAGCCGATGTGGGAGAAGAGGATCCGCCCCTCCCTGTCAACGAGGTAGGAGGTGGGGAAGCCATAGATCTCCAGCTTCGAGGCTACGACATTGTCGTCGCCCTCGAAGTCTTCCAGGAGGTGGTACGTGAGGTCGTTCTCGGCGATGAACTCGATAGAGCGCTCGGTGTCGTGCTCGGAGTCGATCGCGACGACTTGAAGACCCTGGTCCTTGTACTTTTGCCACAGCGGCTCGAGGCGTGGTAACTCCACGCGACAGCCCCCTCACGTGGGGTTCCAGGCGGCTATCAGCATCACGTCGCCGATGAACTCGGTGGACTCGAAGGTCTCTCCCTCGTAGTTGGGAAGTGCGAACTGCGGCAGTGGCTTGGAGTATTCCTGACGCAGTGCCCAGAGGCGCTCTTCGAGCCCCTCTTCACTGCCGTGAGCGGCGCCCCATGCCTCGGCGAAGGTCTCCTTGGCTTCTTTGGAACCAAACAGAGCTTCCGCGTTCAGCTTGTCCATTGCCGCATCGGGCTCACCTTGAAGTAGCAGGGTCTTGCCCCAGTAGAGATGGAGCGGCGTTTCATCGACACCCAACAGAGAATACGAAGTGTCGTCTACGCCGCTGGCAAAGGAGGCCAGGGCTGCCTCGTGCTGACCCAGGTTCTCCTGAGCCCAGCCCTGGTAGGCCTGGCAGTAGGCATTTCGTCGTTGACCTGCCCTGGCCGCGTATTCGTCGCTGAAGTCGGGCCACTGGGCCTTGAAGGCCTCCGGCGTCGCGAAGGCCATGCCGTCCTCGGCTTGCTCGATCACCAGATTCCACGCGCCGGCTTCGGTGGCCAGCTCCATGAGTTCGAGGTGGTCGGTGAACTGGAAGTCGTGCTCTTCAGCCATCGAGCTGGCTAGCTCGCTGAGCTCCTCGAGCCGTCCCGTCTTGGAGTGCAGCACCGCCAGTTGCATCTGGGTCTCGAGCCTGGCGTCGGGATCCTCGACCTGAGTCAGGGTCCCTGTAACCAACTCGTAGGCCTCATCGGGGCGATCGAGGCTCTCCGTGTAGTGGTAGACCGCAGAACCCAGGAAGTCCCCCGTGTGATCACTGTCGGGGTAGCGTGCCAGAAAGTCGTGTGCCAGCCCCACCTTGACCTCCGGATCCTCGGTCTCTTCCCAGATCGCCCAGGTCTCTTCTGCGGCCCGGTCGACCTCGGATAGTTCCTCTGTCGCGGCGTCGGCCACGGTCGGGGAATCGCCTGCCGGTGTTTCGGATGTGCCGCAGCCCCACGTGGACAACAGTGCAAAGCACAGCAACCACGTCCAGCTTTGTTTCGTCATGTGGCGTCCTCCTGGAACGGATCGATGAAGATCGACGACTACTCGAATACAACAAGATGCCGGCCGAGGGCTTCGGTCGGCATCTCTCTCTTGCCTACTTAGACGTGAAAACGACGAAAAGGGTTTGCCAAAGGTTGCGCATTCCTGTGTGACAGTGTTTATAGTGGAAGCTCGACTTCGAGGCTGATGGATTCGATCAGCTAGTCTCTTCTGCCAAGACCCCAAGACCCCAAGACCCCAAGACCCCAAGACTCCAATCCCTCAAGCCCCTCATGATCTCCATCTCCGACCTCCGCTTTCGCTACTCCCAGGGTGGGTTTGCCCTGTATGTGCCCGAGTTGGTGGTTGAATCGGGTGAGCGAGTTGCCGTCATCGGCCCCAGTGGCTCGGGCAAGACAACGCTTTTGAATCTCATTGCCGGTATTCGCTCGCCGCAGTCGGGCAGGGTGATCACCAATCAAGTGGATCTTTCAAAGCTCCCCGATGGCTCGCGCCGCGATTTTCGGATCCGGCATATCGGCCTGGTCTTCCAGGAGTTCGAGCTTCTGGAATATCTGAACGTGCTCGACAACATCCTGCTGCCCTACCGGATCAACGGATCCCTCGAGCTGAACAAAGAGGTTCGCAAGAGAGCGATCGAGCTGGCCGAGATGATGGGGATTGGCGACAAGGTGAGTCGCAACGTCCGGCGGTTGTCCCAGGGAGAAAAACAACGTGTCGCCGTTTGTCGTGCCTTGCTGGCCGAGCCGCCGCTGCTCTTGGCGGACGAGCCCACGGGCAATCTCGACCCGACGAACAAGGACAAGGTCCTGGACATCCTGATCGAGTACGCCGAGTCGAAAGGCTCGACCCTGGTCACCGTCACCCACGATCACGACCTCCTGTCCCGCTTCCAACGCATCATCGACTTCAAGCAGTTCTACGACATTCCCGAGCAGGTGTCCAAGACCTCAGGACCCCAAGACCTCAAGGCCTCAGGACCCCAAGACCTCAAGACCCAGGACCCAGGACCCAGGACTCCATGAAAGACACCCTCTACCTTGCCTGGCGCTACCTCGCGCACCACCGGATCAAGACGGCGATCCTGGTGGGCTCGCTGACGCTGATCACCTTCCTGCCAGTCGGGCTGAACGTGATCGTAGGGCAGAGCGCCAGGGAGCTCACGGCTCGGGCCGAGGCCACGCCTCTGCTGGTCGGAGCCAAGGGGAGCCCTCTGGAGCTGGCCCTCAACTCCCTCTATTTCGAATCCGACACGCCGGCGCTGACCACCTATTCAGAGGCGGTACGAATCGAGGAATCGGGCCTGGCACAGCCCATCCCGCTATACGTGCGTTTCCGGTCACGCGAGTATCCGATCGTCGGGACGAGTCTGGAGTATTTCGACTTTCGGAGTCTCGAGATCGCCTCAGGCCGCTCGATGGCCGTGCTGGGGGAGTGTGTTCTTGGGTCCAGGGTGGCGGCAGATCTGGGCGTCGGACCCGGCGACACGGTTGTCTCGTCACCGGAGAGCGTCTTCGACCTGGCAGGGGTCTATCCCTTGAAGATGCAGGTGGTCGGGGTCCTGGAGCCGTCGTACACGGCCGATGACGGTGCCATCTTCGTGGACCTCAAGACAACATGGGTGATCCAGGGTCTGGTTCATGGGCACCAGGACATGGATGCGCCGGAGGCCGCCGCGGGAGTGCTGAAGCGTGAAGGAGACACCATCACCGCCAATGCCTCGGTGGTCCAGTACAACGAGATCACTCCGGACAATGTCGACTCCTTCCATTTCCATGGCGGGATGGATGGATACCCGATCTCGGGGGTGATCGCGGTGCCTCACGATCAGAAATCGGGCACCATCCTGATGGGTCGCTACGAGGCCGACGACGACATCAGTCAGATCGTGCAACCAGCGACGGTGATGAACGAGCTGCTCGGTACGATCCTGACGATCCGTGAGTTTGTAGTGGCAGCTCTGATTCTGGTGGCCATCGCCACGCTGGCGACCGCTGCTTTGGTGTTTCTCCTCTCGCTGCGCCTGCGACGCCGAGAGATCGACACCATGAGCAAGATTGGCGGCTCGCGACTCAGCATCGGGACCCTGCTCGTCTCCGAGATCATCGCAGTGCTGATCGCGGGAGTCCTCTTGGCAGGTCTCTTGACGGTCCTGACGGCGCAGTTTGGAGAAGGGCTGATAAGGGCGTTGTTGCTTGGATGACAAGGTCCTGGGTCTTGGGGTCTCGGGGTCTTGAGAGGCGAAAGTTAATCGAGCTCTGTTCGAAACGAGCGGATCAAGGCGGCAAGTGCGGCGGCTGTTCTACTCTGAGTTTCGGAGAGGAAGTCGAAATCCTCGCTCGACAAGTACCGAAGCCTCATGGATAAGTCGATGTAGTAGCCTACTTCGCGGAGCGAGCCGAAAGAGAAATCGAGGAATCGGAGAAACTCCTTCTCGCTTCGACGGGCACATCCCTCGACAATGTTCGCCACTACGGATACGGAAGCCCTTCTCATCTGACTGGCAAGGCCGTAAAGCTCAGATTTGGGAAAAGTCTTGGTTGTCTCGTAGATCCTGATCACCAGAGAGTCAGCGAGATGAAATGCGTCTAGCTTGCGATGGTCTCTCAATTCCAATACCTGTACTCTCAAGAGATGACGGAAGCTAGGTTCCCTAGCTTGCAGATCAACTTGAGAATCGAAGTAGCCAACGAGAGGAGGAGGTTGATTCGTGAATAGAGCGGGACACTTTCTGTTTCTCTTGAGCATTTCCATGCTCATAGGGTGTTCTGGCGAGGTTTCGGACACCCCAGGACCCCAAGACCCCAAGACCTCAAGCCCCTACGCCCCTACGCCCTTGGTCGTCTACGCTACCAACTACCCCCTCGCCTATTTCGCCGAGCGGATCGGTGGTGACCAGGTCGAGGTCGTCTTTCCGGCTCCGGGCGATGTGGATCCTGCATACTGGGCCCCCGATCCGGAGGTGATCACCGATTACCAGCAGGCGGATCTCATCTTGCTGAACGGCGCGGGCTACGAAAAGTGGTTGGAGCGCGCCAGCCTTCCAGCGAGCAAACTCGTCGACACCTCGGTGGTTGTGGAAGGCAGCTACATCCCGCTGGATGAAGGCGTCGTTCACACGCATGGCCCGGAGGGCGAGCACTCCCACAAGGGTTGGGCCTTCACGACCTGGCTGGACCCCATGATCGCCATTGCGCAGGCACAGGCAATCCAGGAAGCACTCTCCGAGCTGCGGCCCGAGGCGGCTGCAGATTTTCGCGTTGCTTACGAGGGTCTTCAGACCGATCTCCTGGTGCTCGACGCACAGCTCGGGAATGTTGCCGCCGACATCGGCGACCGGCCCATCGTCTATTCCCATCCCGTCTACCAGTATCTGGATGAGCACCTCGGCTTGAATGGTGAGTCGGTCCACTGGGAGCCGGGGGAGATGCCGACCGAGGAGATGTGGAACGAGCTGTCGACGCTGCTCCAGTCGCACCCCGCTGAGTTGATGATCTGGGAAGGGGAGCCGCTCGAGGCGGTGAAGAGTCGCCTGGCAGGTTTGGGGCTCCAGAGCGTGGTCTACAACCCTTGCGGCAATGTACCTGAGAGTGGCAACTACGGGTCCGTGATGCTCCAGAACGTCGCCAACCTGCAGCCGGTTGCTGGGTCCGACTCTTCAGAGGCTGAATGACAACGAGTGGTGGTCGGCCGACTTGATCGCACGGGCAGGCGCGAACAGGGCGATCGCATCGACCTGAGATGCCGGTGGGCCTTTCCGCTCGGCTATTTGGGGGCAGTTATCCTGGCTGCCGGATACTTCTTGCTGCGGTACTGAAGAGCCAACCGATACCCAGGACCCAGGCCCCGGGACTCGATGACGCTAGTCATCGACAAGGAAGTACTGGATCGTCGTCACGACCCGGACCTTTTTGAACTCGGGCGAGAACCGGTCCCGATCCTCGACTGAGAAATACCCTTGCTGGGCGTTGCGAATGGCGCCCACTCGACTTCCGGAGTCTTCGGCAAACTGTTCGGCGGCACGGCGGGCGTCGCGGGTCGCCTCGGCGATCATCTCTGGCTTGATCTGCTCGAGACCCGTGAACAGAAACGAAGTCTCGTACTCGTAGCTCCGAATCAGGGCCACGCCGGCCTTCACCAAATCTCCGGATCGCTGCATGCTGAGTTTTGCCGCGTCGATGTCCCGGGTGCGCAGCGTCATGGTGGCTTCAGCGGAATAGCGCTGAGGCGGTCGACTTCCGGGCGCGAACGTTTGCAGGTTGTAGTCGGTAATGCGTGGGACCGAGAGATCGAACTCCTCGGAGCCGAAGTCGGCACTCAGGAACTCGGTGATCTTGGCGGCGCTGCTATCGATTCCCTGTTGCAGGCTACCGAGATCATTGGCAGAGACGGTGAAAACGATCGGCCAGATTGCCAGATCGGCTGGCACTTCCCTCTCCGAGAGGCCCTTGACCGTGACAAAGCGTTGGGTCGCTCGAGCCTGGAAGAGCCCGTTGCCGATGAAGTAGCCGCCGAGGGCGAGGCCGACGGCCAAGAAAAGGCCGAGCACCACGGCTGGACCGGCATCTCTCTTTCCCATTCTCTCTTCCATCTCACTCTCCAGGTTGGCGTGGAGCGAAGAGTAATGTGCCTCCACTACCGTCTTCCTTCTCGAAGCTCAGGGCTAGTTCGCCAATGAAGAAACCGATCTTGAAGACTCTCTCGAGCCGCTGTCGGAAGCGATCCTCGAGCTCCATGATCTCGGGTGGGCAGGCCATCATGGTGCCAGCCAATAAACCGACTGTCAGGTCTCCGGGCATCTCACCTTCGGTGATCGAGCCCATGTACTGGTTGCAGCCACTCTTGCCCGCGATGCGATCCTCCTCGAACAAGAGGGTGATCTCAGGCTCGTCTGGAGCCGGTTCGTTGAGGTCGAGATTGCGCAGCACCCACTCGGGCCCTGCAAACGCGGCAATCGAAAGGCGCCCGGGCTCGACACCAGATTCCACCGGGTTCAGGGAATTACCCTCGAGCGCCCAGGCTAGGGTTGCCATCTCGCCCGGGCAACAGCCGGCATCTTCAGGGCCGGCTTGGACGATATCGAGCTCGACCCGGTTGCCGGAGATTCGAGAGTCACGCAGCTGCACCCGATCACCGATCTCAGCCGTGGCGATATTGACAACTTGCGAGCCCTCACGACCCAGGGCGGCCAAGTAGCTGTAGGTCCCCGAGCCACCCGAGCTTTCCCAAAGCATCACGACTGCCTCTTCCACTCCGTCGCCGTCCATGTCGCCGGTCAAGAGAAACTCCTCGATCAGGCCGACTCTCGGAAAGGAGGCGCCCTGCGGCTCGAATGGCTCTCCTTCGTACTTCCCGCCCTGGAGTTGCACTGGCTCGTCGTAGATGCCATGGATAGTGGTGTTGGCAATCTCATCGAGAGAGGGCGGCCCTTCGGGCTGCGTGCTGGCTGGCATCGCGGCCTCTGCCTCCTCGTTGGCAGGTGTCGGATTCTGGCCGCAAGAAAGCAACGTGATTGCGAGTGCCGTGAAGATCAGTATGGACAGGAGTCCCGGGATCTGCTTGGTTTCCATAGTGCGTCTCCTTCTCGGAATCGGTCAATTCGCGGACTCCGAGGAGCGGTTTCTATCTTATCTTTGCCGGTATTCCATCTCGGCTCAGGACATGGGTCCTACGAACGTCGAGCCGCCACTTGAACTACACAAGCGCGCCTGGCCCAGAGATGCGCGAGGTATATTGGTCGAGTAATTTATCACCACATGAGGGGGTTCCCATGCCGATTGCCGTGAGGTCGAGGTTCGCATTCTGGATCGCCGGGCTCTACCTGGCCGTCGGTCTAGCCGCTTGGACCCTGCCGCTGATCGCCAAAGCGGGTCAATCTCTGGCCGGCGTCTATGTCGCCATGTTGGCCTTCCCATGGAGCATAGTCCTGTCGCGGTTGATGGATGGCTTCGGAATCGACTCGTTGGTGTTCACCTTCCTCTTCTTGCTGGTGGGGCTGTTCGTCAACGCTGCTGTCATCTACTACGTTATCGCCTGGGTAACGGGCAAGATCTTCTAGCTGGGTCCAAAGAAAACGACTCTCCCGCCGGGTGCGTTTCTCTGGCCTTCCAGGCGCTACTCGGCAGTCTCCTCGGCTGGGTGAGTAGCCATGATTACGAAGTCGGAATCCGATTTTGTCTCGGGAGTCGCTGGCCGATTGGTGATCAAGAGCGTTGTTCCGGGAGCCAAGGCCTCATAGACCTGCGACACGAAGAAGGGAGGGATGTGGACTCGTGAAGCGAGAGCCCCCTCGTCTTCTTCGGCAGGAGCAGTTGCGGCTTCGGTCGAAACGCTCATCCAGCGGTGCATCTTGTGCCCGGGCACCAAGGGGCTCTCTCGGTCCGAATAGCCCTCCAGGACCGTGTGAATGCCCGTTGGAAGAGATTCGCTGCGGTCGAGGAGGACGATCTCGGCGAAACCGATCTCGATACCGTTGCGGTAGACGAAGAGCTTTTCGTCAGCGGTGCTCAGCAACAGGCTCATGGGCCCCTCGATTGAGCGCTCGGGCTCCCATTCGAACTTGGCGATTCCCGCAGCCGGCCCTTCCTTTCTCTGCTCGTGCATCATCGGCGACAACAGAATCGCCGGGTGAGCCGCTTCCTCGGGGCCCGAGTGCTCGTCAGCAATGACAACGGTGGCACCGAGGTGCTCGATGTCGTAGAGAAGCTGTGAGAACTCCAGTGGCAGATGGATGCAGCCGTGAGACGAGGGATAGCCGGGAAGTCCTCCGGCGTGCAGGCAGATCCCGCTCCAGGTCAAGCGCTCCGTGTAGGGCATCTTGGCCTTGTAGATGCTGGAGACGTGGTCCTTGTCCTTTTGCAGAATCGTGAAGACTCCGGTCGGAGTCTCATGGCCCGGCTTCCCGGTGCTGACGTTCGTGTAGCCGATCAGGATGCCATTGCGATAGACGTACGCACGCTGCTGATTGAGGCTGACAAGAACCACGATAGGCCCGTCTGGGGCAGCCTCGGGCTCCCATACAAACTCACCTTCGGCCAGGTTTTCGGGTTTCGTGTCGGGTGAGACCTGCTGTGCTTCGAGACCAGAGATGACGAGCATCCCTGCTGCAATTCCGAGAACGACAGCGAGGGCAACTGAAAGACGAAAGGACTGGAGTTTTGTGATCATGATTCCGAGTTGTCCTCCGGGTCTTGCTGTGGATGCGGCGCGGCGTCGACAGGGGAAGACGTTGGGTCCCCATAGTCGGTGCGAACATTGATGTCCCGCTGCGGGAAGGGGATTTCGATACCGGCCTCTGCAAGAGCCCGATTGACGGCTACGCGTAGCTCACTGGCCACGCTGAGGGCGAGTTCGAAGCGAGCGACCCAGCATTTGAGCTGAAAATCGAGTGAGCTCTCGCCAAAGCCGGTGAAGACAACCACTGACTCCGGGGCAGCAGAGACATCAGGATGCTGCCGGGCGGTCCCGAGCAGAATCTCGATGACCTCCTCGGGACTCGAGCCGTAGGCTACGCCGACGTCGATTTCGACGCGCCGGCGCCGATTCGACAAGGTCCAGTTGACGACTTGCTTGGAGATCAGATCACCGTTGGGAACGATGACTTCAGCACCCTGGAATGTGGCCACCGTGCTGGCGCGGATGCCGATTCTGGTGACCTCGCCCATCAGGCTCTCCACCTCGACGGTGTCGCCGACCTGGATCGGGCGCTCGAACAGGAGTATGAGGCCGGAAACGAAATTGTTGACCACGTTTTGCAGGCCGAAGCCGATGCCGACACCAAAGGCGCCAGCCAGCAGCGTTGCCTTCGACAGATCGAGACCGGCAGCCACTAGGGCGAGTGAAAAGCCGGAAAGCAGAATGACATACCGAACGACTGTCGAGATTGCGTAGGGGAGCCCTCGCTGTAGATGAAGCCGCGGTAGGAACTCCTCGTCAAGGAAGAAGCAGACGACTCGCGCAAGCAAGAAAGACAAAGCGACGATGCCGACAAAGCTCAGCACCTCGCCGAGGGTGATCTCGACGGCTCGGACGCTGACGCCCAAGCCCAGAACCTTCTCGAGTGCGAGCGGAAGATCATCCTTCAGCCCGAAGGCGAAGATCGTCGAGTACAGCCAGGCGAGACCTCCCCCAACTGCTAGAAGTCGCCGCACGACTCGCTCGATCGTTGGGCCGTGAACCTTCACCAGGTTGAGGGACTGTGCGAAGCCCGTCTGAATCCAGGTCATGAACAGGCTGTCGAGCGCGATGAAAAGAGTGATGAACACCAAGCCGAACCCCAGAGAGCCGGTCACCCCGTCGCGCAGCGCGCGGGCAGTGCCGATCTGACCGATGATGGCTGCCAAGATGCTGATTGCGAGCAGCGCGATAGCTGCTTTGATCAGCCAGAGCCGGGCGGGGCGCCACCGTTCCTGAAGGACGGGCAGCCGCAGCCCCCGGATGATGTCGACCGCGAGGGCGGTGCCAACCGCCAGGCACTGGCCCAGCAATACCAATCGGTCGAGCAGCGGCGACAGCTCGAAGTAGGGGCGGAGCGGAAACAGAGCCAGGGCTCCGGCAACGATGAGGATCGAGGTGCGGAAGGAACCGCCCAGAACTCTGAGCGCCAAGGCTGCGGCGGGGAGCGGCAGTAGGAACCGGAGCAGGCGATAGAAGATCTCCGGCGCAGGAGCCGGGGCTAGCGACATCGTCGCGAAGATCGCCACGAGCAGGGCCAGTGGCCAGCCGGGGGAGATGACTGCGAGGGCGCGCTCGGCAACCGGATCGTCCGCAGCCAGATGCTCCGCAGGTCGCTTCAATCGCAGCAGGGGCAGCAGGGTGCCCCCAAAGAACCCCACGAAGATCAGAGTCAGTCGAGGGGCGTTGTCACGAACGTAGGAGGCCAGGTGACCACCGTCGCTCTGCACCTGAGACAGAAGATGTAGCGGCAGGTCGTCTCCGAGACTCCCCAGTCGAGTTTCCCAGATTGGCTTCTCGGCCTGCGTGACACTCTGCATTCGCATCTGGCGCCGATAGGCGGCCGCATCCGCGCGGAAGGCTGCGATCCGTGAAGTCGAATCCGATACCTCGACCAGCAGGCTGAGCACTTCGTTGCGCTGTTCCTCCACCGCGGCACTCAGCTCATCGATCTCGGTGAACGTCTCGTCGATCTGCTGGAGCAATGAGTCGGGTGCATCACGAGAGGCCGCCGCACGCTGCAGCTGGTTCCATCGTTCGCGGAGCCCATCCAGTTGATCGATGTCACCCGCGAGGAGCTTGGCGAGTCCGTTCAGGGTGCTCTCGGCTTCATCTAGATCGTTCGCATAGGTGACCGCGGTGGTATCCAGATACATCAGGTCCGAGATCTCGGACTGCTGGGCAGACTCGAAGCCGGCTGCCTCTGGGATCGATGCCAGCTTCTCGTCGATCTGTTCGAAACTGTCGCGAGCGGATTCGAGGGCGCTTCGATCCTCGAGGCGGCGACGGATCTCGCGCACCTGTCCTTCGAATGCGGCTCGGTCGGCCGGAATATCAGCCAGCGAGACAGGAGCTGGAGACTCTGTAGTCGGCTCCGCTTCTGTCGATGGAGTCGGGCCGGGAGGGGCCGTCTCCTGGGCGCCGACCGGCCAGGCGCCGCAGCAAAGAATCTGAAGGGCCGCGAGGCCTAGGCTTCGCCCGAAGCGAGATGGTAAACCTCGAGCGCAGCTGCTCGAGTCATCGGCCTGGATGCTGGGGAGCAGTGGCTGAATCATGGTTGTCGTCTTCCCAACGGACTTCCCCTCCCGCCCCAAGACCGCATAGCTGGCATGGGTAGCGGCGATTCTGCCACAAGACCGCAACCGACCGCCGACAAGGGATCGGGCGACTCAGCGGCGAGAAGCCGATGTGGATACGGCTCGATCCGGTGAGCTCGAGCTCTGACGACAGCCATTCAGAAACTCGGACTGTGCCTGCCACTGCTGTTCCGGGTGGTAGATGAATAGCAAGCTGCCGTTCTTGATGGTCTCGATAACTTCGGGCGCGACATCCTTCTCGAGCGCTGGGCAGCCCCAGCTGCGGCCGAGGCGGCCATGCTCTTGCGCGAACGCCTCGCTGACATACCAGGCCCCGTGCATGACGATGGTGCGCTCCAGGGCCTTGTGGTTGATGCCCCGCTCGAGGCCTTCCAAGCGAAGAGAAAAGCCGTTGCGCCCATAGTAGGTGCCTTCGGTGCGAAACAGACCCAGGCTCGACTGCCGGCTGCCTACACGGTTGGAGAAACGGGTGGCGAGGTTCTCGCCGGTGTTGACTCCATGGGAGACCAGCTCCCGAAAAAGAAGTTGCTTTTGGTCGAGATCGAGAACCCAGAGACGGGGCTCGGTGGAAGGTAGCGAGTAGTCGATGACCGTGAGGATCGAGGTTTCGGCAAGCTCTCGACCCTCGGCACAGTCGGTGGCCTCCAGAGCCAGACGTAGCACCTGCTGATTCAGGAGGGGAGTTTCGGCTCGCAGCTCAGCCAGGAGGCTGGCCATGGTGTCGGAAGCATCGACGGGAACAACCGCCAAGAGCAGCCCAAAGAGAAACCCGACAGCCCGAGTCAGTCTGTTGTCGCCTCGTCGTCGGATCATGGAGAGTGTCTTGAAATCTGGTTGTCTCGGCGCACCTGGGTGCAGGGTCCGATTCGCAATTCGGGCAACTGTACCGAATTTTCCCTTGGAAGCGAAATGACATCTGACGCCATGGGATCTGTTGAAGGCGCCGTTCCGGGAGTCCGCGGGGTACGGCAATCGACGCACTGCCCGGAAGTTGGCGAATCGGTATATCGTCGGGTCATTGGCGAAAAACAAAATTGGGGACAGTCCCCTTTTCGAGAGGAGTCGAGAATGTCGCGTGGCCTAGCCTTCATCCTGATCGCCTCGGTCGCTGCCGGATTGTGGTCGATATTTCTCTCCAGGGCCTCCCGGTCGGTGCACCCGATCGTTGGCACGGGAGTCATCGAAGGCAGCGCCCTGTTGCTGGTGGTTTTGGTGATCCTGCGCCAGCGCATCGATATCAAGAGCGCCATGAGCTTCGAGGGACTGGCGCTACTCGTGCTGTGTGGCCTGTGCGTGTTTACGGTGGACTACTTCTCCCTGCGAGCCTACGAAACAGGCATGGAGGTCAGCGTCGGGGCGCCGATTATCTCTAGCGGAGCCATCCTGCTGCCGGCAATAGTAGGGCCCTTGCTGGGGGAGAGAATCAGTGCGGCCAAGATTGTCGGTATCGCCCTGATCGGAGCCGGGATCTTCGTACTTACTCGATTGTCGGCCTGAAGACGATCGCCTCATATACTCGCCCTTTGGGGACGGTGGACAACGCAGGCCGAGTCGGCAGACGACCGCTGAACAGAGCGTCAGTATGGATCAGGAACTGAAGACACTTCTATACGCGGCATTCGGGCAGCTCTTTTTCGCCGCCCTGGGCATCCTCTTCGCTTTTCTCACCGACAGCGATGCCATCATGCTCGATGGCTTCTTCTCTCTGATCGGCTTCGGGATGAGCCTGCTGACCATGAGAGTTGCCCGCCTGGTGAGACAGCCCGACGACCAGTGGTTTCACTTCGGTTATGCGCGCTTCGAGCCGTTGCTCAACTTGCTCAAGGGGATCGTGATTCTGGGTGTCTGCGGCCTCTCGCTGGCCTCGGCGATTCAGGCACTGCTGCACGGTGGGCGAGAATTGAATCTGGGACCGGCGGTGATCTATAGCATCCTGGCGGTTGTTGGATGCTTCACGGTGGCCGCGCTTCTTTCCCGTGCGGCCAAGAAGTCCGGCTCACCCCTGATCGACGTCGAGGTTCACACCTGGCGCATCGACGCCATCATGAGCCTGGGTGTCTTGGCAGCTTTTGCTGCCGCCTTCTTCGTGGACCGTACGCGGTGGTCGCAGCTGGTGGACTACGTCGACCCCGCTCTGGTGATCGTCCTGGTGCTCGCTGTCATCTCGACACCGATCCGCATCGTCTGGGATGGACTTGGAGAGCTCTTGGGCGCCGCTCCCAAGGAGCCGGTGCAGCGGGAAGTCGAGGAGAAATTCAGGGAGCTGCTGGAGGGATACCCGGTCGTAAAGACTGTCCTACGAATGGAGCGCGTCGGTCGCACCTCCTACCTGCTGGCTCACGTTGTGGTCGAGCCCGACCTCCCTCTGGCCGGCATCGAAGAGCTGGATGAGCTGCGCAGGCAGATCGCCTCCGGGATTCAGGAGCTGCACCCCTCATGGATCGTCGACACCGTCTTCGTGGCCGACGAGTCCCTAGCTGTTTAGACCGACTCCTGCCGAGGACTGACTACTCTTGGGCTTGCCTCCTCCATCGGGCGTCCTCATGGGACGCCCGATGAGGATAGGCAGCCGCGGTTCGGGAGCTACCTGGGCTCAAGCCGGTACCGCTTCGGCCACTGCCAGGTTCGGATTGACCCCGGCCCACTCCGCCAGCGGTGGCAGCAGACCCATCTCGATGACCTCGTCGCGCAGCTTGACGAGATGCTCGTAGGAGGCCTTGAGAGCGGCCAGCTCTTCGTCGGTGCCTGCAGGCATCTGCCACGAGATGCCGTCGGTTCCGAGGCTGGTCTCCATGGCCATCATGCACTGGCGGAAACCGAGTTTCTCGGAATCGACGAAGGCGCCGCACGGCCAGGGGTAGCCCTGCCCATCGATGACTGCCTTGACCATCAGCACGGACTGATGAGAGGGACTCTGAAAGGAGCTCCGGCCGCGCAGCTGGATGATCTTCTTGCCACCCTGCCGCACGTGCGCCTGGATGGCTTCCCACTGCTCCTGCGCCAGCTCGTCGGTGCCGATGAGGTCGGTGAGCGGCCGGCCATCGACCAGGGCGGTGCTGGCGAAGACCGCCATCTGCTCGCCATGCCCACCATACGTGCGACAGTTGGTCACCTTGTCCTGCTGTATGTCGAAATGCTGACTCAGGGCGGTCTGCAACCGGGTGCTGTCGAGGGCCGCCAGCGTCGCCACACGGCTCGGTGCCAGGCCGGAATTGACCAGGGTCACGAGACCGGTGATGTCGGCCGGGTTGAAGATCACGACGACGAACTTGGCGTCGGGACAGTAGGACTTGATGTCCTTGCCGAGCTGGGCCGCGATTTCGGCGTTGCCCTTCAGCAGGTCTTCTCGAGTCATCCCTTCTTTGCGCGGCGCGCCACCGGAAGTGATGATGTACGAGGCGCCGGTCAAGGCCTCGCCGATGTCCGCAGTCCAGGTGACGCGGGCACCTGGAAAGGCGCAGTGGTACATCTCCTCGGCCGCTCCCTGGTTGCCCTTTTCGAAGGGGTCGTACATGGCGACGTTCGGGGTCAGGCCCATGGTCAAGACCGTCTGGACCATGTTCGAGCCGATGGCTCCGGCCGAGCCGAGGATTGCGATTTTTTCTTCCGTCAGATAGATCATGGAAACACCTCCTGGAGGATGAGGGTGGAATGGAAGCTCCTTCCACCAATCATTCTAGCTCTCTTGGCGGCTGCGTGCGCTGGAATCTTTGCCGCCAGCGGATCTCCCGCTGCGGAGGTCCAGAGGACCCCGGATTTCAGCCAGCTGGATGCCTTAGAATCCCAGATGCTGAAAGACAAAGATCAAAGAGTAGAGATCTAGGCCTTGCCCAAGATTCAGTCCACCCACGCCATTGGCTTCAGCCGCATCCTGGGCTTGCGCGACGCGGTGGCGTTGGGTCTGAGCCTGGGTGTGCCTCTCGTACTCGTGGTCATGCACGAGGCGGTCTTCGCCGCAGTCGGCCGGGGCGCCCCCTTGGCTTATGCCCTGGCCATCCCTCTCTACCTACCGTTGATCTTGAGCTACATGGAGCTCGCCGCCGGAAGACCCGGCAGTGCCAGCCCCTTCCAGCTTGCCGGCTCGTTCCAGTATTCGGGGTTGGCCTTCAGTGTCGGCTGGCTGATGTTGGCAGGTCTGGTATCGGTAGCGGCCCTGCTGGCCTTGGCTGTGGCAGAGCGCCTTGCGCTATGGCTCGATCATCTCTTCGCGGTCGATGTCGGACATGTGTGGTTGCTGGCAGCGGTCGTCTTCCTGGCGTCGGTGCATGAAGGCTTGAGCGACGTCGATCGGTGGCGCATGAGGACAGCGATCGTCGTTCTGGCTCTGGCCCTCACTGTGGGAATCCTCGTCTGGGGCTATGTGGCCCATCCCCCGGGTGGTGAGCTGCGAGACTCGCGCCTGTTCGGACATGACCTGAGCGCCGTCGCTCTCCTGGCGGCGGGCTTGTGGAGTATCGATCTTCTGCTGAATCATCGACGGCAGATGCGGCGTCCCGATGCGACGCTCAAGCACGCATCCCTTGCTGTTTGGATCACGACCGGGGTGCTCTCGGTGGCCACGACGGCTTTGGCCGTGCGCACACCCGAGATCTGGATGGCGGACTGGTCGGAGAAGCTCTCCTGGGGGGAGACCCGCCTCCAGTTGCTGGGTCTGGTTGTCTCGACCACCTTCTGTTGGATGGGCCTCTCCCGGGTAGTGTCTCGGACTGTACGACTGACGGGCACCCTTTCGCACGATGGTTTCCTTCCTCGCATCGGCAAGGAGGGTCAGCTGCGGCGGACTCGGGCGCTGGTTACCCTGAGCTCGCTGGCCGCGGCTCTCGTGATCGTGGCTTGGTGGGTTCCTGGTGGCCTGTTGATGACCTTGGCGGCCATGACCTTCCTGTGGGTCACGGTGCTTGTGATGGTGCCGTATGCGCGGCGGCCAGCGAGAGATCTGGATCCCGTTCGCCGGAATCGCTTACCACTCCACCCTCTTTTTCCAGGGTACTCTGCCGCCGTAGCCGTCTTCCTCTCGTGGGTCTTGCCGTTACGAGTCAGCGCGATCGGGCTCGGCTGGCTAGCGCTGGGCGGGGTCTACTACTACTTCTTTGCCCGCAAGGCGCATACCGAGGTGAAGCAGGACAAGGCGGTCGTTGGAGTGGGGATCGAGGAGAGCAAGAAGGAAAGGCCGCGGGTGATGATCGGCACAGAGGACGATCAGCAACTCCCAGCTCTACTCAAGAGCGGGGCTGCTTTGGCGAAGGCCTGCGACGGTGAGCTGATGGTGCTCCGCGTGCTGCCCCTCACTGATGAGCTTTCCCTCCACGGTGCCCAGCGCAGTGCGCAAGCGGAATGGGCATCCCTCGAACGCCAGATGCAACCCCACCTGGACGCTGCGGTGGAAATCCAGACGGTGGTGAGGATCGCGCCGAGCGTCGAGACTGGAATTGTCGCGACGGCCAATGAATTCGATGCCGATGTCGTGGTCATGGCAGCCCCTGGCGAACCCGTGGCCGATGCCTCGACGAGTGCGGCGGCCAGAGTCTTCTCCGTGACCTCCCGACCCTTGGCGATTCTGAAGGGTGACTATCCCGACATGGGCGCCAAGGTAACGGTCGCCACGGGCGGCGGCCCCCACGCTGTCGAGGGCCTGGAGCTCGGGGCGCGGCTGGCCGCCGGACTCGGTGGAGATCTGGAACTGGTGAGCGTGAGTGTGTACTCGCGATCGGACGAGGAGGCTGAGATCGCCATCCAGAGGACGCTGGACGCAGCGCAGTCGGGGACCGACGTACCAACGAGGGTCATCGAGGCCAAGAGCATCGAGACCGGGCTGGAGAAGGAGGGGGATCTCCTGATCATCGGTTCTTCGATCGATCGCCTCTTGAGCCAGACGGTCTTCGGAGGGCTGCCTCTCGAGGTGGCACGTGCACGCGGCAGTGCGACGCTCGTCGTCAAGCGGGCCGAGGCGGCCATGCACTTCTGGAAACGCCGACTTTGGGAGATGCTGAATCGGATTCTGCCGACCCTGCCGGTCAAGGAGCGTTCCGATGTCTATTCGCAGATGGCCGAGGCTGCTCGGGCTGATGTGGACTTCTACGCCCTGATCTCCTTGTCCTCGGGCATTGCCCTCTTCGGCCTGCTTCTCGACAGCAGCGCCGTGATCATTGGAGCCATGCTGGTGGCTCCACTCATGAGCCCCATTCTGTCCCTGGCCCAGGGAATCGTTCAGGGCAATCCTCATCTCATCCAGCGGGCTGGTGCATCGACGTTCAAGGGAACCGCTGTCTCGATCGGGGTCAGCACTGTACTGACACTGCTGTTACCTGTGGCTCAACCGACAGGCGAGATTTTGGCCCGAGTGAGGCCGAATCTGCTCGACCTCGGCGTGGCACTGGCGGCAGGTGCGGCGGCTGCGTATGCCGTTAGCCGGAAATCGGTGGCAGCTGCGTTGCCGGGGGTGGCGATCAGCGTCGCCTTGGTACCTCCTCTGTGTGTGGTGGGCTTCGGTCTCGGCACGTCGAAGTTCGATATCGCGGGCGGCGCCCTGTTGCTCTTCTTGACCAATCTAGGCGGCATCGTCCTGGTGGGCGTGGTGGTCTTCTTGATGATGGGATTTCGGCCCACCCGCGCCGAGCGCGGAGTGAGAGCTCGTCAAGCCACCCTTTTCGCTGTCGTAGGGCTCGTTCTGGTTGCTCTTCCCCTGGGAGTGACCACCGTCAACATCGCCCGGGAGAGAAACCTGAGAACTCAGATCAACAAGACCCTTGGAGAACTCAACGCGGGAGCCTTCGGTATCAACCGCTATTCGATCGAGAAGGAGCAAGGCCAGTTCGTAGTTGTTGGAACAATCTACGCCTACCAGGACATCCGACGCGAGCAGGTGGAGATGGTGCAGAAGCGGCTTTCGGACGCGGCCGGTGTTCCCGTCAAGCTTCGTGTGACCATCGTGCCTGCCACTTTGACCGAGGTGGGAGGCGCCTCGAAGGAGAGGAGTGGGGAAGGGCCGGTGGTACCATTCGTCGATGTCGATGGCCTCAGTGAGCCCGTCGGAGAAGAGGTCATCGAAGCGGATCCTTTGGAACCAACAGGGGACTAGGGAGCTACGAAATGAGTCCATCTGACACGCAGAGGCGGCCGTCTGCACCCTGGTTGGCCGTGCTCTGCCTGCTGGCGACTTTCAACTCCGGTCTCGTTCGAGCTGAAGAGGGCAGTCGACCCAAGATCGGACTGGCCCTGGGTGGAGGAGGTGCCAAGGGTGGTGCCCACGTCGGCGTGATCAAGGTTCTCGAAGAGCTCAACGTTCCCATCGACTACATCGCTGGGACCAGCATCGGCGCCATCATCGGCGGGCTTTACGCCTCGGGAATGACCAGCGATGAGCTGGCCGAGGCCCTGGCCTCGATCGACTGGGCCGAGGCCATGCAGGACAGGCCACCGCGGCGCGATCTCAACTTCCGCCGCAAGGAAGACAGCGCCCGCTACCTGTTCGACCTGGAGGTGGGTATCGGCAGGGGTGGCCTCGAATGGCCGGCCGGTTTCATCAGTGGGCAGAATCTCTTCTTCCTGCTGCAGTCTCTGACCATTCCCGTGGCCGACGTCGACGACTTCGACGAGTTGTCGATTCCCTTCCGAGCCGTGGCGACGGATGTCGGCAACGGCGAGATGGTCGTCCTCGACCATGGGTACCTGGCCACCGCGATGCGTGCCAGCATGGCGATCCCCGGTTTCTTCAGCCCGGTCGAACTGGAGGACAGGCTGCTCGTCGATGGCGGGATGGTCAACAACCTCCCGGTCGATGTCGCCTTCGAGATGGGGGCTGACATCGTCATCGCAGTGGATCTGGGCGAAGCTCTTTCCGCTCGTGAGGTCGGTCGCTCGGTCGTGCAGATCTACCAACAGACGATTCGGATGCTGACGCGGCCCAACGTCGACTCCCGCCTGGAGATATCGGATCTGGTCATCAACCCCGGGGTCTCGGGCTACGCCACGATGGCCTTCGACAAGATCGTCGAGATCATGGAAAAGGGCGAGGAGACGACGCGCGGCATGGTGGACGAGATCGCCCGCTACTCTGTTGCACCAGAGGTCTACCAGGCCCACCGGCAGGCCCAGATACCTCCGCCACCCGAGCCCGTCCGCATCGACTTTGTCGATTTCGTCGGCAACGAGCGGGTCGACGATCGGGTCATTCGGAAGCATATCCGTCTCGAGGCAGGCAGCGAGCTCACTCTCAAGATGTTCGGCGACGATCTCTCTGAGCTGCTGGGCGGTGGCAGCCGCCGGGAGGAACGTCGGGTGAAGCAGCTGACAGGCGAGACACCAATCGACCTGAGGGCGCTTTTCGAAGACCTCCGCCGGATCTACGGTCTCGGCGAGTTCGAGCAGGTCGACTTCGGTTTCGAGGAGCGGGGGGAGGAGCGGGGTGTGGTCATCCGCATGCGCGAGAAGCCTTGGGGCCCCAACTATCTCCACTTCGGGCTCGAGATCGCCACAGAGGGCAGTGGTGACACGCTTCTTCAATTCCTCGTCAACTTGACGAAGACGACCATCAATGCTCGCGGCGCCGAATGGCGATCGGATCTTCTGGTCGGAAACAACCGTGGCGCCTTCACGGAGTTCTACCAGCCGTTGGATTTTGGCGGCCGATTCTTCATCGCTCCCAGGGTCGACTACGACGCAGGACGAATCCGTCTTTTCGAGGAGGGCCAATCCCGCGCCGAGCTCGACATCAGCGACACGACCTTCGGTTTCGACTTCGGCTACCAGGCCGGAACCTACGCCGAGGTCCGGCTAGGCGCTTTGTCTGGCTTCGGCAGGGCTTCTGTCGAGACGGGAACCATACCCCCCGATCTCGAGGAGGAGCTTCGAGATATAGGTGTCGGAGGCGCACGACTGCTGGTGCGAGCCGACCGCTTGGATAGTGTGACGATCCCACGGAAAGGTTGGTCCTCGCATTTTCGCGCTTTTCAGTCGCTGGAAGGGGTGGGAGCCGATAGCGAGTACACCAAGCTCGAGTGGTCCGGTGAGAAGTTCTTCAGCCGTGGCAAGCACACCGGCTTTGGTGGAGGCGGTGCGGGTTGGAGCACTGGGGACTTGCCGATCTATGACGAGTTCACTCTGGGTGGCTTCGGTTCGATGTCGGGATACGCGGACAATGAATTGCGCGGCCAGTACCTGGGCCTCGGTCGTATGGGCTACTACTATCGGATCCTGAAGAGTTGGTACGTCGGCGGCTGGGCAGAAGCGGGCAACACGTGGCAGGTGGGCGAACCCATCCAGTTCAGCACGCTGCGCTACTCGGGTACCGTGATTCTGGCAAAAGACACATTGATTGGCCCCCTCTACGTGGCATACGCACAGGCCGACGCGGGCAGAAACAAGTTCTACTTCATCCTCGGTCGAACCCCTCGCAACAGAAGCAGGTTGGATTGACACCGCTCTTTGGACTCCCTTACACTGCCAGGTCCTAACGGGGCGTGGCGCAGCCTGGTAGCGCATCTGCTTTGGGAGCAGAGGGTCCCCAGTTCAAATCTGGGCGCCCCGATAGTAAAAGACGAGCTTCTTGATCATTACCAGGGGATCCGGAATCCCGTCCACTGTCTGCCAGTAGCTCAGCTGGATAGAGCGGCGGCCTTCTAAGCCGCGGGTCGGGGGTTCGAATCCCTCCTGGCAGGCCAAGTTCTCTGAGGCGGTTTCATGGTGAGCGTAGCTCAATCGGTAGAGCGCTGGATTGTGGTTCCAGTGGTTGGGGGTTCAAGTCCCCTCGCTCACCCCATACTTTTCAGTTCGATCAGGCGCCCTTAGCTCAGCTGGATAGAGCGACGGCCTCCGGAGCCGTAGGTCAGAGGTTCGAATCCTCTAGGGCGCACCACACCTTCTGTCCCTCGATTCCAGAGATTGAAGGTCGGCCGAGCGATCAGCTCGAGACTTCCTCCACCTCGAAGGTGCCGTCGGCAGCGAAGACGACATCGAAGATGGGCAGGCCCTTCGCCAGATAGCCAACGGTGATAGCGAGCTGACGAGCGGAGAGCTCGTCGATGGCCTCCTGTAGCTTGTCTTCCTGATGGCTCTCCACGGCGAGCGGGTCCTGCCCACGAGCGAGATACTGCACGGTCTTGCGCCTCAGGTAGGCGGAAACATCCGGATGATTGACGAACATCTGCCGGCCATCGCAGGCGGGAGAAATCAAAGGGATGCGGCTCAGACTCCAAACTCCCGCCTCGTGGCGTACGTTGAGTACAGCTCCCTCTTCATGCGCACCCGGGAGCACGGTCAGCGTGATCTCGGGTGCGCCCTCCCACCACAGCTGGTGGATGGCCCGCAGGTAGGCAAGAACCAAATCCTTGCGAATTCCATACTCCCCGCTGTGTTGCAGCATGAGACGGATATGCCCGCAGCCGACATGGGCTGGTTCCACCAGGTGTTCCAGTAGACAGGCCCGCATCTCTTGTGGGGGATTGCGCAGGAATTCGAACCAGTCCTCGCGCTCCAGGCCGTCGACTGCTGCTTCGCCGAATCGAGGATCCGTCTTCAGAGCTTCTATAAGAGCGTCGAACGCACCGGTGTCGGTGTGCGTGTAGAAGTGGCCGAAGGTGTCGAGGTGGGAGAGAAGCCCTTTCTTGACTTCTTCCTCGCTCAGCTGCCTGCCTGTTGTTTGCTCGATCGCTGCGAGGGCGAGGAGGAACTTGCCGCTGTCGCCTCCCGGAGAGCCGATGATGCCGCGTTCGTCTCGGCCATCGATACAGGACAAGCGTCCGTGAGCGATCATCGAGGATAGCTTGATCCAGCGGACGGAACGGGGATCCCCGATGTGTTGGCGTACCCGCTCCACGGTCAGTGACTCCGGTTTGGCAACCGCCTCGGGAACGTCGTGGAGCAAGTCCTGCACACCCGCGGGGTCCCGTGATGTGGAGAACCCCAGGGCTCGCCACGCTGCGAGCCCACCCTCCATCGCCGCGACATGCGAGAGCCCCAGCTTTTCGAGCCGGAGGGCGACGTCTGCGGCCGCGCGGCCGGTAGCACTCACCAGCACGAGTGGAGAGGAGCTGGTGCCGCGGGCGAGCTCTTCGAGCCGCTCGATGCCGGGAAATGAGCTGCCCGGGATGTAGCCTAGGACGCCGTCGGCCTCGCCGATTGGGCGGATGTCCGCAATCAGGACGTTCGGTCCCTGCTCGGCCACAAACAATGGGGAAATCAGTGGTTCTTTATTGGCGCCGCGAGTGAGGCCGGAGCTCCAGCGCGGCAGAAGAAGGGGGGGGACAACAACCATGAGATGGAGTCTATGGCAAGGGTAGATTTGCCTGTCAACGGCTCGAGGCCTCTAGGGCCCACCGTCCGACTTCTCGGTCTTCTTGCCCTGGGAACCCTGCCAAAGGGCTCGCTGTCGCAGGGGCTTGTAGTCGACTCGGGGTATTAATCGGCCCCGCACAAGGTAGTCGAGGATGGTGTCAGCCGCGATCCGGTGGCCTAACTCGTTCGGATGGGCGTCCGTATAGGGAGCCACAGCGAGTCTGTAGACATCTACCCCACGGTAGGCCTCCAGGAGATCGAGCACGGGGATTCCCAACGATTGGCCGGTCTTTCGCATCTCGTCGTGCAGAGCCCAGTAGGAATAGGAGTCGTCCATTGGACTATCAAAGATGGGGAACACGAGCAGAACCATGGGGATGGATCTCTCATGGGTCAGATCGCGGAACTTCTCCAGAGCGCGAAGGCAGTTTTTCCAGTCCGGCCCTTCAAAGAGCGACAGGTAGTAGGCAGTATAGGCGCGGCGAATGCGGGTGTTCTCGAGTCGTTCCGAAACCAGGGCATACAGGCGACTGCGCCGGTGCAGGTAGGCACTCAGCCGGCCCTGGGGCTCTCGGCGCTGAAGCCCCTTGCGCAGCTCGGCCACCTTTTGCGGGTTGAACGGCTCGGGGTCGTTCAGGACGAAGGCCAGAAGTAGCAGGTCAGGGGAGATCTCGTCGATGTTGGCTTCTACCGAACGATACTCTTTTACGGTATTCCAACCCGGGCGGCTCCAGTTGATGACCTGGAAGTCCCTGCCTCGCGAGACCACATCGAGGCGGGTCTCCAACCGGTACGCAAACGTGTCCTCTGGATGAACACCATCTCCCCAGGCGAAGGAATCACCGACCACAAGGATTCGAAATGAGTCACCCTTTGAGGAGGATAAAGACGTAGGACCCCGGAAATTGGGTATGTCCATCGGGGCCCTGGCCCTAGCCTCGACCTTGGTGGAGCGGGGCTGAGGTTTGGCGAAGACGCCTCGCCGAACAGCGAATTCGAGGATCCCCAGTGTCAGGAGAAAAGAGCACGCTGATAGGGCCAGTCCGATGAACAGTCGCCTGATCATGGCAGATACAAGTTATTCCATGGACGATCGAAACGCCAGCCCATCAAAGGTGTCACACACTTCTGTGAGATTGAGAGAGCGGCCTGCGTCTGAGTATGATGATGGGCCGACGACTACGATTCATTCCCGAAAGAAGTTTGGTAGAAGTGACTTGCACGACGCTTCAGGGGCGCTTTCTACTCCAACCCACCTGCGGACTGCCTCGCATCATCATCGGCATTCTGGCTCGTGCAAAAGAGCTCTATCCATTGCGTCTCCACGCCTTCGCGTTCTTGTCCAACCACTTCCATCTGCTGGTCTCTCCGGAGAATGCCCAGCAGCTGGCAGAGTTCATGCGATACCTCAACACAAATCTGTCCAAGGAGGCTGGGAGAGTGCACAACTGGCACGGGCCGCTCTTTGTGCGCCGCTATCAGGCCATCCCGGTAACCGATGAGGAGATGACACAAGTTTCACGGCTCCGCTATGTTCTCTCGCAAGGATGTAAGGAAGGTTTGGTTTCTCGCCCCACGGATTGGCCAGGCGCTCACTGTGCGAGGGCGTTGCGAGAAGGTACCGCCGTAGAGGGGATCTGGTTCGATCGAACTCAGGAGTGGATGGCTCGTAATCGGGGTGAGACCTATCGCCCCCAGGACTTTGCGACTGACTATTTACTTGAGCTCGATCCCCTGCCGTGCTGGCAAGAGATGTCCCCAGATCTCTACCGGGAACTGGTGGGTGAGTTGATCGAGCAGATTGAGTCTGAGGCTGAAAGGCTCTGTCGAGACAGAGGCATGCAGCCATTGGGGGTGACCGCCATTCTGAGCCAGCATCCACACAATCGCCCCAAGAAGGTGGCGAAGTCCCCAGCCCCGTTGATTCATGCGGCAACGGGAAAGGCGCGCCGGGAGTTTCGGCGCGCCTACGGGGTCTTCATCGCTGCATTCAGAAAAGCAGCTCGGCGAATGCGAAGAGGTGATCACGGAGCGGCCTTCCCTGCAGGGGCATTTCCACCGCCGAGGCCCTTCGTTCTGCTAGACATCAGGGGCGCGCCGGGCTGCTGAGACGTCACCTCCTAAGCCGATTTCTAGGCTTCAGAAGGATAAGGCGGGAGGGCCTCGCCTCGCGCGCGCGATCAAGATTCCGAATGAAGTGAGTGGCGATGATTCGGGGGTCAAGACAAGCCCGCTCGAGCATCGAAGACCCACATAAAGCCTCATCAGCTGAGGCCAGCCGGTCATGGAGCCCGGCAGAGCGGGTAGCGGAGAAGTGACTGACACCTAGTCGACGTAGCCGGCGCGGGTTCGGATATCGATGCCTGGAGCGCTCACCTCGACCCGTACCGGTCTCCAAGTGCCGTTGTCCCTCGGATCTGTCGGGTAGTAGCCCACCACATACTGTTGCCTGAGCTCCTGCAAGACATCGTCGAGGGCCTGCTCGAGCTCTTCGAGGCGGGCAAGGGCCGTCACCCGTCCGCCGCTGTCGGCTACGGCTGCCTCGAGCCCCCCGACCTCGTCCGCATGGGACTCCGTTGAGCGCCAGGATGTGGCCAGAGGTACGCTGCGAATGCCGCTCGGATGAAGGTGGATCCGGTAGATCACCGCGTTGCTGCGATGCGCCTTCCAGAGGACTTCCTCCATCGTCAGAAAGCTCAAGGTGTCAGCCCCGTCCGACAGCACGATGATCACGGGTCGTCCTTGTCGACGATCCAATAGACGCAAAGCCAGATAGAGGTGATCGTTCAACGACGTTCCGCCTCCCGACTGGAGATTCTCCAAGGCGGCCGCCAGGCCCCCGATCTCCGAGGAGGAAGTCGTAACTCGATGCGTCCGGTCCGAGAAGGTCATGACGAGGGCCTCGTCCAGGGGTGTCAGGCGGGAGAGAAATCCCCGGGCTGCGTCGAGGGCGACCTGCAGTTGCTCGCCCCTCATGCTTTCGCTCACATCCACCAGCATCGCGATCGTCATCGGTACATCACCGTGCTCGAAGGTGACGATCTCCTGCTCCACACCGTTGTCGAAGACCTGGAAGTCCGTGCGGCCGAGGTCGAGGACTGGTCGATCCTCCCGGCTTGCAGTGACGTAGAGCTGCTGGAGAGGGGCGTCGACTACGAGGTCGATCTCCACCGCGGGTGTCGAGACGGCTGCCCCGACCCTGGTGCCCGAGCTCCCGATGGCGATGACGGTGAAGTGGCGCGGGAGATTTTCCTCACCTACTTCGACCCAGACCCTGTACGGCGGTTGCGTCGCGGTAGCGAATCGCCTCCCGTTCAGAAAGAACTCCACCCTCTCGAGAGGTTCATCGGCGAGGATATCGGCCGCGACCTCAACCCTGTCGAAGACGGCGTGATCTCCTGTCGGCGAGGTGATGGTCACCGCGATCGACCCGGCCGACACGGAGCCCGCAGCCAGCGACACTAGACACACGATCCAATAAGCTGCTCTCATCGCTCAGAATCCGCCAGACTGGAGAGCGCGCGAGCAAGGTCGGGGAGGCTTTGGAGCGCCACCTCGTGCAACCGCTCTCGAGTCGCTTCGATGTAGTGGTGCCCAGGCCTGGCATAGCGATATCGCGCAGAGAAACCGGCGACCGCGGCTTCTCGGGTTGGGATACGGGTCGCGAGAGGCTGCGCCGGCTCCAGGCCGAGGCGTTCCTCCACATAGGACAGGCCGACAGCGAGACCGAAATCTTCCGGGAATCGAGTCAGGCCTCGAACCAGATAGGTGTGAGCCGTTTCGAACCTCTCCTGGTCCATCCGAATGCGAGCCAGCTGCTGGAAATCCAGGATCAATACCCAATCATCGACCGGCTCGGAGGTGAGCCTTTCCAAGATCCTCTCGGCTTCTCCTCCCTCGCCGAGGCGTTCCAGGTTGATGGCCAACCGGAGCCAGGCCTCTGCGTCGCCAGCGCCGGTCTCGACGAGGCGCTCCAGCAGGGTCAGCGCATTGCGATACCGCCCCGTCTGCTCTCGGGCCGTCGCCAGTCCCAGAAGCGCGGCTGCGTTTGCTGGATCGAATTGCAGCGCCCGAGTGTAGAGACCAACGGCCCCCGGCCCTGGGGATCCCTCCTGGAAATACCCGGCCAGGCTGACGAACAGATCGCTGGCGACCCCGCGCTCGCCTGTCGTCGCCATTTGTTCTGAATAGAGCTGGGACTGGAGGTAGACCGTGGTGCGGGCATGGTACGGGTTGGCGTCGAGGGCCTGCCGTCGATACTCGAGATGGGTCCGCTCGTGAAGAGCGATCAGGGGCAGCAGGAGATTGGCCTCGGTCTGCGCCAACTCGCTAGCCACCCCGAGCTCCAGTTCGCGCAGCTGGTCCAACCCGTCGGTTCCGTGCTGCTGAGCGACCGTTGTTTCGAGCTCGAACAGAGCTCCGGTAGCCACTTCGAACCCGTCCGAGGTGAGGAGTCGAAGCGTTTCGAGATAGCGCTCGCGAAAGCCGGCAGCTTCTTCGGTCGTGAGGGCCGAGGCCGGCAAGCACCAACAAGCACACAGAGAAATGATCAGCCACGGCGGCCTGGAGATCAGTGGTTTCGATCGCTTCATGGCAGTCGATGCTTCCCCAGTCTTTACAATAGCGCCAGAGTATTACGGTCCGGGCCGCGAGGCGAGCTGGAATCTCGACGTTGGTCTCCATGCGCTCACGGCCTGGGCTGGGTTCGACTTGGGAGTGACGCCGCGGTCGAAGAGGAGGCGCCATGAGTGACGGAAAAGCAAGTTTAGCCAAGCGGTATCCATTGCATCTGACGATCGCCTTCGCCTTCACGGCGTTGCTGCTGGTGATCGGGCTGACGCTCATCTCCTTCAATTACCTCGAGACGCGCTTCGCCGGAGAAGGCTTTCAATCGCGCTCTCTGCTCAGCGTGCCTCTGAAGAACCAACTCGATGAAGTGATCGGCGTCCTGCAACTGGTCAACGCGAGAGGGCAGCATGGCACCGGTACCAGCTTCAATCCCGAGGTCGTGCCCTATATCGAGGCCCTGTCCACCGATGCGGCAGTGGCCCTCGACTCCCTGATCTAGTCGGCCTCAGTCCGCCCTTCTGATAGGCTCTGTCGCCCCCGCTGCTTTGTGGCGGCGTCAGTTCACCCACTCACGAGGCACTCACGATGGCCAAGATCCCACCAGCAGTCCATTGGGTTCTCATCGCGGCGGTTCTGGCCGCGGGGCTACTCCTACCCAGATGGCTGAAATCCCGATCGGAAGAGGCTGCTCCCCAAGACAGCGTCCAGGTAGATCTCCGAATACCGGTGCGTGTCGAGACACTGACCGCGGCCAGGCTCGAGGAACGTCTCACCGCCACAGGTAGCGTACTTGCCAACGAGTGGGTGGAGATCGTCAGCGAGATCGCTGGCAAGGTGGAGGCGATTCTGTTTCTGGAGGGGGCTCCCGTCAGCGCCGGAACGGTCCTCGTGCGTCTCGACACCTCCACTCTGCAGGCCGAACGCGACCGGGCACGTTACCGATTCGAGCGTCTCGAGCGCCAGGAGGCCCGTCGGCGCAAGCTGCTCGAGGACGGTCTGCTCAGCCAGGAGGAGTACGACTTCACGGTCGGAGAGCTGAATGTGCTGGGCGCCGAGTTGCAGCTGCGTGAAGCGTTGTTCGACAAGGCAACCATTCGAGCTCCCTTTCAGGGCGTCGTCGGCTTGCGCTCGGTGAGCCTCGGCAATTACGTGTCGAGCGACACGCGGGTCACTACCCTACAGGACATCGATCCGGTCAAGGTGGAGTTCTCGGTACCGGAAGCCTACGCTAGAGAGTTGGCAACCGGGAGCCCTATCCGATTCCGAGTCCAGGGCATCGACGAGCCCTTCGCAGGCACCGTCTATGCCCTCGAGCCATCCATCGATCCCCAGACCCGCAGCCTGACGCTTCGGGCCCGGGCCGACAACCCCGACGGCCTCTTGCTGCCTGGCGCCTTTACCGAAGTGGAGTTGGCCGTCCGACAAGTCGAAGATGCGTTGTCGGTTCCCAGCCTTGCCATCGTGCCCGAGTTGGGTGGCAAGAAGGTCTATGTGCTGGAAGAGGGGCGGGCCGAACCGAGAGTCGTCGAGACCGGAATCCGCACCAAGACACGGGTGCAGATTACCCGTGGCCTCGAGCCCGGGGAACGGGTGATCGTCTCCAACATCCAGAGACTGGCGAGTGGGGTGGAAGTAGCAGTAGTGGATGAGGGGTCGGGGGCGCCAGGTTCATGAGCCTCTCGTCGATCAGCATTCGCCGGCCTGTGCTGGCCATCGTCCTGTCGCTGGCAATTCTCTTGTTTGGTGGCATCGGACTCTCCAACCTCGGGGTTCGGGAGTACCCCTCCGTAGACCCACCGGTCATCAGTGTTTCGACCAACTACCGGGGCGCCAGCGCCGAGGTGGTCGAGTCCCAGATCACCGAGCCCCTGGAGGCCGCAGTCAACAGCGTCGAAGGGATTCGAACCCTGACTTCCGTGAGTCGGGACGGGCGCAGCACGCTTCAGGTCGAGTTCCAGCTGGGCGAGGACCTCGAACGGGCCGCCAACGACGTGCGGGACCGCGTCTTCCGTACCCTCGGGCAGCTACCTCCAGATGTCGATCCGCCGTCGGTGGCCAAAGCGGACTCGGACTCACCGCCGATCGTCATGCTCACCGTTCGCTCGGATCAGCGATCGCTACTGGAGCTCTCTCGCCTGGCCGACGAGATCTTCGTGGAGCGGCTGCAGACGATCCCCGGTGTCAGTCGGATCGACGTCTGGGGCGACAAGAGCTATGCCATGCGCCTCTGGATCGATCCGATGAAGCTGGCCTCCTACCGTCTTTCGCCGGTGGATGTGAGGGACGCGGTGCGCCGGGAGAACGTCGAGCTGCCAGCCGGCAGGATCGAAGGACAGGATGTCGAGCTGGCGGTTCGCACCATGAGTCGCCTGCAAACGCCGGAGGAGTTCGGAGACCTGATCCTCAAGTCCGAGGGCGGTCGAATCGTTCGCTTGCGCGATGTCGGCAGGGCCGAGATCGGCGCCCAGAACGAGCGCACGGTACTGAAGAAGAACGGCATCCCGATGGTGGCCGTAGTGGCCCGGCCGCAACCGGGGGCCAACTTCGTCGAAATCGTCGATGCATTTCGGCGTCGTGTCGAGCTCATCCGGCCGAACCTGCCCTCCGACCTGACGCTCGACTACGGTTTCGATGCTTCCGACTACATCCGCGACTCCGTCAGGGAGGTGCGTCAGACCCTGGTTCTGGCCCTTGGCCTCGTGGTCCTGGTGATCTTCTTCTTCTTGCGTGACTGGCGCACCACCCTGGTGCCGGTCGTGGTGATTCCCGTTTCCCTGATCGGCACCTTCTTCGTCCTTTACCTGGCGGGCTTCTCCATCAACATCCTCACACTCTTAGGATTGGTTCTGGCCATCGGCCTGGTCGTAGACGACGCCATCGTCGTGCTGGAGAACATCTACGCCAAGATCGAGCGCGGCATGGATCCCATCCAGGCGGGTCTCAAAGGCACGCAGGAGATCTTCTTCGCGGTCATCGCCACGACTCTGGCCCTGGTGGCGGTGCTGCTTCCGATCTTCTTTCTGGGCGGGTTGACCGGTTTGCTGTTTCGGGAATTCGGTCTCACCCTGGCCGCGGCGGTCATCATCTCCTCGTTCGTTGCCCTGACCCTGACCCCCGTGATTGCCACTCGCCTGCTCAAGAAACGAGACAGGCACTCCTGGCTCTACGAGAGAACGGAGCCCTTTTTCGAGGCCATGGTCGACGGCTATCGGGCGGTGCTGGACCTGGTGCTACAGCGCCGTTGGCTCGCCTGGCCCGTGTTGGCTCTCTGTCTTGGAATCGTGGTGCTCTTTTTTCAGATTCTTCCCCAGGAGCTGGCGCCCATGGAGGATCGCAGCACCCTGAGGATCAGCAGCCGCGGGCAGGAGGGTGCCACCTTCGCCTATATGGACGCCTACATGGACGATCAGATCGCCCTGGCGCGGCAGGTCATACCCGAGGCATCGGCGATCATCACGGTGACCTCGCCGGGTTTCGGCGCTTCGAGCGCCGTGAACAACGGCTATATGAGGATCCGGCTGGTGCAAACGGAGGAGCGTGAACGGTCGCAGTTGGAGATCGCCAGCGCCTTCGAGACGGCTCTCGAGGGTCTACAGGGGGCGAAGACCTTCGTTACCCAGGATCCGACGATAGCGGTCGGTCGTCGGCGGGGTCTGCCGGTCCAGTTCGTGCTTCAGGCCCCCGATCTGGAGCAGCTCAAGGACATCCTACCCAACTTCCTCGAGCGCGCCGCGGCCGAGCCTGCCTTCTCGGTAGTCGATGTCAACCTGGAGTTCGACAAGCCGGAGCTCGAGGTCGAGATCGATCGCGACAGGGCCCGTGACCTGGGAGTCTCGGCACTCGATGTGGGTGAAGTCCTGCAACTCACCCTCAGCGAGCAGCGTCTCGGATTCTTCGTCATGGATGGCAAGCAGTTCGAGGTCATCGGCCAGGTCGCCTCTGAAGACCGGGACACGATACTCGATCTGCGCAATCTGTTCGTTCCCGGCAAGCACGGGCAACCGGTGATGCTCGACAAGGTCGTGAGAGTCACTGAGGAGAGCAGTCCACCTCAGCTGTTTCGATTCAATCGCTATGTCTCGGCCACCGTCTCGGCGGGTCTGGAGCCTGGCTATTCCCTGGCCGACGGCATCGAAGTGATGCAGGGTCTGGCCGATGAGTTACTGGACGAGAGCTTTGCAACCGACCTGGCCGGACAATCGCGGGACTTTGCCGAGAGCTCCAGGAGTCTGGCCTTCGTCTTCGTCCTGGCCCTGGCGATGGTCTACCTGGTGCTGTCCGCCCAGTTCGAGAGCTTCCGCGATCCCTTCATCATCATGCTGACGGTGCCTCTGGCATTGGCCGGTGCGCTTCTGGCGTTGTGGAGCTTCGGGCAGACACTGAACATCTTCAGCCAGATCGGCATGATCATGCTGATCGGCCTGGTGACCAAGAACGGCATCCTGATCGTCGAGTTCGCGAATCAGCGACGCGAAGCGGGCCTCGATACCGAGCAGGCGATCCGCGAGGCCGCCGTGGCCCGCTTCCGGCCAGTGCTGATGACCAGCATCTCGACCATCCTCGGAACGCTACCGATCGCTCTCGCCCTCGGCGCCGGAGCCGAAAGCCGCATGCCCATGGGAATAGCGGTCATCGGTGGGCTGCTTGTGGGTACTTTCTTGACTCTGTTGGTCATTCCCACGACTTACACCTACCTGGCCGCCAAGAAGCACCGGGTAGCTCCGTTGCTGGACGAGAGCTCCGAGGCCTCGGCCACCTGGGCTGCCTAGGCGCTCCAGACGTCGCCAAAGACGCGGTGGAAGTTGCCGCCCAGCCTTTGAGGGCTTAGGGGCGTAGGGGCGTAAGGGCTTAGGGGTTGGGGCGGCCGGCGTACCTTCGGCCGATCCTTGGGGCAGTGGGGTTGAGGCGCTCGGCGAAGTCACCGAGCGATCTTTGAGGCAGTGGGGCCTGGGCAGATGACCCTCTTCCTGTGGAGGCTCGTCCGGGTGGTCCGCTGAGGGCCTAAGGACATCTAGTTGTTGTCGAGGGTTCCGACGCGGGGCCCCCAGGGGGCTATCTGGAGTTGCCTCGATTTTGTAGACACCGTTGAAAGCCCGAGAATGGGCAGGAAGGAGTCTACGAATGGGAGAGCAACGCAGGGAGTTTTCCAAGGAGTT
>JBATEX010000215.1:0-38673 GCA_049664225.1 Thermoanaerobaculia bacterium
CCCGCAAGGGGCTCCCCTACAAAGCCGCCGCCGTCCACCTGCGGACCACCCGGACGAACCTCCACAAGAACGTGGTCATCTGTCCAGGACCCAAGCCCCACTGCCCCGAGGGATCGGCTGGAGCAAGCGACAGCCGCCTCAACCCCCAGTGCCTCAAAGACCGGCCGGCAGGAACGCCTGGCCACCTCACACCACACTGCCTCAAAGGCAGACCGGAGGTACGACGGGGTCCTCAACCCCCAAGCCCTCAAAGGCTGGCCGGGAGGTACGACCGGGCACCTCAACCCTGCTGAGGGTCTCCCCAGCGGAGACCCTCAGCACCGGGCTCGTGGAGTCCGAGGTGATCTAGCACGCGCAGGACGTAGTGGTCCAAGAAACGGTTGAAATCTTCTCCGCCGACATAGAACGCTGGAACCGGGGGCAGAATCACGGCGCGCAGGTAGGCGAGTCTCCTGAGGTTCTCCAGGTGGATCGTCGTCAGGGGAGTCTCGCGAAAGCCGAGCACCAACGGCCACTGCTCTTTGAGGGCCACGGCTCCAGCCCGATGGATGAGAGTGCCGGCAGAGCCGGTGGCCAAGGCGCCTAGGGTGCCGGCACTGCAGGGGATCACGGCCGTCCCTGTCAGGCGATAGGAGCCAGAAGAAATGGCGGCGTCGAGCTCGTTGTCGCGGTGAACGTCGATCTTGCCGCGCTCGGCGTCGGTCACATCTGCCGCATCGATGAGGTCGGCAGCTCCCACGGTGCGGCGGGAGAGCTCATGCTGAAGCACTTGACTGGCACCACGCGAAACCACCAGATGGACTCTCTCCACGTCCGGGTACCGCGCCATGGCTGTGAGCACAGCCTTGGGCAAAGCCATACCGGACGCTCCGGTCACCAGCAGCGCCAGGCGATGCTCCACGCGTGCCTCAGCTAGAGGTGGCAAGATCCTCCAGGGTGGCGGCCAGCAACTTGTAGAATCTGTCGACCGATGCGATCTTCACCCGCTCGTCGGGCGAGTGGGGGAATTCGATCTGGGGCCCGAAGGAGATCATGTCCATGCCCGGTATCATCTCGCCGATCAAGCCACATTCCAGGCCCGCATGAATGGCCTCGATCTTCGGGTCCGATCCGATCTCCCTCTCGTGAACCTGGCGCAGCACCTGAAGGAGCTCGGATTGCAGGTCGGGCTTCCAGCCGGGATAGCCACCACCTTCTTCGACACTGGCACCGGCCAAGGTGGCAGCGCACCGAATCCGCTGCCGGAGCGCCTCGAGGGCCGATGCAACGGAGCTGCGACTCGAGAGCCCGATTGCCACGGCCCCGTTCTCAGGCTTGACAGTTGCGAGATTCGTGCTGGTTTCGACCAGGCCCGGGATGTCGTAGCTCATGGAGATGACGCCATGGGGTAGTGCCACGATCAATGCCATGACTTTGCCTGTCGAACCGTGGTCCCAGACCTCATCGGGCACGTCCAACTGAGAGATCGAAAACTGCGCACCGGGTTCGGCAGGACGGAACTCCTCACAAATGGCCTCGAGTCTCGCAGTCACCGCCTCTTCGAAAGCCGCCTTGTTCCGACTGTCGAGCACCACCACGGCCGAGGCTTCACGAGGCACGGCGTTGTGCTTGTTTCCACCCTCGAGGCTTGCCAGATGAAAGGGTGTGTCCTGCCCCACGGCCCACAAGGCGCGGGTCAGGAGCTGCGTAGCATTGCCCCGTTGCAGATGGATGTCGATCCCCGAGTGTCCCCCTTTGAGACCCTTGAGCTCCACCTTCAAGGCTACAGAGCCTTCGGGAGCGGGTGTCTTCGAGATGGGGAGGGAGAGCGCGCTATCGGCACCGCCGGCACAGCCAACGCACAGACTTCCCTCCTCCTCGGAGTCGAGATTGATGAGTCTGCGGCCGCGCAGCATCTCGGGATCCAGGTTCGAGGCGCCCGTGAGGCCCGTCTCCTCGTCGACTGTGAAGAGCAGCTCGAGGGGGCCGTGAGTGAGATCATCAGCCTCCATGATGGCCAGCATGGCTGACACACCGATGCCGTTGTCCGAGCCCAGCGTGGTGCCCGAGGCGGTCAGGTACTCACCGTCTTCTCTGGGTCGAATGGGATCCTTGCCGAAATCGTGATCGACGTCGGAGTTCTTCTCGTTGACCATGTCGAGATGGCTCTGCAGGATGGTAACCGGGCGATCCTCGCAGCCTGCCGTTGCTGGCTTGCTGACCACGACATTGCCGGTGCCGTCTACCTGGAACGGCAACCCCACCTCTTCGGCCTGGGCGACCACGTAGGCTCGAATGCGGTCCTCTTCCTTCGAGCCGCGCGGGATGGTGAGAATCTGATCGAAGTGCCGCCACAGTGACGTGGGTTCCAGCTCTGATACGAAAGTCATTCGTTCCTCCTCCTGTTCAGCCGCATTGTATCGCCTGCGGGCTGTTGACAGTGCAGGTGCCCCGAGCCTTTTTCCGATACAATCGCCGCCAGGATTTTCGACTTTCTTCGGAGGGTTCAATGGCCAAGAACACGGATAAGCCGTTCGTTCCTGCAACAACAGAGATGGCGGAGCTGACTGTCAAGGCAGTGCTGTTGGGTGTGGCGATGGCGATCGGCCTCGGAGCAGCGAACGCATACCTGGGAATGAAGGCAGGACTCACCGTTGCGGCGACCTTTCCGGCCGCAGTTGTGGCGATGGCGGCCCTGCGCCTACTCAAGGGAACAGTGCTCGAAGAGAACGTGGCGCGAACCACCGCTTCGGTTGGAGAAGCCCTGGTGGCCGGTGCCATCTTCACGATCCCGGCTTTTGTCATCAGCGGAGCTTGGGACTCTCTGCACTACTGGGAGTCCACCGCGATCATGATGATCGGAGGCATCCTGGGCGTTCTCTTCGTCATTGTTCTGCGTCGGACACTTGTCGTAGAGGCCGATCTCCCGTTTCCGGAGAGCGTTGCAGCTGCCGAGATCGTCAAAGCCGGGCAGGGTGGCCAGACAGGCGCCGCATATGTTTTTGGCGCCATGGGTCTGGCAGCTCTCTGGGAGCTCTTCAAGAACTCCAACGGCATCCACCTGGTGCAGTCTAGCGTTCAGAAGTTCTTCGCCTTCGGCAAGTCCAACATCGAGATTCTGGGAAACAAGATCCAGTATGGGGGTGGCATGTTGCTGGAGACCCCCTCGGCTTCACCGGCCCTGGTCGGGGTAGGTTTCATTGTCGGCATGAGGGTCTCGGCTGTGCTGTTCGCCGGCGCCGTGCTGGGATGGTGGCTTTTTGTTCCGCTGGCGTTGTTCCTCAACCCTTCTTTGGCTGAGGGGCTCGACGGCAGCTCCATGATGGCTCTGGCTACCGACATCTGGTCGAAACAGGTCCGACCTCTGGCGGTGGGCACGATGATCGTGGCCGCGTTTTACACCCTGTGGAATCTGCGCGGCTCGCTGATCGCCGGCATTAGCAAGGCCCTGAAGGATCTGAATGTCAAGGGCGGCGGCGAGGAGACACTTCGGACAGAGAAGGACTTGGACTTCAAGAAGGTCTTCGTGGCGATCGGGGTCATGGCTGTCGCCACATTCTTCCTGTACTACTACTTCTCCCAGAGCATGCCTGGTGCCCTGGTTCTGACGGTGGTCATGGTGGTTCTCGGCTTCCTGTTCGCCGCCGTGGCCGGCTACCTGGTGGCCCTCATCGGCAGCTCCAACAACCCGATCTCCGGCCTTACGTTGAGCGCCTTGTTGATCTCGGCTGTGCTCATGGTGGCGATGGGACTGACTGGGATCAAGGGTGTCGCTGCGGTGCTGGGTGTGGCGGGGGTGGTCTGCTGCGCGGCTGGCATCGCCGGTGACATGATGCAGGATCTGAAGGTCGGGCATCTTCTCGGCGGCACGCCGTGGCGCATGGAGATCGGCGAGATTATCGGTGTGATCGCGGCTGCGGCCGTCCTGGCTTTCCCGCTGATGGCCCTCGACAAGGTCTACGAGATTGGCTCGGCTGAACTGCCGGCGCCTCAGGCCGGGCTCATGGCTCTCATGGCCAACGGCATCGTTGGAGGCGAGATGGCCTGGCCGTTGGTCATCGTCGGAATGTTCCTCGCGCTGGGTTTGATCCTCATCGGCTCGCCCTCACCGATGTTGGTTGCCGTCGGCATGTACCTACCCTTCTACTCCACCGCGGCGATCTTCGTTGGCGGTATCCTCAAATCGGGATTCGAGTGGTGGGTGGCGCGGAATGAAGCCACTGATGAGGAACGAACCAAAGCGGAGAACACGGGGATCCTGCTCTCGTCGGGGTTCATCGCCGGCGAGGCGTTGATGGCCGTGGCACTGGCCTTTCTGGTGCTTGGAGGGGACTTCTATCCGCCGTTGATCGCAATACACGACAAGATAGCGGCCAGCCTCACGCAAAAGGGATTCCCTCTGTTCTGGCTCAGCCTCATCATGTATCCGGCTCTTGCCTACATGCTGGTGTATCTGCCGGTGAAGAAGATGCGCGAGTGAGGCGATTCCGCTCTGGTTCCGACCAGCCATGAAGGCGTCCACCAGCCGGTCGATCCAAGAGGAGGCCCTCGCCAGAGAGAACCTCTTGGAGTTGGTTCCTGTACGAGTGGCAATCTGGCAGGAGGTGGAAGATCGGGTGGTCGTAGAGCGACCGAGGCCGAGTATGAGAGGGCTCCCAGGTGTCGGCGAACGGCTGAGCTATTTCCTGTCCATGCGCAAGATCCGACTCGATGAGCGAGGCAGTTTTCTCTGGCACCTGGTTGATGGCGAGCGCAGTGTTGCCGAGGTTGCCGAGGCCATGCGCAAGCGGTTTGGTGAAGAGGTCGAGCCGGCCGAGGAGCGCGCAGGTCAGCTGATCCGTATGCTGCGACGGGAGCGTCTGCTGGCCTACCCCGGCTGGGATCCTGTGCCGCCGGGCTCGACGCCTCGCGTATGACAGGGAAACGAGTGTTAGGATCGAGTTCTCGACGTGTGCACTTCCAAATTCAAGCTGGGTAGATTCTCGACCCTAGGAGTGGAAACGTGAGTCCGTGGTGGCTACGTCCGCCGGCCGATGAGCCGGTAGGCGATGAAGGACCGAGAGGTCCAGAGAAGAATCAAGAGCCGAGGAAGGAAGTTCCTGCGGAAAGCGTAACGGCAAGTTCTGGGGAGAAGGGGGCACAGCCTGCCGAGCCAGCTGTGCGGAGCAGTCAGAGGACTTCCCGCCGTCGTTCCCAGAGGGGAGGCCAGGCGCGGCGGGGCAGTCGCGAAGGTGGTGAGGGGAAGTCGCCACCGGCTACTTCCCGCCCTGGAAGACGAGGCCGCAGAAGCTCGCCAGCCAGCAAGAGCAGTGGGGCCGACACGAGCTCCGCGGTGAGCGGTGAATCCAGAGGAGAGTCCGGAGTAGCCGCTAGATCGCAGGATCGACCGCCTCCCGAGGACCGCAGGCTGGCTGTGATCTGTGATCTGGAGAGCGCCCTCCTGGGAGTGAGAGAGAGCGACGCAGGGCCCTCCGAAATCGATCTCGTTCTGGAGCGGCTACTCGACAAAGGCAAGATCATCGTCAAGAAGGCCTACGCGGACTGGGACCGCCACAGAGCTGGGAAACGGGGATTGCACGAGGCGGGAATGGAGCTCATCGACATCCCGCAAATGCGGGTCTCGGGCAAGGGCAGGGTGGACATACGGATCGCCGTGGACGCCATGGAGCTCTGCTATTCGAAGCAGCACCTGGACACCTTTGTCCTGATTTCTGGTGACGGCGATTTGACACCTCTGGTCTCCAAGCTCAAGTCGAACAACAAGCATGTCATCGGCGTTGGATCCGTGGACTCCGCCTCGCAGGTCCTCATCGAGAACTGCGACGAGTACCTTTTTTTCGAGGATGTTCGTATCCAGGCTGCGGCACCACCGAAGCTGGGCGAAGCCGCGGAAGGTCAAGTCGAGGCCTTCGCTCTCTTGGTCGAGGCGATACAGGCGTTGATGCGTGAAAACCAGCAGATCCTATGGGGATCGGTGGTCAAGCAGACCATCCAGCGCAAGCATCCCTCGTTCAATGAGAGCCGCCACGGCTACTCTTCGTTCTCGAAAATGCTGGAGGAGGCGGAAGTGGCCGGGATCATAGAGCTCCGCAAAGACCAGAAATCCGGCAGTTATGTGGTTACCGGTTTGGGCCAGAGTTGAAATAAAGAGCTATGGACTATTTCCTTGACAGACAAAGGCCTTGAAATCAATGATTTGAGGGCTCAAGGCAGCTATGTGATACTTTCGCGCTGCTTCCGGAGAGACGAGTCATGCCGACAGCTTACGTCGAGGTCTATGAGGAGGAATTCGAACGATTGGAGCAGGCGCTACGACGTCTGCGATATGACTCGAATGCCAAGGCCGTATTCCTGATCGATAAGAATGGCCAACAGATCGCAGCGGTTGGGGACGTGGAGGAGTTCGACACCACTTCTCTGGCCTCGCTGACCGCAGGAAACGTGGCGGCAACCGATGGGCTCGCCAAGCTGATTGGCGAGCGGGAGTTCTCGGTGCTGTTCCATGAAGGGCAGCGCGATCATATTCACATCTCAATCGTCGCCCGCCGAGCGATCTTGCTGGTGATCTTCGACGAGCGATCCTCGCTGGGTCTCGTCCGGTTGCGTGTCAAGAGGGCAAGCACCGAGATGGACGAGATTTTCGAGGACATGAACCGGAAGGAGAATCGGGGCCCCGGAGGGCAGGTCGAGACGAGCCCTTTTTCCGAGATTACCGACGAGGACATCGATTCCCTGTTCGGAGACTGAGCCGGGGGCAGGGCCACGATTTGGGTCCGGCCTCCAACCTTCCCAGCTCCGACTTGCCAGAGTTGGGACCGAGAGAATCAGGAGGTTCGCGGCAGGAGCTGACCAAGGCGCCTTGACGCGGATCGAAGCGAAATGACCTTCATCAACTACGCTGCGAAGGAGATCAACTGCAAGATCGTCTACTATGGTCCGGGTCTCGGCGGCAAGACGACGAATCTGCAGCACATCTACAACAAGACGGCTCCAGACCGTCGAGGCAAGATGATCTCGCTGGCCACCGAGGCCGATCGCACCCTGTTCTTTGATTTTCTACCCCTGGACCTGGGATCGATTCGTGGATTCACGACCCGATTCCATCTCTATACGGTCCCCGGTCAGGTTTTCTATGATGCCAGCAGGAAGCTGATTCTCAAGGGTGTTGACGGGGTCGTGTTCGTGGCCGACAGCCAGACCGATCGGATGGAGGCCAATGTCGAGTCGATTCGCAATCTCGAGCTAAACCTGCAGGAACACGGATTCGAACTGATCAATATCCCCTATGCCCTGCAGTTCAACAAGCGGGATCTGCCCAGCATCATGCCGGTCGATGAGATGTACCGGATGCTGAACTACAAACGCGAACCCACCTTTGCCGGTATCGCTCCTCAAGGTGTGGGCGTCTTCGAGACGCTCAAGTCGGTCGCCAAACAGATACTGGTCGAGCTGCGGAAGAAGTAAGAGCGCACAACTGCTAGGGAGACAGATGGCGAAGCGGTGGAAAAAACAAGAGGTCACCTACCTCAAGCGATATGCCGAGAAGAAACACGTAGCCGAATTGGCGGAGCGATTTCGGACCAACAACGACGAAGTCTCCAGGAAACTGACTGAACTGGGGCTCGAGGCCAAGGACAGCGCCTCGATCAGGGCACTTCCACCAGATCCGCAACTCGGGATCTTCGAGAAGGGGCTCAAGGCTCTACATCAGAGCAAATGGCGAGAAGCCAGTAAGTACTTCGAGAAGATCCTGGAAGAGACAGGCGAGAGTGACCTCGCTCAGCGCTCTCGACGCTATCTGGGAGTCTGTCGCCAGAACCTGTTGAAGGCGGGAGTGAACGTCGAAGACCCCTTCCTGTTGGCAGTCTACGAAAGCAACCGCGGTAACTACGAAGAGGCGCTGGCACTGTGCAGCCGAGGTGGTCGCCAGAGCAAGGACGAGCGCTTTGCCTACCTGGCAGCTTCTGTCTACAGTTTGACGGCAGATCTCGACAAGGCCTCGAAGTTCCTGGCCCTGGCAATCGAGCTCAACCCGAAGAACCGCATCCATGCCTACCACGACTCGGACTTCGAAGCCCTCCGAGACAGCTCAGAGTACCGACATCTCTTCGACTGAGCCAACGGCCTCTCGAGCTCCGAGGAGCGCCCTGGTCACCATAGGTGGTGGTAGCGGCCTGTCGGTATTGCTGAGCGGTTTGAAGCACTCGGTCGGCGGTCCCATTGGGGATCTCACCGCTGTAGTGACTGTTAGCGATGACGGTGGCTCCTCCGGACGACTCCGACGCGAGTTCGGCATCCTCCCCCCAGGCGATATTCGCAGCTGCATCGTCGCGCTGGCTGATGATGAGGATCTGCTGGCGCGCTTGTTCGACTATCGCTTCGACGAGGGCGAGGGGCTCTCAGGTCACTCTTTCGGCAACCTCTTCCTGGCGGCTCTGGCGGGCATCACCGGGGAGTTCTATCAGGCCATCCTGACGGCGGAGGCGGTGCTGTCGGTGCGGGGTCGGATCCTGCCAGCGACCTTGAGCGATCTCAGGCTGCATGCCAGAGGCTTGTCGGGAAGAACCTACGAGGGAGAGTCAGCAGTGGGGGGCTCGGGCGAGCCACTGCAGGAGGTCTTGCTGGAGCCGGAAGCACCGCCGGGCTTTGGCCCAGCCATCGAAGCTATCCAGCAGGCCGATCTCGTGATTCTCGGCCCCGGTTCGCTATACACCTCGGTAATTGCGAATCTCCTGATTCCCGACATCGACGCCGCGATTCAGCAGGGCCGGGGCAAGGTCGTCCTGCCGCTGAATCTCATGACCCAGCCTGGTGAGACCGACGGCATGGATGGGCTCGATCATCTGGATGCCATCGAGCGCTATCTGGGCACCGGCACAGTCGACACCGTAGTCGTCAACACCGGAGAGTTACCAGCCGAGCGCTTGCCGGCCTACCGCGAGGAAGGTTCCGAGCCGGTGATCGTCGATGAGGCGGCGTTTCGGGAACGAGGAGTCGAGGTGGTCGATGCTGACCTTTTGGCACCTGGCAGACTGATTCGGCACGACAAGTTCAAGCTTGCTCGCACGGTCCTGTCGATCCTGGAGAGCGAAGGAAAGTCGGGGGGCGCTGCGACTGATTGAGCGACTGCCGGCTTCGAGGCACTGAGGTTGTGGAACCATGACAACCCCCGGACTGGATGGTGACCATGAGAAAGGAGTGCAGGTGACGAAACCACTACCCCTGTCAGCGGTGGTTCTGGCGGCAGGCAAGGGTACTCGCTTGCGATCGACCTTGCCCAAGGTACTTCATACCGTTGCGGGCAGGCCGATGTTGGAGTGGGTGCTGAGGGCAGCGAGAGCCGCGGGATGTGAACAGATCTATGTCGTGGTGGGGTACGGCGCGGATCAGGTGCGAAACGAGATCGAAGCAGACGACGTCACCTGGGTACCACAGGAGGAACAGCTCGGCACGGGCCACGCTTTGCTGCAGGTGGCAAGTCATCTGCAGGCGCCAACGACGCTACTGGTGCTTTCCGGCGACGTGCCGTTGGTAGCCCCAGAGACCTTGGTCCGGCTAGCGGCAAGTGCTCGATCGAGCTGGGGTTCCATGGTCGTGGCCGAGATGCCGGATCCGGGTTCTCTCGGGCGGGTCATGGCTGCGCCAGACGGTAGTCTCCAGCGAATCGTCGAGGTGGCGGACGCCACCAGCGAGGAACTGGAGAATCACTGGATCAACGCCGGAATCTACGCTCTTCCTGCGCCTGACATCTTCGAGTTCGTGGAGCAATTGAAACCCGACAACGCCAAGCAAGAGCTCTATTTGACGGATGCCCTAACCGCAGCTGCAGACGGGGGCCAGAATTTGGCGTTGGTGTCGCTGCCGGAGGCGGAGGAGGCTTTCGGAGTCAACGACCGGCTGGACCTGGCTCGGGTCCACGGGGTACTGCTGCGACGCAAGGTGGAAGCGTTGATGAGAGAGGGTGTGTCGATTCTGGATCCGAGTCGCGTGGTCGTAGAGGCCGACGTGGAGGTGGGAAGAGACTCGGTGATTCATCCTGGGGTCTCCCTGACAGGAAGGTCCAGGTTGGGTGAGGGGTGCACCGTGCATCAGGGGGCCTGGCTGAGAGATGCCCGGCTCGGCGACCAGGTCGTGGTCGAGCCTTACTGTGTCTTGGAGGAGGTGGAGGTCGGCAACGCTTGCCGTATCGGACCCTTCGCTCGCATGCGGCCGGGCGCGGTGATGAAGGAGCGAGCCAAGATCGGCAACTTCGTGGAGATCAAGAACTCGGTGCTTGCCCAAGGCGTGAAGGTGAATCATTTGGCCTATGTAGGTGACGCGACGGTGGGGGAGAACGCGAACCTGGGCGCCGGTACGATCACTTGCAACTATGACGGAGTGTCGAAGCACCGCACGGAGATCGGCAAGGGAGCGTTTATTGGCAGCGACACCATGTTCGTCGCACCCGTTAGTGTGGGTGATGGTGCCATGACGGCCGCTGGCTCGGTGATCTCCAAAGACGTGCCGCCGGGGGCGCTGGCGATCGAGAGGTGCGAGCAGAAGACCGTGCTTGATTACGCCAAGCGCAAGCTCGAGCGGCGAAAGATCAGAAAGCAGTAAACTTCACTTCCTATGTGCGGAATCGTCGGCTATATCGGACAGCGCGAAGTCGTCCCTGTACTCCTCTCGGGGCTCGAGAGCCTCGCTTATCGGGGTTATGACTCGGCGGGCGTCGTCGTGGTTCGCGAAGGCGAGCTGGAGGCGGTCAAGGAAGAAGGCAAACTGGCGCGATTGGTCGACAAGCTCGAGGGTAAGTCCCTGCTGGGGTCCTATGGTCTGGGACATACTCGCTGGGCAACTCACGGGGAGCCGTCGGAACGCAACGCCCATCCGGTCTTGGACTCGAAGGGGCGCTTGGCACTCATCCACAACGGCATCATCGAGAATTTCCTCCCCCTCAAGAAGCGCCTGATCGACGAGGGTTGGAAGTTCACTTCCGACACCGATACGGAGGTGGTAGCGAATCTCATCAGCTCGCACCTGAAGGAAGACCTCAAGGCAGCGACGCAGCAGGCCATTGCAGAGCTCGAGGGCATGTATGCGTTTGCCGCCGTCTCGACCCTGTCGGGGCAAGCCGAGATCGTCGCTGCTCGTCAGGGTCCGCCTCTCGTCATTGGGTTGGGCGACAACGAGTGCTTTCTGGCTTCGGACCCCGCGGCTGTGCTGGCTTACACGAAGAACGTGATCTTCCTGGAGAACGGTGACCTGTGTCGGTTGACCGATGCCGGTCCGGAGGTCTGGGACGAAGCTGGCGAGCTAGTCAAGCGCCAGACGGTGAGGCTCACCTGGGACCCGATCCAGGCCGAAAAGGGTGGCTTCAAGCACTTCATGCTCAAAGAGATCCACGAGCAGTCCCAGGCGATCCAGGACACCTTCGCGGGGCGTGTGGACTTCGAGCTCAACACGGTCGGTTTCGACGACTTCTCACTGACACCCGAAGAGGCGGCCCAGATTCGGCGAGTCCAGATCCTGGCCTGTGGTACCTCGTGGCATTCGGGTCTGGTGGGCAAGTTCATGATCGAAGAGTTGGCGCGAATTCCGGTCGAGGTGGACTACGGTTCCGAGTATCGATACCGAGACCCCGTGGTCGGCGAGGGTGTGCTGGCAATCGGCATCTCCCAGTCAGGTGAAACGGCCGATACCCTGTCAGCCATGGAAGCGGCCAGCGATCGAGGAGCGAAGCTGTTGGCCATCTGCAATGTCCCTGGCAGCCAGGCCACACGCGTAAGCGATGGTGTGATCTATACACATGCCGGGCCCGAGATCGGTGTCGCGTCGACCAAGGCGTTCACGACGCAGCTGACGGCCCTCTATCTGTTGGCCCTCTATCTTCGGCAGCAGCGGGGAATGGCGATAGAGTCGGAACTTCTCTCAGAGCTCGCGAAGCTACCTCATGCGGTGGCCGCGATCATGGAAACCGAACCGGAGCTCGAGGAGATGGCGCGCCACTATTTTCGTCTAGAGGACTTCCTCTACCTCGGGCGTGGCATCAACTATCCGATCGCGCTCGAAGGTGCCCTGAAACTGAAAGAGATCTCTTACAGCCACGCTGAGGGCTACCCGGCTGGGGAAATGAAGCACGGACCGATCGCCCTGATCGACGAGGACTTCCCGGTGGTGGCGATCGCCACCGGCAGTCGGGTCTTCGACAAGGTCTGCAGCAACATGCAGGAGGTCAAGGCAAGGGATGGCGTGGTCATCGCCGTAACCGATCGCCCGGCCGAAGAGCTTGCGGAAATCGCCGACGAAGTCATTCACGTGCCTCGTTCTTCAGATTTGTTGCAGCCGGTGGTCAATGTTATTCCTCTGCAGCTGTTCGCCTACTTCGTAGCTGTGCGCCGGGGCGCCGACGTGGATCAGCCTCGGAACCTGGCCAAGAGCGTGACGGTCGAGTAGAAAGCGCAGCAGGACCGTCACCGATGCCGTCGAATCCCGCCCTCGATCTCGAGCGCGATCTGAACCCTGAGCAAGCCGCCGCCGTCACTCACGGTGACGGACCCCAATTGGTGTTGGCCGGAGCTGGCTCCGGCAAGACCCGTGTCATCACCTATCGGGTCGCCTGGCTGGTCAAGGAGCGCCAGGTCGATCCCGCGAGTATCGTGGCGATGACATTCACGAACAAGGCCGCAGGAGAGATGCGGGAGCGGGTTGAGGATCTGCTTGGCCTGCAACCTTTACCAACGTTCGTCGGCACGTTTCATCGTTTCGCCCTCGGCTTGTTGCGACGCCATGGGAAGCACGTCGGTGTCGACCCGAGCTTCGCGATATTCGACAGCGCCGACCAGGTGTCGCTGGTGAAAAAGGCACTGGCCGAGGAGAAATTGTCGGAGTCGGCCTTCCCGCCGCGCTCGATGCTGGGCACCATCAGCTCGGCCAAGAACCGACTGCTCGACCCGGAAGCCTACGCCGCCTCTGCCGAGAACTTCTACGAGAAGCAGGCAGCCAGGGTCTACAGGCAGTACCAGCGTCTCCTGATCCAATCGTCCGGCGTGGATTTCGACGACATGCTGCGGCTGGCCGTCAAACTCCTGACAACCGAGGAAGCCATTCGGGACCGTTTGCGCCACCGCATTCAGTATCTTCTGGTCGATGAGTTCCAGGACACGAATCACGCCCAGATGCGGATGGTGCAGGAGATCGTCGCTGAGGCGGGAAACCTGACCGCTGTGGGTGACGAGGATCAGGGTATCTACCGCTGGCGCGGTGCGGACCTCGACAATGTGCTCAACTTCGAGCGGGTGTTTCCGGGTGCCGTCGTTCGTGCCCTGGAACAGAACTACCGATCGACCCAAAATATTCTCGATATCGCCGGCGACCTGGTGGAGCATAACCAACGCCGTCGGGGCAAACGGCTATGGACCGAGGCAGGTGCAGGCAACAAGGTGGAGCTCTATCGGGCGCGCGACGATCAGGACGAGGCCCGCTGGGTCTTGAATACATTCGAGGGACTGCGAGGTCAGATCTCTTTGCGCGAGATGGGAATCCTGGTGCGGACCAACGCCCAGACCCGGGCCTTCGAAGAGGAACTGCTGAAGCGTCAGATCCCCTACGAGCTGGTAGGAGGTGTGCGGTTCTACGAGCGGGCTGAGATCAAGGACGTAGTGTCCTATCTGCGAGTCCTGCGCAACCCCAGGGACAACTTCTCCCTGACCCGGATCCTGAACCGCCCGGCACGCGGCATAGGTAAGGCGACGCAGGAGATGCTGGTCCAGATGTCCGCAGAGCACGGGAACTCGCTGTGGGAGACACTCCTCTACGCTGAATTGGGGAGTCTCCCCGCTCGCAGCGCGAACGCGCTGGAGCGATTCCGGGACCTGCTCCAGTCGCTGCGAGAAGATCTGGAAGAAACACCCCTACCTGTCGTCTTGGAGCGCCTTCTCGACCAGACCGGGTACCTGGATCTCTATGATAAGGACGACCCAGAGCTGCGTGCCAAGTTGGAGAATCTCGAAGAGCTCGTGACGGCGGCCCAGGAGTTCACCGAGGAAACCGACTGGAGCGACGAGGCGGATCTCTTGAGCGCCTTCCTCGACCACATTTCACTGGTCAGCGACATCGACGAGTGGCGGCGGGAACAGGGCGTCTCTCTGATGACCCTGCACAGCGCGAAAGGCCTGGAATTCGAAGCGGTTTGCGTTGCCGGGCTCGAGGATGGACTGCTGCCGCACTTCAATAGCGGTGGGACACAGGACGAGATCGAGGAGGAGCGGCGTTTGCTATACGTCGGAATGACGCGCGCCAAACAGCGCCTCTTTCTCACCGGGTGTCGCCGCCGCCGAATCGCGGGCCGGTACCAGGATCAGCAGGAGTCACCCTTCCTGCTGGAGATTCCAGAACAGGACCTGGTCATCAGTGAGAGCTCAGAGCTGTTTTATGACGGTCGTACGAGAGCTGCCTATGGATTCTTCGGCCGTCGCGAGCCGGTCGAGATCGAGCCCGAAGTCGTGACCGGCGACGCACTGAGACGCGGCCGTCGAGTCCGTCACCCGACGCTTGGAGAAGGAGTGCTCATGCAGCTCGAAGGGGAAGGAGACAACGCCAAGCTGACCGTGTTCTTCGACCGCTCGGGAAAACGGAAGCTGGTCGCCAAGTACGCCAATCTGGAGCTGCTGTAGGGGTGCTTCTCAGCTGTCCGAACTCTCGACGGGTCCCGCGGGTAGGTGGTCGCTACGCAGGATCGCATAGAGGTAGTTGTCGACCCTCTCGTCGTCAAGGATGAAGTACCCTCTGAGACAGCCCTCTTGGCGGAAGCCGACCTTCTGCAGAACTCGCTGCGAGGCGTAGTTGCGGGTATCGCAGCGGGCCTCGATTCGTTCGAGGGGAGAGTTGAGGAACAGGTCAGCCAGGAGAAGGTGGAGCGCCTGCACCATGATTCCCCGTTTCTGGAAGGGTGTGGAGAGGGCATAGCCGATCTCCGCCAAGCCATGGTCCCAATTGGTGATCACGAGCGTGAGCCAGCCGGCCGGCTGCTCATCGCATCGGACGATCCATTGGAATTTGTCCCCTTGACCGTGGTAGAGGTTGCTCATCCTCTGTCGCACGAGCTCGGCACCCAAATGACCTAGCGAGGCCTCTCCAAGAGGTTGAAACTGCCGCACGCTCGGCTGACCACGCCAATCGCGGAGCAGGCCCGCATCGCCCGGGACTGCGGGTCTGAGCGAGACTCTGGATGGCCGCGAGTCGGTCTGTGGCTGCAGGATCGACCTTGGTGAGTCGCTTGGATGAGCGGTGGTCACGTTCCGAGCCCCGCAGCGGTATCGTCTGTGCTGGTCGCCAGCCGTATCGAGGGAGCTCCCAGGTCCTTGAAGCTCCGGGTCGCTCGTTCGTGCTGGAGGGTCAGAAAGGTCATATAGCAGTAGCCGTGCAGGAAAAGGTAGAGAAAGGGAAGCGAGAACCACATCCGCAGGCTGCAGGCCACAGTAAAGCACAAGATCATGTATCCCGCGAGCACCGACTCGAAGATCACAGTCCTGGTGCGCAAGGCGTGGTAGTGCTTGCCCAACCAACGATCGGCCGCATTCTCGATGTGATACTTCGGTGTCCTTTGGAACTCCCCGCCATCGTGAAGCAGACCTGAGAGCACGGCTCTGGTGTTGTTGACGGCCAGTCCGACGCCTAATCCCATCAGGGATGGAATGGTACGGAAATTGCGGCGCCCATCGGGACCAATCGCCATCTGGCTGATGATGTAGAACAATACGATTGCGCCTGTGGCGCCCAGGAAGATAGGCAAATCGAGCAGCAGCATCATCCTGGGGTCGGCATCCCGCCTCAGGTACATGGCGGGGAACATCAGCAAGGAGAGCAGGATCATCAGGGGGTAGCAGACGTTGCTCGTCAAATGGATCAATGCCTCGACCTTGATGGGTGTCGCGACTGACGAGCGTAGGATCGTGTCCAGCAGCTTCCGGGCGGTTTGAATCGAGCCCTTGGCCCAGCGGAACTGTTGACTCTTGAAGGCGTGAATGTCCACGGGCAGCTCGGCCGGAGCGATGACGGCAGGCAGGAAGATGAAGCGCCAGCCTCGAAGCTGAGCGCGGAACGAAAGATCCAGATCCTCGGTGAGAGTGTCGTGCTGCCAGCCTCCGGCGTCGACGATCGCCTCCTTCCTCCAGATTCCCGCGGTACCGTTGAAGTTGAAGAAACGTCCCGAAGCATGCCTTGCCGCATGCTCGATGGCGAAGTGACCGTCGAGGAGAATGGCCTGAATCCGAGTCAACAGAGAGTAGCGGCGGTTGATGTGCTCCCACCTGGCCTGGACCATGCCGACTTCGGGGTTGGCGAAGTGCGGAACCGTTTGTTTGAGGAAGTCCGGCCGCGGGGAGAAGTCGGCGTCGAACACGGCCAATAGGGTGCCACGAGCCCTGGTGAGCCCTTTCTCGAGTGCTCCGGCCTTGTAGCCATGGCGGTGGGCACGGCGCAGGTGGTCGATCCGAAAACCCCTGGAGAGATAGTGGCTCACCCGCTCTGAGACCAGCTTCGAGGTCTCGTCCGTGGAGTCGTCGAGCACCTGGATATCGAGGCGATCTCTGGGGTAGTCCAGCCGGCAGATGGAGTCGATGAGTCGGGACGCCACGTACATCTCGTTGAAGAGAGGCAGTTGAATCGTCACCACGGGCCAATCCGAGGGTGCGGCTACGGACGGGTTCAATCGATGGCGGTTTCGGTAGTAGAGTGCTATCAACACCAGGCGATGAGAGCCGTAGATCGCCAGACTTCCCAGAGTCAGGTAATAGATTGCCAGCAGAACTTTCTCGAGAAGTATCTCCATCCCGGTCATCTCTGTTCGGTAAGCTCGATTCCCGTCAATTTGTAAGAATCGGCTGGCTGCCCATCCTAGCCCATGCTGGCCTCTTGCTGACGTGGGATCTCGCGGCTCACCTCGGTGTTGCTTTCTCTTGGTTGGCTCTCGCCGTCGTCGGAATGATTCTGGGTAGCCGGCGGCTCTCCAGAATGAATGCGGCAAGCGGTGCACTGATTCTGCTGGTGGCGGTGGTGGTTCGAATGCTGATGCTGCCGTTGCCATCGACGTTGTCTGACGACATCCAGCGCTATCTGTGGGACGGCAAGGTCGCCTCTTCCGGTCTCAATCCCTACCGCTTTGAACCGAATGCGCCGGAGGTTAGGCAGCTGCGGGACGAGGCCTGGGAGCGACTTCCACATCGGCAGGTGCCGACGGTCTATCCGCCACTGGCACTGGCGGTATTCGGCATGTCCACCCATCTTCCAATACCGGCATTCGCCCTCAAGACGCTGCTTACGCTGTTCGATCTCGCGACCTGCATGCTCCTGTTGGTGTTGGCCCGGGCTGTGGGTCTGCCTACCAGCCGGGTGGTTTGGTACGCCTGGAATCCGTTGGTCACGTTGGAAGTCTCGGGGATGGGGCATGTGGATGCCCTGGGTGTCGCCTGCATGGTGTTGTTGGCTGTCTGCCTGAGTCGCCGCCCAACGTGGGTTGCCGGGGCGGCGTTGGCTGCAGCTGGCGGGGTGCTGGCCAAGCTTGTTCCATTGGTGGGTTTCCCGACCTGGGCCCGCCAGAGCGGACGGCCTGTCCTCTTCTCGTCGATCGCTGTCGGTATCGCTGTGATGGCCCTGGTACCGGTGGCCGTGTCCAGCGGCGGGGTACCAGCGGGCCTCGTCGCCTTTGGCGTCAGTTGGGAGTTCAATGGTCCGATCTATGAGCCCCTGTGGCGGTTTATCGACAGGCTCGAGATCCCCTACGCGGTGAGCGGGCTGCTCGATTCGCTCAAGATAGGGACCGGTAATCACGACTTCTGGAATCAGCTCTACCCTTTCAACTATCCACAGCTCTGGGCCAAGTTGCTTCTGGGAATTGCCCTGTTGGCGACCCTCGCTGTTGGCTTCGTTCGGCGGCTGCCTCTGGCTGGAATGCTGTGGATCTTCGGCAGCCTGGTCCTTTTTTCGGCAACCGTCTATCCCTGGTACCTTCTCTGGATTCTCCCCTGGGCGGCCCTGGCGGACAATCGAGCCTGGCTGGTTGCCTCCGCCACCGTGATCCTGTCGTATATTCCCCAGTTCACGGAGGTGGCGCTCTTTCCTTGGATCTATCTTGCGGTTTGGTTGCCTCCTTTGCTGGTGTGGACCCGACATCGATGGTCTTCCGACTGACACTTTCGTATCGCGGCACTTCCTACGCCGGCTGGCAGCGGCAGAACAATGCCACGACCGTTCAGCAAGTCGTGGAGCGAGCTCTGAGCGACCTCTTGTCCCAGCCGGTCCATGTCGTCGGGGCGAGCCGCACCGACGCCGGAGTTCACGCACGAGGACAGGTCGCTCATCTGGAGCTGCCCATCGATTTTCCTGCCCGTGGGTTGGTGCATGGTGCCAATCAACGCCTTCCCGAGGACATACGTGTCATGGCGGCAGAGCGGATGCGTGAGGGATTCCACGCTCGGAAACATGCCGCCTTCAAGCTGTATCGCTACCGGTTCGTCCAGGGTCCGGTTCTCTCTCCCCTGGATGCGCTGTTTATTGTCCATTTACCGGTGGTGGTCGATCTCGCCGCCATGAGGCGGGCTGCGGAGCACCTGGTGGGAGAGCATGATTTCACCGCTTTTGCGCTCTCCGGGGGCAGTCACAAGCAGCCGGTACGACGCATCGATGAGGCGGGTTGGCAGCGGGACAGCGGCGGCGTACTGGAGTTTCGAGTTGTCGGCAATGGCTTTCTCCGTGGGATGGTGCGATCGATTGTCGGCACCCTCTTGGAGGTGGGCAGGGGCCAACGAAGCATCGACGACATTCAGCGCCTTCTCGACGGGCGACCGCGGTCCGAAGCGGGTCCGACCGCCCCGGCGAGGGGATTGACTCTGGAGAGGGTCGGCTATCCGCCGGAATGGAGGCCGCTCACAGAGCAGGAAGGCCCTGATCAGTCCGCGGGCACGTCAGGAGATGCCTGGCCGGTGTGCTAGATTACTGGCCGCACGAAATGACTGAATTCTCGAAGGTAGCGCGAGCTGGCTCGTTCGATGAGCGCCTCCTGCGTCGACTGGATCGGTCGCGGGTCCCACGGCATGTGGCCATCATCATGGATGGCAATGGCCGTTGGGCCAGAGCCCGTGGTCTGCCGCGAGTGGAGGGCCACAGGGCGGGAGTAGTGGCGGTAAGGGACGTCATCGAGGCTGCCGCCCAGCTGGGAGTCGAGGTCCTGACCCTCTACGCATTTTCGGTCGAAAACTGGAAGCGGCCACGCTACGAGGTCTGGGCTCTCATGAACCTGCTCAAAGACTACTTGAGGAGGGAACTGGCGACCCTGGTGGACAATGGCATTCGCCTCCATTTGTTGGGACGTTGGCGTGACCTGGATCCTTCAGTAGTCGGAGAGCTGGAACGAGCTCTGGAGGCTACAGCCGATGGTCGGGCCATGCAGCTCAACATCGCTCTCAACTACTCGGGCCGCTGCGAGATCGTCGATGCCTGTCGCGACATTGTGGCGGACTGGGCCGGCGGCGAAAGCGTCGAGATCGACGAGGCAACGATCGGGCGCTACCTGTACACCTCCGGGCAACCGGACCCCGATCTGCTGATTCGCAGCTCTGGTGAGCTGCGGGTGAGCAACTTTCTGCTCTGGCAGATCGCCTACTCGGAGATCTGGATGACCGAGACTCTCTGGCCCGACTTCCGGCGAGGTCATCTTCTGCAGGCCATTGTCGACTTTCAGACTCGGGATCGGCGATTTGGTGCGGTAGCCGAGGCCGACAAAGAGACGGTTGCCGATCAGGGCTCGGCTTGATCGACGGACAGGGATCGGATCGCCCGTACTGGCCCAGGTTCGAGCATGCAGCGTCTTCTGACAGCCGCAGTCCTCATTCCCGTGGCCCTGTTGGCGGTATTCCGTCTTCCTGGTGCCTGGTTTCTGCTCTGCATCGTGGCACTGCTCGAAATCGCTGTCTTGGAGTACGTCAAGGTAGGGGAGCATTGGGCTCCTGGCGGCGTTCTCAAATCCCTACTGGTAAGTGTGCCGATCGTCTCGGTCCTGCTGGCCGGAGGCCTCCTACCGGCAGAGCTTGCGAGTCTCGATGGTGCCCTATGGTGGCTGGCGTTGGTTCTGATCACTGTCGGGTCGGGAGCCTTGGCAATCTCGGTCCGAGCGCCGATCGAACAGGGCGCCGCCTCGGTCGGATTGCTCGTTTTTGGAAATCTCTATTTCGCTCTTCCCGCCGCCAGCCTCTACCGACTTCAAGGCTTCGATCCCTGGGTCCTCGTACTTCTGCTGGCCATTGTCTGGCTGGGCGATAGCGGTGCCTACTACATTGGCAAGACTTGGGGTCGACACAAGCTGGCACCGAGAGTGAGCCCGAACAAGACCTGGGAAGGCTCGATCGCCAGTACTGCCGCAGGGTTGCTGGCAGCCGCCGTCTGGAGCTACTGGCGTCTGGGTGAAGTCGACGGTTGGATTCTACTTCTTGCCGGCCTGGTCTCGATCGCGGCCCAGATCGGGGACCTCGTGGAATCGCTGCTGAAGCGCGGCGCCGGAGTCAAAGATTCGGGTCAAATCCTGCCTGGCCACGGTGGGATGCTGGACAGGATGGACGCGCTACTGTTTGCGGCGCCGGTCATGTGGCTCGGTGTCGAGCTGTTGGGCGCCAGCAGGATGTTGCCGTGAGCCGGAGTATCGCGCTGCTCGGCTCGACCGGTTCCGTGGGCGAGAGCACGCTGCAGGTCATCCGTCATCACCCTGACAGATTGCATGTCGAAGCGCTGGCTGCCCTTGGTAGCAAACTGGACAGGCTCGAGCAGCAGGTTCGAGAGTTTCGTCCGCGTCTCGTGGCCGTGAGTGACCCGTTAAAGGCGAGCGAGCTCCAGGATCGGGTGGGCAAGGAGACGAAGATAGTTTCCGGTGAGCTGGGCCTTCTGCAGGCCGCCCGCTTGCAAGGGGTCGATCTGGTGGTTGCGGCTGTGGTGGGAGCGGCAGGACTGCCTGCTACCCATGCTGCCCTCGAGGCGGGAAAAGACGTGGCGCTGGCCAACAAAGAGTCCCTCGTCGTGGCCGGCCGACTACTCAAGGAGGTGGCCCAGGCCACCGGGGCCCAGCTGCTGCCGATCGACAGTGAGCATGTGGCCCTGCATCAATCCTTGCGCTCGGGTCACCCATCAGAGGTTCACCGGCTGATGCTGACGGCCTCAGGGGGCCCCTTTCGCACGCGGGATATCACTACCTGGGGAGAAATCGGGCCCGAGGAAGCCCTTCGGCATCCAACTTGGCAGATGGGGGCGAAGATCAGTATCGACTCGGCAACCCTGATGAACAAAGGGTTGGAGCTGATCGAGGCGCATCACCTCTTCGAGGTCCCGCCAGACAGGATCGAAGTCGTGATCCACCCTCAGTCCATCGTGCACTCGTTGGTGGAGTACCGCGATGGCAGCTGGCTGGCACAGATGTCGGTCAACGACATGATCTTCCCCATTCAATACGCTCTGTCGTATCCGGATCGCTGGGAGAACGAGTTCGAGAGGTTGGAACCACACCAACTCGGCCGTCTGGAGTTCGAACCGGTGGACAACCTCCGGTTCCCGAGCGTCGATCTGGCCCGCGGGACACTGTCGTTGGGTGACTCCGCTCCGGCGGTGCTGAATGCCGCTAACGAGGTGGCCGTTCGCGCGTTCCTGCAAGGCCGAATCCCGTTCCCGGCGATCGTCTCTACGGTGGAGCAGGTTCTGGGGTTACACGATCCTGGACCGATCACCAGCCTGGAGGACGCTCTCGGGTACGATGCCTGGGGACGACAGCGGGCAAGGGAAGTACTCGAGCTCTAGTCTGCGAGAAGGCCTACGACTCCCGGGACCTACATCCCCCACAAGTAGCCGGTGTTGACCGGCTTGCCCTGAAGCTTCAGGTAGTAGAAGAGTTGTCCCTTGTGTTGCATCGTGTGACGGATCGAGTGCAGAAGGTGCCGGCCCAACGCGAAGGACTCGTCAGGATTCCAGGGAGCAGCAAGCTCTCGATCTGCCAGATCCTCCTCGCTGACGCTCTGCAGCACGTCGAATGCCTGGTCTGCGTCCTCGGCGAGCAGTTTCCGGGCCTGAGCCACGCTCTCTACACTTGGCATCTTCTCCGCCGGCGGGAGCATTTCGCCCGGCTCCATGTCCTCCAGGCTCATGCCGTCGGGCATGCCCCAGTCACCGGTGACGAAGCCTCTGAATCCAGGACCATTGGAGGTGGCCGTGTGCATCAAGAGCTGCCCCATGGTCATCCAGTTCTCCCCGCTGGCCGGCTTCCAGTCGAGCGCCTCGTCTTCGGCGACTTCGAACAGCGCGTCGGTCACGCGGTAAAGGTACTCCAATTCATCGGTCAGCAATTCGGTCCAGTTCATGCCGTCTCCCTTCTGTTGATCTCGGATTCGGATTTCGTTGGGCTCAGCCTACTCGATCTCCGGCACGGGTTCGTCTTTCTTGAGAAGACGTCGCTTCGGCGGTGTGGCCCCTTTTCGGAAGAGGTCCAGCTCCGCTCCGCTGCGCTGACGAGGTACTAGCAGACCGGTTTCGGTCTCGAACCAGTGCTCGACGATCTTGGCAGGGCGGCCAGGGTCCCCAGCCGGTCGCAGCGGCACTGCCCGCTCCATGAACGCCTTCCAGATCGGGGCTGCCGCCGCGGCTCCAGACAGGCGTAGTGGGTCATTGTCGTCGAGTCCGACCCACACCACTGCCACTACGGACCCGGCACCACCGGCAAACCAGGCGTCGCGAGCTCGCGAGGATGTGCCTGTCTTGCCGAACGCCTTGTGATTCTCCAGGGCGGCGGCGGCCGAAGTCCCCTGCCGGACAGAGTCCTCCAACAGATCTCGAATCAGGTAGGCCGTGGCGGGCTCGACGACTTTGACCGACGTCGTTTGGTGTTGCACCAGCAACCGACCGCCGGGTAGGAAGATCTTGTCGTAGGGTCGCGGCAGGAAAGCTCGACCCAGAGAGCCGAAGACCGTATAGGCGCGCGCCAGAGTCAGCGGCGTGGTCTCGACCGCGCCGAGCACGAAAGCGGGTGGAAGATTCTTGGGAAGCTCCATTCCGCTGCGACGTAGGCGCTCAGCCGTGTTGCGGAATCCGCACCAACGGCCAATCCGCACGAAGGGTACATTGAGCGACTGGACGGTCGCCTGCCGAACCGAGACCGATGGTCGGAACTCGTGGTCGGGGTTCTCGGGACTCCAAGGTCCGGAGGGCAGGTCCAGGGTCAGTGACTGATCGGAGACGCGTCGGGCGGGAAAGAGTGGATCTCGGCCCCCGCAGTCCTGCAAGGGTTCCAACAGCACAAGCGGCTTGACCGCCGAGCCCGGCTGGCGCTCGGCGCGTCGCGCCCGGTCGAAACTGTCGGAGCGCAGTCGAGGGTCGCCCCCGACATAGGCGAGCACATCACCAGTGTGTGTGTCTAGCGCCACCAGCGCCGCCGAGAGTGGCTGGGCTCTCAATCGCGAATGGCCCGAGCGCAGCCTGCGCAAGCCATCGAGGACCGCTTCCTCGGCCGCCTCCTGGAGAAGTGGATCGAGCGTCGAGAACACAACCGCGCCCCGCCCGTCCTCGGCACGCCTGGGGGCGTTGGATTCGACCTCGTCCTCGAGCCAGTCCAGGAAATACGGCGCGTCGGGAAGTGCGGGAGCGGATGGCCGGAGAGAGGGCAAACCCCGGCGGTGGGCGTCGTGCATCTGAGTGGGAGTCAGCCAGTCGAGTGCGACGAGGCGCGTCAGTACCCAGCGGTAGCGCTCCAGCACGGCTTCGGGATTGCGTACCGGGCTCAGCCGGTTCGGTCCCTGAATCATCGCCGCGAGCAGTGCCGATTCAGCGACATCGAGCTGGTCGACTGATTTCGAGAAATAGGCTCGGGCCGCGGAGCCGAGGCCGAAGATCTGAACGCCGTCCAGATGCCCGAAATAGACGGCGTTGAGGTAGGCCTCTAGGATTTCAGTCTTGTCGTACTCGGCCTCGAGCGCCAGGGCGCGGACCGCCTCCGAGGCCTTACGCCCCATCGAGCGCTTGGGGCTCAAGTCGCGCAGCTTGACGAGTTGCTGGGTAATCGTGCTGCCGCCCTGCACCACCTTGCCTGCCTTGACATTGCGTAGGGTGGCGCGCGCCAGCGCCTGGGCGTCGACCCCCGAGTGCTCGAAGAAGCGACCGTCTTCCGCCGCCAACACCGGTTGCCAGACATGCTCGGGCAGCTGTTCGAAGCGCACCCGTGAGCGCCGCCCCCGGTTGGTGTCAAAGGACTCTGCCAGCAATTCGGGCTCCAACCATAGGTGCTTGCTGCGGAGAGGGGCCTCGTTCCCGTCGATTCCCCCGAGGATCATGCCGTCTTCGCGACGCAGCCTGAGCCCGATCATTCGGGCAGGGTGCTGCTTCTTGCCGATTCGCATCGGCCGGCGATAGAACCAGAATTTCTCGAAGCCGAAGAAATATTCGCCCGGCTTCTTCGGTTGTTCCCCTTGTCGCCTCTCGTAGCCCAGGCGCTCCAGTCGACGGGGAAGGTCGAGTTGAGTTATGGTGCGCCCCGACTCGATCGGGAAGCGGCCGGAGTAGACGCGCACTTCGTTGCGTCCCAGGTCGTCATCCAGGTCACTGGCCCGGCTCAGACCAGGAACGAGACAACCGAGAACACAGAGCACAAGGAGCGGAAGGGGGAAACGCATCGGGAAATTCTCCTGTGCGCCCCGGAGCTGGTCCGGATGGCCTGGGGTCCGGTGACGACCGTTCGAATGACAGCTCCTCCACATCTCGCATCTAAGGATACAGGCCAATAGAACCTCGCAGCCCGGCTCCGACAAGGGGAGTGGGCATGGGAGTTGCTTGTGCTGTCGGAGTCGAAGAGAGGGATGTTTACGCGAGCCTTTTCGCCCGTCCGGCGGAGTCGCGGAACCCCGAGACTTGATCCTTTTGCGTGTTGAGGGGAGAATCACTCCCTATCGAGGCTAGAAATGTCAAATGTTCTGAGCAATTTAGCTGCGTTTATTGTCGCCCTTGGCGTCATCATCTTCGTCCACGAGGCGGGTCATCTCCTGATGGCCAAGGCCTTTGGGATGCGTGTCTTGACCTTTTCTCTCGGTTTCGGAAAACGCATCTGGGGATTCACCCGCGACGAGACCGAGTACAAAGTCTCTTTGATCCCCCTGGGAGGGTATGTTCGGCTGGGAGGTGAAGATCCGGGTGAGGTCAGTGACGACCCCCGAGACTTCATGAACACGCCACGCTGGCAGCGGATCCTGGTCTATTTGGCCGGTCCTGCCATGAACGTGATTCTGGCGATCCTGCTCATTGCCGGCGTGCTGATGGTCGGTATCCAGGTGCCAACGTTGCCCGAGATCCCTCCGATCATCGGCAGCGTAGCCGAGGGCTCTCCCGCCGAAGCTGCCGGACTCCTACCCGGAGACGAAGTAGTGTCAGCGAACGGCAAGGAGGCCAGGGACTGGGAGGACGTTCATTTCGCCTTCATTACTTCGCCTGAGCGGGAAGTCGATCTCACCATCCTGCGGCAGGGGCGGGAGCGCGATGTGTCCATCGTCCCTGCCAAGGTGCCCAAGTACGAGTTTGGGTACGCCGGTGCTTTTCCGACAGTTCTACCGAGAATCGCGCAGGTCCTGGCAGACAGCCCGGCGGAAGCTGCGGGCTTTCAACCGGGAGATGAGATCCGCAGCGTGGACGGGCAGGCGATCGCGCAATGGCAGGAGTTCGTCGACTATATCGAAGCCCATGCCGACCAGAGCGTGGCGGTAGAGGTACTGCGAGAGCAGCAGCCAGAGATCCTCCATGTCGTGCCTCGAGATGAAGGAGGCAAAGGGCGGATTGGCGTCGCTCACGGCTACTATCAGCAGCTCTCTCCAGGCGCCGCGCTGGTGGAGAGCGTGCGCTATAACTGGCAGATCACACGCCAGACGCTGTCGGTGCTCTACAAGATCGTCACCGGTCAACTGGCGGCCAAGAGTGCCCTCTCGGGACCGATTGAGATTGCGGCCCTCAGTGGGGCGGCTGCCAGGACCGGACTCAAGCACCTGGTGCAGCTGATGGGCCTGATCAGTATCAGCATCGCGATTCTGAACCTGCTGCCCATCCCAGTCCTCGACGGGGGGCAGATCACGATTCTGTTGTTCGAAGAGCTGCGGCGAAAAGACCTCTCGCTCCGCACCAAGGAGAGGATCAACCAGGTGGGTTTCGTGCTCATCGTGATGCTGATGGTCGTGGTGATATATTTCGACGTGGCCAAGAACATCCCACCGGGGCTCCTCCCGGGATCGGATAGCTGATCTCCAGTGTCGAGGGAAAGGTAAGGGCGATGGCAGCTACGCTTGTCGTTGGCGCGGAAGCACCTAATTTCGATCTGACCTCGACCGAAGACGTAGTTCTCATGTTGCGGGACGAGGTGTCGCGTATGGCCGTGCTGCTGTACTTCTTCGACGGCGATGGCGACCGGGTCCGGTCCGACTTGGAGTGTCTCGCCAAGGGCCAACGTAAGCTCAAAGAGCGGGGGGCCGTGATTCTCGGCATCTCCGCGGCGAAGATGGATGCGCTCAAGGCGCTTCAGTGGGATCTGCATCTGCAATTTCCTCTGCTCAACGACGATCGGGACTTCTCGTCCCAATACGGAGTAGTCGCTGCCTCGGAGGACGAATCAGCGGCGCCAGGTCTGTTTCTGGTCGACCGCAGGCAGAAGATCCTGTGGATGGCCTGTCCTGCAGCTTCCGTCGAAGGTGCCCTGGGGGACATTGACAAGGCCCTACAGACTCTGCCCAGCCAGATGGCCAACTATCCCAAGACGGTCGTGAATCGTGTCGTGAACTGGTGGGTCAGCAAGGTCCGCCGTCCACGCGCAGCCTGAACCCCACCCCCCATCCTGGGGTTGAAGCGCCCAGCGCTTTGCGCCGGGCGGTCCTTGAGGGCTTGGGGGTTGAGGAGTCCGTCGTACCTCCGGCCTATCTTTGGGGCAGTGGGGCATTGAAGCACTGAGAGCTGGGAAAATGGACCCCCATCTGGTGGAGGCCCGTCCGGGTGGTTCGCAGGGGGACGGCGTCGGCTTTGTAGGGGAGCCCCTTGCGGGCTCCCACGGGAGGGGTCAAGCCCCTCCCCCACATTCGGGCGGGCCGCCCCCGTGTCTCGTCATCGCGCCTTCTCTGTTGTGCTCTTTCGTGGCCCTTGCGCTGCGCTCGACTCGGCACCCCACAGTCGAGCCCCCCGGACCGACCTCCGATTGACAACGGTCACTTGCCTCATTGCCTCATTGCCCCACTGTCCCAAAGGCCGGCCGAAGGAACGCCGGCCGCGCCAACCCGCAAGCCCCCAAAGATCGGACGGACGTAGTCCGGCCGCCTCAACCCCTGGGGCGGGTGGGTGGGCAAGGGTCAGGGGAGGAACGAGCGCAGAAGTTCCAGGTCGCGGCGATGGCCTTCGCTGTCGTCGCCCATCGGCGTCTCCAGGATCATTGGCCTGCCATGCCAGCGGGGGTCGTTGACCAGACGATCGAAGACTTCGAGGCCCAGATGGCCCTCACCCAGATTGGCGTGACGGTCCTTGTTCGATCCTTGTGGGTGACGGGAGTCATTGAGATGGAGGCAGCTGGGCTCGTCGGGGCCGAAGAGATCCTGAGCCTGTTGAAAGAACGCCTCGTAGCCCGCCTCATCGTCGATGGGATGACCGGCGGCGAAGGCGTGACAGGTATCGACGCAGAGGCCGAGATTTCCCTCGCACTGGGCCCGTTCGACGATTGCTGCAAGCTGCTCCAATCGGTGGCCGATGAGAGTTCCCTGTCCTGCGGTGTTCTCCAGGAGGACCCTGGTGTGACATTCAGGGCGGGCAGCGAAGACTTCGTGGAGGGATTCCGCGATGCGATCGATCCCCTTCTCTTCTCCAGCGCCCAGGTGGGCGCCGGGATGCACCACGAGTCCCGGGACGCCCAGTCGGTGACAGCGATCCAACTCGTCGCCGAGGGTCGCTCGCGAGCGTCGGAGATTGTCTGGATTGGTCGCGGCGAGATTCACCAGATAGGTGGAGTGAGCTACCAGGGTCGAGATCTCGCTATCGTGGAGCTCCTGCTCGAACCGCTCCACGTCGGTTTCTGTGAGCGGTTTTCCCTCCCACTGGCTGGCGTTCTTGACGAAGATCTGAATGGCGTTGCAGGTCAGATCGGTTCCTCTGGGGACGGCTCGGAAGACACCGCCTGCGATGGAAACATGGGCACCGAGTAGAGGCTGCATGAGAGGGCGTATCTTGCCACAACTTCGAGAGTCGAGCGCCCGGGCAGCTACCTCTTGGGTCTGTCGCTGCCGGCTGCTAGACTCCCGCCGATGCTGAGGGGGGTTACCCGAGCCTTAGGCTGGCTGACATACGGTGTCTTGCTGCTGGCGATCTTCACTTTCGCTGGCTATTTCTCGTTCAACTTGTTCGTGCGGAGCGGCGTTACGCCGGTTCCGGAGTTAGTGGGTCGGCCCGAAACCGAAATCGAAGGGCAGTTGATCGACCATGGATTGATCTTGCGCCGGCTCTGGGCCGCGGACCGGTTCGATGAAGAAATACCCGCCGGTCACGTCTTGCAGCAGTCCCCCCGTTCTGCCAGCCTGGTCAAACGTGGGGCAGCAGTAGAAGTCGTGGTTTCGCTGGGACCGGAGCGCTTGAGGGTTCCTGCAGTCGAGGGTCAGGCTTTGCAGGCGGCGCAGGTAACCCTGACCGCATCCGGGCTGAGTATCGGCCGGGTCTTCAATGTCGTCAGCCGAGGCACGACACCGGGAACCGTCGTGCTTCAGGATCCACCGGCCGAAGCGCAAGCAGGTCGGGGCAGCGCCGTGGACCTGTTTCTGTCATCAGCCAGCCGACATGGTACCTTTGTGATGCCGGATCTCACCTACCGCAACTTCGAGAGGGTGCGTCACTTCTTCGAGCGCCGTGGGTTCCGTCTGGGCAGTGTAAAGTTCGAGCCCTACGAGGGCATTTCACCGGGAATCGTTCTGCGACAGTATCCTCTTCCAGGCCACCAGTTGCGCCGGCAGGATGTCATCTCACTGGTGGTGACTACATTCGAGCGAGAAGGAGTCTGAGTCGATGTTGCTAGCACCATCCATCCTGGCGGCAGATCTGGCGGACCTGAAGACCGCAGCCGTACAGTGCAGACAGGGCGGCGCAGACTTCATTCACGTCGATGTCATGGACGGACACTTCGTGCCGAACTTGACCATCGGGGTGCCTGTCGTCGAGGCTCTGGCCGCATGCAGCGAGATCCCCCTGGAAGTCCACTTGATGGTGAGCAATCCCGACCGGCTGCTGAAAGAGTACCTGGATGCTGGTGCCAGTTGGCTGTCGGTTCATTGGGAGGCTACCGTTCATCTGGATCGACTCATCGGCCTGATTCAACAGAAGGGAGCTGCGGCTGGCGTCGTCTTGAATCCCGCAACTCCGATCGGGGTGCTCGAAGACATCTTGCCGATGCTGGACTTTGTCCTCCTGATGTCGGTGAATCCGGGCTTCGCTGGGCAGGCTTTTCTGCCCTATACCCTGGAAAAGGCACGCAGATTGCGAGGTGCGATCGAGCGACGGTTGCTCGACGTGACGATAGCAATGGACGGTGGAATCGGTGTCGACAACATCCACCAGGTCGTGGCCTCCGGAGTCGATCTTTGCGTCGCGGGATCAGCGGTTTTCGCGAGCGAGGATCCGGTTGCGGCCATGCAAGAGCTCAGGCGTCGGGCAGAATCGGAGCCGGTATGAAGAACCCGAACGCTCATGGGGCTGTGAGCCATTCTCTGTTGCAGACTGCCGCGTTGCTGGGGGTCGTGATCCTGTCCGTGGTGGGTTGTAAGAGCTCGGGTGGCTCCAAAGTCGAGAACGACCCGATTCTCCAGTTGTCAGCCGACGAGTCCCTGGAGCGTGGAAAGGAGTTGATGGAGGCCGGCAAGTACCGCCCCGCGGTCGAGTACTTGGCGCACGCGTTCGAAGTGGCACCCAACTCGGCGAGCGGTAGGGAAGCGCTGCTGTTGTCGGCCGATGCGCTGTTCCTGGACGGTGGCGTCGCCAATTTCATCAAGGCGCAGGCGAAGTACACAGATTTCCAGAATCGGTTTCCAACCAGTGATCGTAGCGACTACGTTCAGTTCCAGATTGCCAACTGTCTGGAAAGCCAGACTCGAAAGCCCGATCGCGATCAGACTCCGACAATCGACGCGTTGAATGCCTATGAAGAGCTCGTGCGCCTGTATCCGACCAGCGAGCACGTCGATGAAGGCCAGCTGCAGATCGTGACGCTTCGGCAGGAGATGGCGGAGCACGAGTTCATCATCGGCCGCTACAACATGACTCGCAAGCTCTGGCCCGCTGCTATCCACCGCTTCGAGGGGCTCCTGGAGCAGTATCCGGAATACATCGAGACAGACAAGGTGCTGTACTTCAAGGGCTTAGCCGAGCTGCGCTGGAAGAAATGCGAGGAAGCGGATCAGACCTTCGCGCACCTGCGGTCCGAGTACCCGGAGAGTAAGTACGTGGGACAGATACCGACGAAAAGGAAGGGATGCGAATGAACCACGGGACAAGCTGGTGGACGATCGCTTGTGTTGTTTTCCTGGGTGCGTGTTCGTCATATGGTGGCTCTCAACCCGATCCGGCCGTCCAGAGCGATCTCGAGCAGATGAAGCGGCGAATCCTCGACCTCCAGGAGAAAGCCGCCATGGCGGAGGTGGAAATGGAGCGCCTGCGAGAGCAAGTAGCCAGGCTGGAAGCACGTCCCCTGGTGGAGGAACCCATCGTCGAGATCGCCGTGGTCGAGCCGGTTGTCGTCGATCGGCCTGCAGTTGATTCCAGCTGGCAGGGGGCGAATTCACCACAACAAGGCGTCTTGGAGGAGTCGGATTTGCCGCTCGAGCAGGACTCGGCCGGGATGCAGCGGCCGACGGCAGATCAGGCCGAGATCAAACCCCCGATCACCGGCGACGCAGCTGATGGTTCGACGATAGCGCCCGGCAGTCCGGATGGCGGTTCCGGCACCATGGCCAATGAGCCGGTGGTACCGGCGGCACAGGCCCTCTACGACCGTGGTTACACCCTCTTCCACCAAGGTAGGTATTTGGATGCGGAGTCGAGCTTCCAGCGCTTTCTGCAGGCTTACCCAAGGACAGATCTGTCGGACAATGCACAGTTCTGGATTGGCGAGAGTCGCTATGCGAGAGGTGACATCTCGGGGGCTCTGTCGGCATTTCGCGAGACCCTTCAGCTGTACCCGGAAGGCAACAAGACTCCCGATGCCCTCGTCAAGGAGGGGGACTGTCTGGCAGGAATGGGTGACAGGGACGGTGCCCGCCAGAGCTATGAAGATGTGATTCGACGATTCCCTGGCTCGGCGGCCGCTGTCATGGCCGGTGAGAGAATCGACGATCTCCAGTAAGTCAAGGGAGCGGGTGCCGACGCTTGTGGATGGGTTCCTTGACAGGTCCCAAAATAGTGTGTACGTTCTGTTTTGGATCGTAACGGACTCATTCTAGTCGCTTTACGCGCGTTTGTTGAGGAATTCAAGGAGGTCCAGGTATGTCGCCAAGCCGCCTTATTTGCCTGGCTCTATCGCTACTGCTAATCACGATGGCCGCCGGCCTAGTCGCGGATGAGACACCACCCAAGCCTCTTCATATGGTCGGGGATCATTGGACGGCTTGGGACCCACCGACTTCGCTGCCAGACGACACCGAGGTCTACATCGTGCAGCGTGGAGACACGCTTTGGGATCTAGCCGGTCAGTTCTATGGGGATCCCTATCTTTGGCCACAGCTTTGGGAGCGCAACAGCTACATTCTGGATGCACACTGGATCTACCCCGGTGATCCGTTGGTCGTCGGTGTCGAAGTGACGCCTGTTGAAGACGTTCTCTCCCCGGACGACGGCGACACCGCTGATCAGGAGCAGGGGGATGACTCCCTGGGCCTCGACTCTACGGCCACACCACCCATACAGCTGGGCAGCGAATCCGACATCTACTGTAGCGGTTTCATCGGCCCTGTCGATCAGGCTTTCGACTTCGAGATCATCGGGTCCGAGTACTCGGGATCGTCCTATGATGACCCTCTGAGGGCTGGGTATGGCTCGAGGCAAGGCTACATCATGGACCTGAGCCTCGGTGACATCGTCTATGTCAGCGGTGGCCGAGAGGCCGGTCTGATGCCAGGCAGCGTCTTTACTGTCGTCGAGACGAAAGGCATCGTCAAGCATCCTGTCAGCAAAGAGACGATCGGGGAACACTATCGCTACAATGGTCGGGTTCGGATCCTGTCGGCGCAGGACACCACCGCCATCGCCGAAATATCGCACTCCTGCCATCCCATCTCGGTCGGTGCTGTTCTTATGCCCTTTACCCCGGAGCCAGTGCCTCTCGCCCGGTACTCTGGAATGATCGGTCTCAACGATCCGGTCACCGAGGAGGCCCTGATAGACGCTCCGATTATCGTGCTGTCGGATGCCGGTGTGTTGTCACTCGGTCAGGGGCACGTCGTCTATATCGATCGTGGGGCCGAAGATGTCTCTCCAGGTGACCTGTTCACGATCTACCGACCGACTCCGTCGGAGATTCCGCCTTTGATCATTGGTGAGTTGGCGGTGCTGTCTGTCGGAGAGACCACGGCGGTTGCCAAGATCCTGGACTCGCGCCAGGTGGTGCACGTCGGCGATCGGCTCTCTCCGAGAGCCGACTGAGACTGCGACGAGAGCCGCAGAAAAGACCGCGCAAAACCCGTCTTGATCTGACCCCGTGCTGTGGTATTCTGAGCCTTCCTCAGAAGACACGGGGTTGGTGTGGTGACGAAGCAAAATCTAAACGGGCGCCTCTTTCAGATTGTCGATGAGTTGGTCCGCCGAGGTGTGACCCTCGACCAGGCCAAGCGCGAGTTCGAGAAGCAATACATCGTTGCCATGCTCCGCACCAACGAGGGCAATCTGACCCGCACGGCCAAGTACATGGGAGTCCACCGGAACACCCTGCGCAACAAAGTCTGCGATCTGGGAATCGTCGCCGGTGACTACGTTGCTCCCACCTCGAGCCGCCGCCGCTCTCAGCGGCACTGAAGTTTCTTCTCAGCCCCATGTCAGGATGTACCGGCAGTATCGGTCTGTGGGCCGCTGTGCGGGCTGCCATGTTGGCGGCTCAGCGGTGCCAATTTGCCACTTTCGGAAGGAGTCCCTTGTGGCTTCGAGAGGCTCTCCAAGAGTGCCGAGAAGCCATGTAGTCATTGGTGATACTGGGCTTCGGTCGGTCGCGTGGCACACGATTTGCTAAAATAGGCCTCCTGAGGGCCCATGTGGGTGCCCGGGCGGCAATCGCCGATGGTGAGACGATCGACCGCCAGACTCTCCAAGAACCTAAAGACCAGACTCTCGATGAACCGGAACACTCTGGTTGCAGAGTCAGTGAAGAGCAGACGTCATTGTTGTATGAACCGATAGAGCCCGCCGCGTTGCAGTTCTTCAAGCGCAGTCGCACCATGAGGGTGGTGATCGCCACGGCTCTGTTCCTGGTTGTCTCGTTCAACTCTCCGCCAACCCTGCCCTCCGTACCGGAACTCCGGCAGGAACCCCCGAGCCCAGAGGAGATTTACCTTCTCGAGGAGGTTGCCGAGTGGGTGCTGGGCAAGCCACTGTCGGAGGACTTCAGCGCCTTCAGCGAAGCGGACGTGGTAGCGGCAGTCCGTTCCCGACCGCGGAGCTTCGATCTCTTCAGGAAGTACGGAGGAGCTTCCTCACGATGGGACCTGGTTCAGAGCATGCCCTACGGCGATCTGATTCGGTCAACAGCGCAGCGCTATCAAGTGGACAGCCTCCTTCTGGCTTCGATCGTGGAAGCCGAGTCGGGATTCAATCCGTACGCCATCTCGCCGCAGGGAGCGCTGGGACTGATGCAGATCATGCCCGAGACTGCCAATCCCTTTTCGGTAGACGACCTGCTAGAGCCGGCTGTCAACATCGACCTCGGGGCGCGCTATATCGCCAAGATGCTGAGGGATTTCGATGGGGATGTGGCTCTCGCTCTAGCCGGCTACAACTCAGGGCCCGGAAACGTTAGGCGGTTCGGTGGCATGCCGCCGTTTCGCGAGACGCGGGACTATGTCGACCGCGTGCTGAGCCGCTACGTGGAGCACCACCGAGACATCTGGCAGTCATCGGGCGATCAGGATTTCCTGTTCTGACAGGTTGAATCTGGAGAAGCTCTGGAGGAGGGATTCCCCTCAGGGGATCGGTCCTACTGGGGCTTGGCGTTCGTGTTGCTGGCAGCGTCATCCTGATCATTGGAGTCTTTGTCGCTCTTCAGGCCGCTCTTGAAGTTGCGAATACCCTCACCAAGACCTTTCCCGAGCTGCGGGAGCTTCGAGGCTCCGAAGATGATGATCACGATCAGCAAGATGACGAGCAGCTCTTGAAATCCTGGCATCGGGTTCTTTCTCCTCTGAGAATACCGTGCGCAACCAATTCGGTAGGGGCAAGTCTAGCAGACTACGGTCACCGGACCGCTGTGCCGGACGGTACCGACTCGCGGCTCGGAGGCTCAGGCTCCCTGCCTGGTCAGGAGCCCAGAATGGGCCGCCAGAGCACGGAAAGGGAAGATCTCAGCCCCTTGCCTTCGGGAGTTCTTGCCAGGTGGTAGAGAGCCTTTCCAAGGGTTGGAGGAATAAGGTGGAGCCGGCTGGGATTTCCCCGGCGGGCAAAGGCCTCGAAGGTACCTACGACCTTGATCGTTCTCTGTAGGGCCGCTCGATGATAGGCCAGCATGCCGGATTCGTCGGAGATGCAGGTGGCTACCAGGGAGCTCTCGATCTCGGGTGGTGGAAAGAGGCTGTCGTTGAGGAGTGAGGCGAGGTCGTAGAAGGACGGCCCCACCCGGAGGTCCTGGTGGTCGAGAACTCCGAGCTTGGGCGGTGTGGCGCCAGGGACCAGGTTACGAGCCATGAAGTCCCGATGACAGACGACCTGGGGCTGCCTTGACAACTGATCGCAGGTCTCCTCGAGTGCTTGCCATAGGGCTCTCCCCAATTGCGACTCACCCGTCAGCCGTCGAGGTTTCAGGAAAATCTCCCAGGTCTGCCGCACTTCCGCAACCAGAAGATCCCGATCGAGAGCGGGATTCAAGTGCTGAACCGACCCCAATGGCAGGTTCCGAATGCGCTTCCAGAGAACAATGGATTCCTCGAAATAGGGCATGAGAGAGGCCCAGTCTTCTCCCTGCCGATCGTAGAGGGTGGATGACCCGAGATCTTCCAGCAGCATGAGGCCTGCGGCGCAGTTCGAACCCAGAATGGCAGGTACCGGAACCGATGAGGCCTCGAGGAGCTTCGTAGTGGATGTGAAGCGAGCGCAGGCTTCTCGAGCGTCTGCGGGGTAGTAGGCCAGAATGGCTGTTTGTCCCTGGCCCAGATCCAGCCGAAAGTACATCCGCGGTGAGACATCTCCAGCTAGACTTCTGACTCCTTCTACCTTGTATCCCAGTGCAGCTAGCCAGGGATTCGAGACCGTCGGATCGGGAAGCTGGTCAGGGAGGGCCATTGTCGACGATTGTTTCCGGCGGCCAGGGCTCGCAGCGAGAGCGTTCTACTTCGGGCTCACGACGATCTGTCATGGCTCCGGTGGCGACACGCGCCAGACGGTAGCATACTCGCCAGCATCTTGTTTGACAGGGGTAGGGGTGCGGTGGATAATCCAGCCAGGCTGAGGAGCTGAAATTGGGAGTTGATGTACGGGAGAATCGATCAGTGGACGCCAAACTTCGACAACTGCTGCAGGATCTCAAAGGCGCCATCTCCAAGACGCTGACTGACTCTCCCAATGTTGAGCGATCCATGGACCGCATTCGGGATGAGGGCTGGTCGGTCTACCTCGTGGTCGACCGCAAGCGGGAGGACGAGACGCCTGAGGGCATCGAATTGACTGCCGAGCGTACCTCGACGAGGGAGGTCGTCTTTCGGATCGACAGACAGGATCTGGAGTTTCTGAGATCGATTGGGATCGATCCGACGCGCAGGTTGCGTCGTCGTCGGCACTGAGTTGACGGAGCCCCCGCTAGATCGCTGATGTGGGAGTTCGCCAGACAAGGGTCCAGTTGCGACCCGCGCGTGGGCCCTCTCGCCTGTAGCTCCAAAGCTTCTCGACCTCGCAGTAGGTACAAACGGGCAGGCTCACGATCTCCTGCACACCCGCGGCTGACAGCTGGAATCTTGCGGCCTGCATAAGGTCGAGGTGCACGGCTCCAGAGCGCTGCTCGACGATCACTTCGGATGAGCTCGAGCCGGCCACCCTATTCGCAACGTCTTGGCCGACCTCGTAGCAGCAGGGTCCGATTCCGGGTCCGATCCAAGCTTCCAGATCCTCTCCAGGGTCAGTCAGGCACTCCAGGGTGCGGCCGAGGATGCCGCTTTCCAGGCCTCGCCAGCCGGCATGGACAGCAGCGCTCTGACGCTGGCCGCTCAGGACGATGGGAAGACAGTCGGCTGTTGCCACGCCCATGGCGAGATCGGTTTCGCCTGTGAAGAGGGCGTCGGCCTCTCCGCAGAGCCCCTCGGAGGCCTGGACTACGCTAGAGGAGTGGACTTGGCGCAGTCGGGCTGCGCGCCCTGGAGAGCCTGCCAGCAGTGACAGGATTCGCTGGAGTTGCGTCTCGGGGCCGCGGCCAACCAGACAGATGCGTGTGCGAACTCCCGACGCCTGCCAGACCCAGTGCCCGCCGATCTTCTTGGGCCTCTCATTGCTTGTCTGGTGGTTCATCCCTGGTTGGCCACGGATCTGCTCGGACTCCGGAGCGGAGCCGAGATCGGATGAAGACTATAGAGGATTTCATCGAAGGGATGGGAGACCTTGAGTAAACTTGGCCTTGCCAAGTCAACGTTGACCGGGGTGTGGAATGGACCGGCAAGGCGACACGGATAGCTCCAGCCATACAACGAAGAGCCCGAGCAGAAGATGATCCAGTTCCTCCATGTCGGCAAGGCTTTCCCTGGCGGCCGAAGTGCGCTGGAAGACGTGTGCTTCCACCTCGAGAGGGGAGAGTTCGCCTTTCTGAGTGGCGCCAGCGGTGCAGGCAAAACAACCCTGTTGAAACTGATCTATCGCGAGATCGAGCCTAGCTCGGGACAGATCCTGGTCAACGGCCGGAACGTGGCATCCATCCCGCGAGCCAAAGTACCCTTTCTGCGCCGAACGATCGGTGTGGTATTCCAGAACTTTCGACTCATCTCCCGCAAGACCGTACTGGAGAACGTCAGCTATCTGCCCAGGATTCTCGGGATGAGTCAGCAGGAAAGGAGGCGTTTGGCCTACAACACTCTGCGTCGCGTCGGTCTGGCTCACCGCATGAGCGCCTTTCCATCGGAGCTGTCGGGTGGAGAGCAACAGCGGGTGACCATTGCACGAGCTCTGATCAATCGACCGGAAATCCTCATCGCGGACGAGCCGACGGGCAACCTCGATCCGGAGTTGTCCTGGGAGATTCTCAGACTGTTTCTGGAGATCAATGGAAAAGGCACCACGGTCCTGTTGGCAACCCACGAGCACAGCTACGTTCAAGCCCTCGGTGGTCGGTCCCTGGTTCTGGATCGTGGGCGCCTGGTCAAAGACGAGTATGTCGAGGGTCATGTCGGAGACATCGAGTCGGACTTCGCTGGAGGAGCGACAGACCGGCGACGGTCCTCGACGGAGAGGACGGCCTGATGCTGGTCAGAGTCTTCGGCTATTTCCTTTCCGAAGCAGCAATGAGTCTGCGGCGGAGTTGGAAGGTCAGCCTAGTGGCCATTGTGACTATTGCCATGAGTCTCTTCATCGGGGGTACCTTTCTGCTGCTCACCGCCAATCTCTCGAGAGTCGTCGAGAACTGGCGGGGCGAAGCCAGGATTGTCATCTACTTGACCGCCGACGAATTGGCGAAAGAGGACTCTCGGGCCGTGCTGCTGGCGTCGGAACCGCCCTGGGTAACGGCTGTCGAGGAGGTCTCAGCGGCTGAAGCGCGCTCGAGATTCGAGGCCACCTTTCCCAGTGTCCGAGAGCTGTTCAAGGACTGGGAGGAAGAGCCGCTTCCGCCGTCGTTGGAAGTAGCCTTCGAGACAGAAGATGTTGAAGCAGAGCGGCTCGACCAGTGGCTGACTGCTCTTCGATCGGACCCGTCGGTCTTGATGGTCGACGACGATCGCGATTGGCTGCGACAACTGGAGGCTCTGATCGCCATTCTCACCGGTCTGGGTGCCGTAGTCGGTATGGCCTTGTTGACTGCTGCAGTCTTCACTATCGCCAGCGTCATTCGCCTCACCGCCTACCTGTACCGCGATGAGATAGAAGTGATGCGATTGGTCGGCGCCACCGAGCTCTTCATTCGGGGCCCGTTTTACGTCGAGGGCACGTTTCAGGGATTGCTTGGCGGCGTTCTTGCCGTGGCGGGTCTGTTCGGCGGCTATCTGCTCTTCAACCCGAAAGCCAGCACGACGTTTCTGGGCAATGTGCTGGTTGATCGGTTTCTCTCACCTGGGGCGCTGATATCGATCCTGCTACTTGGCAGTCTGGCGGGACTCTTGGGTGCAGTGCTTTCTTTGAGGCGTGAAGAACTGGGGCAGTAGGGGCGTTGGGGTTGAGGTGGCCGGCGTACCTTCGGCCAATCCTTGAGGCAGTGTCGCACTGAGGTCCTGGGTCCTCGGCAGATGACCACGATCTTGTGAGGTCAGCCCGGGGGGC
>JBATEX010000216.1:0-50140 GCA_049664225.1 Thermoanaerobaculia bacterium
TTGTACTGGCCGAGAAGCCGAAAGGGACGCGATTCACCCGAACGGCCACTCAACGGAACCGGTGCCCTGTCGAGGGGAGCGAAAGTCACATCGGCGAGCTTGCCGATCGGTTCGTCTGGTCGGCTGATGTCGAGCTCCCTGACTTCGCTCGAGTCGACACTTCCGGCGTCAGCCCCGAACCAGGTGTCGGATCGCTGGCCGAGACCCTGCCATGCGAGGGGAGCACCGGGCAGACCGTGGAATTCGGCCAAGGGGGCCGGTTCCTCACCTCTGGCTCGCTCCAGCGCCCCTCGAAGAGAGGCGGAGAGTCGCCCGAAGAATCGGCCATCCCTGAAGCGAACCTCGGCCTTCTGTGGGTGTACGTTGACATCTACCTCCTCGGGAGGAATATCCAGGAAGAGGAAGAGGGCAGGAAAGTCCTCGCTTCGCCATGCTTCTCGCACCGTCCGATAGAAGGCGGCCATCACGGTTCGATCCCTCAAAAGTCGCCGATTGACGAAGGTGAAGATCCGTCGACCGCGGCCCTGTTTGCGGTTTCCCACAAATCCCCAGATCAGCTCGCCTCCAGGCCCCGGTTGAGAGAACTCCACCAGCTCTCGACCCGCCGGAGCACCGAAGAGCTCACCTATTCGACGCCGTGCCGCCTCGAGATCGTCACCGGCAGGTGAGACCTCCAAGAGGGTGCGGCCTTCGTGCGTCAGAGAGAAGCCGATCTCAGGCCTTGCCAGAGCGTAACCCTGGACAACCTCCGTGGCTCGGCGCAATTCCGTGCGGACGGTCTTGAGAAACTTGCGGCGCGCCGGAACGTTGAAGAACAGGGATCGGACCTCGACCACCGTACCCTTCGGGTGAGCCGTCGGCTCGACCGAACGGATATGTCCTCCATCGATCCGAATGCGATGGCCTTCGCCCGGCTCTACGGCTGTGGCCATCTCGATCCGAGCCACGGCCGCGATCGCGGCGAGCGCCTCGCCACGAAACCCCAGGGTCGCAACGCCCTGCAGATCATCGAAGCTGACGATCTTGCTCGTCGCGTGGCGATCGAAGGCCAGCAGAGCATCGTTGCGCTCCATCCCGACACCATCATCCACGACACGAATGGAGCGCTTGCCGCCGGCTTCGAGCTCGACTCGAATCGATCGGGCGCCGGCGTCGATAGAGTTCTCCACCAACTCCTTGACGACCGAAGCCGGGCGTTCGACGACCTCCCCGGCCGCGATCTGACTGATCAGCCGATCGTCGAGGATCTGGATCGTTGTCACGAGGCGTTCTCCTCCGTCGGACCTTGGTTCCCCCGGCGGAAGCGTCTGAATGGCACTGAGCTCGGCACCGCTACTCTCGCTTTGACCCCGATTTCGCGCCAACCAGTGGCATATACGCCCGATCAGTGTACTCTCGAACCATCCTGCTGGCCGAGAAGCGAGCTCCGATCGAGGCGATCGACCGCTTCATCATGTCGATCCACGGTACCGGCAATCCGTGCTCATCGCGCTCGTAGTACCTGGGCAGGATCTGTTCCTCGAGCGTCGAGTAGAGCGAGTTGGCGTCCTGTCGATCCTGCACCCATTCTTCTGCCGCAGTCTCGCCACCGCCGATCACCCAGCCGTTCTCGCCGTCGAAGCCTTCCGGCCACCAGCCATCGAGGATGCTGCAGTTGAGCACACCGTTTACCGCCGCCTTCTGGCCGCTGGTGCCACTCGCCTCGAGCGGACGTCGCGGTGTGTTCAGCCACACGTCTACTCCCTGGACGAGCATGCGACCCACCCGCATGTTGTAGTTCTCGATAAAGGCGACCCGACCCTCGAGATCGGGCTCCCGGCTGAGCATGAAGAGGTGCTGGATGAGCTCCTGGGCAGGCCGATCCGCAGGATGGGCTTTGCCAGCAAGCAGAATGCGCACAGGCCGATCGGTGCTGCGGACGATGCCTCTCAAGCGGTGCAGGTCACTGAACAGCAGGCCCGCTCTCTTGTAGGTGGCGAACCTGCGGGCAAAGCCGATCGTCAGGGCCTCGCCCTCGAAGAACGCCGCCACCTCTCTGAGCTTGGACGGCGATCTTCCATGCCGCGCGTATTGCTCTAGAAGACGCGATCTCGAGAATCGCAGCAGTCGCTCCTTCTGAGACTGATGCGCCGCCCAGAGGTCTTCATTGGAGATCTCGTAGACGAACTCCCAGGCTTCAGGATCCAGCAGCTTCTCCTGCCACTCCGATCCGAGCCGCAGCGCAAACAGGTTCTGCAGCTCGATTCCTAACCAGGTCGGGAGGTGAATCCCGTTGGTGATGGGCTGAACTACCGGCTCCTCGACGGGAGTTTCGCGAAACAGATGTCGCCACATGCGGTCCGCGACCTCCGCATTCAAGCGACTCACGCCGTTGGCGAAGCTGCTGGTGCGCAGAGCGAAAGCTGTCAAGTTGAACGGCTGGTCAGGTTCGCCGTGGTCTGGATTGCCTACTTTGAGCAGACGCTCCGAGCTCGTCTTCAGGGGCTCGGACCAGAGATTCAGGTAGGTGGTGGCGAGCTCAGGGTCGAATTGCTCGTTGCCTGCCGCCACCGGCGTATGGGTCGTGAACGCGACATTTCGGCCGACCATGCCGAGAGCCGTCTCGAAGTCGAGCCCCTCGGTCGCCATCATCTTCCTCATCCGTTCCAGCTGCAGAAGAACACTGTGCCCTTCGTTGATATGCCAAAGGGCGGGCTCGATGCCCAGGGCCCCAAGTGCCTTCACACCGCCAACACCCAGAACCATCTCCTGCACCAGCCTCATTTCTCGGCCGCGCACGTACAGCACCTTGGCGATGGGTCGATCCGAGGGATCGTTGGCCGGCAGATCGGTGTCGAGAAGCAGGATGGGAACTCGGCCGACCTGTGCCACCCAGACCCTGGCCTTGACCTCTCGGCCAGGCAGTGGCACGCCGACGACGACGTCTCTACCCCTCTCATCCATGGCCGGTCTGACCGGCAGGCGGTTGAAGTCGTAGTCGGGGTAAATGTGCTGTTGGAAACCATCGGCATCGATGGCCTGGAGGAAGTACCCTGAACGGTAGAGAAGACCGACACCGACGAAAGGCAACCCCAAGTCGCTGGCGCTCTTGCAGTGATCCCCACTGAGCACCCCGAGTCCACCCGAGTAGATGGCCAGGGAAGTATCCAGACCGTACTCCATGGAGAAGTACGCCATGGGGCCCCCTTCATGATCCGGATAGCGCCGGTCGAACCAGGTCTCGACCGCGCCGTTCATGTACCTGTCGAAATCCTGGATGACCCGCGAATACGATCCCATGAAGGCATCGCTGCTGACGAGCTGCTCCCACTGGGTGCGATCGACGTTGAGAAGAAGATCCACCGGGTTGCGATAACGGGCCCAGGACTCCACGTCGATCGAGGAAAAGAGCTGTCGGGCGCGTGGCATCCAGCTCCACCACAAGTTATAGGCCAAGTCGTACAGTCGGTCTACTTCTCGAGGAAGCTCGATGTCGGCCACCTGGCGACACGGGATCTTGATACGTCGATTACCTTCGGGCAAATCCAATACCTCGCGATAGGGTCTAGAATTCTTGAGGACACGGGGAAATACTCATCACCCCCGGGGAATTTCAGCGCGTCAGGTTATCATCCCGCCCATGACTCGACGAGCCTCGGGCATTCTTCTGCACCCCACCTCCCTACCGGGGCCCTACGGTATAGGCGATCTCGGACAGAATGCCCGCCTCTTTTTACACTGGCTGCAGGAGGCCGGTCAGACGATCTGGCAGATGCTGCCTCTGGTTCCACCCGGTGCCAACCACTCGCCCTACGACGGGTCATCGGCCTATGCCGGCAACCCGATGCTGATTTCTCCCTTGGACCTTGTAGAAGCCGGATTCATGACTACCGGTGATCTGGATGCTCCAGATTTCGCCACTGGGAGTGTCCAGTTCGGCAAGGTTGAAGCCTGGAAGACCGGGCTGCTGAGGCTTGCGTGGCATCGGTTTCAAGAGTCCGGTTCAGCTCGACAGCGAGAGCAAATCGAAGTCTGGTCTGGCAAACCGGAGCAGGCTCCATGGCTCGAGGACTGGGCCCTATTCGCGTCTCTCAAGTATCACTTCAACGGCAAGCCGTGGTCCGAGTGGCCAGCCGATCTCCGAGCGCGAGAGGCAGCAGCCCTTGCCGCTGCCAGGCGGCAGCTACAGCAGGAGCTCGGCTACCACAAGTTCGTCCAGTATCTCTTCGCTTCCCAGTGGTCTCGCCTGAAGGAAGCCGCCGCGCACAGCGGTGTGCGCCTGCTCGGAGACATGCCCTTCTACGTCGCCCTGGATAGCGCCGACGTCTGGGCGCAGCGTGACTTGTTCAAGGTAGATGCCGAGGGGCAGCCAACCTTCGTGGCTGGTGTGCCGCCCGACTACTTCAGCGCGACCGGTCAGCGTTGGGGCAACCCGGTCTTTCAATGGCAGCGTCACGAGGCGGACGGATATCAATGGTGGATCCAGCGTCTGGGTTTCAGTCTAACTCTCTACGACATGGTTCGCATCGACCACTTTCGAGCCTTCTCCAGCTACTGGGAGATCGATGCTTGCGAGCCGACGGCGGTCCACGGACGCTGGCAGCCAGGTCCCGGTCCGGGCCTGTTCGAGAGACTCCGAGAGGTCCTGGGTGAGCTGCCTCTCGTGGCTGAGGATCTGGGTCTCATCACTTCCGAGGTCAGGGACTTGAAGCGGCAGCTCGGACTGCCCGGCATGAAGGTGCTGCAGTTCGGATTCGATTCCCTTGATAGCGAGCATCTACCCCACAATTACAGTCGAGACACTGTTGCCTACACCGGGACCCATGACAACGACACTGCGGCTGGCTGGCTCGACAAGCTGGCTCCTGAACAGTACAGGTCTGTCATCGAGTACGTAGGCGGAGATGGCACCGAGGCGCACTGGGACCTGATTCGCAGCATTCTCACATCGGTCGCCGACCTCGCGATCTTCCCCATGCAGGATGTCCTAGGCCTCGGTAGTCAGTATCGCATGAATACTCCAGGCTCCAACGAGGGCAATTGGGGATGGCGGCTGCAGCAGGATATGGCAGATCCCGGGACCGCGGCGCGGCTGCGACGACTCGCGGTCTTGTCCGGGCGCCTCGATGCCGAGTCTCAGGAGCTGAGACCGTGAAGGACTTCGACCCATGGCTGGATCCGGTGCCCGGCGCCATCTGGACCGGCAACGGGACACAGTTCAGCCTCAGGTCGGCCAACGCGACAGCCGTCGAGCTTTGCCTGTTCGAAATCACCGATCCGGCGCGGGAGTCGGACCGGGTGAGCCTGCAGCGCGTCTCCCCGGACCTGTGGACATGCTCACTCCCGGATGTCGGACCCGGTCAGCCGTACGGTTTTCGGGTCGACGGTCCCTGGGAGCCGGCAGCCGGGCATCGTTTCAATGCCGGGAAGCTGCTGGTCGATCCGGCAGCTCGCGCCCTATCAGGAGAGCTTCACTGGCATCCCGCCCTCTTCGGCTCGCACCGCTTCGAAAGCGACGACTTGCCGAACCTCGAGGACAGCGCGCCTCACGTTCCCCGCTCCGTCGTCGTCGATCCGAGCTTCGACTGGCGGGACGACAAGCCTCCGTCGACGCCCTGGGAGGAGACCTTCATCTACGAGTGTCACGTCAAGGGCATGACCCGGCTACATCCGGGCGTACCTGAGCCTCTGCGCGGCACATACCTCGGCTTGATCCAGAAGCCGGTCATCGAGCATCTCGAGAGCCTGGGTGTCACGGCTGTCGAGCTGCTACCGGTGCACCAGATCGCCACGGAAGAACACCTGGCCCGTCGGGGGCTCACCAACTATTTCGGATACAACCCCCTGGGGCTTTTCGCTCCTCACTCAGGGTACGCCACAGCAGATGACGGCACGCAGGTTCGGGAGTTCAAGGAAATGGTCCGGGGGCTACACACCGCCGGCATCGAAGTGCTGCTGGATGTGGTGTTCAACCACACCGCCGAGGGCAACCATCTCGGTCCGACCCTGGCGTTTCGCGGCCTGGACAACTCCATCTACTACCGGCTACAGCCTGATGAGCCACGTTACTACCAGGACTTCACGGGCTGTGGAAACACGCTCGACACCGGTCAATCGGTCGTTGTCCGATTTCTACTCGACTGCCTCCGATATTGGGTCACGGAGATGCGCGTCGACGGCTTCCGTTTCGATTTGGCTGCGAGCATCGGTCGCACCGAAAGGTACTTCGATCCAGCCTCCCCTTTCTTTGCGGCGATCGAGTCCGATCCCGTGCTGTCGAAGGTCAAGTTGATCGCCGAGCCGTGGGACCTCGGACCCGAGGGCTACCGTCTGGGCCAGTTCCCACCGAGCTGGTCTGAGTGGAACGATAGGTATCGGGACAGAGTCCGCGCATTCTGGCGCTCCGATCCGGCAACAACCCGGGGATTCGCCGATTCCGTAGCGGGTAGCCCTGTGATCTTCGAGGCAGCGGACAGGCCTGCCAGGGCCAGCGTCAACTTCGTGACCAGCCACGACGGATACACGTTGGAGGACCTGGTCAGCTACGAGAAGAAACACAATTGGTCCAACGGCGAGGAGAACCGCGATGGGCACAACCACAACCTGAGTCGCAACTGGGGCGTCGAGGGACCCACGCAGTCAGAGCCCATCCGGCTCCAGCGGCTAAGCATCAAGCGTTGTTTTCTGGCCTCACTCGCGCTGTCGCAGGGGGTTCCCATGCTCAGTCATGGAGATGAGCTCGGACGCAGCCAACAGGGCAACAACAACGCCTACTGCCACGACAGTCCGGGTACCTGGGTCGATTGGGATCTCGACCCGGACAGCCTGGAGACCTTGGAATTCACGCGCCAGGCCTTCGCCGCCAGGCGAGACCTGAACCTACCCCTCGCTGAGGGGATCTCGGCGAACCGGGAGCTCGTCTGGATCTCGATCGACGGTTCCGAGATGACCCAGGCCGATTGGAACCGTCATCGTCCCGAGCCATTCGGCCTCCTGTGGCCGGCAGCCAGAAAGGCCACACTGGCGGTGTTCAACAGCGACGGCCACACCCACTTGTTCGAGCTGCCGGAGACGAAATCCTTCGGGCAGTGGAGGCAGATTCTCAATACCTCGAGCCTTCGTACCCGTCGGATTCGAGGTCACGCTCTCAGGCTCGCGCCACACTCGGTGGTTCTCCTGGTCTTCGAACCGGAAACTTGAGGGGCGTAAGGGCGTAGGGGCGTAGGGGCGTAAGGGCGTAAGGGCCCAAGGTCCTGGGGTCCTGGGGTCCTGGGGTCCTGGGGTCCTGGCAGGAGATTATCCCCAATCAACCGTGAACCTGCGGGAGGTCCGATCTGGGGAATCCCAGGGGTTCTTGTAGCGGAAGGGAGAAAAGACCCCTGGCGGACCACGACTGACCATTGGCACCGGGGGGGCAGTAGATGGTGGGCAATGAGCAATCGGGGCGCGGAGGTCCAATGCCACTCCCGTGCTACGACCCCAGGACCCCAGGACCCCAAGACCCCAAGCCCTCAAAGACCAGCCGAAGGTACGCCGGCTGCCTCAACCCCAAGCCCTCAAAGACCAGCCGAAGGCACGCCGGCTGCCTCAACCCCAAGCCCCGAAAGGCCGGCCGGGGCGAAGCGCCGGACGCCTCAACCCATTCGGCCTCTGGCGGGGCGCTGGTTCATCTGTCGCGAGATCTCTCTACTCGATCGAGAATGTCCGAAACCCTGTACTCAGAGTCCTCGGCCACCTCGGAAACTTCGTTGACCAACTCCCACCAGGCTTCGATCCGAGCTACCTGACCTGCATCGTCTGGGCTGGCGCCAACCTCCTCATGAAGCAGGGCCTGAAGGAACATCCAGCCCAAGAGGAACTCGAGCCCCTCCTTTCTCAAGTACTCCTCGGTTTCGTATCGATGGACGTCTAGGATCTGCCGGACCTCGTCATCGGCCAACCAGCCACCCAGCAGCTCGAGAGGTGTCGCCGGGGACTCTGGTTGCTGCCACGGCCGGCGCAACGTGAAGCTCAGCGTTTGCGACAATCCGCGGGCCCTGACAAGCGGAACACCCAGCGAGATCAATTGGTCCTCGACCCCCCATGAGGGCTGCCAGTCACCGATTAGATCCCGGTTGGCAATCGAGCGATGAAGGACTTTCGAAGCCGCCTGAACCAGTATCCAGGCGCACAATCCCACCAGTATCTCTGGGGACTCGCGAAGGGTTCGGGCGGCTTTCGAACCAATCTGGTCGTCCTCTTCCGCATCCTCTCCGTCCTGATTCTCCATCTCGGGCTCTTCAGGCTCCTCCAGTAGGGAAAACGCTGCTCTGAGCCAGGCCTCGCCGTTGGCTGCCTCGGTTTCGTGGCCATGCGACAGGCTCCACCGGCGCGCGATCCAATCAAGCAGCCCTCCGAGCCCAGCTTGCAACTGCTGTTCGCACTGTCGGCTCTGAAGCCCGGTGCCGGCTTCGGGCAGCTCCAGCAAGCGGCTCATCAGTTGAGTCGGCAAAGCCTCCTCGAAGGCCATCCGCAGCGGCTCCAGCTCCAGGTCCCGGAGGGCGGCCTCGAGGCTGCCGACGCCGCGGCCTGCCAAGCGAGAAGCCAGAGGTCCCCATCGGCCCTGCTGATCCCGGAGGTCGGAGAATTTCTCGTACACCCGACACTGAAAGGGACCCAGCTCCACCTTGAGGCCCCAGGAATCCAGATCCTGGGATCGAACAAGAAACTCCTCACCCGAAATCCGGTCGTGAAAACGCACCATGAGGCGCCGGTCAGCGCCTACCCCAAGGCCTTCGCTGAGTCTTGCTGTTCGCACGGAACCCGCGCCGTCTCCCGAGGTGGTATCGCGGAAGGGTGCCGACTCGTGCAGGCGAACTCTGGTCGCTGTCACGCTGTTGTTGAACAACACAACAATCCGTTCCTCGTCGCTCCCGTTGGCAAAGGCGAAAACGTCCTCGTTGACGCTACCCCTGCTGTCGAGACAATCGAAGAACAAGAACTTCTCGACCCCGGCGAAGAGCTCTCGGCGGTGCAGCAAGGGGGCTATTTGCGATTGATGGCGCGCCATCATCGCCCCATCAGGCTGCTCGTCCTGGTAGGCCTGGGCGTACTCCATGCCGTACTTCTCGCCCAGGCCCTCGACCTGGCCGTGGCCGAACATGGGCAGGCCGGGAAGTGTCGCCATCAAGGTACAAACACCGAAGTAGAAATCTTCCCGCCCAAACTGCTCGACCGCCGTCGCCTCGTCCGGATTGCTCATGAAGTTGACATAGCGTCCGAGGATCCGCGGATCGTACTCCAGGGTCTCCTTGACGAGCGCTCTGTACTCTGCGTTCTTCCGGTCCCTGAGCATGTTCATGAAGGCACTGTTGTAGACGCGGTGCATGCCGAGTGAGCGGACGAAGTAGCCCTCCATCAACCAGAAGGCCTCGGCCATGAGCAGGGTGTCGGGTGCTTCAACGTTGACCCGGTCCACGACTTCGCGCCAGAACTCCTTCGGCATGTAACGGTCGAACTCGGCATTCGACAGTCCTCGCTCGGCGCGCGAAGGAATGGCACCCGAGTCACCCGGAGCCGGGAACCACAAGCGGTGAAAGTGCTTTTTCGCCAAAGTCATGGCCGCATCGAACCGAATTACCGGGAACTGGCGCGCCACACTGACGATGGTGTTGATCACGACTTCCCGCAGCTCGGCGTTGAGATAGTCCAGCTGGGCCGTGTCATTCCAAGGCATCGAGGTTCCGTCGTTGCCGTGGTAGATGAACTGACTCCCGCCGTTGCTGCGATCGAGGCGTTTGAAGACCACCGCGGCATCGCTGCGGTCCCAGTAGTGGTCTTCCAGGAAGATCCCGACTCCAGGCGAAGGCGAAAGATCTGGACCCTGGAAGCTGTAGCCTGGAAAGGGGCAGGTCGCTTCGCCCAAGAACCAATCAGGGTGGTCCAGGAGCCAATCGGAGTCGATTCCCGTATGGTTCGGGACCATATCGGCCGCGAGTCGGATCCCATGTCTCGCGGCGCGGTCCTTCAGCATATCCAGCGCAGTATCGCCACCGAGGTTCTCGGCGACCTGGTATCGCCTCAAGGAATAGGCCGAGGCCATGGCCTCAGGATTGCCCGCCTGGCGCTTGATGCGCTCGGAAGCGAGGCTGCGTTCCCAGATGCCGATCAACCAAAGACCGGTGAAACCAGAGCGGGCCAGTCGCTCCAGAGCTTGATCAGGGACCTCGTCGAGCCGGTGGATCGGCCTGCCATGAGACTTGGAGATCTGATCGAGCCAGACGAAGACGTTCTTGGCGATCAGCACCAGCTCCGGCATCCAGTCTCTGTCCTGGCTGTAGCTCGCCTGACTTCCATCCGACTCGGCGGGCAGCGAGGGCGCCTGACTCGGACCGGCACTCCCTGCGAACCTGGGAACCTCTTCCTCCGTGAGGACGTCGATGCCCAACTGAATCTGAGCTTCGAGACCACTCAGCAGCCGGCCCCATCGAGCCAGCAACATGCGGAGCTGTTGACCGATGGAGTCCGGAGCTGCGCGATATGGGGCCAACAGCATGCCGAGCAGGCTCCCGTCCTGCTCGTCGAGACCCGGGAGGCTGGCAAGAAACTCCTGCACGGCTGACGTGAAGCTCTCGAATAGGGGACCGTGAACGAAGTCGCAGTCATGCAGCAGTCCTATCTGAGGCTGGACTGCAGGATTCGAGTGGATCAACCAGAAGATCAGCAGCTCCCTGAAGACCTCCTGGCGCTCGCTACCCTGCCGGTTGGCGGCCCAGCCGAATCCTCCATCCACCTCAGTCTCTGCGTCCAGGGCCAGGAAGTCCGCGGCAAATCGGTCGAGCACTTGCTGCAGTACCTCGTCGCCCAACTGCAGCGCCAAGATTTCGAGAGCCCGATGGAGGAACCTCGAATCTCGGCTCTGCAAATAGCGCCCGATCAACCTCTGCCAGACCTCTTCCAGAAGAGCCAGGCCGTGGAGCGTGCCGCCACTGGGCGCCGCGGCGGAGGCACCCTTGTCCCTGGCGATCAACTTCAACCGATACGCCAGATCGCGGCTGTCCTGCGCTGTGCGAAGCTCGACTCCACCTTTGGAGCCAGCTAACACGGAGTCGAATCCGAGCTGCCGACGTATAGGATCAGACAGGAAGAGCTTCATCGCCGAGCGATATCAGATGACCGTCCCATTGGGTATCGAACAGCCCCTTGGAATGACGATGACTCCGCCCCGAATCGCGAAGTCTTCCTCGATCACCTCATCGCGACCGGCTTCGTTGATCAGCTGAACTCCGTCGCCGATGCTCGAATCCAGATCGATGATCGCATTGCGAATCGTGCAGTTGCGACCGATGCCGACCAAGGGAGTGTCTGGAGTGTCGGACTCCCATTCATAGAAGTTCGCACCCATCATTACGGTGCTGTCGATGACCGTCCCTTCACGGATCATCGACCGGATCCCGACAATCGAATTGCTGACGCTCGCACCCGAGACGACACTGCCCTCACAGATCACCGAGTGGTGGACTGAGCAGTCTTCGATCTTGGTGCCTGGCAAGAACCTGGGATGGGTATAGAACGGTGTTGTCGGGCTGTAGAGATCCAGGGGTGGCACACTCTGTGTCAGCTCGAGGTTGGCGTGGTGAAAGGCCGGGATCGTTCCGATGTCGCGCCAGTATCCTGAATAGCCAAACGCGAAGACCCTCAGATCGGGTACTGCGGTCGGTATCACCTCGTGCCCGAAATCGGTTGCCGATGTACCGTCCAGTAGCGCCTTCAGGACGGCCGGCTTGAAGACATAGATCCCCATGCTGGCCAGACACTGGTCCGGATCGGGAGGGAATCCGAGGCGCTCGAGCGTCTGTGTCGGAACCACCAGCTCCTCGATCTGAGCCGCATCCTGGGGCTTCTCGACAAAATCGATGATCTGTCCCTGGGAATCGATCTTCATCACACCAAAGGCGTGGGCTTGTTCACGTGGCACTGCCTTGACCGCCACGGTGAGGTCCGCCAGGTTGGCCCGGTGCCACTCGACAAAGCTGCGCAGAGCCATGAGGTAAAGCTGATCGCCCGACAGCACCAGAACTTCCGACGGCCTCTTGTAGATCAGTCGCGGGAGATTCTGGCGCACAGCGTCGGCAGTGCCTTGATACCAATCCCGATTCGAGACACTCTGCTCGGCTGCCAGAATATTCACGAAACCGCTGCTGAAGACATCGAATCGGTAGGACTGGGCGATATGACGATGCAATGAGGCGCTGTTGAACTGCGTCAGGACGTAGATCCGGTCAATTCCGGCGTGCAGGCTGTTGCTAATGGGAATATCGATGAGACGGAACTTGCCCGCCACCGGAACCGCCGGCTTGGCGCGGTAACGAGTGAGAGGTGCCAGGCGTGAACCCTGTCCCCCACCGAGAATCGCGGTCACCACCTTGTCCATACCACTACCTCCGGCTTCCTGTGATTGACGACACTGCTCGTCCGCAGCGCGCCATGGAGAGGCCCCAAGCCATTCTCGACCAAGCGAGCCAGGTGATCAAGCGCCCCGGACAACGGGCCTGCTATTCCTATCGATTCCCGGCCATGTCAGCCATCGATCTCCATCAGTCGCTCCATCAGATCCACAACCCGATTCGAGTAGCCCCACTCGTTGTCATACCAGGAGACTACCTTGGCGAATCCCTCGCCCTGTGTAGCCGTGGACAGGGCGTCGAAAATCGACGAGTGCGGGTTGCCGATGATGTCGCTGGAAACCAAGGGCACTTCGCTGTACTCGACGACCCTCTTCATCGGACCTTCGGCAGCCTCCCGGACAGCGGCATTGATCTCTTCACGGGAGGGCGTGGCAGCGAAGCGGCAGACAAAATCCACGATGGAGCCATCCGGCACCGGCACTCTCATGGCCATGCCGTCGAGCTTGCCGTCCAGATGAGGCAGCACCTTGCCTACGGCCCGCGCTGCGCCTGTAGTCGTCGGAATGATGTTCTCCGCCGCGGCGCGACTTCGCCGCCGATCCTTGTGCGGTACATCGGCCAACCGTTGGTCGTTGGTATAGGCATGGACCGTGGTCAGGAACCCCTCCTCGAGCCCGAAGGAGTCATCGAGAATCTTGGCAATGGGTGCCAGACAATTCGTCGTGCAGGAGGCGTTGGAGACGATCCGATCCGTCGGGTCGAGATCCTCGTCGTTGACCCCCATGACGATGGTGGCGTCGATCTCGTCCTTCGGTGGGACAGTGAGAATCACTTTCTTGGCCCCCGCCTCCAGGTGCTTCTCCAACTGCTCTCGCGAACGGAAGACACCTGTAGATTCGACGACAACGTCGATCCCCAGATCGGCCCACGGCAGATCAGCGGGGTCCATCTCATCGATCATCGCGATTCGGTCTCCATCGACGAACATCTGATCGCCGTCGATCGAGACCTCCTTGTCCAGCACTCCCATGACAGTGTCGTACTTCAAGAGGTAGGCCAACTGCTGATTCTCGTACAGATCGTTGACTGCCACCACCTCGATATCGTCCCGATCGCTGAGGATCCGGAAGACGCTCCTACCGATACGACCGAAGCCGTTGATACCTACGCGCAGTGCCATCAGGCAACCTCCTTTGCTTCTTGTTGCAGACCCATCCAGCACTGAATCAGGTCCACCACTCTGTGGGCATAGCCCCAACCGTTGTCATACCAGGAGAGAGTCTTCGACACCTGACCTTTCAAGACCATGGTGGCAAGGGAATCGAAGGTGCTGGAGAAGGGACTTCGGATGATGTCCGTTGAGACGATCGGATCGTCTTCGTAGTGCAGAATCTCGACCCAACGTGAGGAGGACGCAGCCGTCCGGATCACTTCGTTGACGGCCGTAACCGAAACCGGTTTCTCGTGCCAGCAGACCAGGTCAACGCAAGAACCATTCGGCACCGGGACATTCATCGCTTCCCCGATGACCCGGCCTTCGAGCTCCGGGATCAGGCCCATGATCATCTGCGCCGAGTTGGTGCGTTGCGGGATGATGTTCTCCGCCGCCGCTCTGCCGCGACGCGGATCTTTGGCCGGCACATCCGCCAGGCGCTGCTGGTTGGTGTAGGCGTGAACCGTGTTCAGAAAAGCCCTCTCGATCCCGAATGCCTCGTGCAGGATCTTGATCACCGGTGCTGCGCAGTGAGCCGTACAAGAAGCGTTGGAGATGATCCGATCCTCGAGTCGGAGGTTCTGATCATTGACCCCCATGACGATGGTGATGTCGGGTGGGTCCTTTGGAGGGGCGCAGAGGATCACCGCCTTGGCGCCGGCTTCCAGGTGTCCCTCCAACTCCTCGCGGGTGCGCTGTTGCCCGGTCGCCTCGACGACGACGTCGATCCCAAGGGCGCCCCAGGGGACATCGCCCGGGCGCTGTCCCGAGAACATAGGGATCTGTTGGCCGTGGACATAGAGGTTGCCTTCCTTGACGCTCAACTCCTCTGGAAAGCGCCCGAAGATCGTGTCGAACCGAATGAGGTACTCGAGCGCCGCATGGTCGGCTGTATCGCTGATGGCGCTGATTCGAACGTCAGGGTTTTTGTAAAGGATCCGAAACAGGTTTCGACCGATCCTGCCAAAACCCGCAAGACCCACTCGAATGGGATGCATATGTTTGACTCCTTCCTATTGTCGAGATCCGCCGGGCAGCAACCACAAGCCCTGCTGGACCCGCTCTTATCAAGCGTTGTACCACAACCGCACCACAGGCGGCGTGCTGTCGGCCAGTTGTCAAAATCTGTTCACACATTCCAAAACCAAGGATCCGCTCCAGGCCGACTATCAAAGGCCCGTTGGTTCCGCACCTCAGCCGCAACGGTCAGGTCTGGCTCATCCTGGCGCGGGCCGCTGCGAGACGGGCTATCGGCACCCGGTAGGGCGAGCAGGAAACGTAGTCGAGTCCACACGTCTCGAAAAAGTCGATGGAGTGCGATTCACCACCATGCTCGCCACAGATGCCAATCTTGAGGTCGCTCTGGGTTTGACGTCCCCGCTCGCAGGCCAAGGAGACCAACTGCCCGACACCCTCGACATCCAACCGTTCGAACGGATCCGTCGACAGAATCCCCGATTCGAGATAGTCGGGCAAGAAGCGGCTCGCGTCGTCACGTGAGAAACCGTAGGCCATCTGGGTCAGGTCGTTGGTGCCGAACGAAAAGAAGTCGGCAAAGAGGGCGATCCGGTCCGCCACCAGGGCGGCACGTGGAACCTCGATCATCGTGCCGATGGGTATTTCCAGCTCTGCCCCGAGCTCTTCCTTGACCCGTTGGACGACTCCTTCGATACGCTCTCGCAGTCGGGCCATCTCCTCTTCGCTGCCAACCAGGGGGACCATGATCTCCGGTCGTGGGTCCCGGCCCTGCCCACTCAAGGCGCAGGCGGCGCGCACGATGGCTTCCACCTGCATGTCGTAGATCTCCGGTGAGGTCAAGCCGAGGCGACACCCCCGATGACCCAGCATGGGATTGAACTCGCTGAGCGCCTCCGACTTCGCCTTCACGTCGGCGGGCGAGATCCCCATCTGGTCGGCAACCTGTTCGATTGCCTTGGGATCGTGTGGCAGAAACTCGTGCAACGGAGGATCGAGCAATCGAACTGTCACCGGCAGACCGTTCATGGCCTCGAAGATGCCGACGAAGTCCTCCTGCTGTACCGGCAGCAGATGGGCCAGCGCGGCGTCTCTCTGTTCCTCCTCCTGCGCCAAGATCAACTGTCTGACCCACGGCAGCCGGTCCTCTTCGAAGAACATGTGCTCCGTCCGGCACAGGCCGATTCCCTCGGCGCCCAGCGAGCGCGCCACTTGCGCATCATGCGGTGTGTCGGCGTTGGCCCGCACCTTCATTCTTCGTTCCTCATCCGCCCAGGTCAGTATCTTGGTAAAGGCATGGACAGTTGGCGATTCGGCTTCCTTGCCTTCCAACAAGACTCGCAGCACCTCGGAGGGACGTGGCGCCAGTTTGCCAGCGATGACCTCTCCCGTCGTGCCATCGATGGAGAGCTCATCGCCTTCTCTGAAGAGCTGGCCGCCGAGGCTGAGCTCACCCTTGTCCTCGTGGACGGTGAGCGCTCCGGCGCCGACGATGCAAGGCTTGCCAAGGCCGCGAGCCACCACCGCCGCATGAGACGTCATACCTCCGCGGCTGGTGAGAATGCCCGCCGAAGCGTGCATGCCGACGATGTCCTCGGGCGAGGTCTCATCGCGGACCAACAGCACCGGTCCGGTACCGGCCATCTCGGCCGCTCGTTCGGCGGAAAGGGCGATCCGGCCCGAAGCCGCGCCTGGCCCGGCCGCGAGCCCCTTGGCGAGCAGTCGGTCGCCGGACACCGCCTGCTGCTTTTCCTCCGGATCGAACACTGGTGCCAGTAGTTGGTTCAGTTGCTCCGGCACCACTCTCGACAGCGCTTCCTGCTGACTGATCCTCCCTTCCTCCTCCATCTCCACGGCGACACGAACTGCTGCCGCTCCGGTACGCTTGCCGTCCCGCGTTTGCAGCATGTACAGCTTGCCGTGCTCGATGGTGAACTCCACGTCCTGCATGTCCCGGCGATGGTCCTCCAGGCTGGCACAGACCTGCTCCAAGGTCGCGAAGGCCTCGGGAAAATCGTCACCCAGGCCAGCCGACCCGTCGCGAGGAGCAATGGCATGGGGTGTGCGGGTTCCGGCCACGACATCCTCTCCCTGGGCGTTGACCAGGTACTCGCCATAGATCCTGTTCTCGCCGGTCGCCGGGTCACGCGTGAAGGCCACCCCGGTTGCACAGTCGGGACCGAGATTGCCGAACACCATCGTCTGCACGTTGACACCTGTGCCCGAGTCTTCGGACAGACCGTGGAGACGACGATAGTCCCGCGCCCTTTGGACATTCCAGCTATCGAAGACCGCTCGAACGCCGCCCCAGAGCTGGTCTATCGGCTCCTTCGGGAAGGGTTTGCCGTGGCGCTCGATGATCTCTTCGAAGGCGCCGACGATCCGCTCCAGACCGTCAGCCGAGATCTCGTAGTCCGTCTCGACCCCTTCTTCCCGGCGAACTTCGGCCAGCACCTCTTCGAAGAGCGCGTGGGGGACCCCGAGGACCACATCACCATACATGGTCAGTAGACGTCGGTAGCAGTCACGGATGAATCGGGGATCGACACCCGCGGCTATCTGGGCGTCGACGATCTCGCGATTCAGGCCCAGATTCAGCACAGTGTCCATCATGCCTGGCATGGATACGGGGCCACCAGATCGAACGGATAGCAGAAGAGGATTCTGCGGATCGCCGAATTTGCGCCCCTGTAGCTCCTCCAAACGGTGCAGATGCTCCGCAAACTGCGACTCCAGGCCTTGCGGGTAGTTCTTGTCGCTGGCGTGGTAGCGGATACACGCTTCGGTCGTCAGCGTAAAACCCGGCGGCACCGGAATCCCGAGACCGCTCATCTCGGCCAGACCGGCACCCTTGCCACCCAGTAGCTCCTTTTGATCACCACTACCTTCGGCACTTCCATCGCCAAAGAAATAGATCCACTTCTCACTCATGATTTCCCTCTCGCTTCAGTTGACGGAAAAAATAGACCTTCGTGCGACGCTAATCGGACGACTTGGACTCCCCTCGATCGCGGTGCTCGCTCTTGTCCACCACGACTTCGGTCAGGCGTGCTGTACGCGAGATCATTCGCTGGATCGCTTGCAGGAGCGCGATGCGGTTGTTCCTCAATTCGCGATTCTCATCCATGACCAGGACTTCGACAAAGAACCTGTCCAGCGGCTCTGAGAGCTTGGCAATAGCTCGCAGGCACTGCTCGTAGTCTGCCTGTTTCTCGCCCCGGTCGATATTTTTGCGCAGGTTGTTGGCTGCCCCGTGAAGATCCCGCTCGGCCGGCTCCTTCAGGCGGGCTTCCACCAGGTCCTCATCCGGAGCTTCGCGAAGGATGTTCGCGATGCGCTTGGCTGCCAGCACCACCGATAGGAAGTCCGACTCTTCCCGAACCTTGTGGACGGCATCGACCCTTGCCAGCAGGTCGGGCAGATTGGAACTGCCAGCGGCCAACGCCGACTCGATGGTGTCGTAGGCGTAGCCCCGAAGACCCAGCAGGTGACGAACCCTGTCCTGGAGAAAGAAGCGAAGATCCGACAGGATCTCCTGACCGCTGCGGTCCAAGAGATCGCCAAACAGCAGCACGCTCTTCGCCGCAATCAGATCCAGGTCCAGGGGCATCTCTGACTCCAGGACGATTCGCACCACCCCCTGGCCTGCTCGTCGCAAACCGAACGGGTCGCGGCTGCCGCTCGGAATCAGACCGAGCCCGAACATTCCGACGAGAGTATCGATGCGATCCGCCAGAGCCGTCGCTTGACCGACTCGCCCTCGCGGTATCGCATCCTCGGTGGAGGCCGGCAGATACTGGTCGTAGATCGCCTGCCACACCTCGGCTGGATACTGCTCTCGCTCGGCGTACAAACCACCTACGATGCCTTGCAGGGACGTGAACTCCTTGACCATCTCCGAGGTCAGGTCCACTTTCAAGAGGTTCGAGGCCGTACTCGCCTCTTCGACCAGTTCGTTCCAGCCCTGCGAGTCGCAGATTTCCTTCGTCAGCTCGGCTATTCGCTCAGTCTTGGCGGCGTAGCTGCCGAGCTTTGCATGGAACGTGAGATGCTGCAGCTTCTCCTGTCGTTGCTCGAGGCTCGTTTTGCCATCTTCGTTGAAGAAGAACCGGGCATCTTCGAGGCGTGCCGCGACGACCCACTCATTGCCCGCCCGGACGCGGCCCTTCGGGTCGTCGGGGCGATCCATCACCGTGATGAAGCTCGGCAGCAGCATGCCTCCCGACTCCAGCGTAAAGGCGCTCTGATGGTCCCGCAGGCTGGTGATCAGCACCTCACGCGGGAGGGAAAGGAAAGCAGGCTCGAACCTGCCCACCACTGTACCTGGGATCTCGCAAATCGCTGTCAGACGATCCAACAGATCCTGATCCTCAACCAGTTCGCTACCGAGACTCTGCGCCGCCGCCTCGAGTTGATCCTGGATTCTCTGACGACGCTCTTCGAACCGCACGACGATCTGACGTCTGGCCATCTTTCGACGGTAGTCGGAGACGCCTCTGATGGCGAAGGGACGAGGCGAGAGCACAGGATGGCCAGAGGTCTCACTCCCGGACTCGACATCGAAGACGCGACAGGGCACCACCTCGCCATCGCACAGCGCCACGACGCCGTGAATGGGTCGCACCCACGGTCCCTCACCGACACCCCAACGCATGGTCTTGGCCCAGCTGAGCCCCTCGACGAGGGGCGGCACCATCTGCGCTAGTACCTCGGAAACGGCCCTCCCCACTACTTTGCGAGAAGCTGCCAGATACTCGCCTTTGTCGGTTTCGACCCGCTGCAGAGCTTCGACTTCGACGCCGCACTTGCGGGCGAACCCCTCCGCGGCCCGTGTCGGGAGACCCTCTGTGTCGAATGCAGCCCTGACGGGAGGTCCTACGAGCTCTTCTTCGCGGTCGGCCTCTCGAGAAGGTAGGCCTTTGAGCATGAGAATCAGCCGGCGGGGAGTGAAGCCGGTCTCCATCTCTGCCGGCGCCAGATTCAACTCCATGAGCTCTGCGAACAGGCGGGTCGCCAGCTCCTGAATGGCCGGCTGCAGCAGCCTGGCCGGGATCTCTTCACTGCGTACCTCGAGGAGAAACTCACTCCCGGCCATTGTTCACTTCCTTCTTCTCGAGAGGTGATTCCCCGGTTGTCGCGAGGAGTGGAAATCCGAGCTTCTCGCGACTGACCACGTACTCGCGAGCACAGGCGACAGCCAGGTTGCGGACCCGCTTGATCAGGGCCACCCGTTCGGTGACCGAGACCGCTCCCCGTGCATCCATCACGTTGAAAAGGTGCGAGCATTTCAGGGCGCACTCATAGGCGGGCAGCACCAAATCAGCCTCCAGACAGCGCTTGGCTTCCGTCTCATTGCCGTCGAACTGCGCTTTCAGGAAGCCCACATCGGCTACTTCGAAGTAGTACTTCGAGAATTCCACTTCGTCCTGATGGCGCACGAGGCCGTAGTCCACGCCACCCGGCACCCAATCGACGTCGTAGACGCTTCGCGACAGCCCCAGGAACATGGTTATCCGCTCGAGGCCATACGTGATCTCGGCGCTGATCGGCTCCAGCTCGATGCCCCCAGCCTGCTGAAAGTAGGTGAATTGGGTTATCTCCATGCCGTCCAGCATGACCTGCCAGCCCACTCCCCAGGCACCGAGGGTGGGGGCTTCCCAGTTGTCCTCCTCGAACCGTAGGTCGTGAATTTCGAGATCGACACCGAGCGCCCGGAGACTGTCGATATAGACCGCTTGCACGTCCTTGGGCGAAGGCTTCAGGACGACCTGAAGCTGATAGTGCTTGCCAAGCCGGAACGGGTTCTCTCCGTACCGTGCGTCGGCTGGGCGCCTCGAGGGTTGAACGTAGGCAACCTTCCACGGCTCGGGCCCAAGAACCCGCAGGAAGGTATCGGGGTGCATGGTGCCTGCCCCGACTTCCAGGTCGTAGGGCTGCTGCACGACGCATCCGCGCTCTGCCCAGAAGGCCTGCAGTCGAAGAATCAACTCTTGAAAACTCTGCACGTTCTTGATTTCCACTCAATAATCCTCGGTAGGGGGAGCCGGATTGCCGGGCAATCCCGAGATCGTCTCACGGATCACTTGATAACTCCTGAGCTCTTTTTGCAGAAAACTCCTCCGCACCCTGGTGCAGATCTGCTCGACTTCGTCCAGCGTCGAGATGGTTGGGCGAACGTGATCCAGGTCTACCAGCTTCACTCCATCGATGCGGCGGAGAAACTCCACAGCTTGGGGTGAGACGTTCCTGGCCCTCGCCTCCGTCCGCGCGCAGGATCTGCAAACCAGGGACTCACCACTGGCGAGCAGCACCACCCCAGAGACCTCCAGAACCCGGCCGCACTGCGGACAGCTCTCCGGGGCAGGGAAGATCCCCGCTAGCCGGAGTACCCAGGCCTCAAAGTATCGCGTTGCCAGGTGGCGATCCACCCCCCCGGCCAATGCCTGCACCGTGGAGTCCAACAATCGGAAGAACAAATCACTCGCCTCGTTCTCCGGCACGAACTCCTGAATGTGGTCAGCCAGATAGGCGCTCAACAGGAGCCCTTCGAGATCCTGTTGCAGGTGACGCGCGCTCCTTTGGAGCTCGACTGACGAGATTCTCACAAGGTCCCGGTTGTCCTTTTCCATCCACTCCACACGAGCTTTGCCAAGAGGCTGCAGCTGGCCCCCGAATCGACTGTGCTTCCGGCGCGCCCCTTTTGCTACCCCTCGCTTCTTGCCCCACTCACGAGTCAAGAAAGTCACGATGCGATCGTAGTCGTGGAGATCCACGACATCCAGTAGAAGCGCCTCTGCGCTGCGCAGCTCCATCTCTCGTTCCAGTAGTAGCGAATCCCGCGAAGTGAGGCTCGGCCTACCTCACCAGGAGCTCGATGAACATCGAAGCGAGGCCGAAGAAGATGAGAATACCGGTAATGTCGTTAGAAGTGGTCACCAAGGGGCCGGCCGCCACCGCCGGATCCACTCCCAACCGTTCGAAGAGTATTGGAATCATTGCACCGTTGACCGAGGCGAGCATCAAGACGAGAAACAAAGAAAGACCGACAACCAGACCGTAGGCGGAGTTCGCCCCCCAGATCATGGCGCCGACGCCGATCAGGGCGGCGCAAAACACGGCCAGGATAGAGCCGACTTTGAACTGCTGCCAGAGAAAGCGACGGACGGACTCGCCGATCACGATTCGGCCGGTGGCCAGACCCCTCACTGCGATCGTGGAAGTCTGCGAGCCTATGTTTCCGCCCATGCCCATCACGACGGGCACGAAGGTCACCAGCAAAGCAGCTTCCTTCCAGGTCACCTCGAACATGCCGATCAGAGCTCCGGCCAACAACAGGCCGGCCATGTTGATCAACAACCAGGGTAGGCGGAAGCCGGCCACCTTGAAGGAGCGATCCTGGTACACCAGCTCGTCATCGGTGGTGCCCACCATCTTGAAGAAATCCTCGTTCGCCTCCTCTTCGACGACATCGATGATGTCGTCCAGGGTCACGATCCCGGCAAGATGGTTGGAGTCGTCGGTGACCGGCATTGCCAGCAGGTTGTACCGGGCCGCAAGTTGTGCAACCTCCTCCTGATCGGTGTCGGTATGCACCTTGATGACCGACCGGGTCATCACTTCCCCCAGCGTCCTCTCCGGCCGGGAGAGCAGCAACTGTCTCAAAGACGTCACCCCTACGAGGTGGTGCTCGCCATCCACAATGTAGAGATAGAAAACGTTGTCGAGCTCGGACGATCTCTGCACCTCGCCAATGGCTTCAGCGACAGTCAAAGTCTCCTCGAGCGCCAGAAACGCGGTGTCCATCAAACGCCCAGCCGTGTCGTCGCCGAAGGTCAGATGGGTCTGAAGCTCAGCTAGGTTGCGTAGATCGACGATCTCGAGCAGCTTGTCCCTGAGATCTGGCGGCAGCGAGTCGACCAGCGAGACGGCATCGTCGACAGACATGTCCGACAGGACTCGCGCGATCTTCTGCCGGTCCAGCGCCTCGAGCACCGCCTGTTGCTGTTGCGGCTCCAACTCGATGAGAACTGCTCCGGCACTGTCCGGGTAGTCTTCGATCAGGATCTCGAAGACCTCGAGCTGCTCGGCCGGTGTCAAGCGGGGAAACTGGAGCGCAACATCCTCAGGCCTCGTCTTTCCCAGGAGCTTCGACAGATGAGTCTTCGCCCCACGACGCACGAATCGTCGCAGAGTCTCGCCAATCAACTCGTTTCGCCGAGGTCCATTCATGGCTTGCACCGAGCCGATGATCGTAACATAGGGCCAGCCGCTGGATGGTGACTCAGGCAGACCATGCACGCATTCCGGATGTCGTTATCCGTGAGGCCTCCAGACCCGCTTCCACCCGGACCAGCGATCAACGATATCGGCTACAATCTCGGAAGAATCGACCGACTCGACCAAGCCCGCAGAGACTCGCCTAGGCCCGCCATTGCACCGATCCATGGTTCCTCGTCCGTCCCGTTGCCGCAATCGATCTACGATCTTCCTGGCTCTGGCCTTGATCGGCCCGATGTCTAGCGCCGCAGCTCAGACGCCGGTCCCTGGTGAAGCAGAGGACCTAGACCCTCTTTTGGCACCCTTCGTTTCCAGGGCCTTTATCGAGGCGATCGTCGAGGACCTCGCGCAGCTTCAGATCGAGGAAGAGAGGGTCGGTGGCGTCTACCTGGATCCGAGCACCGGGTTCCTCTGGGCGACCCAAGACAACGGTCGCGACATTGATTGGCGCCGCGCTGCAACGTACTGCGATGGTCTCTTGCTCGCAGGCTACGACGACTGGGCTCTGCCGAGCCTCGAAGCGCTCGAGTCGCTGCTGCGGCCGATGGCCAAGGGTGCCTACAATCTACCGGTCAAATTTCAGCTTACCGCTTGCTGCCCGTGGAGCTCGACGAGCAAGGACGAAAGGTCCGCATGGAACTTCAACTTCCAGTTCAGCAAGCCCTTCTCAGGTGCGTTCTCTTACACCTACGACCATCGGGCCCTGTGCATGAGAACACCGCTGGAAGAGGAGCGACTCCTGATCGAGGGCCTGCAGAAGGAGGCACGCAAAAAGTGATCGAGCCGAGCCCGGAAAGTGACCGCAGGGAGTGGTAGACCCAAGACAGGACGCGGCTGACCGACTCCGCACTTCCTTGCGTTGGCTCCAGAGTCACGACAAGCGTCTCGCCATTCAGAAACGGTCCCTTCAGGATCAGCTGGCAGAGGTCGAAATCGCCATCGGACGACTGAAGTTGGAGATTCAGCAAGCCGAAAAGCGCCTGCAGGATCTGGAGGAAGACTGAGAAACCTCAGCAAGACCCCAAGACCCCAGGACCCCAAGACCCCAAGACCCCAAGCCCCTAAGCCCCTAAGCCCTTCAGTGTCTCAGGGCAGCGACTCCGCGAAGGCCCGGGCTTCGGGAGGGTTTCTCGGGACTCGGTGCTCGAAGACGATCTTCTCCGGGAATATACGTTCGCCGTAGTAGCTTTCGATAGCCTTCTGATCGGGAGCCAGATGACTTCCTTGAAGTGAGACTCCGGCGAACAGTCCCCGGACTCTGGCGTAGGAGTAGATCTCCGCCTTGACGTTCGGGTCCGAATTGGGCTGCGTCTCCCTGCCGACGGGCCCAGCTGCCACACTGGCGTCACCTCCGAGGGTGAACTTACTGGTCATCAGCGAGCGGGCAGCCTTTTCAGACATGAAGAAGAGCACCAGATCGCTGGATTGCCCACCGACCTGCAAACCCAGGCTGACGCCTTTGATTTCGATGAAGACAGGTGGGCTCCAAACGCCCGCGTCATCGCGGCAGCTCATGACCCCATTGCCGTGACGTCCCCCGACCAGAAATCCACCCTTGACGACATGAGGAATGACGGCGACGCACTTGGCATCCGCCCTGAGAGAGGGCGGGACACCCCCTTCCCGCTCGTCGATCATCTCCTCATAGACGAGCCTGGCGTTCTCCAGCTTGAGGGCCTGTTTTTCCTGCGCACCCGCAGACGAGCCGAACGAGCCGGCTGCCATGGCGGCCAAGGCCAGGATCTTGATAACTCGAGTCAACACAGCAGATCTTCCGCCAGATGTCGATGACGGCGGAAGTATACGGGATCTCTTCAGTCCGCCTCAGTGCTGGAGCTGTTTGGGGGCTCGTGCCGATCGACCGCTCTCGAGTTCGCTGAACAGGAGCTTGCCGTCCTCGAATGAGCCACCCTGAATGGCGGGCCCCAACACCTCACCCAGCTCATCGACCGCGATGACCTCCAGGCGGTCCTTGACGTCATCCGGCAGGTCATCGAGATCCGCTTCGTTTTCGGCCGGCAAGATAATCCGATAGATACCGGCCCGAACTGCCCCCAACACTTTTTCCTTGACACCGCCGATGGGTAGCACCCTGCCGGAAAGCGTGATCTCGCCCGTCATTGCTATGTCGTGCCTGGCGGAGCGGCCGGAGAGCGCCGACACCAGCGCCGTGGCCATCGTGACACCTGCCGAAGGGCCATCCTTCGGAATCGCACCCGCCGGACAGTGGATGTGGGCATCCATCTGCTCGAAGATCTCCTCGGGAATACCGAGCTCCGAGGCATGGGATCGAGCGTAGCTCCAGGCGGCCCTGGCCGACTCCTTCATCACATCACCCAGCTGACCCGTCAAAACCAGCTCACCCTTGCCACGCATTGTGCTGACCTCGACGAACATGATGTCGCCACCGACTGGTGTATAGAACATACCCGTCGCCACTCCGACCTGGTCCTCGCGTGACATCTTCTCGGGATGGATCTTCGACCGGCCCAGCAGATCGCTGACGATCGTTGGTTCCACCTTGAAAGTCTCGACTTCGTTGGTCGCGATCTTGCGAGCCACTTTGCGAGCCAGTCGACCGATCTCCCTTTCGAGCTGCCGAACACCCGCCTCGCGGGTGTAGTGCGCAATGACCTCCGCCAACGCCTCGTCGGAGATGGTCAGATGGTCCTCGTCCAGAGCGTTGCCAGTCAACTGTCGAGGCACCAGGTAGCGCTTGGCGATCTCCAGCTTCTCCCGCTCCGTGTAGCCGGTGAATTCGACCACCTCCATGCGGTCCAGAAGAGGACCCGGGATGTTCTGGATGAAATTGGCGGTGGTGACGAACAGCACCTCTGAAAGGTCGAAGGAAACGCCGAGATAGTGGTCGACGAAGCTGTCGTTCTGCGCCGGGTCCAGAACCTCGAGTAGGGCGCTGGCTGGGTCACCCTGGTAGGAAACCCCCAGCTTGTCGACTTCGTCGAGGAGAAAGACCGGATTCTTCGTACCCGCTTGCTTCATCCCTTTGAGGATTCGACCCGGCATGGCCCCAACATAGGTCCGGCGGTGGCCCCGAATGTCTGCCTCGTCGCGCGCACCCCCCAATGAGATTCGAACGTATTTCCTTCCCATGGCTCGTGCGATCGACTTCGCAATCGAGGTCTTGCCGACGCCTGGTGGGCCGACAAACAGCAGGATCGGGCCTTTGGAGCTGTTGTCCTCCTCGGGTGGGCGAAGAGGGCCCGAGGCCGACTCGTCGTCGATCTTCTGGTCAACCGTCAAAGCCGGAAGAGCGTCTGCCTCACTCTCCCCCGAATCAGGGAAAACCGCCGGCTCGTCATCACTTTCGACGACCACCGATTCGAGCAGATCCCGTTCGGATTGCAGCTGACGAACCGCTAGGTACTCCAACACCCGATCCTTGACATCCTGCAGGCCGTAGTGGTCCTCATCGAGGATGTCGGCCGCGCGGTGGAGATCCAGATCGTCTTCGCTGCGAGTGTTCCAGGGCAGCTCGGCGACGTTCTCGAGGTAGGTGCGGATGACCTGGTACTCCATGGATTCCCGGTTCATCCTCTCCAAACGATCGAGCTCCCGGTCCACCTCCTTCTGGGCTTCCGCGGGAAGATCCAACGCATCCAGGCCCTTCTTGAGCTCCCCGAGACCAGGGTCCCCGTCGGTCTCACCCAGTTCCTCCTGAATCGCCTTGAGCTGCTCGCGAAGCACCATCTCGCGCTGCCGGTCACCCAGCTCACGCTGCACTTTGCTTTTGATGTCCTGCTGCGCGTCGAGCACCCCGATTTGTCGCTGAACCTGCAGCAGCACCTGGCGCAGTCGCTCCTCGACCGAGAGTGTCTCGAGGAGCATCTGCCGCTCCAGATGCGGCACTTCCAGGTAAGCCGCGACCAGATCGGCGAGGCGGGCCGGGTTTTCGGCCGAGGTCAGGACCTGTTTGACGACGTCCTCAGGAAACCCCGCCTTCTGCCCCAGCTCGAGGGCCCTTTCACGTACCTCTCGCTGCAACCCCAGGAAGGCCGCGTCAGCCGGATCGCTGGGTGACATCTCTTCCGCCTGGCGGACGACAGCCTCCAGGTATTCACCATTGGCATCGCTGATCCTCAAGGCGATACCTCGGTACTCTCCATGCAGGAGAAACTGCACTCCGCCGGTGACTCTCTGCAGCTGACCGATCCGCGCCACTGTGCCTATGGTGTGAAGACGATCCGGAGTCACCGTCTCGCGGTTCTCTCGCTGGGATACCGCGAAGACCAGCTTCTCTTTCGAGCTGGAGACGGCCTGAATTGCGCGCAGGGTGCCGGGACGCCCGGCACCGATAGGTGTCGTAACCCCAGGGAACACGACAGTGTCCCTGAGAGGAAGTACTGGCAACGTCAACGTATCCGACATGACTCTCCTTTGTGACGTAAGGTACTGCGGCAGGGGATTTGTCGAATGAAAACCTGACCCCGTTCTTCTCCCCGGTGTCGATGGGAACCCTGCCGGAGCCAGGAAAGGCTCACCTCTTCAAACGCCTGTAAATCGCGGGAAAATTCCCGACCCTCAATGAAGCCAGGGACCAGGACGGTCATCGTCGTCGCGCACGACGTGGATGCCGCGTTTCTTTCGCATCCACTTCAGCCTGAGACTGAGCCACTGCTGCTGCAGGCCCAACCTGGTTCTTCGGACCCAGTTCTGGGTTCGCCACCCAGTCAGAGCGCCGTAAGTGAAACCCACCGCCACACACAGACCGATGAACCCAGCCAGATCATGAGTGGAAAGGAAGCCGAGAAAGGCGAAGATGATCTCGAGCAGCAGGAACCAGCGCGCCTGGATCGGCAGCACGAAGAACAGCAGGATCGTGGCGTTCTGGTTCATCGTTGCGAAGGCCGCGATCAGGATCGTCAGCACCATTCGCTGGCCCTGCATGAGAACCAGGGTCGTCGCAGGTGGTGGTCCCGGGCCCGCCATCACATCCGCCAGCACGCCGATCAGCACCGCGGCGATTCCTGCTGCCAAAGTCGCGGACATCAAGAGCTTCCAGAATCCGCGGCTACCGAGTCGGCTGAGAACACTTCGTCCGAACAGAAACAGGATGAGCAGCTCCAGCACGAACCAGAAATTGGGTGCACCAGTGCCGATGAAGGGATAGGTCACCAACTGCCAAAGGAATCCACTGCGCCAGACGAGGGGCGTGAGGCGAAGCAGCCGAGGCAACCACTCGGTAATCTGAAAGAACTGGAGGGTGAAGGTACCGAAGATCACCCCGAGCAGGATCCACAGGTCCCTCGGCACCGGCCCGGTGAGGCCGGCGAAATCGCCGCCGAAGCCAGCGCCTCTTCCGCCCTGAAAAGGATTCCCGCCTCTCATTTCGGCCTACCGATACACGTCCGACCGTGAATCGAGATTCTCATTCGACTCCAGAGCGCACGGAAACGCCCGCGAGCAGCGAATCACTCTTGCTCCGCAGGGTATCCAACAGGCTATCGAAAGGCATCGCGAACTTCTCGAGCCCCTCTTGCTGGAGCTCTTCGGTGGCGGCCGCCAGATCGATCCCTAGGGAGTCGAGATCGTCGATCTGCCGGCTGGCGCCGCTCAAGTCCTCGAGAAGTGTGGGCCCTACTTTCCCGTGATCCCGGAACGCCTCCAGGGTCTCGGGTGGAATCGTGTTGACTGTCGCGGGACCAATGAGCTCCTCGACGTAGATCACATCGCGATAGGCGGGGTTCTTGGTACTGGTGCTGGCCCATAGTACCCTCTGCGGGGCACCTCCGCGATCACGCATCAACCGAAAGGAATCACCTTCGAAGAGCTCCTGATAGCGAGCGTAGGTCAGCTTGGAGTTGGCGATCGCGATCTTGCCCAGGAGGTCGAGGGCCGCCTCACCACCGAGATTCTCCAATATTTCATCCACTTTCGTGTCGACCCTACTGACGAAGAACGAGGCCACCGACGCCAACCGCTCTGGGCTCTGACATCGCTCCAGACCTCGCAAGTAGGCTCCGGCAACAGCCTCGTAGTGGGCCATGGAGAACATCAGCGTCACGTTGACGTTGATTCCCTCCGCGAGCAGTTCCTCGACAGCTGGCATGCACTCGGTGGTGGCCGGAACCTTGATCATCAGGTTGGGCCGCTCGACTCGCTGCCAGAGGTGTCGAGCTTCTGCCAGGGTGCCGTCGGCATCGCGAGCCAGATGCGGAGACACCTCGAGGCTGACGAAACCGTCGCGACCCTTCGTGCCTTCGAAGACCGATAGCAATATGTCCGCTGCCAGGCGTATGTCCTCGACAACCAGAGCTTCGTAGAGACCTTCAATCTGCCCCTGCGGTTCCGCTGTCAGGTAGTCCTGGATCGCCTGATCGTAGAGCTCGCTCTCCCCAATCGCTTTCTGGAATATGGCTGGATTGCTGGTGACACCGCTGACTCCATCCTCGTCCACCATCCGGCGGAGCGAACCGTCGAGCAATATGTCCCGACGAATGTAGTCCAGCCATACAGCCTGCCCCTGAGCCTGGAGTTCTCGCAAAGGATTCATGGTTCCTCCCGAAATTCGCGCCAATCGTATCAGGACAGCCCTCCCGACGGGGGCGCGCCTCCTCGACCAGGATGGCTTGTCCAAGCGCCTCGCTGAGGGTAAGCTGCCTGGAGCAGTGATCGAACAGGTTTGCCTCCGATTGACGCGATCGAAGGGGGATACGATGCATCACCACCGCCGCCTGGCCTTGGTTTCCGGCCTTCTTGCACTGGCCACCGTTCTGCCCGCCTGGGCTCAATCCTGGCGAGGATCCGAAGCCATTGGGATCCAGGCCAACGACTCGAAGGGCAAGCCGATTGCGGGAGCCCGAGTCGTGGTCAGCTTTCAGGGGCGCGGATCGGAAGGCAATCCTCCGGAAGTGGCCACGGACCAGAAGGGACGGGCCGTAGTTGCCGGTCTCGCGACGGGCCCGTGGCAGGTCGAAGTGCAGCATCCGGAGTTCCTCACGTACGTAGCTGTGTTCGACCTCCAACAGGGCAAGAAACCTTCGATCAACGCTTCCTTCCTCGAGGCCGGGGGCCGGTCCCTGACGCCGATGAAAGTCAAGCTCTCCAAGGGGAACCCCAGGGACGCCAGTCCTCCTCTGCCTGCCCGAGAGGCTCGCTCCCAGGCTCCGGCACCGTCGGAGCCAGATCGAGCGACCGTCGAATCCGCGCCGACGCCATCACCTGTGGAGGCCACCCGAGCTCCAGACGCGACGATCACCGAAGAACCGAGCCGACAGGAGGAGGCGAAACCCAAACCCGAGCCAGAGCTTGTGGAAACCACCCAAGCTCCAGAGGTAGCGATCGCCGAAGAATCCAGCCAACGGGAAGAGGCGAAGCCCGAACCGCAGCCAGAGCCTGCGGAAGCCACCCGAGCTCCAGAGGCGGCCATCGCCGAAGAGTCCAGCCAACGGGAAGAGGCGAAGCCCGAACCGCAGCCAGAGGTGGAGGTCCAGGTAGCCGAGGAGCCCCTGACGCCTTTTCCAGCCGAGAGCGCACCGCCGATCGAAGAATCGGCACTTCCGGAGGTGCAGGAGACACACGTCCCCGAGCCTTCGCCGGTGCCTGTGCCCAAACCGAAACAGGAACAGCTGCCGGCACCACAGCAGGCGAGCCCTTCGACGGTGGAGCCATCAGCACCCACCCCACCGCAGCCCGAGCCCCAATCCGAGCCCACTCTGGAAGCGACCACCGTAGCCCCGGAACCGGAGAGCCAATCGGACATTTCTGCAGAGCCTGCGGCCAGCGAAGACGCACCCGCAGAGCCCGAGTCGAGCCTGGTCGCCGAGGTAGTCGACGAAATCCCCGCGGCTCAGGCGCCGCCGCCCACCGAGCCGGAATTCATCGCCCCAGAGCCGGTCGAGGACGCGCCCGCAATCGAGGTCAAGCGGGTCGTGGAAGCACCTCCGGCCCCGACCGCGGGGACCGCAAGCCCAGACGACACGCCCAATATCTCCTCCTATCGCGATGGCAGTTGCTTGGAGTGCAGAATCGGTGAATGGGCGGTCACTTCCACTCAGACGGTCGCCGCGGGCACCGTCCCGTGTCCGGCCGCAGCGACCCACGCCGCCCGAGATGCTGCCGAGAGCCTGGGGAACTCCACCCAATTGGAGCTCTCGGGTTTCGTCGGCCCCGGAGCCGACGGCTCGAGCACCGAGGCGCTGGCTTCTGTGGAGCCCGCGATCTCACAGGCGATCCGGCAGCAGCTGGCCGCCTACCTGGGAGGGACCAGCAACTGTCAAATGGTATCGGTGGTCCTACCGAAGTCGGTCCGATTCGCCGGCTATCGCTACGAGGCCTTCGACGGGGCCGGCGGCGGAGAATGCGCTCCGGACCGTGACTGTCTTCAGTCGAGGGCGCAGTGGCTGGCCAATCCGGCCGTGCAGCGCGGTTTCAACGCAACCGTGGTGTGGGGGATCTTCGAGAACACGGCTGAAGACGAGCAGAGGATTGCGAGGCTCAAGGTCTATTTCCGCCCGCCAAGCGCCCAGTGGAAGCCACCTACCCGGTAGGTACTTCGAGGTGTAGCTGCCCCGTGAGAATCGTCACGGCCTGACCAGCGAGATAGACTCGATCCCCGTTCATCCGGGTGCGGACCACTCCACCACGTCGTGAGGCCTGGAACCCCACCAACTCGTCTCTGGCCAGTCGCTCCGTCCAGAAGGGCGCCAGACAGCAATGTGCAGATCCGGTGACCGGGTCCTCGTCGACCCCGACGGCCGGCGCGAAGAAGCGTGAGACGAAGTCGAAGTCCGCCTCGTCAGCAACGCTGGTGACCATGACGCCACGTTCGCAGACCTCGGCCAGGAGCTTGAAGTCCGGCCGCACCGAGCGAAGGACCGTCTCGGACTCGACTTCGACGATGTAGTCGAAGCGGTTCTTCCCGACAAATTTGGCTTCGACTCCCAGGGCGCTGAGCACATCCGGAGCGTCCGCCACGGCCTGGGCAGGGGCGGCTGGAAAGTCCATCTCGATCCACTCCTGCCGTTGCTCAGCGGTCAGCCAGCCGCTAGGGGTATGGAATCGCGCCGGCTCATCCGATTCCAGAACTCCTTCCTGCCACAGAAAATGAGCACTGGCGAGGGTGGCATGGCCGCACAGCTCAACCTCCACCTCGGGGGTGAACCAACGCAATTCGAAGCCTTCCTCCCGGCGTTTCAGAAACGCGGTCTCCGACAGATTCATCTCTCTGGCGACCGAGAGCAGCCATTCGTTGCCGGGGTATTCCGACAGCAGGCAGACGGCAGCAGGGTTTCCACTGAACGGGCGCGACGCGAAGGCATCGATTTGAACGATCTTCAAACTCATGGTTTTCTCCTCGATGTGAAGCACTTCACTGCGACTCGACTCCTGCAAGGCGAAGAATAGCGCTCTAGTCGGTCAATCAGCAGGGCGCAAAAGAGAGAGGTTCCCATCATGGAGTCGACGAAAAAAATCCTCGCTATCATGACTCAGGACCCGGTCTTCGAGAAGATGGAACCCATCTTCCAGAGGGCTTCGATGGAAGTCACAAGAGCTACCAGTGGTACCCGGAGCCTGATCCTGGCCACCAACGTTCGCTACGACCTGATAGTAGCCGAGTATCCGTTGCCCGACCTGAGCATCGTCGACTTTCTCGAGATTCTCCAGTCACCCACCCTCGCCAACGCCCATTCGCCCGTCGTCTTGTTGACCAAGGACGACTACGCCGAAGACCTCGGCGCCCAGATCGACAGCGAGCGGGTCGAGGTGCTGCCCATTGGTGGTTCGACCGAGGCCCTGCAGCGACACGTGGCGGCCAGCCTCGGCGTGGCTCAACGAAAGGCGGACCGCCTCCTCGTTCAGCTGCAGCTCGCCGTCGAGACCGGCAACCTGCTCCGAGCCTGTCAGACTTCGAACGTCTCGGAGTCCGGCATGCTGATCCACACGAGCCGCAGGGCGCCAGTGGGCAGTGAAATCGAGGTGACCTTTCATCTGCCAGGAGATCCACGTCCCATCGACGGTGTGGTCAAAGTCGTTCGGCACACCAGTCCCGGCACCGAGAAGACCCAGGGCATGGGAGTGACCTTCGTGCGGCTTCCCGAGGGCGGGCGAGAGCGCCTCCGCGACTATGTTCAGGGCCGGATGGTCTTTCGAGACGAAGAGGTTCTCCCCTTGAATCTCGAGCACCTGCCAGCTGCCCCCTGATTCTTCCTGGCGCCGCAACACCGCAGCTTCGAACGACCTCGCTCGAGCAAGAGCTTGACAGATCGGGTGCATCTGCCAAGATCTCGGAGATCGCGACGCAGTTCGCAGAGTACTTGGTCGCCGGGCTGCTGACTCCAGGAGTCGAGCCCGCCGACCCGGACTCGCCGGATGCACCGTTGCTCGACGAGTACCGGACCGCGTCTTCCGATCTACCACAGTGAGGCTGCCATGCCAGAGAGAGACACAATCCTGGAGATGACGGTCAACGGCGAGAAGAAGACCGTCTCCTTCCCCACCCATCACACCCTGCTCGAGGTCCTGCGCGAGCAACTGCGACTCACCGGGACCAAGCACGGGTGCGAGTTGGGTGAGTGCGGCGCCTGCACGGTGCTGGTTGATGGTCGACCCGTGCTGTCCTGCCTGGTCTTGGCCGCGCAACTGGCCGGCAGCGAAATCCACACCGTCGAGGGCGTGCAGGAAGCCAACGAGCTTCACCCTCTGCAGACCACCATGGCCGATCTCAATGCGGCGCAGTGCGGCTATTGCACTCCTGGCATCCTGATGGCTTCGATTGCGCTCCTGCGAGAGGAGAAAGCGCCAAGCAGGAAACAGATCGAAGAGACGCTGGCAGGCAATCTCTGCCGCTGCACCGGCTATCACAAGATCGTTCAGGCCGTGGAGGCGGCTGCGGCTCTCTTGCGGGGCGAAGATGGTCCCTACTCGCCCGAGATCCTCCATGGGACTCCTCCGCCCTCCTCCGATGCCAGCTGAAATCACCAAGCACGAATCTCGAAAAGAACTGCGATAGAGCGATGGAAGATCCCAAGACTCGCAAGGTAGGCGCAGCCTACGGCGCCACTTCCGGTCGATACGTGGGCCGACCGTTCCGCCGGGTCGATGGCAGAGACAAGGTCACCGGAGTCACCCGCTTCGCCGACGACCTCGATTTCCCTCGCATGTGTCACCTCCGGCTGGTGCGCTCCAGGATCCCACACGGCAGGATCACCTCCATCGACTTCACTCAGGCCCAGCGAGTCGAGGGGTTTCTCGGTAGCCTGGTCGGCTCCGAGATGCCCGAGACTTTCGGTATCCTGCCGGTCTCCCAGGATGAGCACGCTCTCTGCCTCGAACGGGTCCGGTTCGTCGGCGACCCGGTGGCGGCGGTGGCGGCGACTTCTGAAGATGCGGCGTACGAGGCCGCACTTCGGGTCGAGGTCGACTACGAGCCTCTACCGACCATCGCTTCGGTCGAAGAGGCTCTGTCCAACCCTGAGCCTCGCATCCACGACTACGGTTCCGAGGGCAACATCCACAAGAGTGTGTCTCTTAGATTCGGCAACCTCGAGGGCGGCTTCGACGAGGCCGACATGATTCTGGAGGATCACTTCTTCTATGAAGGCAACAACCATCTCGCACTGGAGCAGCATGCGACTGTGGCGGTACCGGAAGATGTCGATCGCATCACCGTCTACTCTTCGACCCAGACGCCTCACTACCTGCACCGCGCCCTAACCCGGGTCCTCGGGCTTGCCGCTGCGCGCATCCGAGTGATCGCCTGTCCCAACGGTGGCGGATTTGGCGGCAAGAGCGATCCCTTCAACCACGAGATCGTCGCCGCGAAGATGGCCCTCGAGCTGGGAAGACCGACCAAGATCACCCTCGACCGCGAGGAGGTCTTCTATTGCCACAGGGGGCGCCATCCGGTGTCGATGAAGATCCGAACCGGCTTTTCGAAAGATGGCGCAATCACGGCCCAACACCTCCAGACCGCTCTCGACGGCGGCGCCTACGGTAGCTATGGAGTGGCCTCCACCTACTACACGGGAGCCCTTCAGACGGTCACGTACTCGCTTCCTCGTTATCAGTTCGATGGCGTCCGGTGCTTCACGAACAAGCCCCCCTGCGGTCCCAAGCGAGGTCATGGCACTCCGCAACCACGCTTCGCGTTCGAAGTTCACCTGGACAAGGCGGCGGAACGGCTGGGCCTCGACCCGGCGGACCTGAGACTGGCCCATCTCGCCACTCCGGGCCAGGTGACCGCCAACTGGCTGCGGCTGGGCACGATCGCTTTGCAGCGCTGCATCGAAGCGGTGGTAGACGGCAGCGGCTGGCGCCAGCGCCGAGGCAAGCTGCCACAGGGTCGCGGCCTCGGGTTGGCCTGTGGCGCGTACATGTGTGGCGCCGGGCTTCCCATCTACTGGAACCACCTTCCGCAGTCTGGAGTACAGCTCAAGCTCGACCGCTCTGGTGGCATCGCGTTGTTCTGCGGTGAGACAGAAATCGGACAGGGCTCCGATTCGGTGCTGGCTGCGCTGGTGGCCGATGTTCTGGGAGTTGACCTCAAGGACATTCGGCTCTGCGTGGCTGACACCGATCTGACGCCGGTGGACCTGGGCAGCTACTCCTCCAGGGTAACTCTCATGGCCGGCAAGGCAGCGCTCCAGGCCGCTACGCGAGCTCGCGATCTCATCGCCACGGCAGTCGCCGAGCGCTTGGAGACGGCTCCAGAGAACCTGGTCTTCGCCAATCGCCAGGTCTTCGATTCGTCGGATCCGGAGAATGGTCTGAGCTTCGAGGATGCGGTGATCACAGCCGAGGCCCGATTCGGGACGCTGGGTACGGTCGGCTCGTACATACCACCGCGCTCGCCTGGAAAGTACCGCGGCGCAGGCGTCGGGCCATCGCCCACCTACTCCTATTCGGCAGCCGTCATCGAGGTGGAAGTGGACCCGTCGAGCGGCATCTATCGCCCCGTTCACGTCTGGCTGGCCCACGACATCGGCCGGGCCATCAATCCGACGCTCGTCCTGGGCCAGATCGAAGGCTCCGTCTACATGGGCCTGGGTGAAGCCATGATGGAAGAGCAGGCCTTTCGCAGATTGCCTCGGCACCTTTCCAACGCCCTGGTTCACAAGATGCCTTCGATGCTCGAATACAAGAGTCCCACCTTTCTCGAGATGCCCGAAGTGACGAGCTACCTGATCGAGGATCCCGACCCGGAAGGTCCCCACGGCGCCAAGGAAGTGGGACAGGGTCCACTCCTGCCAGTACCCCCGGCACTGGCCAACGCGATCTACGACGCGGTTGGTGTTCGCATCGATCAGGTGCCGATTCAGCCCCACATGATCCTCCAAGCCTTGATGGCAAAGGACAAAGGGGAAGAGGCGCGTTTTGGCCCTGCGGGTTTTCCTCAGCTGGACTTCGGGAAGACCCTACTGGTGCCGACACCCGACGAGGGTGGAGATGGCAAGGCCACCAACGACTCGAAGAAAGAGCGCTCATCCAAGATGCGCGGCGACACCGGGACCATGTCCGAGCGCACCGAGGCCTTGAAGCGCAAGGATGGGGCTCTGACGACAAAATGACTCGATGCCTACCCCGAGGAGATGCACCCTAGAGGGGTAAAGAGGGACCACCGATGCTCCGTCTGCCCCAGTTTCACTTCCACATGCCGGATTCGACACGGGAGGCCGCGTCGATTCTCGCCGCCGATGGACCCGACGCTCGCGTGGTCGCGGGCGGCACCGACTTGTGGCCGAACATGAAGCGGCGCCACCAGAAGCCGGCAACCGTGGTCAGCCTCATGTCCATCAGAGAGCTGGAGGGGATCGACCTCGCCGAGCCTTCAGAAGAGGCTCGAATCGGTGCCACCACCCTGCTGGGAGACCTGGTTCGCAGTTCAGCGCTGAGGAAACGCTTCCCTGCCTTGGCGCGAGCCATCGGCTCGATCTCCTCGCCCCCCTTGCGACAGATGGGAACGCTGGGTGGCAACATCTGCCTCGACACGCGCTGCACGTACTACAACCAGACCGAGGATTGGCGGCGGGCGATCGACTACTGCATGAAGGAGGATGGCTCGGTCTGTTGGGTCGCACCGAGCTCATCGCGCTGCTGGGCGCACACGGCATCCGATTCGGCCCCAATCCTCGCCGCTCTCGGCGCCAGAGTGCGATTGCAGTCTGCCGAGGGCGAGAGAGTCCTCGCCCTCACAGAGCTCTATCGCGACGACGGGATCGACTATCTGGCGAAACGCCCTGACGAGATCGTCACGGATGTCCTCCTGCCCGGCGCAAGTGACAGCCAAACCTGCCAATCGAGCTTCTGGAAGTTACGCCGACGGGGATCCATCGACTTCGCCGTGTTGTCGGTCGCCGCGGCCCTGTGGACTGACGGCAAAGGCATCGTTTCCGATGCCAGGATCTTCCTCGGCGCGGTGGGCTCGCGGCCCGTGCCCGTGGAGGGCGCCACCGAGATCCTGCGCGGCCGGTCGTTGACAGAGGACGGCATCGCGGAAGTCGCTGGGCTGTCACGCCAGCTGGCGACACCCATGGACAACACGGACTTCAAGGCCCAATGGCGCGGCCTGATGACGGCTCGCTATACGGAAGCAGCATTGCGAGAGATCGCCGGCCTAGAGACTCAGGTCCTGCCTCCTCACCACAGCCTGCAACCCTGAACGACCCGTTGCGCCGGAAGAAGAGACGCCCCGGAATCCAAGTGGACTCCGGGGCCGAGAGGGAGGCTGCGTCTGGGTCAGATCCGCAGACGGTAGCTCACGAGGAAGTTCCGCCGCGGCTGCGGGCGGAAGAAGGTGGCGTTCGAGAACTCCGAGTAGAGCTCGTCGGTAAAGTTGTCGATCACCAGGGTCAGGCTGTGCTGCTGGCTGCCTCTTTCAAACAGCACCACGCCGCCACTCAGGGTGTGGATGGTGAAGGCCGGGAGCGTCTCACCGACCGCCGGGATGGGCGCATCGGGATCCGTTACCGCATCGGCACTGCCGTTGTGACGCAGGCGGTACTCGACCCAGTATTTCCCGGTGAGGCGATCGTAGCGGGTGTGAAAGTTGAATTTGTTCTTGTACGTATCACCGGTCGGAGTACCCGTGTCGACTCGCTCCGCATCCAAGTAGGTGTAGTTGGCACCAATCGAGACACCGTTGTTGGCACGCCAACCGATCATGGTCTCGACTCCTTCGAAGCGCAGCTTGCTCACGTTCTGCTGCTGGACGACGACGTTGGCACCGGAGTCCTCGATCTCTTGCTGCACGTCGGGCGGCAGTTGGGAGATCTGCTCGGGGCTCAAGAACTCCTGCACGATGCCATCCTTGATCTCGTTGCGGAAGAGCATGAGCTCGAAGACCGCGTTCATGCGCCTGTACTTCATTCCCAGATCGAAGTTGGTGCTGTTCTCGGACTTCAGATCCGGATTGAGAATCTGGTAGCCGCTACCTTCCGGAGTCAGGCCGTTGAACAGCCGCTCGACGATATTGGGGGCACGGAAAGCGGTGCCGGCGGTGCCGACGATATTGAGATTGCTCGTCACCTGATAGACGCCACTGACCGCCCCGACGAAGTCGTCGTCCGAGAAATCCAAACCGGTCGTGTCCAAGCCCGGGGTCTCCTTGGCTTTGGTCTCGGTATTGGCATACCGGATTCCGACCGTACCCGAGAAGCGACTGCCGATCAGGAACTGATCCTGAGCGAAGAGGCCCCATGCGATGTTCTCGGCATTCGGGGTGTTGGCAATGTCGTCCTCGTCAGTGAAAAAGGGTGGAGTGAAGTCCTCCGGTGGCTTGGTGGGATCGGTCTGCATCGCCAGGGCACCTTGGGTAAGCGAATAGTCGGTGTTGAGTGAATCGTCGTCGTAGTACTCGCCACCATAGGAGAGAAGATGATTCTGACCCAGGATCTTGCTGGCCTCGGCGCGCAGGCCCAGGGTCGAAAGATCCGTGAAGTTCTCGGTGTTCACACCGACATGGAAGAACATTCCTGGAGGCAGCGGCTGCCCAAAGACCTCACTCGAGTAGGCGTCGATGTTGTTGACGAGCTCTCTCTGATTCTCCTGGTACAGCAGGTTCACTCTCACCGTGTTCGCCAGGGCAGACTGCAACGCGCTGGCGTTGTATTCCATCGTGTAGCGATCGAAGTCCTGATACGGATAGGTAATCTGAACCTTGTCCAGCTCACCCAGAAGAATCGGGTCCACCCATCCGAAACCGGTGAATCCCGCACGGTATCGATTGAACCGGAAAGACAGCAGTTGACTGTCGGTGAAGTCGTACGACAGGAAGCCGTAAATAGCGTCATCCTGAAGTCCGGTGTCATTGACCGGGGTGTCGTCCGGCAGCGTGATGTCGCCGTAACTTCCTCCGGCCGCCAGGTAATCCGACGAGTCACGGTAGGTGGCGCCCAGATTGAAGGCCCACTTCTGCTGCCGACCCTGGACGTAGCCCTGACCCCTGAAGCCATCGCTGGCATCGGCGTACCCCAGACCCACGGAGCCTGCCGTCCAGCTGCCGTCTCCATAGGCTGGCGATTTGGTTACCAGATTCAAGACGCCGCCGATCGCGTCGGTCCCGTAGAGGACGGAAGCGGGGCCCCTCAAGACCTCGACGCTGCCGACGCTACCCATGTCGATGAGACCCGAGATCTCGCCGAAGTCAGACTGTCGGCGGGCGTTGTTGAGTCGCAGTCCGTTCTCCATGAACAAAACCCTGAGCCCCCGCTGGCCCCGAATGATGGGCCTGGCCTGGTTGGGGCCAACGCCGTTCACGTCCACGCCGGGCTGTGCCCTGAAGAGGTCCACGGCGTTCTCGGGAAGCTTCCTCTGGATCTCCGCCTCAGGAATCACCGAGACCGGCGTCGCGATGCTGAAGACATCGACCTCGGTTCCTGTGGCCGTGACTGTGGTGGCCTCGAAGAAGGAAGAGGCAGGTTCTGCACCTGCCTCCTCGCCTTGTTCGGCTTCGGTTGCCGTTTCCTGCTCGACTGCCGTGCTCTCATCCTGCTGGGGCGACGGCGCTGCCCAACTGGAGACTGGCATGACTACCAGTGCGAGCAGGCAGATCAAGATCGTTGTCTGTGTCTTTCTGAGCATGGTTGACAAAGTTCCTTCCAGAAATGGTTGCTGGTCGTTTCATTGAGTGCTCGGATTCGGATCCAGGATCCGTGCGAGCAGGTTGCCTCGGACGGACACACGGGCGCCCGTTCGAGGACTCGGCGGTGTTCTACACCGATATCAGCTGTAAGCTGGTGGGGGTCTCGAAGAAAGAGATGGGAGCCGCCCTCGCCTGGAGGGGGGCTCGATGCTGGCAGTCGGAACAGCCAGGAAACGCAGCGGATGCGAGCTCGTGACGGTAACCCTGGCCGCGAGCCGGCAAGTCAAGATGATCCCGGACAACAGCACGAAGAGTGCCGCTGCCGGTAGAATCAGCGCCAGACCGGCACTGGTACTCCAGTCTCCTCCGGCAACGGCTTCCTCCGACAGCGGGCCGAGGAAGCTCACGTGCAGAAGCAGCACGAGCAACCAGAAAGCCAGGGCCCTTCGCCCCCAGATCAGGGGTAGGCCGGCCGCATGCATCCGCCGCAGGCCGATCAAGAGAGCGACCGTAGCGATCCACCGTAGAGCAACGGCCGGCTGCAGCAGGCTCTGGTCGGCCAATCGCTGCCACAGAAGTACCAGATGGTAGGCCACCAGAATGGCAGCCGCGATCATCGAAGGTGCGACCGGGAGCAGGCGGCGCAACCTCAGGGGCGACTGCGAGACCGGGACCGAGGGCACAGATCCGCCCGAATGGCAACCGCCATGGCGCTTTCCCGACAGGCGCGCTCTCAGAGTGATCAATGACATTCGTTCAACTGCTCCTACCCAACCCTCGAGGCCAAACTCTACGAAAACACCGGCTCGAAAGGAACCTCACTAAGGGTAGTGGTCTGCGAGACACCGGGGTAGCTCGAAGCTATCCAAAAAGGTAGCACTCTCGCCTAGCCAAAGAAAGGAGCCATAAAGACATACCACTATGGCTATCGGAGGCCTATGAACTTGTGCATTTGTACGGAAAGTCCCCATTGCGGGTTCTCCTTGACCAGCCGGACGCACCAGTCGAGGGTCCCGGGATCGACGCGATCGCCTTCGAAGGCAGGAGAGATCCAGTAGTGATCGGCCTTGACCGTGGTCTCGGGCAACGCCTGTCCGTACCGTAGAAGGTACTTCACTTCGTCGGCGACCCTCTGCCGGATCGCGTCCTCGGGCACTTTCGGGCTGACAGTCACCCAATCCAGGCCCTCCGGTAGCTCGACGGTGCCGTTGGTCTCGATGGCCAGCCGGTAGCCGGCCTCGTGCAGCGCTCCGATCAACTCCGCATCGACCTGGAGAGCTGGTTCTCCTCCTGTCAGCACCACCCACCTGCACTCCCGTGTGAGAGACCGCAACTCGAAGAGAATCTCATCGGCGGTCAGGTCTGTTCCGGACTCGAATTCGGTGTCGCAGTCGAAGCCATGGGTCTCGACCCTGCAGGTCAGGTTGCACTTGGAGAACCTCAAGAACAGGCTTGGCTGTCCTACACGAACTCCTTCTCCCTGCAGGCTGAAGAAGATCTCGTTGATCCGATAGGACTTCATGGGAGGGTGCGACAATCCCGCGGTGGAGACTGCCTCGGGGCGCAGACTCTAGCGGAGAATCGAGGCGATGGCCAGACCGATGGCGACTGCCAGGTAGTGCAGACCGAGGGATGCGAGAAGGCTGCCTGAGCGTTCTCTCGCCATACCGAGCGCAACACCGGCGACAGCGGCGCCCAGCGGCAGAATCCATGACGACAGCCCAGGCCACCAGAGGTCTGTGATCACCACGGGCCGCAGGATCAGAGTCCAGACGACGAACAGCACGGTCGAGATGGCAACGGGCCACGACAGAAACCAGCGCCCCTGGGAGTGTTGAATGCTGAAGTCGTGAACCATAACTCCGTGGGCCACGCCTCGAAATACGATTTCGGCGAGCAGCGGGAACCCGACCAAGGCCAGCAGCTGCGGCATACCAAATGAGCCCGGCGTCCCCGCCTGCAACCAGGACTGCAAGAAGACCCAGACCCCACCCGCCAGGCCACCCAGGGTCACGGCAGGAGCCATCAAAGGCCAGCCTCTACCTTCCGGCTTCTGAAGGCCGAAGACTCGCCGCCGACGCCGACGACCCAGCACCAGCAGACAGCCGATCGCCACAGCGCTGGACATTGCGAGAAACTCGAGTTGTCGATCCGCGAACAAGCCTCGAGGCTCCTCGATCACCCGATTCCAGACTACGATCAGCCATCCAGCCACCATCGGCAGTGCGCTGAGAACCACGGCCAGCGCGATCGAGCGGACCCGGTCCCGCATGCCGGGCCGGCGGTAGGCCAGCTTGACAGCCTCGGCGATATCGACCGGGCTCAAAGTGGTACCAGTCTTACGGGGAGACCCACCGATCTCCCCCGAGCCTCCCCATCGGTTGTTCGATCCTCCACCTTGTACTGCCGGATCGAGCACATTGAGCTTGCGATAGGCCTCGTTGAGGTCCACCGGCAGAAAAGGGTCGACCTGGCGCAGCGTATAGACGCCGGGCCTCGTCTGCAGCCCGACGACCCCGAGCCGCTTCCCGTAGAGCCGCTTCAGGTCCTTCTCCAGCTCGTAGATCCCACAATCCGATCGGCAGACCACGGCGATTCGATTGTCCGTGAGCTCTGTCTTCGCCAGTTCCTCGATGCCACGAAATGCCTCGAAGAAGTCTGCCGGATAGACCATCTCATCCATGAGGTGCAGCTGGTCTCGAAGGTACTTCAGAAGGTCGGTTGTCCCCCACTCGCCGTCCGCCTTCAGCTGCTGCTCGGTCTCCCGCAGAGAAACGAGGCTGCCGGTAATCTCCTCCACCATCTGAGGCGGATAGCCGGAGAGCTCGTACAGCTCCAGGCCGTGCGAATCGATCAGGCCTTCGAGCCTCACCAGGGGAACCACTGCGCTGCGAATCGACGAATCCTGCGCTTGTAGATGCATGCTGTTGCACAGGACCCAAACGGCCAAGACAACATCCAGGTCTGGTTCGTTGGCGTAGACCTGCCAGGGCTTCTCTCTCAATTCCAGACCTCGGGCCACCAGGACCAGGGCCTGCTCACAGGTGGAGAGCGTGAAGTGTCGAACGCAACCCTCGTGATGATCCAGGTTGTAAACGCGACGCTCCAGGTCCATGAAAGGCTCGCCCTGAGCGACACCATCCAGGAAGATCGCTCCCTCGTCGGCTTTTCGGGCAGCGCCAGCCGTGAGCGACCGATCACGATCGACCCGAATCATCAGCTCCGGCGCTTCGAGGCAGCTGAGGTACGGCCCGACTTCATCTTCTCGGATGACGTAGCGATCAGGAACTTCGAAGGATCTCTTCTGTCTCGGCTTGATCGGTCGAATCGGGCGATGGAAGAAACCAGGAGTCTGGAAACTTTCCTCCCCCTGGCGCTTGGGGCGCGACGAGATAGCCAAAGAGGGAGTGCGCGGATTCGCTGCCATTGCTGGAGCCCGAATAGTGCAGGAAGACTGAATTCTACCAGGCAATGGCCGGTTCCCCCGAATCGGGTTCCGGAACCGATCTGCTAGCATCCCTGGACGGTGGTACGGTCCGATCCCTCTGACCAACATTTTCGGGAACATTCTCGAGCCCCGGTGAGGGCAGCTGTTCGGCTCCAGTTCGACACCCAGGAGCAACCGCAGGAGGGCCAAACGGCGAACCTCTCGACGGGCGGCATGTTCGTCCAAAGCAAGAACCCCAGACCGGTTGGCACGATTCTCCGCTTCGAGTTGATGCTGGGCGACGGCGAGCCCATCAAGGGTGTGGGCGAGATCGTCTGGATTCGCCCTCGACCGCAAGGTCCAGACGCGCCTTCCGGAATGGGAGTGCAATTCGGCCATCTCGAGGAGTCGAATCATGCCAGGCTGAGGGCGGCCGTCCTCGAAACTCTCGGTGTAGACGGGTTGTCCGAGCCCCCTCCCGAACCCACCCCAAAACGGCCCTCCCCTCCTCCGAGAGATTCTCCCTCTGCCGACCTGGCTGCCAAATCACCAGGGACGCCAAGCCCTCCGCGGCCCAGGTCTCGAGCGAAGCCGCGTTCGGCCAAACCGCCAGGAAGCCAGGCTCCGCGTTCTCTCGCGAAGGATCAGCAGAAGGCGCAGCCCTCGCCTTTGGTCATGTCTGGAAGGACCAAGACGCTGATCGTCATTCTCGGACTGCTGGCACTGCTTTTCCTGCTTGTCACGTAGGTCCTCGCCTTTTCTCGCCGAGATGAAACACGACAGCATTTCGCAAGCGCCCAGGCAGACCCAGAAGACCAGTTTGTTGCTTCTTGCCGCGGGGTTGCTGGCCGCAGCCGCGACCATGCTCGGAGTCAATGGTGTCCTGGGCTCTATACCGCCCCTGACCTCCGCACCGAAGGCGCAACCAGAGATCGGGTTCCAGGGCGAGGGAGCCGATCGCCTTGCCGTGGAGCGCGAAGTCCTCCTCCTGTCCCCATCGGGAAGCTCAGAGAGACCAAGCCTCCAGGACCTGGAGGTTCTCGTCGACGGAAACGCGGTGCACAAGACAGATCTGCAACGCGTCGGCAAAGGGGTGGCGTCCGGAGCCTTCGCGTGGCACTTCGAGGTCTACCTCGATCCCGTTCTGTCCACCCGCAGCGGCATGCGACAGGCGTTCGAGTGGCTCGACTCCGAGGCGGATACCCTGACCCGTATGGGGGAGGTGCGAGTCGTCGTTGCCGAACCGTTTGCCGAAACGGCCCTCGAGGCGACGCGCGACCCGGACGCGATCCGAGAAATACTGGACCTCTACTCCGACCTGGTGGATACCGCCGGCGAGTTGGAGGATCAAAGAGCGGCCTTCAGAGGAGCGGGGCAGGGCCGACAGCAGCTGGATCCAGCCTCGGCGCTCAATCGAGAGCTCACCATCCTGGCCGATCACTATGGGGAGCTGGCCGGATGGCTGGCATTGAGTGCTCAAAGAGCGCCCAGGTGTCTGATCGTGGCGCAAGAGGCAGTCGACCACTCGCCGGAGATCTTCTACTCGGGCTCGGCATCGACGCAGTCCAACCAGGATGAACGGCTCCTGCCACAGGTGGGGCAGCTCCTCGCCGTCACCGGATGGACCGTGGTTGGTCTGGAACCGAGGCAATCGCCCGATGACCTCTTTCCCGCCTCCCGATCTGGTGTCCAAGTGCTGGCAGAAGCCACCGGCGGACTGGTCGCCTCGAGTGGTGAGGAGCTCGCCTCGGCCCTGACTGCTCTGCAGGACGCACAGCGTCTACGAGTCATGATCGCTGGCGCCTCGACCGGAGAGCCAAGTGCCCTGGAAGTGAGCTCCAGTGCTCCCGACCGGAGAGTTCTGGCACCCCGGTGGATCTCCGCGGCAACTCCACTTTGGGTCTCGGCCGCGCGAGCTGGTCGGTTCCTCGATGAGCCTGACGATGTAGAAGGTCCTCTTCCGACAGTGGGGATTCTCCGACCTGATGCCGCCGGCACCTCCGGGCGCGGCATGATGGCAGCGCTGCTGGAGATCGGCTTGAGCCTGAAAGGCATTCAGGCCGTCGAGAACCCCCACTTCAGGGTCACGATGGCATTGACCGTCATCGATGACCCGCCCTCGATCGGCTACGAGCAGATCCGTCCCGGCAGCTTGTCGGGAATGGATCAATGGCAGTACCGGCAGGCCATCCTGGTGCCCGAGGATCTGACCCAGGGGGTCGTCATCGTGGAAGAGCTCCACACGGGTCTCTGGGGGGCAGCGGCCCTGGACATCTCCGACCACTCCCTGGAGGGTGGTGGCCGCCGGGTCGCGGAATGGAATGCGCCGCGCCGAGCCGCGGAGACAGGCCCATCCGCCGCCGCCACCGCCGGCAAGATGATTCGGCTGCTGCCACCGAGACGCCAACCGGTCACGGGAAAGGTGCGCATCGACACTCTCGGCAGCGATCCGAGGGTGGCGCAGGTCGAGTTCTTCCTCGATGACGAAAAGGTGGCGACCGACTCAAAGCCACCATTTCGCGCCATCATGGAGTTCGGCTCCGAGGCCCGGCCGCACGTTGTCAGGGCAGATGCACTTTCTGGCGATGGCCAGCGCCTCGGCTCACACGAGATTCAGGTGAACCAGACGGGACGCTCCTTCGAAGTCCGGATCCGTGACATCGAAGGCGATCCGTCGTCGGGCAAGGCCGTCGTTACGGCCGACGTGAGCGCCCCTGCGGGCCGAAGCCTGGATCGGATCGAGTTCTACTGGAACGAGGAGCTTGCTGCCACTCTCACCGAAGAGCCCTTCCGCGCCGAGCTGACCTCTGCTGATCCCGGGGCTCAGGACTACGTGAGAGTGGTGGCCTATTTGGACGATGACAGCTCCCTCGAGGATGCGGTATTGCTCGATCCGCAGAGCATGAGCGAGCTGGTCGTGGTGAATCTGGTGGAGCTCAACGTCGTGGTCAGCGACCGCGATGGCCAAGTGGTCCGGGGTCTCCAACCCGAGGACTTCCGCATCAAGGTAGGCGGTAAAGAAAAGCCCGTAGACCGGTTCGCTCTGGCGGCAGACGTACCGCTGATTCTGGGTCTCGTCATCGACACTTCGGAGAGCATGTGGGCTTTGATGGTCGACACCAAGAAGGCGGGCGCCCAGTTTCTGGGCGCAACCATCGGGCCTTTGGATCAGGCATTTCTGGTCGATTTCGACACCAAGCCGAGGCTCGCCCAGGCCACGACCGGCGACCTGCTCGAGCTCTTTTCCACTTTCAACTCGCTGGAGCCCGAGGGTCTGACTGCTGTCTACGACGCGATCATCTTCTCGATGCTCCAGTTCGAGGAGGCCGAGGGCCGCAAGGCTCTGGTGCTACTGACTGACGGAGACGACGTGCAGAGCCGTTACGGGCCCAGGCGCTGCATCCAATACGGCAAGCAGCTCGGTGTCCCGGTCTACATCCTGTCGTTGGCCGGAATTCAGAATCCCAGACGCGCCCTCAGGAAGATAGACCTGGAGGGCGTAACCGAAGGCACGGGTGGGGGTATCTTCTACATCACACAGATGGACCAGCTCGACGAGGCCTATGCCCAGATCAACGAAGAGCTTCGCAGCCAGTACATCCTCTCCTTCTCCACCGAGCGCGCACTCGAGGAGAACGAGCTTCGGAAGATCAAAGTCGAAGTGGCCGGGAAGGAGCTTTCGGTCAGAGCCGTGGTGGCGGGCCAGCAAAGCCAATAATCGCCCAGCTCAGTCGAGCAAGGCGTCGTCGTCGAGAATCACCCATTTCTGACAGACCTCGCGAACCCGTCGCGGCTCTCGTTTGGTCAGGGCCTGATCCGAGAATCGGCTGATCTCGGACGTTTCCACGTGGGCCAGACGCAGAGCCTCCCGGACCGCAGCCACCAGGGCCAGAGGGTTGTGGCTGTGCGACTCGACGCAGATCTCGGGATATCGAGGATGAACCATCATGTCTAGAAGTGTTCGACTCGTCTCGTCTCACTTAGATAGACGCTCGAGAGGCCCAAAACGTTTCATCCAAAATTCTCAACCGCCGTTAGAATCGACTGAATGGTCATGGAGAGACTGGAACGGATCTTTGGTCTGAGAGAGGCCGGTTCCACCGTCGGCACCGAACTCCGCGCCGGAGCGACTACCTTTCTCACCCTCTCGTACATCCTCTTCGTCAATCCCCAGATTCTCTCACAGGCGGGCCTGCCGAGGGAGGACGTCGTCGTTGCAACGGCGATCGCCTCGGCCACAGCCACCCTGCTGATGGGTCTGTGGGCGAACCTTCCCATCGCCCTGGCACCGGGAATGGGCCTCAACGCGTATTTCACCTTTGGAGTCGTGGGTGCAATGGGTGTCGACTGGCGCATCGCCCTGGCGGCGGTCTTCATCGAGGGGGTCCTTTTCTTGATCCTGGCGGTGACCGGGGCTCGAAGCGCCCTGGTAGGGGCGATTCCGGCCCAGATCAAGGTCGCCACCATGGCAGGTATCGGTCTCTTTCTGGCCATGATCGGTCTGCAAAGCGCCGGAGTAGTCGTGGATCACGCCGATACCCTGGTGGGTCTGGGCGATCTCACCGCCCGGTCCACCCTGCTCGCCCTGGCCGGCCTGGTGCTGATGGCAGCCCTGATGACGCGACGAATGCGTGGCGGAATCCTCTATGGGATCCTGATCGTGGCCGGCACCGCCTGGATCTCGGGAATCTCTCCAGCGCCGGAGTCGATCCTGACGATCCCCTCACTCCCGCGCGAGACGCTTTTCGCGCTCGATTTCCATGGGCTGCTCACGGGCAAGATGCTCAGCGTGATCCTAGCCTTCCTTTTCGTCGACTTCTTCGACACCGCGGGCACGCTGATCGGGGTCGGTCGCCTGGCCGGCTTCGTCGACGAACGGGGTCGGTTGACACGGGCCAACCGGGCCTTCACGGCCGATGCCGTCGGCACCTCGGTAGGAGCCCTGCTCGGCACCAGCACCGTTACCAGCTATGTAGAGTCCGCGACGGGGGTCGAGGAGGGAGGGCGGACAGGCCTGACGGCGGTGTCTGTGGCGATTCTCTTTCTCCTATCACTGTTCTTCACCCCATTGCTCGTGGCCGTCCCAGCTATCGCGACCGCCCCCGCCCTGATTCTGGTTGGCGCTCTCATGATGCGGGGCTCGAAAGACCTCGACTGGAAGGCTCCCGATCAGGCAGTCCCGGCCCTGCTCACGATCGCCGGTATGCCCTTCACCTATTCCATCGCCAACGGCATCACCTTGGGGCTGGTCTCGTTCGTGCTGATTCGGGTCCTTGCCGGGCGCTATCGTGAGGTCCATCCGCTCCTGTACCTGCTGAGCGGTCTGCTGGTCGCCTTCTACGCCTTGCGCTGAAGAGCCAGAACTCCAATCGCCCGCCGAACCGCTGCAGACACGGCGCCGGCCGCTTCACTGCCCCAGGGCCCTCGAGCCGAAAGGGCTGGGGGGCGCTACAATGTCGCCCGAGGCCCGAGCAGGGCCCAAGGAGACAGAGCATGGATCTCGAGAACCTCATCCAACATGCCCGGGGCAAAGCCCCAGCCGATCTCCTGATCGAGAATGCCCGGGTCGTCAACGTACTCAGTGGTGAAATCCAGGAGACCTCGGTGGCGCTGGCCCGATCGCGCATCGTCGGGCTGGGTGACTATCCGGCCCAGGACCGCCTGGATCTCGAGGGCGCCTATCTGGCGCCCGGCTTCATCGACGCTCACGTCCACATCGAGAGTAGCCTCGTGCCACCGTCCGAGTTTGCCCGCGCCGTGGTTCCGAGAGGCACGACCACTGTCATCACCGACCCCCACGAGATTGCCAATGTCCTGGGCACCGAGGGAATCCGATTCATGTTCGAGAGCGCCAAGGACGGACCACTCAGCATGTTCGTCATGGCACCGTCCTGCGTTCCCGCCACCCACATGTCGACTGCGGGAGCCATGCTGCATAGCTATGATCTGGCGCCTTTCAATTCGGACCCGTGGGTGATCGGCCTTGCAGAGATGATGAATTTTCCCGGTGTGCTGGAGGCCGAGCCGGAAGTGTTGGCGAAGATCCAGGCCTTTGAAGGCCTGCCGGTTGACGGTCACTGCCCAGGCCTGGGCGGACGAGACCTGGCTGGCTACATCGCGGCCGGCATCGGCTCGGATCACGAGTCGACCACTGCCGAGGAGGCGCAAGAGAAGCTCCGAATGGGGCTGATGATCTTCATTCGGGAGGCCAGCAACGCCCACAACCTGGAGGCGCTGCTGCCGTTGGTCAACGCGGACAATCAACATCGATTCTGCTTCTGCACCGATGATCGCCAACCCAGGGATCTGCTAGACCAGGGGCACATCGACTACATGATTCGAACCGCCATCGCGCGCGGTCTGGAGCCGATTCGCGCTATTCGCATGGCCACCTGGAACGCAGCCCGCTACTTTGGACTTTCGGACCGTGGCGCCATCACCCCCGGCCGGCGAGCCGACCTGGCAGCCTTCCACGACCTCGATGCTCCCTCGCCTCACCTGGTCTTCAGGGGCGGACGACCCGTGGCTCGAGATGGCAGGATGCTCATGCCCCGCCTGGCCCATGACTCCTATCCTTTGCGTAGCACCATGAACATCGACTGGGATCAAGTCGATTTCTCCATTGATGCCCAGGGCCGTCAGGCGCGAGTCATCGGTGTCATTCCCGACCAACTCGTGACCGAGCACCTCACTGCCACGATCGAGTCCGGCGAGAAGGAAGCTCTGGCCGACCCGGGTCGGGATCTGCTCAAGATTGCTGTCATAGAACGGCACCGCGCCTCCGGAGCCATGGGGAAGGGCTTCGTCAAGGGCATGGGTCTCAAACGCGGGGCGGTCTCCTCGTC
>JBATEX010000217.1:0-9131 GCA_049664225.1 Thermoanaerobaculia bacterium
GCGTAGAGGAGGAGTTCCGGGACTGCGTCACGATCTCCGAAGATCAACCCGACTTGACCTCGCAGCGACTGGACTATCGAGTTCGTTCTCTGCGCCCGGTGGTTCCAGTCGAGGTCGAACCTCCTCCGCCAACCGCTCTACCCGCCCAGATGACTCAGGAACAGTCGGAATACCTGGCCGAGAGGCTCTATCGGGCCATATTGGGGCGAGACCCGGATGCAGAGGGGCTGAGCAATGCCACTTCCGAGGTCCTTTTCGGCAACCTCGAGAAACTGACCAATTCACTCGTCTACAGCAGCGAGGGCCGCGCCTTGCGTCTTTCTCCAGAGGAGCGCCTGGAACAGATCTATCAGGGCCTGTTGAGCCGCCCACCAGGAAAGGGGGCCCAGGGCTTCTTGCCCCAACTACAGCAAGGTAGGACTGCTGACGTGATCCTCACGGTGCTCAACTCGGAGGAATTTCTCAGGAACCTTCCGCAATAGCAGTCAGCAGTGGCCTCACCACGTCGGCACCTCCTCCCAGCCAGGGAAGGGGCCGAGCTCGATCGACCAGCCGGTCGAGGACTCAGGGTCGCGGACGGCGCGGAAATTGGTCAGCGACTTCAGCTTCGCAATCAGCTCGTCATGCGGCAATGTGTGTAGCGGTGGCTGGTCCAGATCCGGTACTGGCCAGAGACGGAGAGTGCTGTCCTCGCCTCTCGAAGCTACCCAGCGACCATCCGGGGAGAGTGCCAGATTGGTAATCGCTCCCTCGTGGCCCAGGAGCAGATGAAGAGCCTCTCCCGAGACCCGCCCGACCTGGATGATCCCATCCTCATCACTCGTGGCAACGACGGTTCCGGAGCGATCGATGACGAACTCAATGCTCCCCTCACCGAAGGCGGCCAGCTCTCGCACCTGACCTGTCTCCAGATCGAGGAGCTTCAGGACGCTGTTCCTGCGCGTCGAGGCTTCCTCCAGGCGCTGCTCCCCGATGACGGCTGTTCGCCCGTCGGCAGCCATCACCATTCGTGTCAGAGAGTCTGGCTGCGATGCGACCACGAGCTCGTATTCTCCGGTTCCGAGATCCCAACGACGCACTCCACCTGCGCCGCTCGAGTAGAGCGTCGATTCATCGGTGAATACCAGGGCCGCGACGGCTCCGGCCCTCCCCATCGCGCTCGAAGAGGTGTTCTCCGGCAGGTCGAGCACGCGCCGTTCGCCGGTCTCGAGATTCCAGATACTCAGTTTCCATGGTCCCAGGCGGAAAGGAGCGCTGGCCATCAGTGTGCCGCTGGGAGAGACCGCGACGGCCACGGTGACCGAGTCGCCTCTGAAGCCCTTCAGGTTGCTGGGCGGCCCTCCGTCGACAGGTACGATACCGACGCTGTCACCCATGCCAACTAGGCAGAGGTAGTTTCCGGTTGGATCGAATGCGATCTGCAATTCGACCTGTCTTCCTTCACTTCGTGACAGGGCCCGAGACTCTGCGGCGGTGTTACCAGGCAGAGGCAAGAGCAGGAGGTGGCCTGACGAGATCGTGGCCAACCACATTCCATCTGGACTGAAGGCAAGCGGATAGAACAAGTCTCTATAGCCACCAACGACCCGAGGCAGGTCGCCTCGCAGGGGCCAGAACGTCAGGTGCGTCATGCCTCGTGTCGACGCCGCCGCAAGACCTCCACTGGGGTGAACGGTAGCGTTGGAGGTATCCCAGGAGCCGCTTCGTCGCAGTCGCAACGGGAGGGAATCGGGCCAGGAGTCCAGGTCCCAGAGAAGAATCTGTCGGTTCACATTACTGATCCACCGACCAGAGGAATCGATGTGAACGCGCTCCCCTTCTTCGAGTCCGGCAGGCCTGCTGATCGACCGAAGGGGCTCGGCTCCCGCCTGCGAAAGATCCCACAATCGCAAGTCGCCAGTGACGCGGTCCATGGTCCAAAGGCCATTGGACTCGTCGGGCGGATTGCTCGCCGGGCTGAACCGGTTCTCGTGAGTTGCCACCACTCGATCCGGAGCATTCTCGCGAATCGGAAGGGGTCTAACGACGAGGTCGTTGCCTTTCGGGAAGACCCAGCCGTCACCGTGCCTATCGAACCAACTCCAGTCGTAGTTGTCGGAGTCGGGCCAAATGGGAGTTAGGTCGACGGTCCCCAGCTCCTCGACCTCGCCGCCCGGCATCCTCCACCGGCGCAGATGGAAAAACTCGTGTCCCGTCTCTTCATCGGCATCGAAGGCTTCGGAAAGCAGATCGCCATCTCGAATCATCCAGAAGGCTCCTTCGCTCTCCTCCAACTCGCGGATGAGCTCACCTCCTGGGACCGACCAGACCCGCGCTCGACCCTCTTTCCAGTTGACCGTTACCAGCAGGTCGTCGGAGAACCATTTGGCATTATGGTAGCCGCCCGAGGTCGCCTTGTGTCCCGACAGAATCAGAGGTGGTTCGCCCTCCGACGAAAGGACCTGCATCTCGTCCGAGTGACCAAAGGTCACCAAGCGATTTCCGCTTGGGCTAAAAGCCAGATCGAAATTCGCCTCTACTTCCGATACCCGCTCGAATGCCGGTGGCGCCTCCTGAAGGACTTGAAGTGCCAGAAGGCGGGCCTCGTTCGTGTCAGCAAGCTCGAGACTCGCCGTCGTGTACGCGAGCGCTTCCGTGGGGTCGGTCTCCAGTTGGAGTTGGGCGACGGCAAGCAGCTTGGCCGCTTCCGCCCGACGGGCCTCAGCCTGGGCGCGGCGACGCTCGAGCTCGGCCTGCCAACCGAAGAACGTGATGACGCCGAGGATCACTAGCAGGATCACAAAAGCAGCAGTGATGGCGAATCGCCTTCGTCGTCTCTGCCGCTCTGCGTGGGCCTCCATGGCGTGGGCATACTCCTCCTCGATAGTAGTCAGCCCACCCGGATAGCGCTCGCGCCAGATCAGGAACTCCTGGTAGGCCGTGCCTGTCCAGAGATAGTCGGGCTCGCGTCCATGCTCCTCCCAGAGCTCTGCCTGGGCTCGCAGCTCGTCTCTGAGCTTCGCCCCTTCGGCATCCTGCATCCGCCAGCGGACGAGGCGTGGCCAGGCCGTCAACAGCGACTCGTGGATGATCTCGATGCGGTGGTGGCCTGGGCGTTCCTCCCTTTCCGGGATCTCGTAGGTGGTGAGGAGGCGGGCGTCGATCAGAGCATCCAGCACCTCGCCGGCCGAAAAAGCGGTGACAGGCACCTCATTTCGGGAGGGCGCAAGGCCCTCCCCTACCTCCCCCGCCCTTCCATCACTCCCACCGAACACCGACAACAACTCTTCCCGGTCGCGGGAGGCGCGGGTGCCTTCGGCGGTGACGAGGTTGCGGAAGAGCTCGCGGACGATAGGGGTGTAGTCCTGGCCGATCTGCTGGAGGGCAGCTTCAGCATGCTGGGCCAGTGCCCCTCCTACGCCTCCGATGGCCTCGTAGGCGTCCCTGGTGAGGTACCCGGAGTCCTCGTCCCGGCGCGCCCAGAGTTGGGCTGCCGTGAAGGCGATCAGCGGAAGTGCGGCCCGTTCCTTCGTGACTTCCTGCAGCATCTCTTCGACGACCGCTTCATCCTCGAAGCGATAGCCGCAACGCAACGCAGGCTGCACGATGGCGCGACGCAGCGAGGAGCCTGTCGGCGGCCCCAGGGGCGTGAGCTCGGAGAAGAGTGGTCTCAAGACCGCGAAGGACTGACATAGGAAGAGATAGTCATCCCGCATCGACAGCAGTACGTGGACCTCTGCTTCGAGAGCGGCACGACCCAGTAGCTCCGCGAACCGTCGTTGATCCTCCCATGAATTTTGCGTGAAGAGCTCCTCGAACTGATCGACGACGACCAATAGCTCTCTGTGCTTGGCGCGTTCCTCCCGCATGACCTCTAGAGCCGGTTCGGGCCCTTTCAACCTGGAGAGCAAACCCATCGCCTGCCGATCGGTCTCGAGGTCCGGAAGCAGCGCCCTGCCCAGGGAAGTGAACGGATCCGTGCTCGGGGACATCCGCACGCAGAACCAGTCATCCGGGGACGCCGGAAGCAGGCCCGCATTGATGAAGGAGCTCTTTCCAGAGCCCGAGGGACCTATGAGACCTAGAAGTTGCACCTGCTGCAGTCGCCTCCAGACCGCTTCTACCTCGGCTTCTCTACCGAAGAAGAACTCGGAATCCTCTTGCTGAAACGACGCCAAGCCGGGGTACGGCTGCTCGTGCTCGACGCCCTCGACCCGGAAAGCAACCTCTTCTAGGGCCCGCGCCAGATCCGTTGCCGTGCCGTAGCGTGCATCGGCATTCAGTGAGACGGCCTGACTCAGAATAGCTCTCCAGGGACTCTCGGGAAGCACCGGTGGCTGCTGCCGGATCGCCTCCCAGAAACTCTGCCGACTCGACTCGTCGGGCCCACGCTCAGCCGAGAGCATCTCCGCCAGGACGATGCCTACTGAATAGACATCCGCTCGGGCATCAGTGGCCTCCCCAAGTGCCTGCTCCGGTGGCATGTAAGCGGGAGTGCCGCCAATCGATCCACTCCCGCTGGGAGACGTGAGGCCGAAATCCATTACCACGACGCGTCCCGCACGGGTCAACATCACGTTCTCGGGCTTGATGTCGCGATGAACCAGGCCAGCCTCGTGGACCGTCTCGAGACCTGCCAGCAGTTGCGATGCGATCTCGTTCGCCTCCTTGAGCTGCAGCGGACCGTGCAGCTTCAAGTGCTCGTGTAGTGTGACCCCGTCGACGTACTCCATCGAGACCAGCTCCTGATCGCCAATCTCGATCAGGTCGTACAGCCGGCAAACATTCGGCGAGGTCACTTCACGGGCAGCCCTGACCTCATCACGCAATAGCTCGAGCGCATCCTCCGTCTCAAACAACTTCGGGTGGAGGCTCTTCAGGGCCACATCCAACCGGAGCTTGAGATCGTAGGCTCTCCACACTTCCCCCATCCCGCCACGGCCCAGCATGGACTCGATGCGGTAGCGGTCTCCAAGAAGCTGACCTGGAGCTAGTGTCTCCCCTTCCCCGACCAAGAGGGCGGAATACAAAGCCGTCGGAGTGTCGGAGCTGTCAGTCGGGGGCGAGGCGAGCGTCGGCAGGTCCGACTCCGCCTCTGACTCACCTCGAGCGGGGGTCGCCTCGAATGCCAGCCCCAGAAGGCATCTCGGGCACAGGCCCCCAAAGCTAGGCTCAGGCGGCAGCACTGACTTGCAATCAGGGCAGACCTCTGTCACAGATACCGCCAACACCTACCTCCAGCTCAGACGCACTCCGAGGCGCCAGATGCGGGGAGAGATCGACTCTATGACCCAGTTCGCGTTGCCTGCGCCGAGGTTCCAATAGCGGTTGAGCACCGTGCCCGAGTTGAGGATATTGAAGCCATCGATGCTGAACGTGAGCCCGACGTTGCCGGTCGCGGCGAACTCCTTCTCGAGGCGCACGTCCACAGTGGCAATGTTGTCGAAGCGATAGTCACCCAAGTTCTCTTCTACGGAAATCGTCCGCGAGATTCCATCGAGCCCGGCAACCGATCGCGTGTAGCCGATAGGAGCGCCCTGTCTTCCGTTCAGATTTCCCGCCAAGTTGAAGCCCCAAGGCCGATCGGGCGCCACCTGATACATGCCATTCATGTTCCACTGCCAGTCCGACTGCAAGACCCCCCCAGAGGCAAAGATCTGGCCATCGACATGGCCCTGCAAGAGTCGATTGGGATCGTTGTTCTCGAAGTAGCTGGTCGGTACGTCCCAGAACTCGTCGAAGTTGTAATTGACAAAGGCTCGCATCATCCACTGGTTCGATAGACGCTTGGTCATGGAGAGTGAGGCCCCGAGGTACTCGATCTCTCGACTACCGTCTGTCAGCAACGTGCCCCCCGTATAGGACCACTCAGCTGGGTTAGCGGCCCAAACCTGAACTTCGTATGGACTACCGTCGGGCAGGAGTCCAGAGACCACCCGATCCGCGATGTACTCGCTGGCGGGAATGGTCGTGACCTCGCCGGTTGCATTGCTGCGAAAGAGCTCCTGAGTTTCCTGCTTTTCGACTACTCTTCGCCACGTCAGTTTCAATCCAGTGACGAGCTCAGGAAGCAACGAGTGCTCCACGCCGAGAATGAGCTCACGAGTGAGCTCCGGATCCATGTTGGGGTCGTTCTTGTTGGATGTGGAGAGCGAGGTCGGATTCGCCGGATCGAAGCCGTAGAAACCACCACCTACCGAATACTCCTCTCCTTCATCGTAGAAGGCCTGGTAGCCACTGGGATTGTCGATGAAGACGATCCAGGCCCACCCTCCGCTGACTGGGTTCACCCGGCTAACCTGGTCCAGTCCCAGAGGTCTCGGATACTGAGAGAAGCTACCTCTGAGCAGCGTTCTGCGTTCTTCACCCAGTGCGAATGTGATACCCAACCGTGGAGAGAGGCTCGACCAACGGATGCCGTCTGCGTCGTTTCCCTCGAAGTTCAGCGCCGGCATGACCTCCGGGAACCCCAGATTGGCGTCGACCGTTCCTGCCCGGTTTTCTCCATCTTGAACGTCGTACCGCAGGCCAACGTTGAAGGTCCAAGGACCCCTCGTCATCGTGTCCTGCACCCAGAGGGAGCTATAGTCGGCAACGAGCGGCACCGGCCCCTGGCGGTAGGCATAGACCATATGGGCATCGCTGGCTCGCTCGGGCGGCAGGCCGAGCCATGCCAACAGTCCGGGATCCTGGACACCAGCAACGGCTCCATCGTAGTGCCAAAGGTTACGACCAGGGTAGGTCCAGGCCTCCTCTTGCGCAGCCTCTCGAATTCGACCCCCGAATCTGAGCTCGTGATTGAGGGCCCCGCTATCCAGGAAGTAGCTGGCATCGACCTTCCACTCCTCTGCGGGCATGCCGTTCGTCATGCAGACTGCGTTGGTTTTGTATCCGCTTGCGTCGGTGTTCGTTTCGCCACCGGGAGAGGGCACGGCGGGCTGATCGGGACCGCAGCCTCCGACGGCGGAGAGAGACCAGCCGCCATCGATGAAGGAGTACTGGCCACTCAGAAAGAAGCTCGATCCAAATACGTGGCTGTCTTCGACCTTGGTGATCCCAGTCGGGCCTCGTTGGTTGTAGGTGGCAGAAGCATCGGTCGAAGGCCCAGTTCCCCGGCCCAAGACTCTCTTGTCTCCCATGTTGTAAGCGCCGACCAGGGAGTTACCCTGGGAGAACTGGGCGTTGATCTTCATTGCGACGTTGTCGAGCTTCGTGGGATCTGCCCGGCCGCTGCCGCCAACGATGGTGAGATCGTTCTGCGCCCAGGAGCCCCACAGCCAGACCCGGTCGTGCCACGCGGGCCCGCCTGCCTCGAATCCGTATTCTTGGATACGGTCGACCTGGTTGGGGACGAAATCCTCCTGACCGGGCCCCAGATCGTTCTCATCGAAGCCGGGGTCGGCCTGCTCTAAGAAACCGAAGTAGCCCGAGCCATCGGTCAGTAGAAAGCGGGCCGAACCGCGGAACTCGTTTGTGCCCCTCTTGGTGACCATATTGATAGCCGCCCCACCAGTGTGCTTCGTAATGTCGTTGCCACCGGTAGTGATCTGGATCTCCTCGAACTGGCCGAAGTCGTAGTAGGTGCTGGAGTCGCCCAGCTCGAAGGTCGACACGTTGGTGATTTGGACACCATCCATGATGTAGTCGTTCTCTTGCTCGGTTGCGCCAACTCCCCGAAACCACGACTGTGTACCACTCGAGCTGCCTCCGACGTTGACGTCCCAGACCACGACACCCGAGGATTGGTTCAAGATTGCCCAGGGATCTCGGGCGGTAGGGATACTCTCCAGCTCGACCTGGCTCACCGTCGTGCCGGCGGCGAGCTTGCGCTCGTCGAGCAGGGGACTCTCGGACGTGACGCTGATGACCTCTTCAATGGCAGGGACGAGCTGCAGATCGATGCGCGTGTTCTGAGAGACCCGAATGTTGACGTTGGGCCGCTCGATGGTGGAGAAACCGTTCAGGCTTGCCCTCAGCGCGTACATCCCAGGATCGAGACCGAGAAACCGGAAGTTGCCATTGCTGTCGGCAGTCTGGAAGCGGGGAGCTCCCATTCCTGAAAGCTCGATGGAGGCTCCAGGCAGAGTTTCGCCAGCTGTGTCCGTGACAATGCCGTGGATGTTCCCCGTCTCCTCCTGAGCTGACACCGAGGCGGCGGTCCAAAGAAGGCAGATACTGAGAAGCAGTGTGCTAGATCGGCCTAGTCGTTTCCCCTGTTTCATGGCGACCCACCTCCCGAGGCCGTGGACTTGTCGCTCTGGTCTGCCGAATTGAACGCCCTCGAAGGGGCACTACCGACAAGAGACGGAATTCCCGACAATTGTTAGCCGCTCGAGGCAGAAGAATCCTCCAGCTACGATCACTGTCCACCAAGAGACCAAGAGTCAGGGGGCACTTCGGGCACAGACCTGCCACCAGCTCATCCGTCGAGAGCCGGTGGCCGCAGTCGAGGCGGAGCGGGGCCACGGGCATGATCGTCGCTTCTATGCGCGACCCTGATAGGTCGTGTCATAAAGGTAAGACGGAAAACTGTGAATTTGTTAGGCCTGGTGGGGTTCCCAGGGGCCTACGGCGCCCAGGAGATGACGCACTTCACCATCCACCTGATCTGGCTCGGCGACGGTCTTCGCGATCTCGTCGCGCAGGAACTGGCCGAAGCTCTGGCGAAGCCGATGGACGGCGCCGCGCACGGCACCTTCGCTCATGTCCAGCTCCTCAGCGACCTCACGATACGGAAGGTGAGGCTCCTCGCCCACAAGATAGGGCCTCAACTTCTCGAATCGAGTGGCATCACCACCAGTGGACTCCTTCTCCTCAAGCTTGCCCAGAGTCCGTTCGAGGACCGTGAGGGCCCAACGGCGCTCGTAGACCTGCTCCGGCGTCAAGCCGTCGCTGGGTTCGTATCCGTAACGGGATTCGGCGAGCTTGGCGTCGAGGGAAATGCCGATCTGGTCACCTCCACGCTTCTGGGCATGAGCTTTGTCCCGTTCATGGGAGAGAAAGTGCTTCAGAGTTGCAAGGAGGAAGGAGCGAAACTTGCCCTCAGCAGGGTCGACGCTCTTCAGGACGTCTTTTTCGAGTAGGTAGGCGAAGAAGGCCTGGGTGAGATCTGCAGCCTCTTCGGGTGAGTGACCCTGATGTCGAACGAACGC
>JBATEX010000218.1:0-9688 GCA_049664225.1 Thermoanaerobaculia bacterium
TCTCATCCGACCCGCCCTTGGCCGACCTGGAGGTGCTGTCTCTTCTGACCACCGGAGAGACCAGTTGGCGCGGAACCCGGTCCTCGCAGGCCGAGGGGGAAACCGAGGCAGCGATGCGAGCGACCGGATTGCTCTATGGGCAAGCCGCTTCGTTGATCTCCGAGCGAACGAGCAATCTATTCGGCTTCGACCGGGTGCGTCTGGAGCCTCTCACTACCTCCAGTGGCGACCTTTCCTCGGCTCGTGTGACGGTGGGCAAACAGGTATCCCGCGATATCTTCCTCACCTACTCTTACGATCCTTCGACCACCGAGGAGCAGATCATCCAGGTCGAATGGGTCTTCATGGAGGGCACGACCCTGGTGCTGACCCAGGACGGAGACGGCAGCTACTCAGCCGACGTTCGCTGGGAGAAGACGTTCTGAGGAGCCCACGGGTGGTCCTGCCGAGCAGATGCCTGAAACGGCCGAGAGAGCAGCACTGGGCTGTGAGTTGGACCTGCCGGCTCTTGTTGCTGGCTCTGGGCCTCACTCTGGCCCTCTTCCTGGGCGCTGACGTTGTCAGGGCCCAGGAAGGTTCTCCTGTCAGCAGGATCATCATCCGGGCCGACACCGTTCTCGACGATGTAGAACAGTTGGTCGACTATCTGGCGGTCGAAGTGGGCGAGCCGTACTCGTTGGACGCTGTGTCGCGCAGCATTCGCAATCTTCAAGCGTCGGGAAGGACAGGTCAGATCGAGGCGTTCGCGCAATCGACACCCGAAGGCGTCGAGGTGACCTTCGCCCTGTGGGCGAACTTCAGGGTCGAGTCGGTGCAACTCGCTGGCGACCTCGGTATCAAGAGACGCGATCTGATGGCTGAGGTCGAGGTTCGACCACGCTCACCTCTGATCGAGAGTCAGATTCTGCGGGATTTCTACCGCTTGGGCGATCGACTGGCCGTCGAAGGCTTCGTGGCGGCTCGGGTCACCCCCGAGGTGGACATCGACGAGGAACGCAAGCTCGCGAATGTGACCTACAGAATCGAGAGTGGTCCGCCCTTCTCGGTCGATGGGATCGATTTCGAAGGCGATCTCGGGCCCTTCGATCCAAGCGCTCTCATGGAGCCCTTGCGCTCCTCTCCCGGCAAGCGGTTCTTCAGTCGCAGACCTGCCGAAGACGCCGAGCGGCTAGAGGGCTGGCTGATCGATCAGGGGTACCGGCAGGCGATCGTCACTGCGGCTGAAGTAACCACGGACTGGGAGGCCGCGAAAGTCCGGGTTCGCTATGGGATCGAGTTGGGTCCCCACTTCGAGATCGAGATTCTGGGTGGCGATCCGAGGAGACTCGAAAAGCGAGGTCTTCTGCCATTCTTGGAGCAGCAACGCTTCGATGAGGCCTTACTTCTACAGTCGGTCGAGAGGATTCGTAGCTTCTACCAACAACAGGGCCACTACCAGGTCGAGATCAAGACGAGCCAGGAGCAGTCAGGAGACACGGTTCATGTCAGCCTGGTGATCGACCCGGGCTCGACCTATCGACTGGCCGAGATCGTGCTCACTGGCAACGAGTACTTCAGCGATCGGCAGCTGACTCCCTTGATGGAGACTTCGACTCGACGCGGTGTAGGGTCTGGCGGTGGACGCCTAGTTGACACGGTACTGGTTGATGATCTGGCTAATATTGAGGCGTTCTATGCCCTCAACGGATACGACCAGGCGGTCGTGGGGCCCCACGACGTGGAGATCGAGGAGCAGAATCTCTACGTGGGCGTGCCAATCGAAGAGGGACGCCAGCGCCGCGTTGTCGAGCTCAATCTGGCAGGTGCTACCCAGCTTCCCGAGGAGCAGTTGATCGCAGGTCTGCCCTTGAGCTCTGGTGGCCCCTTTCACCAGGCCCTGCTCAACGAGACCGTCACCCAGATTCGATCTCGATACGAAGCCGAAGGGTACGAATCCACCCAGATCTCGCCGCTTCTGGAATGGAACGAGGACGAGACCCGTGTAGACGTGACGCTCCGGGTTCTCGAGGGTCCGCGCAGCGTCGTCGATCGGATCATTGTTCGGGGCGCCAACCGGACCAACTCGAGAGTCGTACGCTACGCGATGCGGCTGGAATCGGGGGAGCACTTCAACACCAGTCGGCTGTTGGAAGTGCAACGCAACCTATACCGACTCGGGACGTTCTCGAGGGTCGAGGTGAGGAGAGCTCCAGGGACCCCTTTCCGAGGAGAGCGGGACATTCTGGTGCATCTGGAGGAGGGTAAGCGGCGCAAGCTGACGTACGGTTTCGGATTCGATTCGGAGGACGGTCTGCGGGGGCTGTTCGGGTACTCGATGAGCAACCTCCTGGGAAGGGCGCTGACGGCCAGGGTCGATGTCAGGGCGTCCAATCGCGACAATCTCGCCAGGTTTCTGTTGACCCAACCGTACTTCTTCCACCTGCACTATCCCTCGACCGTTTCACTCTTCTACATCGAGGAGGTCAAGGACAGCTTCACATCGCGGCGCCGGGGCGGGCAGTTCGAGATCAGACGACAGGGGACGTTCAGCCGAGTCAATCTGCTGCTCGACTATCGCAATGTGGAGGTTCTCGATGCTGTCGATGCGCTGGGAGATCTCGAGATCGACCGCGATCTCCAGGAAGTGCAGATCGCCAGCATCACTCCGGCTTGGAGTCTGGACCACCGCAATGACGAATTCGATCCGAATGAGGGCTGGAACACTATCCTCCAGGTCGAGTACGCTTTTCCGTTCGCACAAGCCGAGACCGAATTTCTGAAGGCCTTCGTCCAAGTGGCAGGCTACCTAGACTTCGGTCGAATTGGCGTGCTTGCCGGCAGCTTCCGGGTGGGTGCAATCGAGCCACTGAACGAAGCGGTAATCGATTCAGTGCTTCCGCCCGACCTACCGTCCCGCTACATCCCGATCTCAGAGCGATTCTTCGCCGGCGGTCGCACGACCCACCGAGCCTACAAGCGAGATCGACTGGGCATTCCGGGCGAGACCCTCATCGCAGATCCCGATGCCCCGCCCGACGACGAGCTGGATGCCAGCTCACTGGCCGCGGTCGGAGGCAACGGTTTGCTGATCGCCAATCTCGAGTATCGTTTCCCGATCGCGGGACCGATCGGTGGGACCCTGTTCGGCGACTTCGGGAATCTCTGGGCGGACTGGCGGAGTATCAATGTCGCAGAGGGCAAGCCGGGTATCGGCACCGGTATTCGCTATTCCTCACCGATCGGACCGATTCGGGTCGAGGTTGGCTACAAGTTGGATCCCCTTCCGGGTGAAGACGACTGGGTCCTCCTGTTCAGTGTCGGCAACGCCTTCTAGCCCGCATGAATCCTGCGCGCTGGCGCTCTTGACCCTCGGCTGGACGATGGGTAGACTTTCTGCCATTGGAGCCCGCAACGGGGCTCCTTTGCCGAATCCGGGCCCGACGAATTCTCCAGTCACTCAAACGCGAAACGTCGCTTGCACAGGATGGGTGTGCTTTGGCGCGAGCTCGGAACGCACCAACTTCCAATCTTGGAGAAGGACCGATCATGACTCACTTGAATAGCCCCCACGGCGGAAAGCTCGTCGATCTGCTGGCCACGGATGAGCGCCGAGAGGAGTTGAAGAAGGCATCCCGGGACTGGGTTTCCTGGGATCTCACCCCGCGTCAGCTCTGTGATCTCGAACTGCTGATGAATGGTGGATTCTCACCGCTCGAGAGTTTCATGGGCAGGGAGGACTTCGAGTCTGTTTGCGCCAATATGCGCCTGGCCGATGGCACGCTGTGGCCTTTGCCGATCACGCTCGACATCACCGAAGAGGTCGCCGATCAGGTAGCTCCCGGCGAGCCCCTGGCTCTCAGGGACCCCGAGGGAACCATGCTGGCGGTCCTGTGGCTCGATGATCGGTGGGACTTGGACCGGGAATCCAAGGCCAAGGCCGTCTACGGAACTCTGGATCGCAAGCACCCCGGAGTCGCTCATCTCTTCGAGCGCACCAACAACATCGCCGTCGGTGGCCGCCTCGAGGGCGTGGAGATGCCGTTCCACTACGACTTCGTTCGGCTGCGCTTGACGCCGCAACAGGTCCGCAATCGTTTCTCCAAGCTGGGCTGGAAGAAGGTTGTCGCCTTCCAGACGAGAAACCCACTGCACCGGGCACACTTCGAGCTGACCTTGCGAGCTGCCCGGGATCACGAAGCCAACTTACTCATCCATCCGGTCGTCGGCATGACGAAGCCCGGAGATGTCGATCACTACACTCGGGTACGCTGCTATCAGTCGGTGCTGGATCGCTATCCCACCAATACGGCCATGCTCTCGCTGTTGCCTTTGGCGATGCGCATGGGTGGCCCGCGCGAGGCCCTTTTGCACGCCATCATCCGCAAGAACTATGGCTGCACGCACTTCATTGTCGGGCGGGATCACGCGGGGCCAGGCAATGACTCGAAGGGCGAGCCCTTCTACGACCCGTACGGTGCCCAGGAGCTCATGCGCGAGCATCAAGAAGAGCTGGGTATCGAGATGGTTCCCTTCAAGATGGTCGTCTATGTGGAGGATCAGGACGCCTATCAACCGATGGATGAGGTGCCGGAAGGGGCTCGCACCCTGAGCCTCTCGGGCACCGATTTGCGGGACCGACTGGCCAACGGGCGCGAGATTCCCGAGTGGTTCACCTTCTCCGAGGTGGCCGATCAGCTTCGGCGTACTCACCCACCGCGCCACAAACAGGGCCTCACAGTCTTTTTCACGGGCCTGTCGGGATCGGGAAAGTCCACGGTGGCCAACGTTTTGATGGTCAAGTTGCTGGAAATGGGTGGCCGTCCCGTGACGCTGCTCGATGGCGACATCGTGCGGAAGAATCTCTCTTCCGAGTTGGGCTTCTCCAAGGAGCACCGCGATCTGAACATCCAGCGCATCGGTTTCGTGGCCTCTGAGATCACCAAGAACGGCGGCATCGCGATCTGCGCCCCCATCGCCCCGTACGACTCGGTTCGAACACAAGTGGCCGAGATGGTCCGCCCAGGCGGCGGCTTTGTCCTGGTCCACGTTGCAACGGCCCTGGAGATCTGTGAACAACGGGATCGCAAAGGGCTCTACGCCAAAGCCAGGGCCGGTATCATCAAGCAGTTCACCGGCATCTCCGACCCCTATGAGGTGCCTGAGAACCCCGAGGTCTCCATCGATTCCGGGGTCCTGTCACCCGAAGAGGCGGCACAGCAGATCATTCTGTATCTCGAGCGGGAAGGCTACGTCGGGGCCGTTACGGACGGTTAGAAGAGAATAGGAGCCAGAACGATGAGCCGACAAGATGATCTGGCAAGGATCGAAGAGGCCCTGCGCCTCGCCGAGAAAGTCCTCGAGCCCTTTACTCCCGGTGCTATCGCCGTCGAGCGCAAGGCGGGAGGAGATCCGGTGACCGAGGCCGACTGGCGGGTCAACGAGACCCTCTACAACGCCCTGCCTCGTGAGGGCGAAGGCTGGCTCTCCGAGGAGACTGTGGACGATCTGGAGCGCCTCGACAAATCACGAGTCTGGGTCGTGGATCCCCTGGACGGGACGCGCGAGTTCGTCGAAGGACTTCCCGAGTGGAGTGTCTCGGTGGGTCTGGTGGAGAACAGCCAGCCCGTAGCTGGTGGAATCCTGAACCCCGCCACTGGGCAGCTGGTCATCGGCGCTCTGGGACATGGCGTGACCCTCAACGGCGAGGAAGCGAGGGTGAGCGACCGCACTGAACTGCAGGGCGCGGTCGTCATGGCGAGTCGCAGCGAGGTGCGCCGGGGCGAGTGGAAGCGCTTCGAGGATCAGGGCTTCGAGGTCAAGGCCTGTGGCTCTGTGGCCTACAAGCTGGCCATGGTGGCGGCGGGTCTCGTCGACGCGACATGGACGCTGGTTCCCAAGAACGAATGGGACGTGGTCGCCGGTGTGGCACTCGTCAGAGCCGCGGGAGGTCAGATCGAGGTGCTGGACGAGCCCCAGCGTGGTTTCAACCAGAGAGTTCCCCTGATGCCCGGCCTACTGGCCTACGGTCCGACCCTTCGCGACAGCATCCAGGAAGTCATCGCTCGTACCGCCATCACGGACTGACTCGCTCGACCCGACAGTATGCCCGCAGTCACCCGCGCCGTTGGAGCAGCGACACTCGCTCTGATCGTCGGCTCCTTTGCGGGGTGTGGGCCGGCTCGGGAGCGGCCGATAGGCTTCGACAACGTCGTTCTGGTCACGATCGACACCTTGCGAGCCGATCACCTGGGAGCCTATGGTTATCCCCGCCCGGTGTCGCCCTTCATCGACTCTCTTGCCGCTGAAGGAGTGCGCTTCGACCGCGCCATCGCTTCGAGCTCGCATACCGCACCCTCCCACACCTCGATCTTCACCGGGCAACATCCGGCCCGCCACGGTGTCCTTTTCAACGGGGTCAAGCTCCAGCCGGGAATCCCCACTCTGGCCTCCACCTTTCGCGACGCCGGATTCGACACGGCTGCCTGTGTCAGCGTTCGATTTCTGCGCGGCTCAGCCAGGGGGTTCGAGACGCGCAGCTTCCACAGCAGGGCTGGCTTCAGAAGGGCCGAGCAAACGGTCGACCGCGCGCTGGAGTGGTTCGAGTCTCGGGATGGGGACTCCAAGTTCTTTCTCTGGGTCCATTTCTTCGACGTCCACAGCTCGAACGAGAAGGCGCGACCTCCAGCCGACCTGCTGGAAGTGATGCGGCAGGATTCCCGACAACGAGGTGAAGACCTCAGAGGGTTTCTGATTCAACGACACGGCATTTCATCGGCCTTTCTGGATGGGGAAAGGAGTCGTTTCGCAGGAATGGGGAGCTTCGAACGCTTCGATCGCTACGATGCGCAAATCGCCTCCGTCGATCGGCAGCTGCGCCGACTATTCGAAGGTCTGGACAGCTCGAGTCAGCGTTCCAAAACGCTCTTCGTAGTGACCGCTGACCATGGCGAGGGACTGGGGAGCCACCAGTACATCGGGCACGGCAAGCATCTGTATGGGGAACAGATTCGGGTACCGATGATCTTCTATGGTGGGGATGGTAGCTTCACTCCACGGATCATCGAACAGCGTGTTGCGCATGTCGATCTCTTCCCGACGATTGCCGAGCTTGCCGGTGTGGCTGTGGACGCCGATGCCCTGGAGCTCGAGGGGCGATCTCTCGTGCCACTGATGAGAGGGGTGAAGTCGGAAATTGTCGAGCCAGCGTTCTCTCAGCGTCGCCCGGCGGACATGTTGCGACTTCGGGGCGGATGGCCGGATGAGCTGGTGCTCGTGGCGCAAGCGGATCGCTTGAAATACATCCTGCACAGCGTGGGGGAAGACGAACTCTACGATCTGGCGGCCGATCCGCTGGAACTCGACAATCTGATCGGAACCGGCCAGCCGGAGGAGGACGAGCTAGCGGGATGGCTGGCCCGCAAGTACCAGTGGATGGTGGAGCATCCCCTCTCTGAGTCTCCCGATGGCGTTCAGATCGAGTCGGAGTACGTTGAAGAGCTCAAAGCCCTCGGATACTTGAACTAGCGCCATGGGTTGGGCAGGCATGGCTCAATTTCATAGCGTGGTGTATGGGCGTCCCGGGTGCCGCTCTGAATCTTAGTCATCTAGGCTAAGATTTGAAAACTTTTGCTTGACAGGAAATATTCCAGAGCCTACAATTTGTTAGCAGTCTCGGTTGACGAGTGCTAATCGAGTCGACCACGAGATCTCTAAACAACTGATAATAAACAACTTCTTTAACTACAGGAGGTAGGGAAGTGTCTGTGAACATTCGACCATTGCACGATCGAGTCCTCGCCAAGCGGAGCGAGGAAGGTGAGCAGGTCCGTGGCGGAATCATTATTCCGGATACGGCCAAGGAAAAGCCCCAGGAGGCCGAGATCATCGCCGTCGGCCCCGGCAAGGTTCAGGAAGATGGCAAGCGCGCTCCCATGGATGTGAAGGCGGGCGACAAGGTCCTGATCGGGAAGTACTCGGGCAGCGAGATCAAGATCGACGACGAAGACTACGTGATTCTGCGTGAGGACGAGATCCTCGCGGTTGTCAGCTAATCGCGGCGCGTACTTCAAGAACTTGCATATTTCAGAATTTCTGGAGGAATAACGAATATGGCTGCAAAGCAGATTACCTATGCCGAGGAGGCGCGCGGCGCCATGCTCAAAGGCGTCAACAAGCTGGCCGACGCCGTCAAAGTGACCCTGGGTCCAAAGGGTCGCAACGTTGTGATCGAGAAGAAGTTCGGCTCTCCGACGAGCACCAAGGATGGTGTGACGGTCGCCAAGGAGATCGAGCTGTCCGACCCGCTGGAGAACATGGGTGCGCAGATGGTGCGCGAGGTTGCTTCCAAGACCTCCGATGTGGCCGGTGACGGCACCACCACCGCAACCGTGCTGGCCCAGGCCATCTTCCGCGAAGGTTCGAAGAATGTCACCGCCGGCGCCAATCCCATGGAGCTGAAGAGGGGCATCGAGATGGCAGTCAGCGCTGCCGTCGAGGCCATCGACAAGCTCTCCAAGCCGGTCAGTGGCGAGGAGATTGCTCATGTCGGTACCATCTCTGCCAACAACGACGCGGAGATCGGCAAGATCATCGCCGAGGCGATGGAGAAGGTGGGCAAGGATGGTGTGATCACCGTCGAGGAGGCCCAGGGCCTGGATACCACTCTCGAGGTGGTCGAGGGCATGTTGTTCGATCGTGGCTATCTGTCACCCTACTTCGTCACCGACCCCGAGCGGATGGAAGCCGTCATCGAGAACGCCAAGATCCTGCTGAACGAGAAGAAGATCAGCTCGATGAAGGACCTGCTGCCGATTCTCGAGCAGGTTGCCAAGCAGGGCCGCCCGCTCCTGATCATTGCCGAGGACGTAGAGGGTGAAGCCCTGGCTACGGTGGTGGTCAACAAGCTGCGCGGCACGCTGCAGGTAACCGCCGTCAAGGCGCCCGGCTTCGGTGACCGTCGCAAGGCCATGCTGGAGGACATCGCGATCCTCACCGGCGGCCGCGTGATCACCGAGGATCTCGGCATCAAGCTCGAGAACGTCACCTGGGAAGACCTGGGCGACGCCAAGAAGCTTGTCATCACCAAGGATGACACCACGATCGTCACCGATTCTGACGACCCCAAGCGGCGCGAGGCCATTGCCGGTCGCGTCAAGCAGATCCGCAACCAGATCGAGGAGACCTCCTCGGACTACGACCGCGAGAAGCTGCAGGAGCGGTTGGCGAAGCTGGTTGGCGGTGTGGCCGTCATCAAGGTCGGTGCCGCCACCGAGAGCGAGATGAAAGAGAAGAAGGCGCGCGTCGAGGATGCCATGCACGCCACCAAGGCTGCCGTGGAAGAGGGCATCGTGCCGGGCGGTGGTGTGGCCCTGCTGCGGGCCATCGCCGCGGTGGACAAGGTCGAGCCTGAGACCCACGACCTCAAAGTCGGCGTTCAGATCGTTCGCCGGGCTCTCGAAGAGCCGACGCGCCAGATCGCCAACAACGCTGGCGATGAGGGTGCGGTCGTTGTTCGTGAGTTGGACGGCACCAAGGGCAACACCGGCTACAACGCTGCCACGGGCGAGATCGAGGACCTGGTCAAGGCTGGCATCATCGATCCGGCCAAGGTCACGAAGACGGCGCTGCTGAATGCCTCTTCGATCGCTGGTCTCATGCTCATCACCGAGGCCCTCGTCTCCGAGATCAAGGAGAAGGACGAAGGGGGTGG
>JBATEX010000219.1:0-2717 GCA_049664225.1 Thermoanaerobaculia bacterium
GAAGACCCCTACGATGCCGAGGTGGCAGCCGCCGACGCGGTGGTGGGGGAGCTGATCGCAGAGCTCAAGGAGCTGGAGGTCTACTCGAAGGCCATCATCATCGTGGTCTCGGATCACGGGGAAGGCCTCCGCAGTCACGGCTACATGGAGCATGGCTTCTTCCTGTACCGTGAGGACATTCAGGTGCCGCTGTTTTTGAAGCTGCCGGGTCAGCAACAGGGCGGTACGAGGCGGACAGCCGACGCGCAGCTCGTGGATCTCTACCCGACGATCGCGGGATTGGTCGGCCTGCCGATCGACGACAGCCTGCCGGGATGCTCTTTGCTTATGCTTCCCGAGTGCGGCGGTCCCGACCGGATCGTCTACTCCGAGAGTTTCTACGCTCGTCTGCATTTCGGCTGGAGTGATCTGGCCTCATTGGTGCAGGGCAAATACCACTACATCGATGGACCTGAACCCGAGCTCTACGACCTCGAAGAGGATCCTTTGGAGACGACGAACATTCTCAGGGATCAGAGGCACGTCTACGGTGCTCTGCACAAAAGGCTCGAGGAATTCAATCGGCAACTCGAGCCCCCGATGGAGGTCAACGAGGAGACCCGCAGTCGCTTGGAGGCTTTGGGCTACCTTGGTTCGAGCCAGGGTGATCTGGAAGGGCCGCTTCCCGACCCGAAATCAGAGTTTCAGGCTCTGCAAGAGCTGAACGAGGCGAGGACTCTCCTCGACAACGGCGAGTTCGAGCAGGCGGCGAGGATCGCCAGGCAGGCTGTCGAGGCCAATCCCAGAATGATCGACGCATGGGACGTACTGGGCAATGCCCTGGAACAGCAGGGGCAGCTCGACGGGGCCCTGGAGGCCTATAGGCAGGGAATGGAGGTCTCGGGTCCGCGGTCGGAGGTGATCCTGGCGATCTCGAGAGTGCAATTGGAGCTCGGTCGGGTCGAGGAGGCATTGGCTGGGATCGAAGCGGCACGCCAGGAAGGGGTCATCAACCCCAACTCGATGCGCCGTATCGGCCTGCAGCTCATCGAGTGGGGTCGAACCGAAGAGGCTCTCTCCATCGTCGAAGAGGCGGCCGAGGACGGCACAGCTGAATCGCTGGGAGCCCTGGGACGGGTGCTCTCCGAGCTGGATCGACAGCAGGATGCGATCGACGCCCTGAACCGATCCCTGGCCGTCGATCCTGACAACGCACGAGCTTACGAATACCTGGGCCTGGTCTATCTGCGCCTGGGCGACAGCTCCCAGTCTCTCGGCTACTCGGAGAGGGCCGTGGAGTTGGATCCGACCCTGGCGGACGCCTGGAACAACCTCGGCGCCGCTCTCTATTTTCTGGGCCGGCCAGAAGAGGCTCTGCAGGCCTGGGAGACGGCGGTCGAGCAGGACCCCTCTCAGTACGAGACGCTGTTCAACATCGGGATCAAGGCTCCCGAGCTCGGCCGGCTCGACCAAGCCAGGGTAGCTCTGCGGCGCTTCATAGAAACCGCTCCAGAGCGGCGGTATGCGGCAGATATCGAGGAAGCACAGCGCATCCTGCGTCAACTCGGCGGTTGAAAGGAAAGGTTTTGAAGATCCGGCGTAGCCGAAGGAGGATGGTCTTCTGGAGTATGGCAGTGGCGATGGGGTGCGCTGCTGCCGGTTCCAGCCGGGCGCAGAACCTTCCGGCGATCGTAGTCGAAGAGGGCAGCGTGGCGCGGCAGGAGGTCGTTGCTCTGGGCCGGGACGTGGTCGTAGCCGGTGAAGCGATGAGCGACGTGGTCTCCATCAGTGGCTCTACCCGGGTCGAGGGTCGAGTGGGGGGCGACGTAATCGTGCTGGGCGGTGACGGCCTGCTGAGCGAGACGGCTCGAATCGATGGCGATGTCTTCGTTCTGGGTGGTCGGTTGGAGGCCGCGCCCGGAGCGCGTATCGAGGGGCGCTCGGTGTCCTACCCGACCGTCAGCTCCGCGTGGCTGACTCTCATGGAGGGGCCTTCGCTCGGCCTCTCTGCCGGGTCACCGGTGATTCTCGGGGCCAAGCTAGCCCTGATGGCAGCATGGCTCGCCCTGACGCTGCTGCTCTTCGCCACCAGCGGAAGGCAGTTGCTGGAGACCTCGGAGTCCGTACAGGCGAATCCGGGTCGCAACTTCGTGACAGGGGTAGCGGGTGTGCTCGCGATGCTGCTGACCGCCCTGTTCTTCAGCGCCTTTGCCGCCGCCATTGTCGGAATTCCCCTGTTGATTCTCGTCGTACTTCTGGCCCTGATGCTGAAGCTGTGGGGCATGGTGAGCGTCTTTCACGCCACCGGCTATTGGCTGGTCGCACGTCTCTTCAAGAAGCGGGCTCTACCGCTGAACTATGCACTCGTCGGTCTTCTTGTCCTGGGTTCGGTCAAGCTCGTACCCTGGGTTGGAACCTGGGTCTGGACGGTGGCCACCTTCATCGGCGTGGGCTCCACATTGACCACGAAGTTCGGTCGTCAGGAGCCCTGGTTCGATCTCGAGGTGCCTGACCGACGAAGCTCCCCGGTACGACTCTGAAGCGCCCGGTCACCGAAGTCGGCGCTCTCCTTGACCCTTCCTGAGCGATCCCATACGCTGTCGATGTCTCCCCGGACCTCGGGGTCGCGCCTGCCCTGGCAGGGTGGCGAGATGGGAGCGACCGCGGCGAGGGCCTCCGAGCAGAGTCCGGGGAGGATCACGAAACAACAAGGAGGACCTCGTGGGACAGGTTGAGAA
>JBATEX010000220.1:0-9009 GCA_049664225.1 Thermoanaerobaculia bacterium
TATCGCAACCGAGGCGCCGAGACGTTTCCGCGGAAACGTCTGTGCCGTCCTCCAGCATGGACACTCCGGGCGCATCGGGGTCCTCCAAGACCTGGGCGTCGACATGCACCACCACCTGCAGGCGCTCGGCTCGGGTTCCCTTGTCCAGGCCCCCGTTGAGGGCACTCTCCGCCACCAGGCCGAGGGCATCGGCTCGCCTCTGGCGGAGCGGCACGACCTCGCGCGGCTCGTCTCGGGTCTCCTGCTCGCGCTCGAAGAGCACCTGCTCCGCGGCCTCGAGCGCTTTGAGCACCGCGGCTCCAACCTCCGGGTCGAGCCTCGCCCTGAGCACCACCATGCCGTCTTCATCCGTGCAGGCCTGCAGGTAGCGATTGGCGTGGCGGCGGTTCTCGTAATGGAGTTCGTCCTGGCGATCGACCCGGCGCCAGGCGCGGACGAGCTTGTCGACATGGGCTGCGGTCCCCGTCTTGGCAAACTCCAGAATCTCCTCTTCGTTATCTGCCGTGGCCACCCGGGTCAGAGCCCGCACCTTCGAATAGGAGAGCTCCCCACGCCGCATCGCTTCCGACAGCAGCGGTAGCTCCCCGAGCGCCTTGGCGACTCGAACCTTTTCCCGGGCCGCTCCCATCTCGAGGCCGGTACGCCAGTTGAGCCAATGGGCACAGGAGCGAAAACCGGTGTTCCAGCCGCTCTTCTCATCGAACTCCCGGATGAGGGTCAGCAGATGATAGGTAGCCGCCTGAATCTGAGCCGAGAGCTCGGCGATGCGGTCACCGAGCTGGTCGACTTCCGAGAGCTCGGATCCGATCTGCAGTGGAGACGTCGTCGAGCCGGCGTTGATTTCGAGGGAAGGGCCAGCCTCGGAATAGACGATCGGAGGCATAGGGGAAGGAATGCTCATCGGTTCGATCATCGTTCGTGCCTCCACGGTGAGGAAATCATCAACGGCGCTTTCACTTGAGAGCTTCAGGCCGCATCGCAACGCATAATTGGAAGACCTTGAGACTCCAGGCTACCGACCCGAGAGATCACCTAGCAGAAGAGGAGCTCGGATCACTCTGGCTTCTGGGAGCCTTCCTGCTACTAGATATGACGGAAACCGATGCAGGAATCTTGCGAAGTCATCTCACTACTCTCGAGACTCCGCCCCGGTCACGGTTTCGCTTGGTGCGGTCGGCACTTCTGTCTGACAGTCCAGCGAGATGCGGAGCTGGATGGCCCCGTAAAGAGACGTTTCCGCGGAAACGTCTGATGGGGCTATTTCTCCTGGTAGGCCCGCCACAATTGCGCGAGAGCTTTGCGACTCACCGGCAGGACTCTGTTGACCGGGGGGCTCGAGCTTGACCTCCCAGTCGCGGCCCTCGTCCCGTCGTCGGATCTCACGAATGCGGCGGAGGTTGACGACGTACTCGCGATGGATCTGGAGGAAGCCGTGGGGCACGAAGAGGCGCAGCAGCTCACGAATGGGCCGCATGTCCACCAGCAGCCTGGCCGAGCGCACCCGCACCCGCGTGTCCTCGTCCCGGGCCTCCAGGTAGTAGACATCGGCCGGATCCACGACCTGCCGCAGCCCATCGTCCAGGTGCAGCACGACTCGATCCAGCGCCCACTCGACCTCCGTATGGACTCGGGGCTCACGCAAATCCGAGCCTGTCTCGGTGCGGCACGGAGGGCGCCAGAGGTTTGTAAAGCAACAGGCCCTGGCATTGATGCCAGGGCCCGCAGCCTGCTCGCCGATTTGCTCAGTACCTATCCTGGATCGTGTCCTTCCCGACGGTATTTACCTCGGGGGCGCTCAGCATCGGGCCAGCGGCATCCGGCAGTGCACGAACCTCTTGACTCTCGATCAGCTGAGGCTCGGTGGGGCTGACCGCTCCTTCGCAGGCCACCAACATCAGGGAGAGAATCAGGACGCTTGCTTTCAGAAGTTTCATGTCGTTTCTCCTTTCTTGGGTTGGTCGCTGTTTGTCGTTCGCTGTCTCCAATAGATTGGACGGACCTCATTTGGCGGATTTCCCATGGGTGGGGATCTCGACCGCGACGAGCGACACATCGTCATCAGGCCCCTGGCCGTCACACCAGCGCTCCACGGCTTCGAGCACCTGATCCAGGCTCTTGCCGAGAGGCAAGGATCGAGCGCTGCCAAGGCATCGGGTAAGCCGGCCGGTGTCGAAGTCCTGGCCGTTAGGAGCCTCTGCATCCACAACTCCGTCGGAGAACAGGTAGAGGCGATCCCCAGGTCGTAGCTGCAACGTCGCCTCTTCGAATTGAGTGTCGGGAAACCAGCCTACGGCCAGAGCCGAGGAGGAGCAGAGCTTTGCATTGTCATCGCCGCGTAGCACCAGGGGGCCGGGATGACCTGCAGCCACATAGCGGAACTCCAGGCTCTCTATGTCCAGGATGCCGTAGACAAGAGTGAAGTACTGAGGGCTGTCGGGGTCCATTTGGAAGCGGTTATTCAGGCACCGGGCGACTTCCGCGGGCGTGAGCACCGAATCCTCTTTGCCCGACTGCCCGTGTCGAAACAGCAGCGAGTCGTCTGACATGTGGGACAGAAGGCGGCTGAGCGAGACCGAAAGCAGAGCCGAGGCTGTCCCGTGACCGCTGACGTCCAGTAGGTAGATGCCGACCCGGTGATCGTCGAGCCGCACGACGTCGAGGATGTCTCCCCCAAGCTCGCAACAAGGGGCGTACCTCCAGGCGAACTCGGCTCCGGAGACCTCGGGCGCCTGCTTCGGCACCAATGCCTGCTGGACGCGAGCTCCGGCTTCGAGCTCGTTGTGCATCCGCTCGTTGTCCTTTTGCAGCCACTTGTTCGTTCGGCGCAACTCCTCGAGCTGAGAAACGACAGAGCTCAGTCGCGCCTGAACGGCAGTCTGTGACCGATCGAAATTGTTCAGGGGACCCCATGCGGGGGTACCATCACCCACCCATGATTGACGGACAGCCTGTCCCGACATCGCCGAAGCCGCGCTCTCGAGGTGCTTGAGTGGGTTGCCCATTGTGATCCGTCCTTTCTTGGCCGCCCTTGCCATTTGTTTCTCGATTCCACTTGAATAGACGGACACGAATACGTTTTTGCCGGCACCGGATTCAGGGAACCCTCAGCTCGAGTCGATCAGGCGCAGTGGGTTTGGCTTGACCTCTCGGTCCACGAACCTGGTCAGAGTCTGAAGGGTGTGAGGGGGAAGGACGAAACTAGACGTTGCCGCCGAGCTCGATCAATTGGGCAAAGGCCTCGATCAGAGGCTCGAGGTCGTCGTGATCCACCCGCTGCTCGAGTCGCAGCGAGATCCTGGAGAGCGGGCCGTGGAGTTCCTCTGGGAGATCGGCCGCCTCCAAGTCGCGAGAGAAGCGGCGCACAGCTCGCTGACGGAAGAACTCGGCGTCGCCTGAGCTTGCGGCCAGCAGTCCGGCCTCGGCCCACTGGCCGAGTGCGTAGTAGGGTGAAGCTGCAGCATCATCAACCAGCGAAGCTGCTCCAGTACTACGGTCCACGAGACTCTCCGGGGCCTCGCCGAGTTCCAGGCGTTCGACCAGGTCGTTGTAGGAGACGAGGATCATCTCCGGCAGAGGCAGGTCGGAGGCCATGTCGGCGAGCTCGTGTAGGAGTCGCTCGGCCCTCTCCCCGTCACTGGTGCGGAGTGCAATTTCGAGGTCGATCGTGCGCACGCCGAGCCGGAAGGCTCGTTGCCGCTCATTGAGGAGGGCCCCGAAGCCGCGCGTCCGCGACCAGCCGTCGCCGCTGTAGGTGTGGTTCATGAGGGCAGCGGCCTCGCTACCCGCCACCAACCGATCCGCCAGACGATAGGCGGCAAAGTCTCCAGGAGCTGCAAAGCGCTGGAGGTACCAGAGGGGAAGAGCCACGATCAACGCCAGGACGGCGGCTGCGGCCATACTCGCGGCGGCCCAGGTGAACCGTCGTCTCGTCGCGGGATGCTCGATCAGCCGGCCGGATTCGGTCTCCTCCTGCTTGAAGCGCAGGGTCTCGGCAAAGATCTCGTAGCAGGCTTCGCACTGGTTGAGGTGCTCGACGACCTGCTCGCGCTCCTTGCCCCCCAGACGAGCGTCAAGCAGCGCCGCGAGCTGCTCGATCTCAGGGCATTCCATCTCAGGGGTCTGCGGTTCATTCGTCATCGTTTGCACCTGATCGTTACATTAGACGGACTCAACTGGCGGATTTCCCGGATCCTGCGCATGAAAGTCCACTCGCAACTCCAGCCGATCCCAGCCGAAGAGATCACGAACCTCTCCTGCCTCGAGACCTTGACGCTCGAGCTCGCGGCGCAGGGTTACAAGGCTCTGTTCGAAACGGCGGTAGAGCGGCCGTGGCTTGAGACTGAGTGCGTCTGCGATGCTGGCGATAGTAAAGCCGTCCTCGTAGCGCATCTTCAGCATGAGCCGATCTTCGGCAGGGAGCGCTTCCAGGGCTTTCGCCAATAGCGCTTCTGTGCGCAAGGCGGTCTCGGCTCGTTCGCCATTGATCACCTTCTCTTCCACGTGCCCGTTGGCTTCAGTCTTCGCCAGATTCTCCTCGCCCTCCATTCTGCGCCTGGTGCGGGGCGGCAATTCGGCCGCCATTGCCTCGAGTTCTTCCGCGCTTGAGCCGACCTGAAGATTGGTGGTGAGAATCCCCACCGCCTCATGCAGCGAAAAGCTGTCACGGCTCAACAACGTTTCGAGCTGGACGGCCACCTTACCGAGTCTCCTGGCCTTGGCAGACGGACGCCACTTGCCCCATTTCCCGATCCGGTAGTCCCGGAAGAGATTCTGGAGCACAGTCGTCAGGTACGTCTTCAGACTGCTGCGGCCCTGGAACTTGCGAATTATGGCGTGGTCGTTGTCGATCAGCCTGAGCTTCGCCCACGAAGCGAAATCCTCCGCCTCATCCTCCAAGACGCAGTTTCGCCGGCAGATCGAGCAGATCACCCGATCGATCAGGGCTAGGTGCGAGGTGAAAAGCTCGTCGGGTTCCCGATACATTGAGGGTCACCGGTGAGAGACAACTGGAAGGCGATTAGACACCTAACCACCGAGGACTATGGAATCCATCCTAGCTCACATTGGTGAGAGCGCCCACCAGACTCGGAACCAGTCGTAGTCGAAGACTGCGAAAAACAGCCTCAACTCAGAATTGCCCGCTCGAACTTCGTCCAAGAGATCAGGATCGTAGTCCAGACCAAGAGCCAGGTCATGCGTTGTCGGTATAGGCACCCAGCCGCGAGAATTGGGCTTCTCACGGCGCCAGGAAAGACCGGTTTGGTGTCCGTCTAGGGATTAGAGGTGTGACTTTGGAAGATCCGCGGAGTAGTATGAAACACACAATTGTCTTGCCAGTTCTTCTGACGAGACCTCTCGACGAGCACAGGCCTGCTGTGGCTACCCCTCGGAGCGTGGAGCGATCTCTCGATCGACAAAGTGGGGGTCGGCATCCGGAGTCTGAATGGTCGGGTCTCAGGTTCCGCGTTCTGACTGTCGCACTCGTCGTTCTGTTCGCGGTTCCCGCGACCGAAAGCTGGGCGGACTCCCTAATGGCTGAGTACGAGCGCTGCGTGGCGCTGCGAGACCAGAGCAGCTACGCCGAGGCCGAGACCCTAGCCGAAGACCTGCTGGAGCGCGCGCGGGCCGCAGACCAGCAAGCGCTGATGGCGGACCTGTTGGAGCTCCTGGTCGATGTGGCCTACAGCACGCGCTTCACCACGGTCCGCGACCAGCAGAGAGCCCGGGAGGCCATCCAGATCCGGGAGCAGATGAAGCCACCGGACTACGCTGGCATTGCGCGAGCCGAGGTCCTGCTGGCGGCCAGTCTAGGAGAGAACCTTGCAGATCGAGATGGCCTTTTCGAAGCCGAACGGCATCTCAGCGTAGCTCTGCAGATCCAGCGCAGGCTCTTTGGCGCCAACAGCCTGGTGGTGGCCGATACGCTGACATTTCTCGCTGAGCTCATGGATGACCGAGGAGACTCGGGTGATACGTGGGGAGACCTGGAAGGTGATCCTGTTTTGGCCGTCGCGAGGCAGGCTCTCGAGGTCGCGCGCGCGGCAAGCCCCGCCGAGGGCACCTGCGAGCTGGCCGAGACCCTGAATACGCTCGGCAATCTGTACGAGCGCCGAGGGCTCTACGAAGCTGCGCGTGAGGTCTTCTTCGAATGTTTCGACGTCCGCGTGCGTGTCTTTCCTCCCGGCCATAGCCAGATCGCGCGCGCCTACCACAATCGAGGCTACATCCAACGCACCCTCGGTGAGTTCGAGGGAGCCCGGGCCGACCTCGAAGAGGCTTTGCGACTGCGTCGGATCATCGCCGGAGATCGCTATTCAGGGGTCGTCGCCTCCACTCTCCACGAGCTCGCAAAACTGGATTTCCAGACGGGCGACGTCGTTGGGGCCGTCGAAGGTTACGAGCGCGCACTCGCAGCTATGGCCGAGGGGTACGGCGAGGATCATTGGATGACGGCCGAAGTCCACACCGATTGGGGCGAGGCTCTGGAAGAGCTGAACGACGCGACAGCTCTCTCCCACCACGAGCAGGCGCTGGCCATCCTCCAGAGAAGTGAGCCCGACGGAGCCAGGGCGCTGCGCGCGAAGGCGCGACTGGGGGCATTGCTGGTCGATCTCGGAGAGCTCGACCGAGGGCGGGCGCTGCTGACCGAAGCGGAGGCGAAGCAGGCGCGACTGACGCGACCACACTTTGCGGACTGGGCGCTCACACTCCGACTTCTAGCCGAGATCGCGGCCTCGGAAGGCGATCTGATCGAGGCGGAGCGGCGACTCGAGCGGGCTGTGGCGGCGTTGGCGCGTGTCGACGCCCGCGATCAGCACGCCGACTACGTGCCTGCTCTGCTCGAGCTGACGGAGGTGCACCTGCTGGCGGGAGCCAGTGGCGAAGCCGGCGATGCTCTCGAGAGGGCCGAAGAGGCTCTCTCCGCGTCGCCGGTGGAACGCCCGCCACTTCTGGCACGCTTGGCGGAGCTCAGATCTCATCGCTCTCGGATTCTGCCTGCCGGCAACCAGAAGGCCGGCGCTGCCATGGAGCACGCCCTCAGGGCGGTGGAGCTCGAGTCGCGGACGCTGACGCCGCTCGCTCGGGCGCTGTCGCCAAGCCGTGCAGTGCGTGCCCGGCGTGGCCGCGGAGGCGCGCTCGATCTGGCTTTCAGCCTGGCCTTGGAGCACGACCACCCGGGATCGGCCAGTGCGGTCTGGCAGGCGGTGGCCTCGCGGCGCGGTGCTGTGCTGGCAGAGCAAGAGCTGCGCTACTCGGTGGCGAGGCGAAGTGATTCGGCGGTCGTCAGAGATCTCTTCACTCAACTCACGCGGGCGCGCGCCCAGCTGGCACGCCTGCAGGTGAGAGACCGGGTCGTCATTGCCGCGAACTCGGATTCCGCAGAAGCGCTCGCAGCTCTCCTACCCCGGGCACTTGAGCTAGTGGAGCGGCTGGAGGGCCAGTTGGCTCGGGCGCTGGCCGAGGATGCGCCGGTGGATGGTCAGCGATCGTCGACCGACTGGTCGAACCTCGTGCCTGCCGGCTCACTACTGCTCTCGTATGTTCGGTTCAGATGGATTCCAGCCGGTGATCTGGCCGGGATCCCTCACTACGGTGTCTTCAAGATAGAGCCGGAGGGAGCAACCGAGTTCTTCGATCTCGGCAGCGCGGCCCTGATCGAAGCCACCATCGCCAGATACAGGGAAGCCGTAGCCCGTCACTGGTACGACCCGGCAGCATCGGCTGTGATGGCTCACAGTCTGGGGACAGAGCTGAGGCGTCGCCTCCTCGACCCTGTGCGGCCAATCGCCCCCGAGGAAGGCCTCTTCGTCGTACCCGAAGGGAGCATCCATCTCCTTAACTTGTCGGCGCTCCCTTCGGAGACTCCGGGCCGGTTTCTGGTCGAGGAGCTGCCGCCACTTGCGGTCCTGACCGCTGAGCGCGACCTGGCGCGGCGTTCGGCCCCGGCGCAGGCCGCCAGGCTCCTGGCGGTAGGTGGCCCGGACTTCGACTACCGCCCCCGCCAAGTGGCTCGAGCATCAACTGCCGCTGATGAAGTGCCAGATTGGGTCGCGCGTTGGAAGGGCCTGGCCGAGTCCGCCCGGCAAGTCGCAGAGCGCTTCCTTCGCAACCCGTGCCGATCTGACCAAACCCTCTATTTCACGCCGTTGAAGGCCGCCCGGACAGAGGCCGAGTGGGTCAGCTCGTGGATGAAGGAACACCAGCCGAGCCTGGGGACGGAAACTGCGCTGGGAGCCCAGGCTACGGAAGCCTGGTTCAAGCGCGAGTCCGTAGGGGCGACCTCGTTGCATATCGCTTCCCACGGCTTTTTCGACCTGTCCTGCACTGCCGATGCGGGCCTCTCGGAGTTGACCGAGCTGCCGCGCTCCGGCATCGCCCTGGTGGGCGCGAACTGGTCGAGTGAAGCACTACCCGGGGCAGAGGACGGTCTGTTGATGGCCAATGAGATCGCGGGCCTCGATCTTTCGAGTGTGCAGGAAGTGGTCGTCTCCGCCTGTGAGAGCGCTGTCGGAAGCGCGAGCGAGGGTGAAGGTGTTTTCGGGATGACCCGAGCCTTTCGGCTGGCGGGTGTCCGGAATCAAGTCGTCAGTCTCTGGCCGGTTGACGACTCAGCGACCCTGGCCTGGATGCAGCGGTTCTATCGGGCGCGCTCCGCGGGCGCGTCTACCGTCGAGGCAGTGAAGCTGGCATCAGTGGAGACATTGCGATCCGGCGGCGAGGAGGCGTCGAGCCCTGCCGTTTGGGCAGGATTCGTACCCGTGATCCGGGGTCTTGATAGATGAAAGAACTTTCGGAAGGGAAAGAAAGGAGCGAAGGTGACACATCATAGCAGGGAGTTTGAGATCGAATACGACGGGGGCACCCCGCCCCTTCCGGAGCTGCTGCTGAGAGAAAGCGAGATAGAGGGAGGTTCAGCCGGCTACCGGATCGACATTGAGCAGATTTTGCCGGCTGGTTTCTATCTGTTGCGGTTCATGCCGTTGATTAGCGAGGCGAGCAAGGAGGGGC
>JBATEX010000221.1:0-20245 GCA_049664225.1 Thermoanaerobaculia bacterium
AGGGACGAGCTGATCGTCAGCATCGATCCCGTTGCGGCCGACCTTTGGGCGACGGAAAACATCCTGATTCCGGCCTTCCGGGACAACGGATACACCTCTTGGCCCAAGGCTGATCCAGAGGATCCCAACAGCGACTTTCGGGAATACCTCGACAACTCGGCCAACGCAATTCTGGCGGCAGGAATCGAGGTCACCAACGACCCCGGGCACATCGATGCGTTCAGCCTACGCATCCCGATTCTCATCGACGGCTTCGAGTCCGGCGACACCTCGGCCTGGGCCAGCGAGGTGCCGTAGGCCGACGGCGGCAGAGGAAACGGTACCACCGCAGCGCCGCGTCAGCAGGTCTCTTCAGTCCCTCGGACTTCGTCGCCAGTGGATCTCGAACGGGAACAGCCGGACTAAGGCGATCGCTTCAACCATTCGGTGTGGACAAACTCTCCTTCGGGGTCGTCCTTGCGCTGATAGGTGTGGGCGCCGAATGCGTCGCGCTGGGCCTGGGTGAGGTTCTGCGGTAGATCCTCGGTGCGATAGCTGTCGAAGTACGCCAGGCTGGACGCGAGTCCGTCGACCGGAACCCCATGCCGCTGGGCCAGGCCCACGACCTCACGCCACCCCGGTTGCAGCGAGTGAATCGTGTCGCTGAACTCCTCGTCGAGCATGAGGTTCGGCAGGTCCCGTCGGCGTGCGTAAGCCCGCATGATCGAATCCAGGAGCCGAGCACGAATGATGCAGCCTCCCTTCCAGATCCGAGCTATCTCGCTGAGATCGATCGACCAGTCGTACTCTTCCGAAGCGGCGCCGATCAGATCCATGCCCTGAGCGTAGGCGACGATCTTGGCGGCATGGAGGGCGTCGTGGGCCTTCCCCACTATCTCGTCGGAATCGCTGTCGAGAAGGGACGCTTCCGGTCCACGCAGGAGCCCGCTGGCGGCCCGGCGATTCTCTTTCCGGCTCGACAGCACCCGGGCGTCGATCGCTGCGGCGATGCTGGGCACCGGCACGCCGAGCTCCAACGCCACCTGGACAGTCCAGCGCCCAGTACCCTTCTGCCCAGCCTTGTCCAGCACCTGATCGATGAGGAAACCACCGGCTTTTTCGTCCCGAACCGTGAGAATTTCCGCCGTGATCTCGATCAGGAAGGACTCGAGCGGTCCCCGGTTCCACCGCCCGAAGACCTCTGCCAGCGCCTCCGGATCGAGGCCCCCGACGCGCCGCAGCAGGTCGTACACCTCAGCGATGAACTGCATGTCCGCGTACTCGATACCATTGTGTACCATCTTGACGAAATGCCCGGCACCGTCGGGCCCGATATAGGTGACACACGGACCCGAATCGGTCTGTGCGGCGATCGACTCGAACATAGGCTGAATCGACCGGTAGGCCTCTCGGTCGCCGCCCGGCATGATCGAGGGTCCGTACCGAGCCCCCTCCTCGCCGCCCGAAACCCCGACGCCAAAGAAGCGCAGACCTTGTTCGGCGTACTGCTTTTCGCGCCGTCGGGTGTCCAGATACCAGGAGTTTCCGCCATCGATGACGATATCCCCCGGCTCCATCAATGGTTCGAGCTGACCCATCACCGCGTCCACCGGGTCGCCCGCCTTGACCATCAACATGATCTGGCGCGGCCTCTCGAGCCCATCAACCAGCTCCGCGAGCGACCCGGCACCCACCAGACGACCGCCGCTCTCTTTGACGGCCCGCGCCAACGATTCTGGACTCCGGTTGTAGCCCATTACGGTGTAGCCGTGATCGAGCACGTTCAGGGCCAGGTTGTGACCCATCACCCCCAGCCCAACCATGCCAAGCTGCGCTTTGTCCTCAGTTGCCATTTCAGTCTTCCCCTTCACTCATGTCCCCGTTGGTTGTCCTGCTCCCGTGGAGAGCCAGGATCACAATTTCTCGGCGGCGGCAGCATCGACAAGCCACAATAGCCCACCACTGCGAGGATGTACCCGGGCCGCCGGCAATTTGGGAATGCCACTCTGTATCTGCTGAAACACTTCGGCGACAGGCTCCGCCTTGGCTGCCCCGGAGACCCAGAACCGAACCGCAACCGCTTCGTTGATGGCGCGCAGTGTGAGTGAAACCCTGTGAACCGGTACAACGGGAGCGACTGTGGCGACGACTCTCGCTTCGTTCCTGCCCAGATCCGGTGTATTGGTAAACAGGGACACCGTATGTCCGTCGCCACCCATGCCGAGCAGAACGAGGTCCAGGGGGTCATCACCCAGGGTTTTCGCATAGGCTCCTGCTGCGTCGTCTGGTGATCGCTCCCCTTCGATGCGATGAATGTTGCGCTGCGGAATCGGCACTCGAGCCAGCAGCTCGTCGTGGACCATGCGGTAGTTGCTCGCTGGATCCGTGGGTGGAACGCACCGTTCGTCTCCCCAGAAGACCTGCACCCTGTCCCACTCGATGCGCGACGCCAGGTCCAGCCCGGCGACGAGGCGGTAGACCGGTCGCGGCGTCGATCCTCCCGCCATCGCAATACGGCAGCGCCCCGTCTCGCGGATGGCGCGCTCGACGCAGTCGACCAGGTCTTCGGCCGCACCCAAGGCCAGCGACTCGATATCTGCGAACCGGCGGATTTGCGGTCTCGACGCCAAGCCTAGGCCTCTCCTTGCCAGAGCTCCGTCTCAATGATCGCCAGCCGATCCGCCTCGGGCGGGCCCCAGGTGCCGGCGGCGTACGGCCGCACCTGGGGAGGACTCTCGAGCAGCGGCGAGTAGACGCGCCACGACTCTTCGACCTCGTCGGCGTGGACGAACAGCGTCTGATCACCCGACATCACGTCCTCGAGCAGGGTCTGGTACGCCTCGGGAACCGCGGCAAAGCGATCCTGGTAGTGGAAGCTCAACGGAATCCGCTCGAGGCGGAACGGCGTTCCCGGAACCTTGATGTCGAGGTGAAGCGTGAAGCCCTCGTCCGGCTGCAGGGTGATCACCAGCACGTCGGCGGTATCGTGCGAGCAGCCCAGCTTCTCGAAGAAGCTCACCGGCGCATCGCGGAATCTCACGGCGATCTGGGTCATCTTGCGGGGCATGCGCTTGCCCGAGCGGAGATAGAACGGCACCCCCTGCCAGCGCCAAGAGTCCACGAACATCCTCATCGCCAGGAAGGTCTCGGTTTGCGACCCGGCCGGTACCCCCTCCTCATCCAGGTAGCCCGCCACCGGCTGGCCGTCGATCTCGCCGGCGGTGTATTGCCCACGGACGACATGCTCGCACTGGATCGGCGCCAGATTGCGAAGCACCTTGATCTTCTCGAAACGGATCGCCTCCGCCTCGAAGCTCGAGGGCACCTCCATGGCCACCAGGGACAGCAGCTGGGTGAGGTGATTCTGAACCATGTCCCGCAACGCTCCGGACCGGTCGTAGTACCCGGCACGCGACCCCACCCCAAGGGTCTCGCTGACGGTGATCTGGATGCTATCGACCCGATCACGGTTCCAGGCCGACTCGATGAGGGCGTTGGACAGACGGAACACGAGCAGGTTCTGCACCGTCTCCTTCCCCAGGTAGTGATCGATGCGATAGACCTGCTGTTCCGAGAAGTAACGGTGAATGAGATGGTTGAGCTGCCGTGCCGAGGCGAGGTCCCTGCCGAACGGTTTCTCCACCACCAAGCGGGTCCAGCCGCGGCTCTGGTTGAGCCCGGCGCCATCGAGGCCCTCGATTACAGGAGGGAACGCCTCCGGTGGCATCGCCAGGTAGAACACCCGATTCGATGGTAGATCGTGGGCGATTTCCAGGCTCTCCAGGCGCTCGCCCAAGACCTGAAAGTCATCCACCCCACCCTGACCCAGGGCCTGGTAGTGCAGCCGGTCGCCACAGAAGGCCGCTATCGCCTCAGGCGGCAGATCGGTTTGGGCCAGCGCTGCCGCCACTACACGGCGAAAGTCTTCATCGGAGAGCTCGCCGCGACCGGTGGCCAGGACCTGGGTCCGCGAGTCGAGGTGGCCCTCGTCGGCCAGGCGGCAGAGCGCCGGCAGCAGCTTTCTCCGGGACAAATCACCGGTGCCACCAAAGATACAAAACAGGACGGGTGCCGCGGTTGACATGAGCGATCTCCTGGTTCACGAGGTCGACCGAAGGTGACAGGATACCTTGTCCTCCAGACTCGACACTCCTTCGGCTCACGGCCCTATCTCGTCTCGAACTCGAGGAGCCACTCATCCTGTCGAGCTCGGCGCTCGAAATTGGCCCGTGTTGGCGGGATGTTCAGGCTAGTGAATCGCTGGCGGCGAATACGACTGGTGTCGACTGCCGGATTCGAGATCCATCCCCATTAGGGTCATCAGCAAGGACGCCCGATCTTCGAGAGACCGTGCCTCGAGCAGGGCCTGCTTCTCGACGGCAGTCAAGGGAAGGGCGGTGCTCAGCGCATTGACGAGTCTGAGCCCGGAAAGAGCGGCGAGCATGTCGGGGTCGACCTCCAGGTCCCGCTGTCGAGCAAAGCGATCGAAGAGCGCCAAAATCGCTTGCTTGTCGATTTCAGGCTCCTCGGAGCGCCGGTCGATCTCGAACTCGGCGAAGTCCGCCCTGACCCGGCGATAGCCCCGTATCGGCTCCAGCTCGCTGAGAGTCCGGAAACGCACAACGCCCTCGAGGACGATGAGAATTCGGCCATCAGCCTGCAGCTCGTGTTGATCGATGTGTCCGCAACAGCCCACCGGGTAGAGCTCCGGCTCGTCGAGGTCGAGTGGCGGGACGCCCCAATTGTCGAGCCCTGGGATCATCGGCTGGATCATGCCGATCCTGCGTTCACCTTCCAGCGCGTCCCGGACCATGTTGAGGTAGCGCTCTTCGAAGATGTTGAGCGGTAGATAGGTGCCTGGCAGCAGTAGCGTCCCGGTGAGGGGAAAGACTGGCAGCGTCTCTTCTTCCAGCAGCGCGCTCATGGTGGCGGCAGTATAGCGAATATCCCAATCAGCAAAGCAGAGTAGATACAAAGTGCTGGAGCTCCGGCGCCGTCCGGGTTGGCGCCAATCCTTCTGCCTGACTGGGTCCTTCTGTCTGACTAGGTAGATGCAGAAGGAGAAATAGTCCTTCGAGCGGAATGCCCGCTAACCCGATAGGCTCGCGTCTAGTACGCTTCGGAGCCACCAGAGGAGAGCTAGACAGATACTCACGATGCACTGCCTACGCTACCGACGCTCATGATCCGCTTCGATGGGGTGACGCACCGCTTCGGCGAGATCGAGGCCTTGCGCGACATCGACCTCGAGATCGAGGCCGGTCGCACGACGGTGCTCATCGGGCCGAGCGGTTGCGGCAAATCGACGCTGCTGCGGCTGGTGGTCGGTCTGGTGGAGCCCACGGCAGGACGGGTGATCGTCGGCGAGGAGGTAGTGGGACCCAACACCGTCCTCGACCTGCGCCGCCGCATGGGCTACGTCATCCAGGGCGGCGGCCTCTTTCCCCACCTGACGGCCGGCGAGAACGTCACCCTCTTGGCGCGGCACCTGCGACGGCCGGAGGAAGAGATCGAGAGTCGACTCGCGGAGCTTTGCGCCCTGACCCACCTCCCCGAGAGCGCCCTGGCTCGCTTCCCGCTGGAGCTCTCGGGCGGTCAGCAGCAGCGTGTCGGCTTGATGCGGGCCCTGATGCTCGAGCCCGAGGTCCTTCTCCTCGACGAGCCCCTGGGGGCACTCGATCCACTGGTCCGGCGCGAGCTGCAGCGCGAGCTTCGCGAGATCTTCGGCGCGCTGCACCGCACGGTGCTTGTCGTCACGCACGACCTAGCTGAGGCCGCCTATCTCGCCGACCGAATCGTGCTTCTGCGCGCCGGTGACATCATCCAGACGGGAACCCTCGACGACCTGCGTGAGCGTCCCGCCGAGCCCTTCGTCACGCGCTTCCTGTCCGCCCAACGCCCACCGGTGGAGCTATGAGCAGTCGACGCGTCCTTTTCGGCCTCTGGCTTCTCTTGGTGGGCTGCCCTCCCCTGGATGCCGAGACAATCCGAATCGGCTCGAAGGCCTTCACGGAGTCCTACGTCCTTGCCGAGATCGCCTTGCAAACTGTTCAAAAGGCCGGAGTGAAGGCTGTACACCGACCAGGAATGGGGGGCACGATCGTCCTCTGGCAGGCACTGCGGTCCGGCGGGATCGATGCCTATCCCGACTACACGGGAACCATCGGCGAACAGATCCTCAGCGCTGAGAACCCGCTCTCCCATGCCGAGATGCGCCGCGCTCTTGCCGAGCACGGCGTCGGGATGACGGATTCCCTGGGTTTCGACAACACCTACACCATGGTGATGCGCCGCGATGTAGCGAAGCGGTTCGCCATTGGGACGATCTCCGACCTCGTCATGAACCGCGACCTCGAAGTCGGCCTGACCCACGAGTTCATGGAGCGTCGTGACGGTTGGCGGACGTTGGCGGCTCGCTACGGGCTGGAGATGCAGAACGTCCGGGGCCTAGAGCATGCCCTTGCCTATCCGGCGCTCGCCCGGGGCGATCTCGACGTCATCGACGCCTACTCCACCGATGCCAAGCTGGCCGAGCTCGACCTCGTCGCTCTCACAGATGACCTGGGCTTCTTTCCGCGCTACGAGGCGGTCTTCCTCTATCGACTCGACATCGTACCGGCTGCCCGTCGAGCCTTGGAGAGCCTCGCAGGAACCTTCGACGAGGCCCGCATGACCCGGCTCAACTCCGTCGCTGAGAGGACCCATGACTACGCCGTGGCGGCCGACCTCTACTTCGGCGCTGGCACCAAGTCGCGCTCGGGTGTGGGCAGGGTCGCGCTGCGCATCGCGGGCTGGACGCTGCGTCATCTGCAGCTGGTGGCGGTCTCGCTCGGACTCGCGATCCTCATCGGAGTGCCGCTCGGCATTCGAGCTGCCCGTCCCGGCCTCCTCTCACAGATCGTCCTGGGCACCGTTGGCGTCATCTACACGATCCCTTCACTCGCGCTCCTGGCCGCGCTGGTCGCAGTGCCGTTCCTCGGCATCTCCGGCCGCACTGCGATCACCGCCCTTTTCCTTTACAGCCTCCTGCCCATCGTGCGCAATACCGCCGCCGGCCTGCGCTCGATACCCCCTGAGATTCGCGAGTCGGCTGCAGCTCTTGGCCTCGAAGAGCGCGCCCAACTGCGCAGGGTACTCCTGCCGCTCGCGATGCCCACCGTGCTCGCCGGGATCAAGACGAGCGCCGTGATCAACGTCGCCACGGCGACTCTCGCCGCCCTCATCGGGGCGGGCGGGCTCGGTGAGCCGATCTTGAGCGGCCTCAATCTGAACGACCCGGCCCTGATCCTGCAGGGTGCGCTGCCGGCGGGCCTGCTGGCACTCCTCGTCCAGTTCGGCTTCGACGGCCTCGAACGGTGGGTGGTGTCGCCTGGCCTGAGGCTGGATGAAGGGCGGTCGCAGCGCGTCACAGGTACGCCGTAGCGCATGGCCTCGAAGAGGCCGAGCGGCAGAACCTCGAACGGTTGGAGAAGCTCGGTGAGGACTTCGAGAAGAAGCTCCCCATTGGACCAACGAGACTTCTTTGCCTGGCGAGGTATCCGATTCGTGAGCGAGACTCGAAGGCCGGCTGGCTACCCCAAGATTGTGGTGGCGTGATCATCCTCAATGCAACGGCTTTCGCGCAGTCACTGTCCTAACCCGCACTATTCATGGGCCCCACGGCAGCTAGTGGAGATCGCTTGCCAACGCGACCTCGATACGAGATCCCAGGATACTGATCAGAATTGGACTGTCACGCGGGCTAGAAACCCTGATCGACTCGCCCTGCCAAATTGGAGTCCCAGTTGGAGGCGTCTCGCTCCTGCACTGCCGCGGCCGTATCGGCGAAGCTCTCGTCACGCGTGTAGCCGACATCGACGATGCAAGCCTCCAACAGATCGGGATCGGTGACGCCGGCTTCCTCGCACGCCTCTTGCGCCCGTCGCCGCCAGCTGGCTGGAAGAGTCGCCGCGGTGGCTTCCCGTGTGGGCGCCGGACGTCGGAAGGTAAACGTGCTTTGCCCCGGCTCGTACTCGAAGAGGGATTCCTCTTGAGTCAGGAGCCGCTCGTCGTCGTTGTCGGCGGTGAGCAGACTCCTCGCCAATTCGGTGAGAGCGGGATGCAGCCCCGACAGAGACCCGGCGCTTTGGGCGACAGTCACGGCATCGACGTCATCCGCGGCGCTGCCGTTGAAGTTGCCGAAGAGGCCCGAGAGCGTGCTCCGACGGCTCTCGGCAGGCCTCAAAAAGGCATTCAGGTGGCGCTTGCGAGCGTCGATGGAGAGAATCGACCCGTCGCTCCAGAAGATCTCGTACCCTCGCTTCGAGCGCTCGATCCGACCACCGTCGGGCAGCTCGAGGACACCGTCAGGCAGAGCCGCGGGCTGCCCGTCGAGAAAGAGCATCGGCTCACGGCCCAGGGTCACCGAAGCTCGGGTCGTATCGACGAGTACGGCCACAGACGTGGCAACCGAGACATTCGGCGAGAACCCCCTCGACTCGAGACGCAGCTGCACCTCGAGATCTCCAGCCGTCGAGCGACTCGCTACGTACTCGCCAGTCGCCTGAAATTCGTAGGTTGCGCCGTCCATGGTCTGGACATGGATGTCTCCCCACGCTCGACCTTCCCAGTCAGCGGCGGTGCTGGCGGTGGCGAGGAGCCCGAGTACGGGGAGAGCGACGAATGCGAATCGAAAGTTCTTCATACCCCCTGACAAGAGCAAGAACCGTGCCTTGGTGCCTCCCCGGTGCGAGAAGCTGAACGCGGCCTGGCCAGTGCCCGAACGTCCTCCCGCGAAGGCGGCGGCTCTCTTGCGGAGGACGGTTAGGACCGGTATCGACCTCTCTGGAAGCAGCGTAAGTCTCTTGATTTGATCGAGTTGGACTAGTGCCGGAGGCGGGATTCGCACACGGCGGGCAGGTGCGGCCGGACTTCGGTCTCGTGAAGCTCTGCCAGGGCGGCGTCGAGCCGATCCCGAGTCAGCGGACCGAATTGGCGACAGGTCTCGAGGTGCGCCACTCTCGTGCCATGGACCGCGATGAAATACTTCATGTGCTTCGAGCTTTCGAGGAGGAGGAGTAACTTGCCAGTTGAAAAGTTCCGTTCTGGAGAGGAGATGAACGCCGCGCCAGTGACGGCTGCGCGTGGAACTGGGTTCGACCGCTTTGTTCGGCACTGTGCCCGATATTGGACGCTCGCTCCTTGAACCTATCCGCTTGGAGTGGTGAGATTTCGATCTGTAGAAGAGGCCCAGCAGGCACGGGCCGAGATCACCAAGGAGAACGCTCACAGGCTGCGAGGTCGAACTCGACCCTCGACTTGAATCGATTTCCAGTGCCCTGTAAAGGCGGCCCCGTCCTCTCCGAAAGCCCGGCCGACCAGGCCTTCTCAAGGCCAGCGATTTGTTCAGAGAAGATCGAACTCTATGGATACCAGGGCGAAAGAGCTCAACAGGAAGGGCGACGTCGGCGAAGACATCACCCGATATCTCGATCTGTCGAAGCCCGGCCTCCCGGTCACGAGCAGCGACGGGTCAACGTCGATTTCCCCAACTGGATGATCGAGTCCCTCACGGGACCTGTTCTCGCTCGTGTCTGCAGACGCGCTTTCGGCCGGAGGGCGATCTCCATCTAGAAATAGGCGATGGTTCGTGCGGCAGGCCTGGGGTTCATCGCCTTCCTCGGCGTGATGCCGCGCCAAAAACACACGGGACTTCGATTGCGAAGTCTATTCTCCAAGCCCTAGATCGCCCTCGGCCCAGTGCCCAGTGACGGGGCGAGGTCCCGATCGAAATGCACGTCGAGCTGCGGAAAAGCAATCGTGATGCCGGCGTCCTTGAGCCCCCACCAGACCGCTTCGTTGAGCAAATTGCGTCGCCGCTGCATCTTCCACGGATCGTCGATCCAGACCGAGATCTCGAAGTTGACGGACGAATCGCCGAACTCCTTGAGCAGGATGCGCGGCTGCTGCTGTGGGGACCTCCAGTCCAACTTCTCAGCCGCCTCCTCGAGTACCCGGCGGACTTGAGCCATATCGGAGGAGTAGACGACGCCGACTTGGCTGCGAAGCCGGTACAAGGAGTCCTGGAGCGTGTAGTTCTTGACCGGGGAGGCCACCAGTATCGAGTTCGGGATGATGATGTCCTCTTCATCGAGAGATCGGGCGATCGTGGCCCGGATTCCCATGTCGCGCACCCGCACGAGCCGGCCCTCGACTTCCAGGATGTCGCCCGGCTTGATCGCCCGCTCCAACAGCAGGATCACCCCAGAGACGAAGTTCTGAGAGATGTTCTGCATGGCGAACCCGATAGCCACCGCGAACACGGCGCCGGCCGCGAAAAGGCCGGTCAGATTGATGCCGAGGGTGTCGACCGCTATGCCGAGTCCGCCAATCAGGATCAAGTACCGGACCAACCGCGAGACGACGGCCGTGGTGCCTTGATCTTCCTGACCTTCCTTCGAAAAGGCTCGAATCACTCCTCGCTGCACCAAACCGGCTACGACAAACGTCACAATCACCACGAGTCCGAAGCCGATGAGCGTCGCCACAGTAACTGTCGTCCCGCTGATTTCGAACAGAGGGATATCGAACTGCCCGTATGTCTGTCTGACTTGCTCGAGTACTTTCATCACGATTCGCTCCTCATGGTGGGAGAATCCAACTCAGCCGATCTCCGGGTCGGCCGGATCGTCGGAACGCCCGACGACCTCGACTGGAAACGGCGCCGTGGTATCGCCGGGGGTCAGCGTCCGCTGCGGATAGGGAATCTCGATTCCCGCTTCGTCGAAGGCCTTCATGATGTCAAGCTGGATCGCGGTCTTCAGCTCGAGGAGTTTCTCGCGCGTGGCCCAGACCGAGAACTGCAGGTCGATCGAGGACTCACCGAACCCCAGAACCAGGAAGAGAGGCTTGGGTTCGTCCAGACACAGAAGGTTGCGATCGGCAATCTCCATCAAAACACCCCGGACCCTCTCGAGATCCTCGCGATAGGCCACGCCGATCTGCAGATCGACCCGTCGAATCGGGAACTTCGTCAGCGTCGAGACCTCGCTCTTGATGACGCTCTCGTTCGGGATCCGGACGAACTTGTTGTCGAAGGTACGAAGTTTCACCGACAGCAGGTCGATCGCCAACACCTCCCCGGTGGTTCCGCCGATCTCGATCACATCACCGATGGCGAAGGGCTTCTCTCCGATCAGAAAGAGTCCACTGACCAGGTTGGAAGCCGACGTCTGCGAAGCGAAACCGATGGCGACCGAGAGAACGCCCGCCGCCCCCAGCAGGACTCCCAAATTGAAGCCAAGCTGGTTGAGAGCGGCAACCGCAAACAGGCCGATAATCGCATAGGAAAGGAAGCGCCGCACCAGGACCGCTTGCTGGGGCTCGAAGCGGCCGGCTGACGCTCTTGCGAAGACTCGGCTGACGAGCCGAGCAACCAGGAGACCGACGACGAAGAGGATGAGGGCTCTCGATACGGCCAGGATTTGCCCAGAATCGAGCAGCATGTTCTTGAGTTCTTCCATCGCGGTCCTCCTAATCGAACCCCAGAAGTGAGCCGAAGGCCCTGAAGAGATGCCCCTTCTCGGCGATCTGACGAGGCGCGCTCAACCGCTTCGCCCCCATGGCCTCCTCTGGCGGACCAGCGCGCACCTCGAGTTCTGCCGTGTCGCCATCCTCGGTCCGCACCATGTGCACTTCTTCCGACCAGGCCTCGCCGGTCCCACCGCTGTAGATCGAAAGGAAAGGGACCGGGAGGTTCAGGCGCTCGACGACGAGAGCGTCTCGCGCTCGGTTCTCGATCACAGCCGGGGTCAAGAGTCGGTCGGCCGCCCGAGGCATCTCCCCCAGGTTGGTCCGGGCATTTGTCTTCAGGGCATAGCAGAGCTCGCCGGCTCGGGTGGTCGCACCGAACCAGGTATCCGACAGACGTTCTGTCGGGAGCTCGCACAGAACTGTGGGGCCAGCTCCGACTCCGACCTCGACCCACAAAGGCGAGCTCATGAACACTCGAGAGCCGTGCCCGGGGAGCACACGAAACGGAGTCTTCGGCCGCGCCACAACAGCCCGATCGGCGGACAGCGGTCGCAGGCGCACCTCGGGCCCGACTTCGCTGACGGCGAAGCGCTCCGAACCGATGTGCCCTTCGGGAAAAGCGCTGTTCCGCACGAGATTCGACCCTCGCGTCTCGTTCTTGTCGAGCCACTCGCGGGCTAGCCGCCATTCCGACGGGCCGCGGTGAAGCCAGACTCGCAACGGACCGATATCCCATTCGGCAGTCTCCCCGGTTGCAAGCTCGTACTCGCCCCACCACGATTCCAGGAGATCTCGTCCATTCATCTTCATTCTCCGACTTGTATCACTGCAGCTTACCTTTCTTGCGGACGCTGCCTACCACCGCACCGAGGCCCCCGGTGTCCTCATTGCTGCAGGCACGAGTGGCCATCATATCCAGGTTCTCAGAGCCGGAGCTGCATGGAGTTGACCGGCTTTGACCGCAGGGCCTCTTCCTGGCGGTGTTTATCGGTATCGGGCCATGATGGAACCTGGGATCCTCGCCCAGCTCGGAGAGGTGGCGCACAAGGTCGGTCCGCTGGGCATCTTCGCCTAACTGGCGATGGGCCTGCTCACGATCGTCACTGCGCTCAACTACTGTGAGCTCGGTGCGGCAATTCCGCTGGCCGGCTGGCAACGGCGACTAGGGGCCAGCCTCAACCACGGCTTTGAGATCTTCGAGATCCTGCAAAAGCGCTCTTTGGGTAGCGCCCTTGAAAAACACACCCATCGTTACAGACATCAGCTTCCCCATGAAGGTCTGAGCCTCCCCTCCAAAATCCATACTCAGGATGTGACTATCACCTTCCTGGGAAATTGAGAGCCTAGACAGGTATACCATGCCATGACTCTCGGCTCGAACGTCGTAGGACTCGTTCTCGACGACGTCGGTGATCCACATGACTTCGGTGGCTGATTTTCCGAACATCGTCCGGGTCTCCCTCCATTTCAGACCCACCAGGCCCGACTCGGGCTTGTCGAGAATTTCAATCGCATCGATCGCCGAAATCTTGTCGACGGAAGTCTCGATGTCTGTAATGACCTTCCAGATCTCTTCTCGTGATCCGTTGATCGACACCTGCACACGAATCTGCATGACGGGTCTCCCTGTGATCAAGAGGGGCCGGCGACTCACTCCCAGAATTGCGAACGCTCCCCACTATCTGAAGAATCGGTCTGCAGCACATTGATACCCGGGGTGGTCTCGACGCGGCTGCCTACTCTGCTTCACCCGAAACCTCGCCGCGGTGCTCTTCCGCTTCGGTAACCGCCGCTTCCGCCTTGGCCCGCAACCTGGCGACCCGTCGCCGGCTCTTTTCGGCTCGGTCCTCGGCTTTCGACGCCGCCTCTTCGAGCTCGGCGAGCGTCTCGGGCTCGACCCCGGATGCCACCGCCGAAGACACTCGCCGGCGAGTCTCGGACGCCTCCGAGGCAGCCTCTTCCGCCTCGGCATCGGCCTTGCCGGCCAGCTTGGTCGCTTTCTCGGCTGCGTCCGCGGCGCCGGCGATCTCGGCATGGCGCCCGGCCTCGGGCTCGGAGTCGAGCTCGATGTCCTGGCTGGCGAGAACCAGAACCGTGCAGCCGAGGTTCTTGACCACCTCATCCACCGGACCGCCAAACATGTTTCGCGGCTCTGCGCCCTGCAAGCGAAATGACTGGAAGACCACCGTCGCTCCCTGCGATCGCGCGATCACGGTGTCGGGCCCCGGATCGGAGACCACCACGGGTTGCGCCTCGATGCGGACCTCCTCCAACATTCGAGACAGGCGCTGACTCGCCACATCGGCGGTCTCGCCGCTCTCCGCCGCGGCCAGGAGCCGGATTGGCGCGTCTTCGAAGCGATCGCTGCGGGTCATGAGGTACGCCAAGAGCAGCATCAGCCGGCCGCTGGCGTTATCTTCGTACCAGACGTCGATACGGCGGTCTTGGGGCCGCATCGACTCGATCGCCTCGAAGTCCATGCTCCGGGCCGCGAGCAGCAGCACGTTGCAGTCGAAGCGCAGCGCCATGCGTAGATACGCGGAGTAGGCCACCAGCCCAGGGCTCTCCTCGGTATCACCTCGGTCGTACCAGTTGAGCAAGACGGTGTTGGGACGGACCTGACCCAGACCGTAGGACTGGAGCAGCACCGGCACGGCGCGCTCCACGTCGTCCGCCATGATGACCTTGGCGAACGCATCCAGTCCGTGCTTTTTGATCTCGCTCGCAAGCTCCTCCTCGGCCAACTGTCGCTCCCGGCGCGCGAACGCACCCTCGCCTTTCTGAAGCCGAACCATCGTCGTAAAGCCCGCTCCACCCTCGAGCCAGGATGCAAAGTAAAGCAGTCGCTCCCTGCGACTCGGATTGTTGGAGAACACCAGCAGCATCGGCCGCCAGTCCCGCGGATGCTCGAGCTCGGCCCGGACCGCGTGCAGGTCGTCCCGAACGCGCTGCAGGCGGTGGGACCGCGAGCTGTCGGCCCACCGCTCAACCCGCACCGTGCGCGAGACGTACTGGAAGAGCATGAACAACGCAACCGAGGCGATAGCTCCGGCCATCGGGCTGATGGCCAGCATCACCGCCAGGCAGGCGGCGGCTCCGGCCAGACTCAGGCGGGCGTCAAAAAAGCGGAAGCGGGGCCGGAAAGAGGGGCTATTGGCCTGGGCTTCGAAGAACGTCGCGTAGTTCAGCAGTCCGTACGAGATCAAGAAGAACATCGAAACGATCGTCGCCACCGCGTTGAGGTTGCCGAGCGCTATGGTCACATAGGCAATGATGGCCGCGAAGACGACGCCTCGGCGTGGGTTGTTGGTCGGTCCGTGACCGGCGGCGAAGAATCCGAGCCGCGGGAAGACTCTGTCGGCAGCGAGCGACTGCAAGATTCGGGGCGCACCGAGAAACGAGGCCATCGCCGACGAGAGCGTCGCCGCAATGACGCCTGCGTCGATCAGCCAGGCCACCGCCGAGACCTTGCGCATCGCCGCGTAGTCGGAGACCAGTTCGGACCCGGGCAGCACCGCCGCAAACACCACCGCCGCACAGAGGTACACCGCAAACGACACAAAGACGGCAGCGAAGGTTCCGCGCGGCAAGCTCCTACCCGGGTCGCGCAGGTCGCCGGACATGCTCACGCCCTGAGTGAAGCCCGTCACCGCCGGGAAGAAGATCGCGAACAGGACCCAGAATGGAATCTCAGAGGCTGGCGTCAGGTTGGCCCGGAGCTGCTCTCCGCTGGCCGCTTCGAAACCGCCCGCGAAGAAAGCTGCCAAAGCCGCAACCAACACTGCCATCACGACATATTGGAACTTGGTCGCCCAATCGGCGCCGAGCCAGGCCAGGACAAAGAGCAGGGTGACCGCCACTGCCGCCACCACCTGGGGCACCAGAGGGTGCGCTGCGCCGGCGATACCGGCAGTTGCCTCGCCGAATCCAATTGCGTAGAAGGCGATCGATACCGCTTGCGCCAGAAAAAGCACCAACCCGATCGCGCCGCCGTACTCGACCCCCAGCGTGCGGGAGATGAGGTAGTAGTCGCCACCCCCCTTGACTCGCAGATTGGTCGCGATCGCCGAAAGCGACAGACTCGTCAGGATCGAGATGGTGTTGGCCAACAACACCATGATCAGGGCGCGAGTCAGCCCGGCGGCTCCGACCACGTAGCCCATCCGCAGAAAGAGGATGATGCCCAGGATGGTCAGCACGCTGGGCGTGAACACTCCAGCGAAGGTGCCGAGCGTGCCCTTGGTCGAGCCGGCCAGACCCGAGGTGGGGCTGGGTTGTGCTTCGATCATACGGCTGCATCGTATCAACGTCGAAGGTAGCGGTTCTCTCCGTTTCCGCGGGCGCAACTCCCGTCCTATCCAAGAATAGGATCGTGCTGCAACGATTGCTTGGAGATTGGGTCTCGTACGAGCAGAGTGCGTCACTAAGAGCCGACCTCACACGTCGCTGGGGGCCCTAGCCCCCCAGCAGTACGTCGCCCGGCTACTGGTCGGGGACGCTCTGGAGGAAGCGCTCTAAACCGAGGATTCCTCGCAACCCCTGGTCCAGCGTTGGGGGCGGCCGCCCAGTGACTCGCCCGCATGCTCTTGCCGTACCCGGCCGGTGCTGAGATCAGGGTCAGGGGGCACTCGAGCCCCGCATCCATTCGCTTGTACAGGCGCGTGCGACATACCAGGTCTCCGGCCACCGTGGGCCGATGTAGCTTGGTGCGCAGCAGAGGAATCGAATGCAGGGTTCAGACTGCCTAGTCGGCACACGATTAGGGTCGCATCCTGGTTGAGGCCCTCAAGGGGCGGATAACTCGGCTCAGCGCACCGCTTACTTGCGCCTTGCCGATTCCTGCCGCCGAGCACGGAAGGCCGCGAAGTTGGCCCGATCCCAAGACTGCTGAAGCGCGTCCGCTTGGTCAATGGACCTGTGTTTGTAGACGCCGGGTGGGTAGCTCGCTCTCGCACTCTCGGCCGCCAACCGCCAGACCGTCTTGATGGCGTCGAACAGTCTCGGGCCGCCAGGCTCGAGCCAGGTATTGTCCTCCATCTCGCTCACGTCACGAAACTTCCTAACCGGCATCAGTCCTCCTCGAAGCCAAAATGGATGCGAAGGCGCTCTGCGTCCGCCCTATCCAGAGGCCGAATCGTGGCCTTCTTCATTCGTTATAGGGCCCTCGGGGTTACGACCGCTACCACCTATCCGTCGAAGTCGACACGTTCCGAGTCCAACTCGTCGAACCGGAACGCCTCTCCGAGGCGCGTCAAGATGTCGATGTGGAAGGACCCCTCCGGCGGGACATTCTGAATGGCGGGATAGTCCCCCAGTAGATCCTCGGCCGTGATTTCGTCGATGTGGGGATCGTCAAACACCGCACGCAGAGCCGCCCGGAGCCGGGCTTCGCTCTCGTGATGCGAGGGCGGAAGGGAAGGGCGACCGCAGGGAGCCATACACGGAGGGGAAGGTACGGGGGTGCAGTGTCGGCGACCACAGGGAGCCAACCCGGAAGCCCTAGGGCGGGGGGATTTCAAGTCCTTCGAAAACCCTCACTCCACAACAGATGACAGCACGCAACCACAACAAAAAAAGCGACTTACGCCCACTGGCGTAAATGCCTTGTACTGTCGATTACGGCCTTCAGTTGTACTTCATTGTTTCCAAAATTGTTTCCACTCTGCTGTCAGGTGCTGTCCTTGATGGCCCCGTTGGGTCCCTCAAGGGAATTCTCCTCACTCGAGTCCGAAGACGGCCTGATGGCCGGAAAGGAGCTCTGGCCCTTCTCGCCCACTTCGTGGGAGACCCGAAAGTCATCGGAACGCAACAACCTCGCCGCCTTCCCGTCGAATCAGCGCCGGGTGTAGATCATCTCCATCATCTTCACTTCGGTGCCGTCACGGCCGGGGCCGTACATCGCGAAGGACTGCTCGTCGGGCGACGTCCACTTCGCCTCGTAGCGGTTGGTCACCGGGCCGTCCTTGATGGGATCGTGGTAGGTGCCGACGTAGGTGCAGTTGAAGTTCTCGTCACACTCGCCCTCGGAGACCATGATCCCGGTGGACATGCTGTCGGTCCAGGTCGACCACCACTTGCCGGACACGTTATCGTAGCCGCTGCGCGAGAGACCGGTGAACGGCGTGCCCATCATGTCGCCCTGGAACTCCTCGTGCATGACCCGGCCACCCATATGCAGGGTCCGGATCGCCGCGCCCTTCGACTCCATCGGCGGCGCCGCTGGGTCCATCCAGCTCTTGATTGCGACGTCGTAGGTGCCGGCATGCTTGGCCATCAATTCGTGTTGAGGCCCGAGTGCGCCGGCCTTCATGTACGCTTCCATCTCCGCCTGCTGCTCCGGTGTCATCTGCGGCATCTCGCCCTCCTGGGCGAACGCAGGTGTCGCGAGAACGACCCCAAAGGCAAGGATCGAGACCAAGGTCCTCTTTCGAATGAGTTCTCCTCTCATGATGGCTACCTCCCTTCGAATTGTAGGATTGTGACGGAGGCTGGGTTTATACGAAGTTCCCCGTCCACGCATGGATGGGCGCCACGATCACAATTGTCGTACTTCATGGGGACCAGGTGAGGAGCTACGGAGCTGTGAGACGAAACTGCGCAACTCGGTACCCGGCACCAATGCGCCGATTCTACTTCGCGCTTCGCTTTCTCAGTGCGTCCTCGACGTCGGCCCAGGAGTCGTTCGATGCCTTCGTCAACGAGTTCTCCCCGAAGTAGGAGAAGGCGGCGGAGTGCCTCGCGAAAGACCGTGAGCGACTCCTGAGCTTCTTTGAGCTCCCGGCGGAGCACTGGAAGCACCTGCCCACTACGAACCCGATCAAGTCGGCGTTTGCGACGGTCCGGCTGCGCCAGCGTGTGACCAAGTGGGCGGGTAACCGGACGAAGGGGCTGATGATGGCGTTCAAGCTCCTGGCCATGGCTCAGAAACGGTGATCGGGCAAGAGCGCAGCGTGAACTCGGCCCTGGTCTACGGTTCCTTAGTGCCCAGAAGAAATCTCGAATCAAGGCGATGGGTGGGGACAGCGACCGCAAAGCTGCTCATTCTTGATCGTGAGTGAGCCAGGAAGGGTACCGATGTTGCCCCTTGACTGCAAAAGCTCACCTTCTTGACGCTATAACGTCTTGACGCTATAATGTCATGGTCATGCCCAGCCTCCAAAAGCGCACTACCGTCTACTTTGATCCCGAGCTCCACCGTGCACTGCGCCTGAAGGCCGTCGAGACGGATCGGAGCCTCTCCGAGCTGGTCAACGAAGCCGTCCAGCTCACGCTGGCCGAAGACGCCGAAGATCTGGCGGCCTTCGAGGAGAGAGCGAACGAGCCCGATCTGCCGTTTGAATCGGTAGTCAAGGACCTCAAACGGCGTGGCAGGATTTGAGATCCTGGTCAAACGATCCGCTGCCAAGGAGATCGAGGCGATCTCTCGCAAGAAGGACAGGCAGCAGATCGTGCGGAAGATCAGTCGGTTGGCGGAGAAACCCTGGCCAACCGGCTGCCAGAAGTTGTCCTGGCGCGATCGCTACCGAATACCGCAGGGTCCCTACCGAATCGCCTATTCCATCGAAAATGATCAACTGATTGTCTATGTTGTGAAGGTCGGGCACCGCAGCGATGTCTATCGCGGACCTGTCTAGAGCCGAGCGGAGTCGCTGCAGACTGCTATCGACCGCGGCCCTCTCATGAGGGGCGGTGTCAAGGAAAACTCCCCCCTGCGGTATCATCACATTCGATGAATCAGCGGATACTCAATGTCGACCAACGACGGCTTGCTGAACTTTGTCAACTGCATGGCATTCGGCGCCTAGCTGTGTTCGGGTCGGCTACGCGAGACGAGCTGGGTCCAGACAGTGACATCGACCTCCTCGTGGAGTTCATCCCCGGGCAGGAGCCAGGCCTGGAGTTCATCGCCATTCAGGACGAGCTTTCAAGCCTTGTTGGTCGAGAAGTCGACCTGAACACCCCAGGATTCCTTAGTCGCCACTTCCGCGATCGCGTCACTGCCGAAGCAATACCGATCTATGAGGCCGCCTGAAGACGACGTCCTGCTCCGAGACATGCTCGACCACTCTCGCTTCGCGATCGAGGCTGTGGCCAAGAAGGAGCGGTCCGATCTGGACTCGGACCTAATCATTGCTGCAGCGCTGGAGCGCTTCATCGAGGTCATCGGCGAGGCCGCGAGCAAGATCTCGCCGTCGACACGAGCAAGCTCTCCCGAGATTCCCTGGAAGGAAATCATTGGCATGAGGAATCGGCTTGTGCATGGTTACGCTGCGGTGGACCACGACATCGTCTGGAATGTCGTCTCTCGTGATTTGCCCAAGATGACTGAAGCACTGGTAGAGCTTCTCGACTAGTGACTTCTCCGAGACTGGGCCCCTCCGGTCTGGCGACGAGCCCTCCTTGCTCTGCCGAATTCTCGACACCCTCTTTTCAGTTCGCTCTGCCTGGGGTGGACCCTGATCGGTCGGACCCGGGCAGGAATAGCTACCGCCGTCACACAAGGCCGGTCCATTCAGTTCGATGTACCCCGGAATTGTTACCTCTGGCACCGTCGGCGCACGATACGCACACGCCAGGAGTTCCCCTAACTAATTGGAATTTTTGAAGTTAGGCTGGTGCCGGAGCCGGGATTTGACCACGGAGGGGAAGGTGTGGGTGGTGCAGTGAAGGCGACCAGAGGGAGCCCTTCGTGTCCGCCGGCGGCTTGCCGCCAAGCGGTTCGGTGGGTATGTCACCGGCGGGAAGGGGGGTTGTC
>JBATEX010000222.1:0-2658 GCA_049664225.1 Thermoanaerobaculia bacterium
TGGTGACTCCGTCGCGCAGCATCAGTTTCTGGCTGAAGGGTATATCGACGACATGGACGTGAGTATCGATAAAGCCCGGCGCCACCACATGGCCTGTGGCGTCGATGGTCTCCTTGCCCTTGATCGACTCTTCGGTGATGGTGACGATCTTGCCGTCCTTGATGCCGACATTGCGAACGTTGTCAAAACTGGTTTCCGGATCCATGACCCGGCCGTTGAGAATTACCAGATCGTAGGCCTCGTCGGCAAAGAGAGGCGGTGTAGCTGCGAGGGCACTGACCAGCAGTGCAGCGACGAGGGTCAGGGAGACCCTCGAAATGAGGCATCCCGTCGTTGTCACGTTTACCTTCCTTTCTGTTCCCCTAGAGTCCGAGGAGTCGATCTCTGGGGCCTCTAGAGGCTATGGCCGCCTGGAGAGCTCCGCATCCCCCAGAAAGGGTGGGAATTGGGGGGGTATCCTTCGGCGACGTCGTCGCTTTCGACATCCTCTGGAAACGCGGTCATGGCCTTTGAGAACTGCATCGGCTTCTCCTCCATCGGCGAGTGCCCGGAGGATTCGATGTCTACGAAACGGTGATCGGGCAAGAGCGCAGCGTGAGCTCGGCCCTGGTCGAGGGTTCCTTCGTGCCCAGAATGGGGGCTCGAATCCAGGTGATGGGCGGGGACGGCGACCGCAAAGCTGCCCAGTTCTATTCGTGCGTGGGCCAGGAAGGGTTCCGATGTTGCCCCCTGGACTGCCAGAGCTCACCTTCTTGACGCTATATCGAACCGACGGAGGCCCCGCAGTTGGTCCGCGACTTGCCTGCCATGGCCTCGCACCAGGGTTTGACCGGATAGATACCCAGCTCGAGCTCCATGGGTGTTGTTACCCCGTCGCGCAGCGCCAGCTTCTGGCCGAACGGATAGCCGGAATTGTGATTGTGCATGTCGATGAAGCCCGGGCACACCACGTGCCCTTTGGCATCGATGGTCTCCTTGCCCTGGATCGCCTCCTCGGTGACCGCGGCGATCTTCTCGCCCTTGATGCCGAGGTTGCGCACCGCATCGAGCTCCGTCTCCGGATCGATGACGCGTCCGCCGGTGATCACGATGTCATACCCAGCCATTCTCTTCTCCTTTCTTTTCGTTGTTACAAGACCGCACGCTAACCGGAGAACAGCCTTTTCAGATCGACTTCACGCCAGTCCGTTTTCTGGGGGATATTTAGCCACACCTTGAGTTCGCTCAGATCGGTGGCGATTGGATGGACGGTGATGTCTGCATCGTTCTTCCGGTGTCGTAATAGCACTGAGATCATCGTTGGGCTCGGTGCCAAGCCGATAGCGTCGAATAGGCCAAGTCCGGATCCGCGGAATTGTGAAGCTCGGCTTGGATTGCGAACGGACCATCTCGTCACCTCGCCGTTGCGGCTCGACCCCACGGTACCGCCCCGTCCCGGGGCCGGGACACACTCGAAACGGGTGGAAAATGGGTAGGGTGGACGGCTTGAGACGGGTTAGCGGCTGACGAGCAGGCCGAGGAGGAAGTTGACCATCTGGGTTGAGCTGATGAGGTGAAGTGTGGTCGGATGAGGCACGAGAAGCATGCCATTGAGCCCTGAAATGACTACGCTGTTGGCCGTCATGGCGCTTGCCGCCGTGCATTTTTGTGTCGGAACCACGGCAGCTAGGCGTCACCGGTGGCGTCCGCAGGCTCTTTCCGCGGCAGCCGGAATCAGTGTTTGCTATGTGTTTTTGGATTTATTGCCGGACCTCGCCGAGCGCCAGGGCCTGATAAACGTCACAGGGCTCTTCCAGGAGCTCGAACACCACGTGTACATTCTCGCGATGGCCGGTTTGACGGTGTTTTTTGCGGTGGAAGTGACCTCTAGAGACTCGCGCAGTCGCCGCGGTGGATCGGGCATCTCGGAGGTCACCGGGACCGGGGCATTCTGGTTCAGCATCATTTCATTCGTTGTCCTCAATGCGTCGATCGGCTATGCGGTCGCCAGCCCGGGCGACGAGGCAGTGGCTCCGCTGTGGGTGTTCGTGGTGGCGATGGGGCTGCATTTCCTGGCCAACGACTGCTCGCTGGTCGAGCACCACGGCAAGCGCTACGAACGCAGCGGGCGCTGGTTCCTGATCGGAGGGCTGCTTGCCGGCTGGCTCGTTGGCGTGGTGCCCAGGTTCGAAATCCCGCCGGAAGCTCTGGCCCTGGTGCTCGCCTTCATCGCCGGCGGCACGATCTTGAATATCCTCCGCAACGAGCTGCCGGACACTGATCGCGCGACCGATGTCGTGGCATTTTCCATCGGGGCGTCGACTTACGCCGTCCTGATCCTGGCCATCGGCCCGGCGCGATGAATACCCGAGTCGGGGGGCAGCGGAAGCCCATTGGTCGGCTTGACTCTTATGGAGTTCATTGTTACCAGAATTGTTACCGCTGCCCCTAATTGGGCCCGAACAGGTTTCAGCTGAATCGCTGTAAGTCCAATCTTTTGTTCAATTTAACTTGGTGCCGGAGCCGGGACTTGAACCCGGATGCCTTTCGGCGGGGGATTTTAAGTCCCCTGCGTCTGCCAGTTCCGCCACTCCGGCCTGGCAAGGATTGTAACAACGGAGGCTAGGGTAAGGACGAGGACCAGGCGGAGGTGTTGCCGGTCTCGAAGCCGTCGGTGAA
>JBATEX010000223.1:0-47722 GCA_049664225.1 Thermoanaerobaculia bacterium
CTCTAGGGCTTCTAGGATTGAAATATGGCCTTTACTCTCTGATGAGAGGAGGTGGGCGAATAACCTCTGGGCCTGGCGGCTTCTTTCCTGACAATAACGGTCTTGCTTTGGCGCTCTGCATGGGTATCCCTCTGGTCGTTGGGATCGGACTCACCGAAAGTCGACCGATACTGCAGAAGTTGTCGTTGGTGCTTGCGCTCTTCTCTGCTGCCGCGGTTGTCTTCACTTTCTCAAGAGGGGGTCTCCTGGCATTGATTGTGGCAATAGTGATCCTTGTAGCGAGGTCCGGCAAGCCGATCGCCGTCACCGTGGTCGTTGCGCTCTCCTTGGCAGGGTTGCTGGTAGTGACGACCGAGGATTTCCAGCAGTCCTACCTTGAGCGGACCTCGACGATCATCCAGTATCAACAGGATGCATCCGCGATGGGGAGGATTCAGGAGTGGGGAACCGCGGTCAAGGTGTTCGCGGACTTTCCGATGCTGGGTGTCGGTCCCGACAACTTGCAGCTAATGAGGAATTTCTACGTTCATGATGGTAGCTCGTTCAGGACCACACATAATTCCTATTTACAGATTCTCGTGGCGTGTGGACTGCCGGGGCTGATTCTCTTCGTTGGGGCTCTTGCTTTCTCGATATGGCGACTCGAAAAGCTGCGAAGAAATTCCCACATTCCGTGGGCGCGAATCTATGCGTCTATGCTTCAATGTTCGTTGATTGCGTACTCGGTTGGCGGAATGTTTGGCGACGGTGCGTATTTCGATCTCACCTACCACCTTATCGCGATGACCGTCTCCCTCGAATTGGCGGTCGAGGCAGAAAACCGCAAATCAGAGATTCGGATACAAGTTGACGCGTCGGCGAGCTACGAGTGGTGGCGGGAGGCGCCTGTCAGCGGCCGACCAATTTCCTGAGTCAACAGAGAACGGCTGAAACTCGTGATCAACGCACTGTCGGTTGACGTCGAAGATTACTTTCAAGTCAGCGCCTTCGAGGGGCTCGTGAACCGGTCCGACTGGGACCAACTGGAGCCTCGGGTCGAGGCGAACACGAACCGACTGCTGGACCTTTTCGATCATCATGGCGTCAGGGCGACCTTCTTCTTTCTTGGTTGGATCGCGGAACGCTACACTGGCCTGGTCCGCGCGATTCGTGATTCGGGTCATGAGGTGGCGAGTCACGGCTACGACCATCGCCAGATCACGACGATGTCGAGAGAGGAGTTTCATCGGGATCTGCGCAGATCGAAGGAGATCCTCGAAGGGATCACGGGCGAGTCACTCCTCGGCTATCGCGCCCCGAGCTTTTCGGTCACCCGGGAAAGCCTCTGGGCCCTCGATATCCTTAGTGAAGAGGGCTTCGCCTACGACTCGAGTATCTTCCCGATCCGGCACGACCGATACGGCATTCACGACTCACCACGATTTCCCTGGCAGCGTACGGGAATCAGCAGCTCGGTACTGCACGAGTTTCCGATCTCGACGGTGAGACTGCTCGGCCAGAACGTTCCGTTCATCGGCGGTGGCTACCTGCGCCAGTTTCCATTCCCTTTTATCGAATGGGGAATGAAACGAGTCAACCAAGGTGAGAATCGCCCAGTCGTGGTCTATGTGCATCCCTGGGAAGTCGATCCGGAACAGCCAAGAATCTCGGCCGGAAGGTTGACTACCATCCGCCACTATCGAAATCTCGACAAGACCGAGATCCGCTTGAGCCGGTTGTTCCGGAAGTTCGAGTTCGCTCCGCTGAGAGATGTTCTGGGTCTATGATCTGAAGCTACTGGAGATCCGGCTCTGATTGATCAGTAGGAGGTGCTTCTGATGCGACGCGGTAGACGTGCACGATTGCCCCTGCGTATTTCTCAATGACATAGAGATGGCCGTTGTCGGGGTCGAACGCAATGCCCCTGAACTCGCCTCTTGCGTTCCACATCTCGGTCGGCCGCCAAGTTTCGTACGGGACCACCTCCCACGATTTCAGGGTCCTACTGACCCTTGCGGCGAGATCGTCAGGGTCATAGAAGATGATCTCCCCGTTAGCGGGGCCGCAGTCCCATCCTCCTCCTACGTAGTCGCTTCCTCCGTCATGCTTCTTGCCCGCTATCAAGACGGCATCGGTCGTCGGGGTTCTGACCCAGGTTGCCGAAGACCAGTGGTCGCAGGCCGTATAGCCTGGAAAGTCGCACAGGCTCTTATTCTCATAACAGTTATCGCCAGGAGTGGATCTCTGGCGATAGTAGAGCAGGGCATAGGCGTCCGAGGGGTTCTCGGGATCGAAAGCGAGGATGGTCGGTCCCATTTGGCCACCGTGGGCGCCGCGATTCATCCCCGTGGCCAGGGTCTTGCCCTCGAGATGAGCGGCAGCCCAGTCAGGCGGGATCGAGAGCATATACATCCCCTGCCGGTTGCTGTGGAATACAGGATTTCCGACTGGCCCCGCGTGAAACGGTCCCTGAAGGTTAGACAGGTCGCTCAGGTTGCGCCGCCACAGTATGTCCGGCAGGTCTTCAGCCGAGACGTTGTACCAATTGGCGCACGAGCCCCAGAGGGAGTTCCCGTGGACTTCGACTCCTCCAAACCATTCGGTGCCGCCGCCGCATCCACCCGTGAACTGGGTTGGGTTCGTTAGCAGTGGAGTCTTGGGCAGTTGGCTGAAGTCAAAAATGTCGCTTACTGGAGTTGGAATTGCTATCTCGAAAACGTCCTGCTCATAGTCGTGCCCGGTGACCCACAGAGAGCCGGGAAAGGCATCGCTGTTGCCCGGATCGCCGGTCGAATCGAAGCTCATGCCGCGCTGACCGTAAGCGTTCCACTCATACCCGTCGCCGGAATAACTCGCGTCGATTGCGAAAGCGCCCAGGTACTCGAAATCCGATGAGGACAACCGTTGCCCTGCACTCGCCGATGCCAAGAGCAGAATTGACACCAGAACTACCAGCAGAGACTCTTGCACGGGAGACCTCCTGGCCGCACTATATGAAAAATTCAAGGATCCTATGCCTACGGTGCCTGCCATCTCCCTCTGCTGTCAAGGCTGACAGCAGTTAGTCTGTACCTAGGGTACTGAACTGAACCAGGCGCCGGTGGTTCCCGACTCGAAGCTGTCGCTGAACAATCCGCTTTCGCTGGGAGGTGGTAAGGCCTGGATGTCTTCGGCGGAGAGCGGGCGATCGTAGAAACGAACTTCGTCGATGATCCCGTCCCAAGGCATGTCAGTAGCACTGTCTGGATTGGCGCCGATCCACACGGCAACGGAAGAGTTGGTGGAGAGGCTGCCACTCTTACCGGTGCTACCCACCAATTGGCCGTCTTTGTAGAGGCGCATGTTGGTACCGTCGTAAACCGCCGCTGCGTGTACCCACTCGCCTTCGGGCAGGTTACCAGAAGTCGCGATTAAAGTGGTCGTGACGCCCGCGGTCTTGAGTCGAAAACGGAGCCGTGTCGATGTGCCAACCTGGATTGTGCTCAGCATGAAGTAGTGATCGTCCTCAGCTGTGCCGATTGCTTTCGAGATGAGTCGGCAATCCCCGGTACCGCAGTTGGCGAGGTCGTCGGCCTTGAGCCAGACGGCCAGCGTGACGGCGTTGCCGTATATGTCGAACGTCCCTACATCGAGGTAGTCATTTTGCCCATCGAAGTCAATGGCTGGTCCATCGGTCCATTGAGGGCCGTTGACCAAAGTTCCGTTGTAGCCGTTACCGGATGCATCCATGACGGTGGTGCCACTACCTTCATTCAGACTGTAGAAAGCGACCAGACCTAGGTCGGAGTCTATCTCTGAGAAGGTGGCGGTGCAGGCTGTGTCGGCCGTGAGGGTCAAGTGGCCGTCGCTGCAGTCCGAATCGCCACTCCAGCTGGCAAAGTACGAGTCGGCTGCAGGGGATGCGGTGAGCTGGACGACTGAGCCTTGGGCAAAGTCTTCTTCGCAGTCGGCACCGCAGTCGATCCCGGATGGAGCGCTCGTGACAACGCCGTCACCTGTGCCGGAAATCGAAATATCGAGGCTATAAGTTGGAATCGATCCTAGTTCGAAAGTGGCTGTGCAGCTGCGACCTGAGGTCATCGTGACGGTACCATCTGCGCAGTCGCTACTACCGCTCCAACCTGCGAAGTAGGAATCGGAATGGGGTGTGGCTGTTAGGTCAACGAGAGTTCCATAATCATAGATCTCCTGGCAGTCGACTCCACAGTGAATGCCGTTTGGTGAGCTGGTGACCGTGCCGAGCCCGTCACCGGCCTGGCTCACCGTGAGGGTGTGCTCCTCGGTGCTGCCACCACCGGTGCTATAGACGTGCACGATTGCCCCTTCGTATCTCTCGATGACATAGAGATAGCCGTTGTCGGGGTCGAAGGCAATGCCCCTGAACTCGCCTCCTGCGTTCCACATCTCGGTCGGTCGCCAAGTCTCGTACGGGACCACCTCCCACGGTTCTAGGGCACCGTTAACCCTTGCAGCGAGATCATCAGGGTCATAGAAGATGATCTCCCCGAAACCCGGTTCGCAGACCCACCCGCCCCCCTGGTAATCACTTTCCCCGTCATACGTCTTGCCCGCTATCAAGACGGCATCGGTCGTCGGGGTTCTGATCCAGGCGGCCCCAAACCACATGTCGCAGGCCGTATAGCCAGGAAAGTCGCACTTGCTCTTATCTACGTAGCAGTTGTCGCCTGCAGTATCTCTCTGGCGGTAGTGGAGAAGGGGGTAACCATCCGAGGTGTTTTCTGGATCAAAGGCGAGGATGGTTGGTCCCATTTGACCACCGTGAGCGCCGCGATGCATCCCCGTGGCCAGGGTCTTGCCACCGAGATGAGCGGCGGCCCAGTCAGGCGGGATCGAGAGCATGTACATCCCCTGCCAGTTGCTGTGAAACCCGTAAACTCCGACAGGACCGGCATGAAACGGTCCCTGAAGATTCGACAGGTCGCTCAAGTTGCGCCGCCACATCACATCCGGCAGGTCCTCGCCGCTGACGTTGTACCAGTGGGCACACGAGCCCCAGAGGGAGTTCCCGTGGACTTCGATGCCAGCAAACCAGTCAGTAGCGCCGCCGCATCCGCCAGTGAACTGGGTAGGGTTCGTTAGCAATGGCGTCTTTGGAAGTTGGTTGAAATCAGAGATTCCGGTTGCTGGAGTGGGTATCACGATCTCGAACACGTCCTGCTCATAGTCGTGTCCAGTGATCCACAAAGAACCGGGGAAGGCATCGCTGTTGCCCGGATCACCACTCGCATCGAAGGTCATGCCCCGCTGACCGTAGGCGTTCCAATCATTCCCACCAGTGGAATAGTCGTCATCGACCGCAAAAGCACCAAGGTACTCGAAATCCGAGGGCGACAACGGTTGCCCTGCACCCGCCGATGCCAACAACAGAACCGAGGCGAGGGCCATCACCAGAGACTTTTTCATGGAGAACCTCCCGGGACTTCGAGGGACCAAAGACCCATAGTTGATCTTGGAATGTGAAAGGGGGTGCCACGAGTCGGCATCGGAACCCCACGGCAGAGACTGAACGACTAGTTCGAGCCCTATTCTGGATGTGGACATATGCGAGTCTCGGTGAGGAACGAAATCTCGAGCTCAACTGATCTGTCCTGAAGGTTCAGACTAGAAGGGAGTTCGGAACTTTGCTGTGACGGACTACACAAGGAGGGGGACCAGAGTTGCAACACCGAATTGGTTCAGGGGGGCAGTGCAAATGTCGTGCCGAGATGTAGGGATGGCCATATTTCAACATTAACAAGGGGCTTGCTAGCCCTACCTGCGTGCGTCGAATCTCCAGCGAGAAAGTGCGGGGATATTATTCCTGGTCAACTCGGCCGCCAAGGGAAGGAATTTCCCCAGTTGGGGCCGACATCGTCAAACAGCTGTTTCCAGCGAGGAGGCAGCGCTCGAGGTCTGGACAAAATCCGGCCCAGGCGGCGGGCTTGAATCCTTGAGAGGGTGACTTACGACCAGGACGAAAGGTCCCCGGATTCAAAAGAATCCGAGAAGATCGTGGAGTGGGTATTCACCCATTCATCGCAGCCAGCGTCCGGCCGCGTGCCCTGAGGCCGCGTGTCACCGTCGATATCTTCATCGACGTCAGGCAGGGCTACGGTGGTGGAGAAGTCGACGGCCCCGGAATCGGGATCGAGATGGGGATTGCCCGGTGCGATTAGGTCAACTGGGGCTGCATCCGTCTTGTTGCCTTGGCTGTAATAGGTCGAATTGCCACGATTCCAGACGGGCTCACTGATCAAGTTGTTGCGAATCTGGAGATTCGAGCTGTCTTGAATCTCGATGGCGCCTGGGTAGCTGGTCCCAAGGATGATCGTATTGTGGTCGATTTCCGTATTCGAGCCCCAAATGGACATACCCGCATCTCCGGATACACCGTTCTGCTGCGCTGAGGACTGGAAGAAGAAGTTGTTACGGACTACGCCGCCTGCGTGGTTGGAGTGGAACCCCAGAGCGATGCCACGAAAGGAGTCCAAGATCTGGTTTCGCTCGACTACATTGCCGCTGGCGTTGTTCCACAGCAGAATGGCTGGTCCGCCTCCGGGCAAGTAGGTGCCGCAGTCGATATCGACCTCACACCCACTGCCGTCACCCCAGATGTTGTAGATCTCATTGTCGCGGATTACCCAGTTGGTTGCACCGTGGATATCGATGGCGTTGATGTAGTCGCCCCGGACGCCGCCAGGCGTGTAACCGATCTTCGAGCAAGCGACAACACCATTCGAGGAGCTGGGCGTGCCCTTGATGTGCTGAGTGCCGATATCGTAAAGATGAACGTTATAGATGTGGGTAGCATCGGCGCCATGCTCTCCCTTGATCGAGACGCCGTGATTGCGAACGCCAGTGATCGTAAGGTCCGCGACAGTGACGCTGGGGGCCCTTACCATCAACCCTTCGGAAAGGGTGCCATAACCCTGGCCAAGGATGACTACGGCATCGCGGTTGCCGGAGGCGGAGCGAATAGTGATGTCGGTGCTGATCTGGACTGCGTATTGATCGAGGTCGTAGGAACCGTCAGCCAAGAGGATTTCATCGCCCGACTGGGCATTCTGAATGACCGAGATCCAATTTGAAGTATTGGCTGGAACTTGGCGCGCCCGAGGTCGGTAGAGAGGGGAGGCCTCGTATGGAGGGCAGAAATCTGTAGCTTGTGCCGCCGACAAGAAGAGCGCAGACAGTAGTGCAAACATCGCCATCGCCCAGATATAGGTCAGCGGCTGGAAGTGAGCCATAAGACTACTTGAGTGGCTCGAGGTGGCGCCTGTGGGAAGAATGTCGTGAGTGCTCATCTAGCCTCCTCTTGAGGACTGGGAACCGCGGATTATCACAGAAGTGACCAGAAGGCGCTATTGGAAGTCAACAGCACCTGCCGAACACGGAGGCGAGGCCCTCCGGCTTGCCTTGTGAGTGAGGTGGTTCCTCAGCCAGGTGGATGGTGGGGTCGAGTTCTTGGCCCTTAACCAGCCTGACGAACTCAGGAGATGATGCCAGCGCAGAGCTGACTCGCTCGGCCATCTTCCGGTTGCCAAGATCGCGAAAATGGAATGTGTCCGCGAAGTGTTGATCGTCGGCTGGAATATCGAGCTCCCCTTGGACCAGTACCAGATCATGGTCAAGTGCCAATTTGTCGATTACGCGGTTGAACTCCTGGTATCCAAACAGCAGGGACTCGGGTGTCAAGGATGGCATATAGAAGATAGCTATTTCGGCGTTCTTAGCTTTCACTTCCGGGGTCTGGTCTTGCCGCACTTTGTAGGAGAAGGTGGCAATGGCCACTAGATTGGCTCTTTTCTTGCTTTCCACGATCAGCTGACTGAGACGCTCCTCGAATCCCAGTGAGAAGTGCTTTTCTTCTAGTTGAAGACGATCCCGCCTTTCTTCCGCCTGGTGCGACCGGTAGGCGATAAGAGCGTTCTTCTTGATGAGGTGCCACGCCAACGAGTGTTGCTCGAGCCAATCCTGCCTCTTCTGAGAGTCCAGCCCCTCTGCAGTGGCAAGCCTGGAGACCTCAGAAGCTAGATCATTGGTTGCGTGGTAGATGATGATCACGTCAGGAGAAAGAGGCCCAACACGGTGCCGGAGATTGGCTAGGGACTCGGAGGTTTTGTAGCCGGCAACTCCTCCATTGACGTAGTCGAATCGGGTCCCTGGATAGTCGTGGCGAAGCCGTTGAACGACAAGGTCTGGCCAGGTCATTTGATTGCTGCTGGCCTCCGCGCAGAAGGTTGTGGAGGCTCCTAGAAAGGCGAGTCGGATGGTGTGGTCCGGTTTCTCGAGCGGTAATTCAGGGCTCCGGAACCCCAGGGAGTTGATCGAAATGTTGCCGGTCGAGCTCCCCGGCACGGGTATCATGAGATCGGATGCGGGATCGTGAACCAAGGCGCCCCCGAGGTAAACTCTGGTCGAGCCGTACCTTATCCATTGTCTGATTCGGATGGCACCCTCCAGAAGCACCAAGCAGACCAAAATTGAAGCGACGGCCAGACTGAGATTTCTCCAGGGGAGTTGGGGCTGTGTTTGACTAGGAAGACGAGATTTGCTTTTCATCGGTTCGTTCACCGGGCAAAAGGTCGAAAACGGTGGTCAATGTTAATGAAATGCCGGATTCTCGTACAACAGCAAAGAAACTTCCACTCAGTACGCGCGCCACTCCCTGTTGGGAATGCTGGAAGCCATTGCCATGGCGGATGTTCGAGGTTTGACGGCGTGGTCCGCGAGATCCCAGATCTAAGGCGCCAGAAAGTCCCAAAGCCTAATCGGGTCCTCTCGATCGTCGAAATCGAGTTCGATGGGGTGGCGGCAGCGTATTTAGTACGATTCCCATGGCTATCCTAGCTTGAATACCATGGGGAGATTGATACTGCTAGCTCTGCCTAGGGTCGTGCAAATGAGGAGGAGGGTGCAAAACCCCGCCAGTATCTTGGCTCGCAAAGAGCCGGCTAGTATCCGGAAACTCTCAGACCTTTCCCTGCGCTACCTGAAAAGGGCATCGCTTGCGAAGTCATGATCGTTCCTGGCAGCCTCCAAGGCATGGAGTATTTCAGAGTCGATTGTAAGCTGCCGTGACAGGTCAAGCACAGGGAGTGCTGCAGGACTCTCCATCAGAGCGAAATCTGCTGGCCGGGGTCGGGCTGGCTTGTCTGTCAGGCTTCTTGCACTTCACGCTTATTCCGCCCCTGTCCTGGCACTGGATGGCCTGGGTTGTTCTGGTTCCCTTTCTTTGGAGCCTAACGGGATCCAGTGCAATGAGGGGAGCGGCGCTCGGTGCGGCCTTCGGAGTGCAACTATCCGCTGCCGTTTACTGGTGGTTGCCCGGGTTGCTCGTGAGGTTCTTTCATCTTCCTGTGATTGCAGCCTGGGTAGCTGGGGTACTTGGAGCATTCTTTCTTGCCGTGCCCTATGCCGCTTTTGGCAGCTGGGTAGCCTGCCTCTCCAAGCACGGCCGGGCCTCCCCATTCTCGATCGCCGCTGGTTGGGTCCTGGCCGAGTTTGCCAGTGGGCGTTGGCTGATACCCAATCGACTTGGTCTGTTGGCCCACTCACAAATTGGCTCTAACACGAGCCAGATTGTGGATCTTGTCGGTCAGTATGGACTGGGTTTTCTGATTGTCGCGGTCAACGCCGTCGCTCTGAGGTTCTTAAAGGATCGTTCTTGGAAGTCAGTTGCTCAACCGACTAGTCTTGTCATCGTGGCGGGGTTGGCGTCCACGGTTCTCTACGGCAGTCGCCAAAGAGAAGACCATTATGGGGATGGGGGAGAGGTCCAGGTCGCAGTTCTTCAAGGCGGAGTTCAGTTGGAGTTCGACCAACGTCCGGACGAGAGGTTCGAAAACTTCGATCACTACAAGGCTCTCACTTCGAAAGCCACCACAACTGACGAGTCGGTTGATATTGTCTTCTGGCCAGAATGGGCAGCTGGAGTTTACCTCGGCGATAGCTCGGAGGAGGCCCAAGAGCACCTTGCCGCCTTGGCTTCTTTTGGGCCAGAGCTCGTCCTTGGGGCACCTCATCGAGAGCAGGTAGGCGAACAAAGAAGCTTCTACAACTCAGTTTTTCTTGTGAGGAAGGGCTCTATCGAGGGCCGCTATGACAAACAGAAGCTGATCCCGCTAGCCGAATCGGATCCGTTGGCCAGGTTGGGAGGAGTTCTCAACCGTCCGTCCTACACCCCAGGTCTGGGCCCTTCGATCCTCCCGACTCTCAGGGGAAAGATCGGCGTCATGATCTGTTCGGAATCAACCAGCCCCGTCGTGGCTAGAGAGTTGGTTAGGCTCGGAGCTGAGATACTGGCAAATCCGTCGAATGACTACTGGTTCGGACGCCGCGAGCCGGCGCAGTTGCAGCTTGGTGTCGCTGGTCTGAGGGCGATCGAGAATAGAAGATATCTCGCCCGCCCGACGTCGACCGGCCTCTCGGCCGTCATCGATCCTGCGGGCACTGTAGTCGTGGAAAGCAGCTCGCCCGGTTCGGAGGTTCTTCTTGCAGAGGTCCGACCGGTGTCTGTGGTTACCATGTATCAGAGGGTTGGAGACTTCATCGTCTGGATATCAGTATGCCTCGCGGGTTGGCATCTGCTCGCGCCCAGAGTACGGAAACACGACGTCTGATGTCTCGCGTCGAGAAAATAGCGAACTGGCTATTTGACTCCTACCATACTGACCATTACTATGGGGATAGCTACTCGAGTTGGAATATCAAGCACTGTCACCGAGGGAGATCGATGATGCGGAACTTGATGCTTGCTTTGGCCGTCTTTGGACTGCTGTTGGGAGCCGGCCCAGCTATGGCGTGGCCGCCTCCGCCGCCGGATGATGGTGGTGGTGGGCACCATGCACCAGAGATCGATCCCAGTATGGTTACCGGCGCCCTGGCCGTTCTCGCGGGTGGGTTGATCGTGATTCGCAGTGTCCGACGTCGAAAGTAGACGAGACTCCTGTCCTGCCGCGCTGATCGAGCCAGACGATTAAGGAACAACAGCTTCTGAGACACCAGGCTCTTTGGCTGCGGTGGGGCGCATTGGGTGCCCTGTTTCTTGTCGAGGTCTTCTCGCTCTCCCTCCGCTTCGACACAACTCCGCTACTTGCTTACAACCACTGGTGGACGAACGTTATCGGGCTTGCTCCCGCGGCCTTGGGCGTTCTTTTTGCAGCCGGTGCGGCCACCATCCTAGCTCTGACGATAGGTGTTGGCGGCTCTCCAGAGGGGCAGTCCGCTCTCCTCATCGATCGCTCGAACCTCCCTCGGTGGATGGCCGGCCATTTGGTGCTATTTGCCATCTTCTCCAGCCTGACGCTCACCATCATTGAGCGTGATCTCACGCAATCCTCAATAAGCCCCGGCATCTGGCTTGGTGCTTGGTTCATCTCCGGATTGGGGATGGTGTTCTTTCTGGCGGGCGCGGCTCTTCCAGTTCGATCCTGGTGGCGCCTGTTTCGCAGAGGTTGGTTTGTCCTTGTTATCGCGCTATTGATCGGAGTTCTGGCTTGGACTGCGGGAGAGGTCACGGGCTCCTATTGGGAGACGCTGCATACATCGACCTTTTCGGCAGTGGAGAGAGTTCTCGAGCATCTCGGGCAGGATGTTGTGACGGATGCATGGGACTTTGCGATGACTGTACATGGATCCAAGGGTGACTTCACAGTGTTCATCGACCAAAGCTGCTCCGGTTATCAGGGGATTGGCCTGATCTTGGTCTTCCTGCTGGCCTTTCTCTGGCTCGATCGCCAGAGTCTTCGGTTTCCCAATGCCTTCCTTCTTCTGCCGATCGGAGTGGCTCTGATCTGGATTCTGAATGTACTCCGGCTTGCTGCCTTGATGGTCATCGGGGCGTGGGTATCGGAGTCTGTTGCGGTGGGAGGTTTCCACTCCCAGGTGGGCTGGCTATCCTTCCTAGCAGTCTCACTCGGCACGGTTACTGCGGCGAATCACTCCAGATTCCTGTCAAAGAGACCACAGAGCAGAACATCTGGGCTGTCGGAGCACCCCGAAGTCACTCATCTCCTGCCATTTGTTGTCTTGATAGCCCTGGGGATGTTGACGGCTGCGGTTTCGAGCGGATTCGACTGGCTTTACCCAGTCCGGGTACTCGGTACCGGCGTTGTGTTGGTGACTTACTGGCACGGATCGCTGGGCAGGCAATCGATTCGCAGCCTTGCTGATCCGAAGAATTTCTTTCTGGGACTGGCTGCTGCTTTTGTTTGGGTAGGTATCGGGCTGCTAGGAGGCGGCGAGGAGGGTGGCCTCGACGTCAGAGAAGCCCTGGCTGCAGCACCGTGGGCGTGGGCGGCGATCTGGCTTTTCTTCCGATTGGTTGGATCGGTACTGGTCATTCCGATTGCTGAAGAGCTGGCCTTCAGATCGTACTTGACACGTAGACTGATCTCTCACGACTTCGAGAAGGTCCCACCTGGGAGCTTCAGCTGGATGTCCTTCATTGGCTCGTCTCTGGTTTTCGGAGTGCTGCACCAGAACTGGCTCGCTGCAAGCGTGCTGGGGATGCTGTTCGCTCTTTCCTACTATCGTCGGGGCCGTCTCGAAGATGCGATAGCTGTTCATGGCTTCGCGAATCTGGTGATTGTGATCTTCGTTTGGGTAACGGGTTACTGGGCACTGTGGTGATGACCCCGCAGAGGCGCTCTAATCTGGGCGGAGCTTCGACCACAGTCTCTCGATCAGCGCGTTGACCTGCCGAGAGGGTGCCACTCATCTGTGCGGCGCTTGACAGCTCAAGGCACAAAATGAGCACCTTAGGGCCCAAAGTTCACCCTTCGGCGCCCAGAGGAGAGACAGAAAGGCGAGGCGAGATCCGGTGGCGAGAGTGGGGGAACGTCTATTTGGTGCCGGAGGGGGGATTCGAACCCCCACGGTATTGCTACCGGCGGATTTTGAGTCCGCTGCGTCTTCCATTCCGCCACTCCGGCATGGAGTGAGCCTGCTGGCACCGAGAATCCTAGGCTTTCGTCAATAGGGAGTCAACGCTTCCGAAGACAGAATAGCGAGATCGGGGCTCCAATTCCGAGAGGCGAGAACGGGGCGCCACTTTGGCGCCTATTGTTACATTTCGTTTCAAGAAATCCGCAGACTGGGTGGTTTGGCCTGCTGGGGCTTGACAAAATGCCCTTTCTAGCGTACCATATCTAAGCCTAAGTAAATGCTAATCACGCATTTACACGACCCGAACAGCGTTTTCGACAGAGAATCTTCGAAAGGGAGCTATATACGTGGCATTCAAGATCGGACAAAAGGTCGTGTACCCCAACCATGGGGTCAGCGTTGTGGAAAAGATCGAAAGGGGCTCGATCGCAGGAGTCGAGCAGACCTACTACCATCTGCGTCTTCTTTCCAATAGTTCCAAGGTGATGGTTCCCAAAGAGAACCTGGATCTCGTCGGATTGCGTGCACTCTGCCCGACTACGAAGATCCGGGGGTTGTTCACGACTCTCAGAAACGGGGACATCGATACCTATAAGGACTGGAAGGGGCGCTACAAGCAGAATCTGGACAAGATGAAGACCGGCCAACTCACCGAGGTGGCCAAGGTCCTCAAGAACTTACGCCTGGTGAGCACCAAGAAGAGTCTCTCCTTCCGCGAAAAGAAGATGTACGAGAGGGCCAAGTACTTCATCGTCAGCGAAGTGGCTCACGTCAAGAAGATCGAAGAGGTAGAGGCCGAAAAGCAGGTCGAGAAGGCGCTGGAGTCCAGCATGGAAAAGCGCCTGGCCGACGTAGAGGCCTGTTAGCAACCATCGTAGCGTCGACAAGAAGCTGTTGAGGAGGCCGCCTTTGAACCGGGCGGCCTTTTTTGTGTGCACGAGGCTTGTCGCGCGGTGTCAGGAACCGGCGCTGGATAGCCGGCGGGCTAAAGCGGACTGGGAAGTGAGTTGGGGTGTGGAAAGAAGACTGCAGGCAGGAAGGGCCCGGCCCGAGGAACACGAACCGGCCAAAAGGCGTCGCTATGGATGGGTAGGAGTCGGCCAAGGCGTAGTACTCGGCGGAACCGACACTCGGTGGTGGTTGGGAGCTAGGGGGTGGGTGACCGTTCCCGGCTCTCCGCGATCAAGGCGACGCACTAGCAAGGCAGTCTAACGCCGCCTCGACCGCAAGTCCGTTTGCGTATGCGCTCGGATGCCCATCCAAACTGTTGACGCGGAGAACCCCTGGCGAATGCCCTTCGAAAGCGCCCTCGAGACTACAGATTGGCAACTCAAAATCCATGGCCAGCTGAAAGAACCGACTATAGCGAGTACGGTCTGATTGTTCGATTTGAAAAGAAAAGGGCACGATTCGAACCTCTGCCCCATTCTCCTTCGCCAATGAAACAAACCGGCGAAGATCCGTAAGGTGCTTCCGCAAGAGTTCGATGTCGTCGTAAGGATAGTAACGGTCGTCACTTGCTCGGGCAAGCCATATCTTACGTATCCTCACATACAGCTCTTGAACCAGATATGAATTCAGAAAGAGCACTCGTCCTACACTGAGGATGGAGCCTGTTAACGCGGATAGGCGGGTTACTTGTCTCAAGTAGTCTATGTCGTTGAACACATAGATCAGAACTACAAGCTCGGGCTGAAAATCGAGCATGCTACGCAAGAATTCAATGTGTTGAAGTGTGTGCGTGTCGCTACGGCTTGCATTGATGACCTCCCAGCGCCCATGAGTTTCTCCTAACCGTTCCTCTAGTTGCTCACCAAATCTACCCTCTGGGTCCTGTATGCCTGCACCGAAAGCAAACGAATCGCCGACAATGAGAATCCGGCGTACCTCGTGGCCAGTTTGGGCCGTTCTCTGCTTGTCTCGAAATCCCAGAGAATTGAGGTGAACATACTTGCGGAGCCACAACTCTTGCGAATACGTTGGGAATCCTTGGGTCTCCGGATGCAAAATAGCTTTTGCACGGGCAAAACCTTCGGCGAGAATTATCAAGAACGCCAGAGTGGCAATCATAATCCCCGCATTCTGCCAACGCCGGGAAATTCTTGGACCGGCTGCTAGTCCTAGCGCTAAGGCGAAAGTCGCGATAGAAATCCACTCTAGAGCAGCAGCGCTAGGGAGGGTCGACCCAACTATATTCAGGTCCGTAACTCGGCCTGCATCACTAGAAGAGTGCAAGGCGCTCAACATATACGCCGCACCCCAACACAACGCGGAAACGCCAAGAGGCATTTTGTAGGATCGCTGTCCAGAGTCTTGAATAGATCCTGCGCGATTGAAACTCTGCCACGAAAATACGATGAGTGCGAACCACGTTATTAGAGCCGCAATAATCAAGCAGAAGTAGGTGTATGACCAACGCTCGAGGATAGGGCGGCTGCTCCATGACACATAGAGCGGCAAGCTCCAAACAAACATCGTCAGGCCTAGGATCATTAGGCCCCATTCGCGCAGGTACTGAAGAAGCTTGCGAGTTCCCAAAGAGTCCACTTTCAGCCAACCGAGCAATCCAAGAAGATGTTGGGGCGTTGCTTTAACGCGGCGTGTAGCGTAACACGCGTCGGACGAGGCTAGCGCAGTCGCGAGGCGCCTCCGGGTGTTGGTGAACCGCTCCAAAGGCGCGCAGCTCGAGCCGCTCGTGCGCTGTGCCCGAGGCGCAAGCCTCAGGCGTATCTGTGGGGTCTTGGCTCCGAACCTTCGGAGCTGGGGAGCGTACTACCGGAAGGTCGACTGCAAGCTCCTCAGAAGGCGGCCCGTAAATCGGGCGGCCTTCTTTTTGTGTTGCAAAAGAGCCCCTGGGAAGAGACCATTACTGGCGATGACCTCAGCCAATCCGGCCGGCCCAAAGCTCGTCCAGGTAGCAGTCCCGATCCCTCTGCACCAGGCTCTGACGTATTCAGTTCCCGAAAACCTGACGTGTCTCGCCTCGCCGGGAGTCCGGGTCCGGGTGCAGGTTGCTCGAAAGCGGATGGTCGGAGTGATCGTCAGCGAGGAACAGAAGGCCCCAGAGGGCGTCAACCTTCGACCGATCCTCGAGGTCCTCGATCGTGACCCCGTTCTCGGCCCTGAGCTGTTGAAGCTGACGACAACCCTGTCCGAGTACTACATGGCGCCTCCTGGAGAGGTGGTGAGGGTCATGTTGCCTCCGGAGCTGTCGAGTTGGGGTGACAGCAGGGTGAAGATCACCAACGCCGGAGCACTGATGGCGCCTGCCGAGGGCCTGGAGGCGAGGATTGTGGAGGCCCTCCGCGATGGTGGTAGCAGGCGCGTAGGCGAGCTGGCTGCTCAGGTGGGCGGGGAGGGCTTCGCTTCGGCCGTGGATCGATTGCAGGCGGCGGCCAGATTGGAGCTTTCGTCGACAGGGCGGGGCACCAGGAGCAGATACCAGTCAGCGGTGGAGTTGGCACAAGGCGACCTCGAGCATCTCCTCGAGCGCTGTGGTCGGTCGAAACCCGGCAGAGAGGTAGTCAGCTACCTGGCCGCATTGGGCCGCCCAGCGGTTCTGAGCGAAATCACGGCGGCCGTCTCCTGCAGCACAGCCGTGATCCGTCGATTGATCAAGCTCGGCGTGCTGAGATCCTTTACGCAGGTCTCGCGATTGTCGCTCGACGATCACTTGCTGGGGGCCAGCCAGCAAGAGAGCCCTTTCGAGCTGCGCCCAGACCAGGAAGAGGTCGTCACAACACTCCTGGGGGCTCTCGAAAGGCGCAAGTTCGGCGCCTATCTGTTGGCGGGCATCACCGGCTCGGGAAAAACGGAGGTCTATCTCAGAGCAGCCGAGTCGGTGCTCAGAGAAGGCGGATCCGTCATCGTCCTCGTGCCCGAGATTGCGCTCGTTCCGGCGCTCGCTCGGGCCGCTCGCGACCGGTTCGGCACTCTCACTGCGATCCTTCACTCGGCCATGTCCGGTTCGGAGCGTCACCAGGAGTGGGAGAGGATTCGGGCTGGTGAGGCACGGCTGGTCCTGGGTCCCCGCTCCGCGGTCTTCAGCCCGGTGAGGAACTTGCGCCTGATCGTGGTGGACGAGGAGCAGGATCCGTCGTACAAGCAGGATCAGGTACCCCGGTACCATGGCCGGGATGTGAGCCTGCTACGCGCCTACCAAGAAGGTGCGGTGGTGGCACTTGTTTCCGCGACTCCCAGCTTGGAGGCGAGACACAATCTGGAGGTAGGCAAGCTCGTGTCGCTGCGCCTGACAGAACGGGTGGGACAGGGAGCCCTGCCGGACGGGATCCTGGTGGATCTTCGCCAGGAAGGCCTCTCTCGACAGCCAGGGGAGATCCACTTCTCCCAGCGCCTGCGTGAGGAGATCGACGCCAGCCTCGGCGCAGGAGACCAAATCATCCTGCTGCGAAACCGCAGAGGGTACTCCCCGGTGTTGCTCTGTCGGGCTTGCGGCGAGGACATGCGCTGCGACGACTGCGGTCTGCCGCGCACTTTTCACCGTCGGGAGGCTGTCCTGCGCTGCCACTACTGCGGGTCGCGACTGCCGGTCCCCACCTCCTGCCCAAGCTGCGGGGAGGAGGCCCTGGAGGCCATCGGGGCTGGAACAGAGAGAGTGGAGGAGACCTTTCAGGAGCTCTTTCCGAATGTCTCGGTCGGGGTCCTGGACAGGGATGCATCGCGTCGGCGGGGTGAGGCTGCGGCAGTGCTCGAGCGGTTCGCGAACGGGGAAACGCAGGTTCTGATCGGGACGCAAATGGTGTCGAAGGGGCATCACTTCCCACGCGTTGCGCTGGCCGGCGTACTGCTGGCCGACACCTACTTGGGCTTTCCGGACTTCAGGGCCGTGGAAAGGACCTACAACCTGCTCACCCAGCTAGCCGGAAGGGCAGGGCGGGGTGAGCGTCCCGGCAAGGTCGTGATTCAGACTTATCATCCGGAGCATTACGCGATCCAGGCAGCGCTCAATCACGATGACGAGTTGTTCGAACGAGAAGAGATGCGGTATCGGAGGATCTTTCACTACCCTCCCTACACCCGGATGGTTCAGCTCTTGCTGCGGGACACCCATCGTCAACGGGCACAGGCGACCATGGACGGCATAGCCAGAGAACTGGAGCGGCACCCGTTGGCCGCCGGCGTGCGTATCTCAGGGCCGGCACCGGCTCCCTTCGAACGGCTGCGTGGAAAGTGGCGTTTCCAGCTCCTGCTGCGTGGCACCTCCGGCCGGCGCCTCCGAGACCTTCTTCGAGAAGCTCTCCCTGATTCTGTGCCAGGCGATCTGGCGGTAGATGTGGACCCCCACGAGCTGCTCTGAGCGCTCCTTTCGGCGTCTGTGTCACCGAATTGACTCGCCACTGGCGCTTTGCTAGCGTCGTTCCGGTAATGCCTTCCCAAGATGTGCCATTCGAAGAGCCCCTGATCGAGCTCCGTCAGCGGTTGGAAGAGTTGGAGAGCTACCCCGAGGGTACGGGGCGCCGCAAGGAGCTCGAGTCTCTTCGCAGCCAGCTGGCCAAGAGGACGAAGGAGATCTACGGCCGGCTGAGCCGCTGGGAAAGGACCCTCGTGGCCCGGCATTCGGACCGTCCGTACACCCTCGACTATGTCAACTTGCTGACCGAGGACTGGGTGGAGATCCACGGCGATCGAGCCTTCGCCGATGACCCTGCAATCGTCGCCGGGTTCGCGACTTTCCAGGGTCGATCGGTGGCGATCATCGGACATCAGAAAGGGCGCGGTACCAAGGATCGGATTGGCAGGAACTTCGGCCAGCCCAGGCCTGAAGGCTATCGAAAAGCGCTGCGCGTCATGCACCTGGCCGAGAAGTTCCAGATGCCGATCCTGACGCTAGTGGACACTCCAGGGGCGTACCCGGGAGTTGGCGCCGAAGAACGCGGGCAGGCCGAGGCCATCGCCCGCAACCTATTCGAGATGGCAGGTCTGCGCGTCCCGATCGTGGTCACCATCACCGGGGAGGGTGGCAGTGGGGGAGCCCTGGCGCTTGGCGTGGGCAACCGGGTGTTCATGCTCGAGTATTCGACCTACTCCGTCATCTCTCCCGAGGGCTGCGCGGCGATTCTCTGGAAAGACCAGGAGCAACGAGAGGTGGCCGCCGAAGCCATGCGCCTGACGGCATCGGACATCTTCGAGTTGGGTCTCGTCGATGGTGTCATCCCAGAACCCCTGGGCGGCGCTCATGCAGACGTTGCCGAAACCTGCCGCCGCGTCGGCGAGAAACTCGCGGAAGCTCTCGAGGAACTGGCCGGTCTCACGCCGGATCAGCTCGTGCAGCAAAGGTACGATCGGTTTCGAGCCCTCGGCGAGTTCGAGGAACGCTAGCTCGATCCGCAGCGCCCCGACCCGATCTCGAGCCCGATGACATTTCCCCACCAGCTCGTCCGACGCTGGTCGCGGGTGCCGATTTCCGAGGCAGAGACAGCCCTTGAGACCGCCGGATTCCCTCCCTGGCTCGCAGTCCTGCTGGCCCGCCGGGGAGTCTCCGATGCCGCGGCTGCCGATGCATTCTTGAACCCCAGCTCGGAGCATCTGCATTCACCTGCCGAGCTGCAAGGGGTCGAAGAAGCTGTCGAGCGCATCGCGGCGGCGAGGCAACGTGACGAAAGAATAGCGATCGTGGGTGACTACGATGTTGACGGGATCTCGGCCGCGGCTCTTCTGTCAGCCGTCCTGCGCGCCGTGGGACTCGAAGTGGAGGTCATTCTGCCGAATCGCCTCGAAGAAGGATACGGCTTTCAGGTGCTGCACGTGGATCGAGCTCGAGAGGCCGGTTGCTCTCTGATCTTGACGGCGGATTGCGGAACGACAGCCGCCGAGGCAGTTGAGGAGGCGTGCAACAAGGGCCTCGACGTCATTATTACCGACCATCATCTGCCGGCAGCAGAGCCGCTTCGGGGAGCGATCGAGATCAACCCCAAGCGGCAGCCGACGACCTATCCATTCCCCGATCTGGCTGGAGCAGGCGTCGCCCTGAAACTGGCAGTAGCGGTGGCCGAGCACTTCCAACGCTCGATCGAGGTCGGCACCCTGTTGCGCGTCGCCTGCCTGGGCACGATCTGCGACCTGGTGCCTCTCATCGGAGAGAACCGTACGATAGCTTCGCTGGGACTCGACGAGCTTGCCAGAACGCGATCCGTGGGCTTGCAGGAGTTGATGCGAAAATCGGACGTTCAGACGCCCGTGACCGCGAGTGATGTCGGTTACCGCCTCGGCCCCCGGCTCAACGCGGCGGGAAGAATGTCCAGACCTGACGAGGCCCTGGAGCTGCTGATGACGAGAGACCGCGTCCGAGCTGCTGTGCTGGCCCAGCAGCTCGACGACTGGAATCGGTCGCGCCAGGAGGCCGAGACTCGAGTCGTCGAGGCGGCAATCGAGGCCTTTGCAGCGCGTGATCCGCTGCCCCCCGTTCTCGTAGCCTGGAGTGAGTCCTGGCACCCCGGGGTAGTTGGAATAGCGGCAGGGCGCATCGCCCGCAAAGTTCATAGGCCGACGGTTCTCTTCAGTGTCGATGGCGACTGGGCTACAGGATCAGGCAGGAGCATCGCGGAGATTCACCTTCACGAGTTTCTCAGTGGATGGAAGGAGGAGTACGAGCGCTTCGGCGGCCATGCCCAGGCTATAGGAATGAAGGTCGCCGTTCAGGATCTGGGGAGGCTTCGCAAAGCCTGGGAGCAGGGTGCTGTAGCATTGTGGGATCAAGACTCTCTCACCAAGACTCTGACCTACGAGCTCGAGATACCGGCTAGCGAGCTCGACAACGAATTGGTCGCCAAGTTGCGAACACTCGAGCCCTTCGGCATGGGGAATCCGCAGCCAGTTCTGCGCGTCGGTCCCCTGCGGCCAAGCGGCAAGCCGCGCTTCTTCGGCAAGGGTCATCTCGGGTTGGCGGCCCAGGGAGAAGACGGCTCGCCGATCGACCTGCTGGGTTGGGGCTGGCAGGATCGAGCCAAGGAGCTGGAGGATTCGTTCGAGGTCCTCGGATGCCTGGAACAAGACAGGTATACCCAGCGGCCTGTGATGCGTCTGGTGGACGCCCGAGCTTGGGAGCTCTCCAGCGGATCGAGTGCGCAGGAAGGCCCTGTGCCGCGTAGAATGACCGAAGATGGCTAAGGCGCCCCGCGAGCTCCCGATCCGCCTCATACGAAGGGCCCTACTGGTCGCCCTGGTGGGGTTCTTGGTGTCTGTCGTGGCGCTCTATGTCCTGGGCAGAATTGGCCGGCCTGAAACGGCTCGCTCCACAACCGGAGGTCTGCTAGACGAGGCCGATACCGAGCTCCAGTTCTCGGGCGAGGGCTTCGACTACGAGGTCAGTCGCCGTGGTCGGAAGGTCATGCATGTGAAAGCCGAGCGCGTTCTGTCGATGAAGGATGACGACTACGAGCTGCAGGGCGTCGAGCTGGTCATGATCCGGCAGGATGAAGGGGAATACAGTCTGGCGAGTGACAGCGCTTTCTACAATTTGGCGACTCAGGCGGCCTCCTTTCGCGGCAACGTCCGCTTCTCGGGGCCACAGGGCGTCTACCTGACCGCAGACGGCCTGGAACTGGTCGATGATGGCACGCTGATCGTCAGCTCATCTCCGGTTCGATTCCGTTTCCTGGATCGCTTCCATGGTCGAGCCGACCGACTGCGGATCACCCCGAGTCGCAACATCTTCATACTGGCCGGCCACGTGAAGGTCGACACCTTGCAAGGCGATGCCAGCCCGATGTCGCTTCACTGCCGGCGCTTCGCCTTCGATCGCGACCGCCGGCTGCTGCGGGCAGAAGGCGGCGTCCGACTGCTGAGGGGAGATGACTACCTTCGGGCGAGACGACTCAGCGTGACCCTCTCCCAGGACGAGAAGCGAGTCGACTTCATTCAGGCCCGCTGGGATGTATTTGGTGGTGTGAGGCAACCGGCTGGGGATGGATCTACCAGCATCGTCACTTTCGAGGGCCGTGAGTTGTCGGTGACTTTGGAAGGTGACCCGGAAGTACCGAAGAAGGGGGAGCTCTCGAGTGGCCCCTATGGCCCAGCTGTCCTGTCAGTGAAAGATGCCTCAGGTCTCCGCCGCCGAATCAAAGCAGACTACCTGGTAGGAGATTTTGTCGACGGCGACCTAAGGCAGGCACAGGGCCTCGACAACGTCGTCATGGATGAGTTCCTCGATCTAGAACCCGAAGTGATCCTGCGCAGCGCCTGCGGTGACACGGCCGTGGCCAATTTTTCCAACGGTCAGTTGGGGTCTTTTCGTCTCGAGGGCGACGTCGAGCTGCATGGCGACGCCCTCCAGGCCACGGGCAATCAGCTCGACATGGCCGACCCCGAGAGCGAAGTCGCCCTGACCGGCACTCCCGCGTGGGCCATTCGGGAACAGGGAGAGTTGAGAGCACCACGCATCGTGTACGACAGTCAGAGTCAGGAGGTCCGGGCTGGTTCGCCAGCCAAGGCGATCCTGTTTCAGGGTTCGGGCTCCGGTGTGGCACCTGGCGGTTCGACGACAGGGGAGCCGATTCGAATCGAGGGCAGCGAAGCCATCTGGTCTGACGTAGCTGGGACGGTCTCTTTTTCCGGTGAGGTTCGAGCCTGGCAAGGAGAGAACTTCTTACTGTCAGACAAGCTGACCGGGGAGCTGACGACGTCCCGCCTCATCGCTTCGGGAGGTGTCAAGACTGTCTGGCGACCAGCTGAGACCGATGGCACGGAAGATGGCGAAGACGTTCTGACCTCGAAGCTGCCAGCGGAGCCCCTGGAGGTGACAGCGAACGACCTCGTCTACGATCAGACCGCGAGGATTCTGACCTACTCGGGCGAGGCACGTGCGGTCCAGGCGAAGAAGATCATGCTTTGCCAGGAGATCCAGGCCCACCTCAGCGAAGAGGATGAGTTCGATGAGATCATCTGCGTGGAGTCGGCCCGCTTGGAGGATGGCGAGACAGGGCACGTAGTGACCGGCGATCGGATGGTATATCGACCTGACGATGAGCGAGCGACGGTCACGGGGAACCCGGTCGTGATGATCGACGGGAAGGGTGGGCGCATCCAGGGCCAAGAGCTGATCTATGATTTCGTGACCGGCACCGCGCGAGTAAGGAGTGAGCAGCTTGCAGGTGCCGGAGAGAGCTCTGACGAGGACGGAGAGCCATGACCGCAGCTCCAGTCCTCGGGACTCGAAACCTGAAGAAGGTCTATGCCGGTCGAGCTGTAGTCGACGATGTCTCCATCGAGGTGCACCCTGGTGAGATCGTCGGCTTGCTCGGCCCCAATGGGGCCGGAAAGACGACGACCTTCTATATGGTCGTCGGATTGACGCAACCCGACTCCGGACAGGTCTTTCTCGGGCAGCAGAACATCACCGAGCTGCCCATGTATCTGCGAGCCAAACGGGGTATCAGCTATCTGCCGCAGGAGCCTTCGGTCTTTCGCAAATTGAGCGTCGAGGACAACCTACGGGCAATTTTCGAGACCCTGGAGATCCCCCAGAAGGAGCAAGAGCGACGCACCGAACAGCTACTGAAGCATTTCGGTCTCGAACGAGTTCGCAAGACTGAAGGGTATGCCTTATCCGGTGGTGAGCGTCGTCGGGTCGAGATCGCACGGGCCCTGGTTTTGAGCCCCTCATACATCCTGCTGGATGAGCCGTTCGCGGGTATCGACCCGATTGCCGTTCTGGACATCCAGCGCATCGTGAAGCAGCTCAAGACCATGGGGATCGGAGTCCTGATTACCGACCACAACGTGCGAGAGACGTTGAAAATCACCGACCGCGCTTATATCATCAACAATGGTGAAATCCTCCGTTTCGGAGCTCCTGAGGAGCTCTCCTCCGACCCCCAGGTCCGTAAAATCTACTTAGGGGAAGACTTCACTCTCTAGGCTGACGACGAATGGCACTCGAGCAGAAACTCTCACTCAAGCTGGCTCAAAAGCTGGTCATGACGCCGTCGCTGCAGCAGGCGATCAAACTGCTGCAGATGACCCGTATGGAGCTGCAGACCGTGGTGGCCCAGGAACTGGTCGAAAACCCGGTGCTCGAGGAGGGAGACGAGACATTCGAGACCGAAACCACGGATGAGGAGGGTGAAGAGACCCCCGAGCCGCAGCCCGAGGAGACTGCAACTGACGAGCTGGACCACCAGGAGTCGATGGACGATATCGACCTCGATGCCTACTTCAACGACTACCTGGAGGGCTCGACCGGTCCCTCGGTGTTCGAGTCGCGGGAGGCACCCCCCCTGGAAAACACACTGACTCGACAGCCTGATCTCTACGATCACCTCTTGTGGCAGTTGCACATGACGGAAGTTTCTGCGCGGCAGCGGGAAATCTCCGAGTTGATCATCGGAAATCTGGACCCGGACGGGTTTCTGGTGGCCAGCACCGAGGAGCTTCAGCTGATGGGGTGGCAGGAAGGGCCGGGGGAGGCCTACACGGCGGAAGAGGTCCTGGACGCTCTTTGCCTGATCCAGAGCTTCGACCCTCCCGGCGTGGCGTGCAAGGATCTCAGAGAGAGTCTCACGCGGCAGCTCGACGCGCGTGGCGAACCCGAGGATTCGCTGGTCCGGAGAGTTATCGACGAGGCCTGGGATCTCTTTCTCAAACGACAATTTCAGCCGATCGCCCAAAAGCTCGAGATTCCACTCGCCGAATTGGAGCCGGTGATAGAGAGCATTCGGGGGTTGCAGTTGAGACCCGGACGTAAGTTCAGCACCGAACGGACCCACTACGTGGAGCCCGATGTGCACATCGCCAAAATCAGTGGCAAGTACGTCATTTTGCTGAACGATGATGGAATGCCAAGGCTACGGATCAGCAACGCCTATCGGAGGATGCTGCGGAACATGATGAACGACGGCAAGGAGGCGGATGCCAGACAGTTCATCAAGGAGAAGATGCGCTCGGCTGTGTGGCTGATCAAGAGTCTCGATCAGCGACAGCGGACGATCTACAAGGTCTCCGACTCGATCGTCCGCCAGCAGCAGGCTTTTCTGGAACGTGGGATCGAGTACCTGAGGCCCATGGTCTTGCGGGATGTGGCTGACGACATCGGAATGCACGAGTCGACAGTCAGTCGCGTCGTCTCCAACAAGTACATGCATACCCCTCGAGGTCTGTTCCCGATGAAGTTCTTCTTCCACAGCGGAATCGATCGCGAGTATGGCTCGGATATCTCATCGCTCACCGTCAAGGGCAAGATCCAGCATCTCATCCAGGATGAGGATGCCAAGCGGCCGTTGTCGGATAGCGAGCTGACCCGGATGCTGCAACGCGAGGGAATCAACATCGCTCGGCGCACAGTGGCCAAGTATCGCGATGAGCTGGGCGTTCCATCGTCCACCAATCGCAAGCAGGTCTTCTAGAGGTGGAGGAAGTCACCTGAACCGGGAACTGGATTGAGGAGAGACATGAATATCGACTACGTGGCGCGCAACCTCGAGCTAGACACCAGAATCCGCGACTTCACGGCTGACAAGCTGGAGAAAGTGGGGAAGTTTCTGGACGAACCGGTCGATGTGCGAGTTACGGTCGAGCAGGAGAAGCACCGCTGCTCCGCCGAGCTTCACATCACTCACCGATTCGGTATCATCCAGGCGAACGAGGAGACGGATGACATATTCGATGCCGTCAACCTGGCCGTCGACAAGGCTGAGAAACAGGCCCGGCGATCCCGCAAGAAGTTCCGCGACAAGCGGAGGAAGGCCGATCGCAACAACAACAGCCACTGGCCAGTGGAAGTCGTCGATAACGCATCTGTCGGACTCGGCGCCGAACCCCGTATTGTCGAGTCGACCGTCCTGAGCATCAAGCCAATGAGCCTCGACGAAGCCGCAATCCAGCTGGAAGAGAGCGACTACGGCTTCGTGGTTTTTCGCAACGCCATGAATGATCAGGTCAACGTGCTCTACAGGCGCAGGGACAACAATTACGGACTCATCTCGCCAGAGTAGCGATAGCCCACCGTCTCTCGGCTCGCTCACCGAGCTCGAGCTCATCTTTCCGAACCTCTCTGGAACGGATCGCCCAGGAGTGCTGCGCGCGCTGGCTGACGAGATGGCGAAGGCTGGTGTCGTCCCGGACTCCGATCTGACCTACCGGCGCCTGGTCGAGCGCGAAGAGCTCGGTTCGACTGCCATCGGCAGCGGTGTCGCAATCCCGCACTGCAAAATGGAGAATCTGCGCCGAGTGGAGGTCGCGATCGGTCTGTCTCGTGAGGGTGTCGAGTTCGAGAGCGAGGATGGCAAACCGGTGCAGTTGTTCTTTCTGGTGATCTCTCCTGCCGACAGCCCCGCTGCTCATCTGCGCTCGCTGGCCGCGATCTCCAAGTGGGTGAAGGCCGATCGACACGTCGAGCGGCTCCTCGCGCTCGATGAGCCTGAGGACATCTGGGCGCTCCTGCAAGAAGAGGGTGGCTAGTTGGCGACTCCTTTAGAGTATGTGGAGGTGCGCGAGCTCCTGGGGCAAGAGCTCATCGACCTGCATTTCACGGTCCTCTGCGGCAGTGGCCACCTGGACAACCGCATCACCCACCCTCGAGTACAGAAACCGGGGCTGGCGTTCGCGGGATACTACGACTACATCAAGCCGGGACGCGTACAGATCATCGGTGAAAGCGAGACGAAGTTCCTCCTGACTCTCGATGCTGAGACCTGTCAAGAGAGGTTCGCTCACATCTCCTCCTCGCCGGTCCCGGTCTTCATCATTACGAAAGGCCTGGAGCCACTGCCGGGATTTCTGGACTCGTGCAGGACCCGAGAGGTGCCGGTATTCTCCTCGCCATCGCTTTCCTCGGTCATCATCAAGAGAGTTGGCTATTTTCTGGAGGAGCACCTCGTCCCGTCCACGGTGCTGCACGGTGTTCTCCTGGATGTCTACGGCCTCGGAGTACTGCTGATTGGCGATAGTGGTGTCGGCAAGAGCGAGTGCGCATTGGAGTTGATCTCGCGGGGCCATAGCCTTGTCGCCGATGATCGGGTCACGGTAAAGCGCTATCCGCACGGCGATCTGGTGGGCTATTGCGAGGAGCCGTTGAGACACCACATGGAGCTCAGGGGTCTCGGCATCATCAACGTCAAGGACCTCTTCGGCCTGGCGGCCGTTCGCGACCGGAAGTCGATCGACCTGGTCATCGATCTCGAGCCCTGGGACGAGACACGAGCCTACGACCGGTTGGGCCTCGACGAGACGGTCTACAAGATCCTGGACACACCGTGTCCGTACATCAAGATGCCCGTGGCTTTGGGTCGCAATCTCTCGATTCTGGTCGAGATAGCGGCGAGAAACCACGTCCTGAAGCTACAGGGGCACCATTCGGCCCGAGAGTTTGCTCGCCGACTGGAAGAACAGCTCGATATTGGACGCCAGAAGCGTGGTCCCCGCAGCGCTCGTCCGACGGCGGACCTCGATTCGTGAGTGGCAAGATCCGCCTCGTCCTGATTACGGGCCTGTCCGGGTCGGGCAAGAGCAGTGTCGCCAAGTGCTTCGAGGATCTCGGATACTACTGCATCGACAATCTCCCGCTACCCCTTCTGCGCGAGTTCTTGAGTCGTCCCTTGGAGTTGGGCGAGGGGCACGAGAAGATCTCCGTGGTGACGGATGTTCGCGCCGCAGGATTCGCGGCGGAGTTTCCCCGCCTCGTTGCCGAGATGGACCGCCGGCATCTGAGTGTCACGCTGCTCTTCCTCGAGGCGTCAGAAGACGCCCTTGTACGACGCTTCTCTGAGACTCGACGCCCGCATCCTTTGGCCGGCGATCGGCCACTTCTCGACGGCATTCGGCAGGAGCGTGAGCTGTTGGCCGAGGTTCGGGGAGTCGCTGATCTGGTGTTGGACACCTCGGACTGGTCGATTCACGAAGTGCGCAACCAGGTTTTCCGCGAGTTCGCCGGCGAATCGAGCGACCCCAGCCTCACTGGGCCTGTGGTTTCACTGGTGAGTTTTGGGTTCAAGCACGGGATTCCCCCGGGGACCGACTTGCTCTTCGATGTGCGTTTCATGAGCAATCCCCATTTCGTTCCCGAGCTGCAGGATCTGACCGGTCAGGATGCCGCGGTGCGGCAATTTCTTGACAAGCTCGATGACTATCATGAGCTGCTGCAGAAGGTGGAGGAGCTGCTCCTCTTCCTGTTACCGCGCTTCAGCCGAGAGAATCGGTCCTATGTCTCTGTGGCAGTGGGCTGCACCGGAGGGCGACATCGGTCGGTGGCAGTAGCGGAGGAGCTGGCGAACCGGCTGCAGAATTCCCAATGGTCCGTAAGGGTTATCCATCGCGACATTGCCAGATAGAGTTGCGAGATTGGATTGCGCGGTCTCTCGAGAGGTGTCGACCATGGTGAGCACACTGATCCTTACCCACGGCGGGCTGGCCCGGGAGCTCGTCGAAGCTGCCGAGATGATTCTGGGGAGGCAGCCCAACTTCGAAGCGCTGAGCCTCTCGTGGACGGATACTTTCGAAGAATCAGCGGCAAGGACCCGCCACGTCCTGGAGAGTCTCGACACCGGGGGTGGAGTCTTGATTCTGACCGATATGTACGGCGGGACCCCCTACAATGTGGCGGCCAGCTTCCACAGAACAGGTGAGATTGAAGTCGTCTCTGGCGTCAATCTACCTATGGTGGTGCGACTCGGGTGTCCAGGGGTCAACGAAATGGAAGTCGCAGAGCTGGCGAGATGGATCCAGACGAAGGCACGCGGTGCTATATGTCGAGCTGGTGAGAGCCGGCAGGAAGACGAGACCTGGAACTCGGTGTCTCGTCCGTCTGCTTTGAAAGAGGATTCATGATCGAGCGCGAAATGGAGATCTGCAACCGGCTTGGCCTGCATGCACGAGCCGCGGCCAAGTTGGTGCATGTCACCGGTCGGTTTTCCAGCCAGGTGAAGCTCCAGAAGGACGGGGAAGAAGTGGACGCCAAGAGCATTCTGGGAGTTCTCCTTTTAGCAGCCGCTCAGGGATCGCGCATCGTGGTGCGCTGTGACGGAGAGGACGAGACCGACGCCATGCAGGCAATTGCTGAGCTGGTCACCAACCGATTCGACGAGGAGGCCTGACGGTGGACTCGAAGCAGGACCCACAGATTCTCCAGGGATTGGGAGTCTCCCCTGGTGTGGCGATCGGCAGAGCGGTCTGCCTGAGCATTCACCACCTCGAGGTCTACCGGATACCCATTCCTGCAGCCGACGTCGAGGCCGAGGTCGCGCGTTTCAGGGATGCCACTCAGCAGACCCGAATCGAGCTGGAAGCCACCCGCAAGCGCGCCCATGAGCAGCTGGGTGACGGACTCGCGGGCATATTCGAAGCGCAGTCGATGTTGTTGGAGGACGCATCGTTCGTCAACCGAGTCGAGGAACGAATTCGTGCCGAGCAGGTCAACGCCGAATGGGCTGTGCACAAAGTCAGCGAGGAGTTCCTCGACCGCTTCGAGAATCTCGAGAGTGAGCACCTGCGCGAGAGAGGCGACGACCTACGCGATGTGACTCGCCATTTGCTTCGGGTTCTCCAAGGCATCGCCCACCATGAGCTATCCGAGCTCGGCAGCGACGTGATCATCGTCGCCCACGATTTGACCCCCTCCGAGGCTGTCCGTCTCGGGCGGCAGCATGTCGTCGCGTTCGCCATCGAAACCGGCGGGCCGACCTCCCACACCTCGATCATCGCGCGAGATCTGAATATCCCTCTGGTTACCGGTCTGGATGGAGTCACTGACCTGGTCACCGACGACGATCCGGCCATCGTCGACGGCACGGACGGGACAGTCATTCTGCATCCGCTGAAGGGCCAACTGGCTGAGTATGCAGGGCGAAGGAAGAGGCAGGGCGAACAAGAGCAGCGGCTATTGGAGACCGGTCCACTCCCGTGTGTTTCCCGAGACGGAGTAGCAATCGAGCTGATGGCCAACATCGATCTCCCAGAGGAGCTCGAAGACGCCAGCCGTTTCGGCGCCGCGGGTCTCGGGCTGTATCGGAGCGAGTTTCTCTACATCGAACGCGCTCCAGAGCTACCGACCGAGGACGATCACGTGTCGACATACCGTCGACTCTTGGACAGCATGAGCCCACATCCGGTACTGATCCGCACCTTCGACCTGGGTGGCCGAAAGCTGGCCCGTGAAGTCATGGCCACGGACGAGGAGAACCCTGTCCTGGGCCTGCGAGGCATCCGCTTGACCCTGGCGCGACCGCACATCTTCAAGACTCAGCTTCGAGGCCTCTTCAGGGCCGGAGTTGGCAGGAATTTGTGGATCATGCTACCCATGGTCTCGGCCAGGGACGAGATTCTGGCGTTTCGCGCCTTCGCGGCCGAGGTGATGGCGGAGCTCGAAGGAGAGGGAATCGAATTCAGTCGGGATTTCAAACTGGGCATCATGATCGAGGTGCCAGCGGCTGCGATGATCTCGGATATTCTGGCCCAGGAAGTGGATTTCTTCTCCATTGGAACCAACGATCTGATTCAGTATTCCCTGGCTGTCGATCGCAACAACGAGCATGTGTCCTACCTCTACCGTCCTCTGCATCCGGCGATTCTACGGATGATCCGCTTCGTCCTCGACTGTGCGCGCGACAGCGGTGTCGAGGTGTCCATGTGCGGGGAAATGGCCGGTGATCAACGCTACACGGCCCTGCTGCTGGGAATGGGCCTACGACGCCTGTCGGTCAGCCCCCGGTCGATCCCGGAGATCAAGAGTCAGATTCGTGGCCTGGAAGTCCGCGGGCTCGCAGAAGCTACCGAGCGCTGTCTCACCATGCGTTCGGCGGCGGAAGTCGAGCGCTGCCTGGACAGCTACCTGGCTCGGCAGGAGACGCTGACCTAGAATGTACCCCTCGGCGTCACTTTGCGAGGCTTGTCAATAGACGTCAGAGACGGAGGAACCCTAGATGGAATCTTCAGTTGAGACGATCGACAAACCCTGGGGCTACGAGCTGATCTTCGCCCATACCGACAAATATGCGGGGAAGATCCTGCATGTCAATGCTGGAGAGGCTCTGTCCCTGCAATACCACGAGCAAAAGGACGAAACACTGTATCTGCTCCAGGGCGAGTACGAGCTGGTGATCGAGGAAGGCGACGAGCTGGTCCATCATTCGGTGCGACCAGGAATGGTCTTTCGGGTTCGACCGGGAACCCGCCACAGGATGACGGCAGGACCCGAGGGCTGTGACATCATCGAGGTCTCAACTCCGGAGTTGGAAGATGTCGTTCGTTTGGAAGACCGATACGGGAGAAGCTGACCGCGTGACGGGGCCTAATTTCATATCGACCTCGACTGTGCTGCTTCTGCTGGTGGTGACAGCATGCTCGGGGCTGAAAGACGAGTCTGAGAGCTTGCCGCCGCAGAGCGTCAGTCAGGCAACCCTCGACGATTCCGAGTTCGAGGAGTTCGTGGTAACTCAGGAGGACGAGTCTGTAGACGAGGCGCCAGCAGCAGACGAGGCGCCAGTAGCGGCCGTCGTGACCGAGGAGTTGGATCAACCGGTGACGGATGACGTTGTCGTGGCGGACGACCTGATCGTCGAGCAGGATGACACTCTGGTCGTGATCGAGGACGAGGCGGCGGACACTCCGGAGCACGAAATGACGCTGGTCGAGAGCGCCCGCGCTGAAAGGGAGCGACGGAACACGACACCGAAGACCGAGATCGTGATCACTGACAAAAACCTATCGGACTATGCTGGAGCCCAGCTGACGATCAGCGAAGGTCCGGCGAGAGTAATCACGAATGAAAACCTGGGAAGCAGTGGTGTCGACGAAGACGAGCTGGCGCTCGACGAGGCCTACTGGCGAGATAGGGGGCTCGAGATTCGGCTGGCCTGGAAGGAAGCCAGCGAGATGGTGGATGAGCTGGAAGCCGACGTATTCAATTTGAGAATGCGTTTCTATGCGGAGGATGATCCGTTCTATCGCGATGCTCAGATCAAGCCTGCGTGGGACCACGCCATCGAGGAGTTGAATGCAACCCGGGAGGAAGTGGACCTTAGAAAGCTGGAGCTGCAGGACTTCATGGAAGAGGGGAGGGTGGCGGGAGCCTTGCCGGGTTGGCTGCGGGAGGGCCTCGAGCTGGAACCCGTGGAGCCGGTGAAAGAGGAAATGGGCATTGCGGAGCCTGGCGAGCCTGACACCATGGACGGGACCATCGAAGATCCAATCATCGCTCCGGATCCAGGCGAGGGCGGCCAGTGAGACCCTCTGCCGCAAAGAAATTCTGGATCGAGACGTGGGGATGCCAGATGAACGAGCTGGACACCCAGCGCATGGCAGGCCAGCTCATGCAGTCCGGAATGCTACCGACTCGCGATGTGGAGGATGCGGACGTCATCCTGCTGAACTCCTGCAGTGTGAGGGAAAATGCTGAAAACAAGGTCTTTTCTCAACTCGGTCGATACCGCCGATTCAAGAGCGACAACCCCGATTTGACCATCGGTCTCTGTGGCTGTGTCGCACAGCAGGTCGGCGAAACAGCCTTGGACCGCAACCCCGATCTGGACTTCGTGCTCGGCCCCGCCAGGGTAGGAGAGCTGGCACAGATTCTCGATCGAAGACGGTCTGGGGAGCGAGTTGTGGCGACCGGCTTCCCCGAAGAGCGACACTTCGACATCGACACCATATCCCGCGCCGGAACCTACAAGGGGATGGTGACCGTGATCGAGGGCTGTGACAAGAACTGCACCTTCTGCATTGTGCCCCTTACTCGGGGCCCCGAGCGGTGTCGCCCACTGGAGGAGATCGTCATCGAGGTCGAGCACCTCGTCGACTACGGATTTCTCGAAATCGAGCTCTTGGGACAGACAGTCAATCACTGGCGCCAGCCCGGGGGTCAGTGGGACTTCGCTGATCTTCTGGATCGCGTAGCCAGGATACACGGCGTCGAGCGGTTGCGGTTCGTCACCTCCTACCCGAGAGATTTCACGCCCCGGATGGTGGAGCAATTCGCTCGACATGCCAATATCTGCCCCTACCTCCACCTACCGGTCCAGTCGGGCTCCGACCGAGTTCTGAAAAGGATGGGCCGAGGCTACACCGTTGGTGAATTCGGAGATCTGGTCGAACGGCTTCGCAAGGCTAGACCTGCTTTGGCTCTGTCGACCGATCTCATTGTGGGGTTTCCGGGCGAGACCGAGGCGGACTTCCAAGATACCGTCGCCCTGGTGGAGGATGTCGGATTTGCCTCGATCTTTGCCTTCAAGTATTCGCCGCGGCCAGGCACTGCCGCAGTGCATCTTCAGGACCCGATCGATGATGGGACTGCCAGCCGTAGACTCCAGGAGCTGCTCCAGCTGCAAGTGCGGATTCAGCGAAATCTCAATGAGCAGCTTGTCGGGTCCGAAATGGAAGTACTGGTCACCGGCTGGGCGGAGGCCCCCCAACTGCAGAGCGGGCGCACCGCCTGCCACCGAATCGTGCATTTCCCCGCCAAGCCGACCGCCCAACCACTGGGTAGCATCGCACCGGTTGTCATCGAGAAGGCCAATCCCCATAGCCTTCTAGCCCGCATCATTCATGAACCCGCGAGCAGATTGTGGAAAGCGTCTGTCAGATCTGGCCACCCGCAGGGAGGAGCACCGGAGGCAACCTTGCAGGTTGTTGAGGAGTGATGAGCGAGGACTTCCCTGAGATGGCGGGCGATCTCCGCTAGATGCCGTGGGGCTCATGAATGATGCGGGCTAAGCCGCCGACCCGAACTGCAGTAGCCATTCGAGTCCTCAGTTCCCCGCGAGCAGCTTGACGCGGTGCAGAGCCGGCGGCACAATAGCGCCTGAGCTCATGACCATCGATAACGACATCGCAGCAAGGAGGATGGAAGTCCAGGGCCTGATGATGGACCCTTCGTCCAAGTCTCCGATCGTGATTCTGCGCGAAGCCGGTGGAGAGGCACTGCTGCCGATCTGGATCGGTGTCTTCGAGGCCAATGCCATCGCGATGTGCATCGAAGGCGTCGAGGCTCCACGCCCCATGACGCACGACCTCCTGAGCGCATCGCTGGAGGTCGCGGGTGCGCGAGTCGAGAAGATCGTCATCCGTGACCTGTCGGATAGCACTTTCTTCGCCTCGATCCACCTCGAACTCGGTATCGGTGGAGAAGTGGTGACACTGGATTCGCGCCCGAGCGACGCCATTGCCCTCGCTCTGCGAGCTGCGGCGCCCATATTCGTGCTCGATTCGGTTCTGGAGACAGCCCGGCTCTCCGACCAGGAAATGGAAGACTCCGCCAAAGACCGTTTGAAGAAGTGGTTGGAGGAGGCTGCGCCTGATGATCTCGGTGACTACGAGATGTAGGTGTCCGACCTGCCAGTCTTCAGCAAAAAGTCCCCTGCCTTCAATGGGTTAACGGCAATGTCGGCGCGCCGACATGCTTCCGGATGCAGGCCGCCTGAGACAGGTCTTCCTCCCACTACAACCTCTTGCTTGACCGCCTGGGGCCCTTCACATAGACTGCCGTCGATTTCATGATCATCGCGATCACTAATCAGAAGGGTGGAGTCGGCAAGACCACAACAGCCATCAATCTGGCCGCTGCAATGGCGTTGAAGGGCCTGAGGACACTTCTGATTGATCTCGACCCTCAAGCGAACAGCTCCCTGTCTTTCGTCGAGATTCACCAGCTCGAGCGGACGATCTACGATGTCCTGACGGACCCCTCGGTCGATATGGCTGACGTCGTCCTGGAGGCTGAGCAGGTTCCGAACTTGCACGTCGCGCCATCGTCGATCGCTCTGGCGAAGATCGAGGCGACACTGCTGGGCGAGTTGGACAGCTACTACCGATTGAAGGACAAGCTGAGCAAGGTGCGACGTCGTTACGACTACGTCATCATCGATACACCGCCAGCGCTCGGGATCATCACGGTCAACGCGATGGTGGCAGCCACTCACGTGCTGATTCCGATTCAGTCCAGCTACTTTGCTCTCGAAGGTACCGATGACCTTCTGGAGACGATCGACAAGATCAAGCAGCGCGCGAATCGACGGCTGCAGATCCTCGGGGCCGTGTTGACGCTTTTCGACGGGAGGACGATTCTCTCGCGCGATATCCGGAAGCAGGTCGAGGAGGTCTTTGGCGACAAGCTCTTCGACACCGTTATCTCGAAGAGCGTCCGTCTCGAAGAGAGCCCAGCATACCGAGAGCCCATCTTCTCGTTCGCCCCGCGGTCGAGCGGTGCCTTCCAGTACTATAAGTTGTCGGAGGAGATCTTGAGTCGTGTCTGAGCCGGAGGGCAGGAAGCGAGGACTACCCGAGCGGGTCAAGATGCGCCACGATTCCCATTTCGTCGATGACCTCACTTCGCGAGAGGTCGAGCCCATCGGTCGGATGATGCCGCTGTCGTTGATCGAACCCGATCCGGGGCAGCCAAGATCCGAGATGGGAGATCTCGAGGAACTGACTGCATCAGTCCTAGAGAAGGGAGTTCTCGAGCCGATTCTCGTGCGACCGCATGGTGCCAACAGTGGCCCTGACGAGACCTTCTGGATCGTGTCCGGCGAACGGAGGTACCAAGCGGCTCTCAAAGCCGGACTCTACGATGTGCCGGTCATCGAGATGGACCTCGATGACGAAGAGGCGCTCGAGATCGCCCTTGTCGAGAACCTCCAGCGCAAGGACCTCACGCCTTTCGAGGAGGGGGAGGGATATCGGCGCCTGGCCGACCATTTCGGTTACAAGCACGACCAGATCGCCGGGGCCGTCGGGAAGTCCCGCAGTGTCGTAACGGAGAGCCTGACCCTGCTCCAGATCCCAGCCCGCGCGAGAACTGTCGCCGTCGCATTGGATGTGCTCTCGAAGTCCGTTTTGCTCGAGGTCCTGAAGGCCTCCGGTGACGACGAGGACGAGATGGTGACGCTCTTGGAGCAGGTTGCGAACGAGGGGCTGACTCGAGACGATTTGCGCGAAGCCGCAAGAGCTCGAAAAGAGGCTGCCACCGCGCGGGGCGGATCTAGGCGGCGAAAGCCATATGTGTTTCGGTTCAAGTCACCGGACAAGACCTACAATCTGGCTTTGACGTTCCGCAAGAGCACAGTAGACCGCGACGATCTGATTCAGGCGCTGGAGCAGATCCTTACCCAACTACAAGAAGCGAAGGAGTAGCACCGCGGAGGAGGGGCAGTGCTTTGATTTCAGTCTGTATGTAGTCAGGTTTACATAATATATATTATCGGACTCGATCCAGATCACGTCTTGGAACAAGGCCACCACCGAATCACGAACTCCTCACCGCTACATTCCTCAGGCCAAAGCCGTCTTTCGACCGTATAATCGCAACCGGCGTCGGTCCGCAATGCGCAAGCTCGACAAATATGTCATTCGTGAGGTCCTCGGTCCGTTGACCCTGGGCTTTCTCGTCTACACCTTCCTGCTCTTGATGCAGTTCCTCTTTCGTTCTGCAGACATGATCATTCGTCGAGAGGTTCCGGCAGCACAGGTAGGCAAGCTTCTGCTGTTCACTCTCCCGAACATCATCGTCCTGACGATACCGATGGCTCTTCTCTTCGGAGTCCTCGTCGCCATCGGCCGTCTGGCCGCAGACAGCGAACTGGTCGCAATTCGTGCCAACGGGATCAGTCTCTTTGCCCTGGCGCGTCCTGTCCTGGCCATCTCGGCGCTTCTGACGGTGCTGAACGGTGTCCTCATGATCGGGGCCCTGCCCCGTGGCAATAACGCCCTGCAACACCTGCGAATAGACATTCTCGGCAGCAGCGTCACCCGGCAGGTCGAGCCTCGCGTCTTCTACCAGGACTGGGAGGGGCTCGTTCTCTACGTTTTCGAAGCTCCCCAAGAGTCACCCTACTGGGAGGGAGTCTTTGTCGCCGAAGACCTACCGAGCAACGAGAATCAGGTTACCGTTGCCGAACGTGGGCAGGTTCGGCTCGACGAAGCTGGAGATCGTCTGGTGCTGCATCTCGAAAATGCGGTCATCCACAAGATGGACTTCCGATCGCCTGAGAAATACCACACGACTCTGATCTCGAATCTCGATCGCGTTCTCGTCGATGAGTACACGTCGCAACACCGCAACCAGGGCAAGACCTCGAAGGGGGTTCGCGAACAGACTCTCACCGAGCTCCGGGAGCAGGTTGCCAACCCCGCACTGAGCAAGGAGCTGCGGTTGGCCACCGAGATCGAGATTCACAAGAAGTTCTCGATTCCTGCTGCCTGTTTCGTGTTCGGGCTTCTGGCCTTACCTCTCGCCTATCGCACCGGGCGCGGCAGTCGCTCCTCGGGATTTGCCGTGTCCATCGGGGTGATTCTCGTCTACTACATTCTGCTGACCAACGGCGAGGAAACGGCCCGGGTCGGTAAGTTGGAGCCCTGGGTGGCGATGTGGCTGCCCAACTTCGTGCTTGGAGCCTTCGGTCTCTATCTCCTGGTCCGACGCAACAGTGACAAACCCATCCTGTGGGGCGGTCTCGATCAGTGGCTTCGAAAGCGCTCCTGGCTCAATCCCAAGAACTGGCGACGCAGCGGTAGTTCGGCCGAGCTGCCGGCTGAGCCCGCTCCAGCTTCTCCGAGCGCCAACGGCGGCCCCCATGTCGTCCTGCGCCTGCCGCGGCTGCGCCTCCGCTTTCCCAATATCCTCGATCGCTACGTCATCCGTATCTTTTCCAGCGTCTTTGCACTGGTCGTTCTCTCCGGGCTGTCGGTCTACATCGTCGCCGACATGGCCGACCGGATGGACGACATTCTCAAGCACGATGCGAGTTTCGGCGTCGTGCTGACCTACTACAAATACCTGAGCTTACAGATTGTCTTCGAGATCGCGCCAATAGCTGTCCTGGTGACGACCCTGATCGTGTTCGGGATTCTCTCGAAGTCGAACGAGGTCACCGCGACCAAGGCACTGGGTATCAGCCTCTTTCGAATAGCCATCCCGGCGCTCTTCGCGGCCCTGGTGGTGGTGGCCATTTCAGGGTTTCTGGAAGCGCGAGTGCTGCCGGCAGCCAACGCCCGAGTGGCTCAGGCCGACGACATCATCAAGGGCAGGACCGCTGCGCGGTCCTACAGGCGGGCCGACCGGCAATGGCTGTTTGGCCAGGGTCGGTACATCTACAACTATTTGCGCTACGACTCCGCGAGCCAGTCGCTGAATCGACTGCAGGTCTTCGAGTTCGATGAGGAGGACCGCTTCACCCGACGGCTGTTTGCCGAGAACGCCAGCTACCTTGGAGACGCATGGCTCTTCGAGAACGGCTGGGTTCGATCGTTCGACGGCGGCGAGGTGCTCGACTTTCGAACCTTCGATCTACCGGTGATCGACTACTATCCTGAGACTCCGGACTATTTCGAATCCGAGTACAAGCTACCCAAGGCCATGTCCTATCGCGAGCTCAAGGAATACATCGCCGAGCTCGAGGGCAGCGGGCAGGCAGTGCCCGAGCTCAAGGTGGAGCTCTACAAAAAGGTCGCACTTCCCTTTGCCTCATTGGTCATGGTTCTGGTCGCGCTGCCGTTCTCCTTCCGGCTGGGACGGAGAGGAACGCTTTATGGCGTAGGAATAGGGGTTGTCCTCGGAATGGTCTTCTTTGCCCTGCTCGCCTTCAGCAGCACTCTGGGTGAGACCGGAGCACTACCACCCATGTTGGCCGTCTGGAGTCCCAGCATCGCCTTCATAATCCTGTCGATCTACCTGATGCTGGGAGTTCGCAGCTAAACCAACGGGCCACGTCGATGACGGTATTCTTCCTCTTTCTGCTAGCCCTGACCGTCGGCTGTCTGACGACCCAATTCTGGGTGCCGGGAACCGACTTCGGGCGCGGCTACTTCCAACTGAACGCCCTGGTCGTGCTCGGATTGCTCGGCCTTGCGCTGGCTGTCTGGATCTTCTATCCACTCGCGCCTTTTGGCCACCTGGTCAAGCTCGGATCGACGTCCATGCTGGTCGCTGTGTTGGCAGTTTTTGTCTACTACGGCACCATCTGGCGAGAAGCCTGGGCCGCGAGTCACTGGCCGGCCGCGGTGGCCCTCGTCGCAGCTACCATTGCTTTCTTGACGGCTGGACATGCCCTGGTCAGCAGTCCCACTCCCCTGCCCCACCGAGGTCTTCTGCTGACGCTGAATCTCGTCACTTCGGCTCTCTTGCTTGGGTGGTCACTGATGACCATGCTTCTCGGACACTGGTATCTCGTGGTGCCTGGGCTGCGTTTCAGGCACCTCGTGATCTTCTGCCAGGTGCTCCTGGGAGTTGTCCTCGCGAGAATCCTGGCCGTCACCCTCTCACTTGTTTTTGCGGCGTCGGTCGATCCGCTGATAGAGCCCCACCCACTGAGAATCCTGGTCGGCCTGAGTGGGCACGGGATGTTCTTCTGGTTTCGTCTGATGTGGGGGCTCGCCATACCGCTCCTGCTGGCCGTCATGTCCTTGACCTGTGCCCGTCAGCGAGCCAACCAGTCGGCTACCGGTATCTTGTACGTTCTGGTCATGGGCAGTCTGATCGGTGAGATCACGGCGCTGTATCTGACCCTGATCACCGGCGTGCCGGTGTGACCATAGGTCGCAATCATGCGCATTCGCATTCAATGCAAGTCTTGCGGACTCCCTTTCAAGACGCGCGTGGAACCGGGAATCCTACAAGTCCAATGTCACAACTGCCAACACTCGATTCCCTTGGCCAAGGAGGGCTGGAGCGACGATCCTCCTGCCGTCGAGGTATGTCCGGTTTGCGAGTGTCGTCACCTCTATCGCCAACGGGACTTCAACCGCGTCCTGGGCTGCCTGCTGGTGCTGATCGGAGCGATTCTCGTGCCCTGGACTTATGGCCTCTCTCTGGTGGTCCTCTCCCTGGTGGACCTGGCGCTGTACTATCGACTCAGGGAGGCGGTGGTCTGCTATCGCTGCGATACGGTGTATCGCGATGCCAGACCCGGACCCAGGCAGAAGGAGTTCGATCTACTGAAACACGATGTTCTGAAGTACGGCAAGAGCTGGGACCGGCCCGCCGATCTGGAGGACGAGGCACTGCCTACTGACGGCGCAGAGGATGGCTCTCGATAATTCCGTAGAGCACCGAAGAAACGGCGTTGAACGTAGCCGTCCCGACTGCGGCTCGACGGGTCTCGAGGCCGCTGGTCAAAGAGGATGTCATCCCTCCTTTTCGCCGAGTCCCGGGAATGGCAAATGGCACTTGCTGATCGTCCAGCCCTTCGATCAGGCGTTGAGGGATCTCGACCGAGCTACTGCCTCCCCAGGATTCGCCGGCAAGGCCGAGAACCACTGACCATGCGCGCACGAAATAGTGCACCTTGCCCTGGATTTCGATGGAGTGCAGGCCGCCTTCCGCAGCCACATAGAAGTGATACGCGGCACCGAAGGTCTCGCGGAGCTCGGCGGCCTTCGCTCTGGCCAGCTCGATGGTCTCTTCATCGCTCAGGGGCAGGCCCAGCATCGGCTCGCCGATCTGCTGCGGCACCACCGCTATGGGGAGTTGTCGACCGAGTCCCTGATGAAAGTAGCGAACAAAGCCGTCGCGTACGCCAAGCAGCTTGTCCGCTGCGGCGCTCGCCACGGCTACTTCGATTCCATCTTGGAAGCGCCGCCAGAAGGCCCTAAGATCTCTTTCCATGATCGTTAGCTCGAAGAATCAGAAGGTCAAGGATATTCGCCGCTTTTTGCGGTGTAAAGGTGATCGTGCGGTCCTCGAGGGACCGCACCTCGTTCGAGAGGCCCTTGCAGCGGCAATGAAGCTCGAGCTCGTACTCGCGACTCCCGCATTTCTCGATTCTGCCGAAGCTCATAGCCTCCTACCCAAACTCTCCGGTTCAGTCACCGAGATCGACGAGCAGATTCTCGAGGAACTCTGTGACGCAGACTCTCCCAAAGGCATCCTTGGCGTCGTGCGGCTCCCACGCACAGGTCTCGGCGGACTCCAGACGTTACCGGACAGGGATGTCTACGTCTATGCCTATCGAATCCAGGATCCGGGAAATCTGGGCGCGCTGGCCCGAGCCGGTGAGGCCTTCGGTTCAGGAGCCTTGATACTCTCACCCGACACGGTTCATCCAAACCACCCTAGAGCTCTCAGAGCCTCCGCCGGAAGTCTGCTTCGGGTGGCCGTTGCTGTTGGGGTGGAGCCAGCAGAGCTCTCCTCCTCAGCGCTCCCCCGGAAGCTCACCTCAGTGGCCCTGGTTCCCAGGGGTGGTACTCGACTCGACCGGTTTCGGCCTGACTACCCCTTGCTCTTGATGGTGGGCTCAGAAGGCGCCGGCCTGCCCGAGACCATCCTCGACCAGGCCGATTCTCTGCTGACGATTCCGATTTCGGAGAGCGTCGAGTCGCTCAACGTGACGGTAGCCGCCAGCGTGGTTCTCTGGCAGCTCCAGCGGCAGCGTGCAGAGATCTCGCGCTAGCTTTCCGAGGCCTCCTTCAGGGCCGCCGTCACAGCCGGCACCACTTCATGCAGGTCGCCCACGATGCCATAGTGAGCGACATTGAAGATGGGGGCACCGGCATCCTTGTTGATGGCCACGATAACCTGCGAGCCTTTCATCCCCACCAGATGCTGAATGGCGCCTGAGATCCCGGCCGCCACGTAGAGCTTGGGTGTGACCGTCTGGCCGCTGGACCCGATCTGACGATCCCGCGGCAGCCATCCGCTGTCGATCACGGGCCGGCTGGCTCCGAGCTCGCCACCCAGAGCGTCAGCAAGCTCTTGCATGATCGGCATCTTTTCCGCATCTCCGATACCTCTGCCAACGGAGACGATCACGGGGGCTTGCGACAGGTCCACTTCGCCACCTACGGCCTCCTCGATCCCGAGGATCTCCCGGTCGGCCGCCATCGCCGCGAAGTCCAGGCTCAATGTCTCGATCGGTGCACTTCCCTTTTCCAGCTCGTCGGCGGAGAAGGCCCCTGATTGCAGGGACGCCAGCACGGGGCCAGGGCCCTTGGCACGGACGCTGGCGAACATCTTGCCGCCGAGGACCGGACGCTGCCAGACAACGGAGCCGTCCACGGTTTCGAAAGAGACCGCCTCCGGCACCAGGGCGGCGTTAAGAGACTGCGCCAGCCCGGGCAGAAAGTCGACCGTCTGATAGGTATGAGGAAACAGGACGTAGTCGGGCTGCGCAGTCGCAATCGCGGCTTCGAGAGTTCTCGCGAAGCGGCCCGGGGTATAGACCGCCAGGCTTTCATCATCGGCGACGTGGACGGAGCCCAGGGAGCACTGGCCAACTTGATTCCCGGCTTCCTCCATTCCCGAGCCGAGAAGAACGGCCTCTGCGGTGCCACCCAAGTCGGCGGCCAAGGCCTGGCCCGCCCGGACAGCCTCCCACGACATCTTTTGGATCTTGCCATCTCGTTGCTGAAGAACGATCCAGATTTTCGCGGACATTACAGAATCCTCGCTTCTTTCTGAAGTTTCTCTACAAGAGTTCTCGCCGCGGTCTCGGCGTCCCCTTCGATGATCTGAGCTCCCTTGCCGGCCTCAGGGAAGGCCACTGAGAGCACCTCGATCTTGGCCCCGGTCTCCCCAAGGCTCTCCGGCGCCAGCCCCAGGTCTCCAGGCCCAGGCTCCGAGATCTCCTTCTTCTTGGCCTGCATGATGCCCTTGAGCGAGGCGTAGCGCGGCTTGTTCAGTCCAGCCTGGATCTCCAGTACGGCTGGAAGATCGAGATTCGAAATCTCGTTCATGCCAGCCTCCATTTCGCGAGTCACCTTCACCTTCTTGTTCGCTTCGTCCAGCTCGACACCCATCACGAGCCAGGCGTGCGGCCAGCCGAGCTCGCCGGCAATCACGGTGCCGGTCGAGCCATAGCCGACATCGTCCGACTGGGAGCCGGTCAGGACGAGATCGAAGTCCCCCGTAGCGAGGGCTCCGGCCAAAGCGCGACCCGTGGAGAGGCCGTCCCCTCCTAGAAACGCCGGGTCCTTCAGATGCACGGCGCGCGCAGCTCCCAGCGCCAGCGCCTTGCGCAAAGCCTCTCGAACCCTCTCTGGGCCGAGACTGAAAACGACGACTTCCCCACTCGTTCGCTCGGCGATCTGAAGAGCTTCCTCGAGTGCGTACCCGTCGCTCTCATTGATCACGAACGACAGGTCCTCTTCGTCGATCCAGGTGCCGTCACCTGAGACACGAAGGCGGGCTTCGATATCGGGTACTTGTTTGATACAGACAGCGATCCTCATGATCCTCCTTCCTCCACAGTCACTTCCCAGGTTCCGTGGATGGCGAATCAGCGCCCATGGTTGGTGAGCCGAGCCTGGTCTCTTCTCCGCGGGCTGTAGTCCTTGAAAGAACCGCCCGCCGGTAAGACGCGGAGCCGTTCACACGGTCGCGACGGGCGGCTGCTCGCGAGTGAGTCTACCATGCCGCAGTGCGTCTGAAGTCCGATCCGCACATGGACATCCCTCCGAGAGGCGTGCTACCTTTTGCGCGCTGATCGAGGAGAGCCATGCAAGCAATGATCCCCATCCCGTTCCTACTGGCACAGCTCGAGAGTGCTTCCCGCATCAACATCTTCGAGCTGTTTGCCCGTAGCGGTCCCATGGCCTGGTTCGTGGCGAGCGTGCTCATCGGCCTGTCGCTCGCCTCGTGGGCGGTCATGATTGCCCGCTACCTCCAGTTCCAGCGAGCACTTTCGCAAACAGCGTCGTTTCTCGATGTCTTTCGCAAGAGCCAACGGTTCAGCGAGGTGGCTTCGCAAGCGGACCGGCTGCAGGCATCTCCCTTGGTTGGCCTCTTTCGAGCCGGCTATATCGAGATCGACGCCCAGGTGAAGGCCTACAATCAGGATCATCGAGAGGACCAGAAGGCCTACAAGATCAAGTCCCTGACAGGATTGGAACGCAGTCTCAAGCGGGCGACCAACGTCGAGATGTCCCTGATCAGCCGGGGTACCGGGCTGCTCGCCACGACAGCGGCGGCCAGTCCCTTTATCGGACTCTTTGGGACGGTATGGGGCATCATGGTCGCCTTTCAGGACATCGGCGCCAGCGGCTCCACCTCTCTGGTGGCAGTCGCGCCGGGAATCGCCGAAGCGCTGGTGAACACCGCACTCGGATTGGGAGCAGCCATCCCGGCTCTGATGGGTTACAACTACTTCGCCAACCGAATCCGCGAGTTCCGCTCACAGATGACCGACTTCACCCTGGAGTTCCTGAATCTCGCAGAAAGGAACTTCCTCTAGGAAGGCAAGGTAAGCCATGGCCTTTAGCACCTCAGGGCTCGGCGAGGAGGAGTTCTCCGAGCTGGCCAACATCAATGTGACACCGCTGGTGGATGTGATGCTGGTGCTCCTGATCATCTTCATGATCACGGCCCCGATGCTTCACCAGGGCATCGAGGTCGCGCTGCCGAAGGCCGACGCTGAGCCAATAACCCTCAGGGTCGACGATCCACTCGTGCTCTCGGTCAATCGAGACGGCCTCGTCTACGTTCAAGACGAGCCGATTCATCCGAGTCAGCTCATGGAGCGCCTGGCACCCCTCCTGGAAGCTCGTGACGAAGATGCGGTCTTCCTCAAAGGAGACCGCGAGCTGCCCTATGGCAACATAATGGAGATTCTCGCCATCCTGAACAAGGGGGGCGTTCTCCAGGTCGGTATGGTTACAGAAAAGCCTGAGTAGTCGACTACCCCAGCGCCGTGCACGAGAACATCGACACACTCCTCAACAGCCGCCTGCGGAGCGGCTCTGCGGCCTATCGCAAACCGAGCCTTTTGCTCTCGCTGTCTCTGCATGTCGTGTTGTTTGCCACCGTACTGTTGGCCCCCATGATCACGACTGGAGATCCCGAGCCACTGGAGTTCGTCGCGGTGCAGATCGTTCCCGTACAGGCCCTTGGGGTGGCCTCCCCTGCTCCCGCTCCGACTCGCAAGCCCACACAGGCTCCAGACCCACCAGTCAAGGAGGCAGAATCCGAGCCTGAGCCGGAAGAGCCGTCGGCCGAACGTGTCGCGCTGCCCGAGCCCGAGAGAAAGGCAAAGACCACTCCCAAGCCGAAGGAAGCTCCCAGATCCGAGCCTGGTTCAGGCCAGAACCGAGCCTCCGGTTCCGATCTCGGCCAGCGATTGGGATCTCCTCTCGGTAGCTCTCTGGGCACATCTCCTCTGGGCGCCACAGTTGGTGGCCTCGACAACCCTGACTTCGTATATAGCTACTACGTCGATCAGATGCTGGCAATGATCAGTGCCAACTGGCTGAGACCCTCAATCGGAGGACAGGTCGAGGCGGCGGTTTACTTTCGAATCCACCGCGACGGCAGCATCTCCGATGTACGTGTCTCCCAATCCTCCGGCTACAACTCTTTCGATCTGGCAGGGCTGAGGGCCGTGCAGCAAGCGGCACCCTTTCCCCGCCTGCCCCAGAGCTATCAGCACAAGTCCCTGGGGGTCAATCTGATCCTTCGGTGAACCGGCAAGGAAACCTGAGCATGACTCGAGCCTCGAAGACAACGGCAACAATCCTACTGACGTTCTGTGTCCTATGGTCGCTCCCTGGCGGCGCGTGGTCCCAGCAGGGGCCACCACCCGAGGAACAGGAGCAGCTCAGCGATCCGGAGGTCAGTGTGGTCCTGGAGGGCCGCCAGCGTTCACGATTTCGCCTCGCCATGCCGGCGCTCCAGGCCGAGGGCGGGCTCGGGCCCCAGGTTCGATCGGCAGCCGAACAACTCGAGGAGACGCTGCGAACCGACCTCGATCGCAGTGGTGTCTTCGACGTGCAAGGCCCGATGCAACTGTCCGTTCTGACCTTGACCGGCAGCGACGACCGCGACTTCGAGCTCTATCGGTCGCTGCGCAACGAGCTGCTGCTGAGAGCTTTGGTGAGGCAGGATGAGGGGCGCCTCATTCTCGAAGGCCGAGTCTACGACCTGGCCAGCGGCAAGGTGGTTCTGGGAAAACGATACAGGGGGGATCCCTCCATTGCGCGGCGCATTGCGCATACCTTCGCCGACGAGATCATCCTCTATTTCAGCGGTCGTCAGGGTCTGGCGCTGACCAGCATCGCTTTTGCCTCCGATCGAAGCAGCTTCAAAGAGGTCTACCTGATGGACTCCGACGGGGCGAACCAGCGCCCGATTACAGCGCACAAATCGATTTCCATGTCACCGGAATGGAATCCGAATGGTCGAGAGCTGGCCTATGTCTCGTACTACTCGGGTTCCCCCAGTATCTACCTGGTAGATCTCACCAGTGGTCGCAAGACCCCGGTGATCACGACAGGCTCACTCAATATTTCTCCGTCCTTTTCCCCCGATGGGAAACAGATGGCTTTCGCCCGGTCGATCGGCAATGGAAATGCGGAGATCTTCATCTGCAACCGCGACGGCAGCAACCTGCAACAGCTCACCCACTCCTCGGGAATCGACACCAATCCAGCGTGGAGCCCCAACAAAAGGGAGATCGCCTTCACTTCGAGCCGCACCGGTTCCCCCCAGATCTACATCATGGATGCTGAGGGTGCCAACCTGCGGAGGGTGACCTTCGAGGGCAACTACAACGACGGTGCCGCATGGAGCCCGGACGGGACTCGCATCGTCTACGCTTCCCGCCGCACCGGCAGCTTCGATGTCGCCGTGGCCGATGTCGTCACTTTGGAGAGCCGACTCCTGACCAACGGCGGAGGCAGCAATGAGACCCCGTCTTTTTCACCCGATGGACACAGAATCCTCTATACCCAGAAGCGGACAACTCGAAACGGGACCACCACTCAGATCTTCGTGATGGACGCGACGGGTGGGAACCGCCAACAATTGACCACCGAAGGGAACAACTCCGCTCCGGTCTGGTCGGGGTTCAAGAAGTAGATCGATCTTCTCTAGACTCTTGAAGCCGATCTTACCCTTCTGCTACAGTTGCGGCGAGGTTGTATTTTCAAAACGCAGATTTGGACATCAAACGCCACTTTCCGAAAGCAAGGAGTGTCACAATGTACCGTAAGTCCCTGGTCACGGTCTGGGTCGGAGTCCTCGCAGTATCTCTCTTGTTCCTAGGGTGCCCCAAGAAGAAGCCCGCACCGGCGTCCGATGTCATCGAGCTTCAGGAGACCGTGGTGGAAGAGGTCGAAACTCCTACACCTCCGGTTGTGATAGTCGATGAAGTTGAAGACCCATTCAGCGAGGATCTCGAGACCGCCAACATCGCGGCCTACGAGATGGGTCTCCTCGGCGATGTGTACTTCGACTTCGACAAGTACGATCTCAAGCCAGAGGCTCGTGAGCGCCTGGCGAAGAACGCTGAATTCATGCGCGCCCATCCGGAATTCGAGATGCTCATAGAGGGCCATTGCGACGAACGGGGAACCGAAGAGTACAACCTGGCACTCGGCGACCGGCGAGCCAACGCAACCAAGAGTTACTTGATGTCTCTGGGCATCCCCGCTGGACCCATCGAGGCTGTCAGCTTCGGTGAAGAGAGACCACAGTGCCGAGAATCGAGCGAGGCGTGCTGGTGGCGCAATCGCCGGGCCCACTTCGTGATTCGGGGCCGCCAAGGCGGTTGATCGAACCGGTGACGATCGTGAAAGAACCAAGGCTCTTCGCTAGCCTGCTCCTGCCTCTGCTTCTCGGAGCCTGTGTTTCGAGCAGCGATATCGAAGAGTTGCACACACAGCTCTCCGACATCCAGAGGCAGGTCCTCGTACTTCAGAAGCAGACTTCCAGCAAGGAGGAAGTCGGTGATCTTCAGCAGCAGATCTCGGCCCATACGGAATCTCTGCTGAAGTCGGAGGCAGACGTACAGGTGGCGGTGCAGAATCTCTCCATGCAGATCGACCAGTTGGAGGCGAACCTGGAGGACACGAATTACCGTCTCTCTCAGCTGTCGCAGCAGATCGCCGCCACAAATCAGGAGCTCAAGTCGGTCCGTACGACTCTTGGGGCGACCGGCGGGCCAGCGGAAACCTCGCAGCCCCCGATGACGCCCCCGTCGGACCCTCAGTCTCT
>JBATEX010000224.1:0-2334 GCA_049664225.1 Thermoanaerobaculia bacterium
ATTCGGCGTGCTGCTTTGAAGCGCCTGATACGCGGCATAGCCGTCGGTCATCGCAATGCCTTCGAATCCAGCAAGCACCTTTTGGGCTGCTTTCTGTGACCGGCTCTTCTGGATGCGATAGGTGGCGATGTCTTCAGAGACCACACACCAGGTCCACCACTTGCTGGTGTCTGAGTTTTCGTGGTTTCGCCAGAAGGTCTCATCGGCATAGACCACGTCGGCTTCGAGGGCCCGCCGGCACAGCGCCCGGTAAGTCGGCTCGAGATGCCGGGCGAGCACGCTGATTTGATCCCAGATGGTCTGGCTGTCGACGTCGAGGCCTGCTCGGCCCATGGCCATCACCTGGCGCTCGAGCGGCAGGTGGTCGAGGTACTTGCTCTCGGCGACATGGACTGCGAAGTCGACAGAGTACCGGCCACCCGGGATGAGCTTCGCCGGGCCCGGCGCCGTCATGACCTGCTCGTTGCACCGGCAGCGGTACTTCTGCCGGCGGTGTTTCAAGATCTTGTACTCGACACCGACGACAGTGATTTCCTCGGACTCCTCGGCCTGGTCGCCCATCTCGGTGAGGACCTCGCCGCAAATGGAGCAGGTACGGTCTTGCTCTTCGAGAGTGTGGATCACCTCTTCGACGGGCAGATTCGGCTGGCTCTTGGGGCCGTGGCCGCGGCGTGGTTTCTCGGGCTCGTCGGCAGCGACCTTCGTTTCGCTCGGTCTTCTCTCTGAGGATTCGCTGAAGACCATTCGCTGCATGGCGGCGAGCTGCTCTTTGAGGAGCTCGAGCTCCATCTGCGGATCGACATTCTGACCTCGGAGACGAGCGTTTTCGGCGCGGAGTTTGGCTATCTGTTTGGACTGTCGGACGGTGGCCTTTTCAAGGTGGGAAGCGACTTGCTGGAGGGTCTTGACGTCGGTGATTTCCTCTAGCCTTGACATGCTCTATTTTCTCAATAAAGCTGTTATTTGTCAAGCACTTAAGGCAAAGTTTTTCGGGAGAAACAGCGACTTTTCCGACCAGCCGGCTGCCTTCCAAAAACAGCTGCAGCTCCGATGTCGTCAGCTCGATTGCGGTCGTGTCTTCACCTGCCCACAGCTTGGCAAACTGCCCCTTCTCAAGCCGCTTCGCGTACAGACATAGACCCGTCCCGTCCCACATCAGTACCTTGGCCCGTTTCCGGTTTCGGGCGACAAATAGAAACAGTTCGCCCGACAGCGGATCACGATCCAGATGGATCGACACCATGCCGTACAGTCCGTCAAAGCCCTTCCGCATATCCGTCGGCAAGGTGTATGCGAAGACCCGGAGCGATCTCGTGGACCCGATCACCCGACCACCCGCAGCAGAAATGCGAGCGTCTGGGCGTCCAGACCATCGACCCTGTAGCCTGCCGGGGTCGTCAGCCGTAAAGCCCCTGTGACCATCTCACCCTGGTGGCGTTCCTCAGCAGCTACGATCGATACCGGGCGAAACCCGGCCGCCAATTCTTTGCTGTCCGCCCGAAGCCACCTGGCCAGCGTCGACTCCACCAGTCCCAAGCGGCTCGAAATGTCTAGCATCGGCTCGCCTCGCTCGCGACACACTCTGGCGTACGACACGATTCGGGATTTCAGACCCGCTGGGCATCGCCATCTCTTCCCTGGGCCACTCACCAGCTCGGCGGCGACCTCTTGCCTCAGCCGTTCACACACGCTTTCGAGGCTTTCAGATTCCATCCTTCAAGCGTGACCAAATCCTCGGAATCCCGCAAGACGGGGTAGGGCGAGGACGTACCACACTTCCACAGTTATCGGCTCGATTTCCTCATGGGTGCCACGTTCACAATTACACATTTGTTCGCGTACCCAGCCCTCAGCGACAAATCAACATATGTGAACGTGGCACCCTTCAACGTGGCACCCTTCCAGACGCATCAAACATCTTGATCGGCAGATATCAGCAGCCGCCCGCAACAATGAGTGATTGCGAAGGGTGGCACCCCTGAGATTATCCAGGCAAAGCCACTAAGGCAGGCACCCAAAGCCATACCCGTGCTCGCCCTATCTTATATAGGACCCCAGGCTTTAGGATCTTAGGGAGTTCGAACATCGAATCAGGACAAACCAACTTCCCAAGTTCCTGAAACCTGGCACTGATTCGTCATAGCGTGGGTGCCTCGATTCAGTCGCCCCGAGGCTCCAAGATTCCCAGAACCCTCAACCTATGCGCACAAAACAACGCCGCTGGCTCTGGCAAGATCTCCAGAATTACAGCCAGGAGACAAACGGACTGCTTTCCCACGACACATTTTGGGGCAATTGCTGCCTTCCGATCTTTGGGTTCGCACGGATCTGTGC
>JBATEX010000225.1:0-2591 GCA_049664225.1 Thermoanaerobaculia bacterium
TAATTTCATTCATAATATTGTCGATGATTTCATAGGTCTGACAAGCTCGTCGGCGTAATGATTTCAAATTGTGACCTTCATCGGGATCGCCGCGCCGGCGAATCGGGGGTCTCCGGTAATTCAAGGCTATTGTGTATAGTGGTCGCAAGACCTGACTTGGGCAACCACGATACCGGAGGGAGAAAGGAGAATGCTCAAAGTGGATCAGTACAGCTACATTCGCACAGCGCATCGGGTTTATGGAAAAAAGATTAAACAGATTGCCAGGGAGACAGGACATTCCAAAAATACGGTTAAATCACAAGGGGGTCAAAATTGTGTTGTCGCAAGGGATCATTTTTCTGTTGACGTTTCGATGATTCAGATTAGCGAAAGGAATATACCATTTTACATTATTGGTTATAGAGGCGCGATATATACAATTTGGACCACTTTGGAGCGTGTGGGGATTTCCGTATGAATTGTACAGCAGAAACAATAATTGATACAGAATGTCGCAGGAAATAGAGGCTGCAATAGCTGGCAAGAAGAGTGGACTCGTAGATGTTTGGCTATCTGAAATTTCGGATTGCTCGAAAATTCCATATACGTTGGAAAGATTCCTTTACCGGCCAAATTCCTACTGGGCCTGTATAAGACAGCACAAACATGCAATTTGAAAGAGGCCATTGGAGGTGGATCAAACCACATGATGTAGTGGTCACTTAATTTTGCTTTATATTACAATGAAATAAAAGATGATGCAGGTTTAACAATTCGTGTGATATGGTTTGGCTGTCTGGAACGACTGGCGTTACCTGCTGGCGGGCGGAGCGTGGACTCGGCTTGGGAGCAGGATTCCGCTTGGGCGTAAAAAAAAGCCCAAAAACGTCGCAGAATCCCGCCAGTCAACTTCACGCTTTGTTGGGCGATTTTTATTGATTTAAACTGCAATTGATTACACTACCTTCATCCAAAATTACACTTCCTCAATCGGAACCGCAGTACCCCTTACCACAATTCCTCCTGTAGTTGGTATTTCGACTGTCAATTTGCTTGGACGACCCATTGCTTCCCCTTGTCGGATGAAAATGGTGGCGGGCGTAACAATGAGCTTGGCTTCGCGAAGATACCCCCCAAGCGCTGCTGCTGCCGCGCCTGTGGCTGGGTCTTCCACAATCCCACCTACTGGAAATGGATTGCGAGAGTGAAATAGATTCGTGCTTTCTCGCCAAACTAATTGTAATGTTGTAAGTCCTTCTCGAAGCATAAGGGCTTTCAGGCTTTCAAAGTCATAATTTAACTTAGCCAGTATATGCGGATCATTGATGGCTAATACCAAATGCCATGCTCCAGCGTAAGCTTTGGCTGGAGGAATTGAGTGATCTAAATCGCTGGATTCCCAGCCAAGTGCAAAAATTGCCTCGTTAACAAGGGTGTTGGTAGCACTTGTGAACATTGGTTCCACCGAAGTCAACGATGCTTCACGTACCCCACCTTTGGACAGAACGGTGACAGGAATCTCCCCAACAGCAGTTGCTAACCTATATGTGCCATCCCCTTCGGTCTCGCCAAGTACTACTCCCGTTGCAATGGTAGCGTGACCACAAAACGGCACTTCCATTTCAGGACTGTAGTATCGAATCGTTCGAGTCTGCCCGCTCGTTGGAGCCACAAAGGCAGTTTCTGAGTAACCAATTTCAGCGGCAATTCGCTGCATAACATCACCAGGTGGCAATGTTTCCCCAACCCAAACACCGGCGGGATTACCCCCCTTAGGGTTGTCCGTAAAAGCTGATTTGCGATAGAGTGTTCCAGAATTCATTATGTCTCCTTATTGAGTTGCCCAACGCTGTGTTTTACCCGCTGCCGAACCAGCAAGACTAACCCCAATAAGAAGTAGGTTTGTTGCCGTGTTTCCTTTGGCTTTGCAACTTGGCATTAGGATTAAAAAGATGTATTGACGGTAGACCTAAGCGTTTGGCTTGTACGCAACCGCATCAATCTCGACCGCAGCTCCACGTGCTAATTCGGCTCCACCAAGTGTGATGCGTGCGGGTGGATCACCGCCCATCAGTTCAAGATAGGCCTGATTCATTTCTGGAAAAGTCTTTATATCTGCCAGAAAAACACTGACTTTAACAAGATCTGACAGGGAGACTCCGCATTCCTTTAGAATGAGGCCAATATTCTGAAGGGCCTGAGCGGTTTCTGCCCCGGTTCCACCCTCTACAAGCTCCATTGAGTCTGATTTTGTTCCCAATGTACCAGAAACATAAATAAAATCCCCTGCAATCACTGCATGGCAAAAGGCAGGGAGACCACCAAGACCAGATACGTTTATTTTTTTTGTCTTCATTTTGATCTCCTGAGATGATGCTCAAACACCTACTATCATTGATTACCATTTGCTAAGATGAGCCAACCATTGATTGTCAGGTCAATTTGCCCTGATAATATGGTATTAAAGGGGTTTTCGGGCAAGATTGCCCTATTTCCCAGCAATTGCAAAGTGAGTAACTCAGCTAACTCTGGCTGATTTTTAATGCCTTGATATGTTATGAATATCCTAAATAAATCGAACGTGTCAAATCTTTTGACAACTTGCCACA
>JBATEX010000226.1:0-3050 GCA_049664225.1 Thermoanaerobaculia bacterium
ACCAGGGTCAGCGGGAGCTCGACACCCTGATCCAATTGCTCGTGTAGCCGCTGCCGGCGCACGAAATCCGCCGAAACCGGTGGCCGGTACAGCTTGGTGCGAAGAACGGAGGCCCAGGGCATGGCGCTGGCGAGCATATCAACCGGGCATAGCCCTTCGGAAGGCGACTGCCTTGCCACCAGCGGCGGTGATGCCTGCTGCGAGCGCACCGTATGGAGCTTGTCTAGATCCTCCTACGGAGCCTCAGCCCGGCTGAGGGTCAGAATTGGCTGGCACCTCCGGAGGAGTGGGGGTTCGCACGTGGATATCGCGTTGCGGGAAAGGGATCTCGATCCCGGCCTTGGTCAGCTCGCGGAGGATGGCGAAACGCAGATCGCTAGCGACGCCCATGAAGGCCGACCCCGCAGTCCAGGCGCGCAGCTCGAGATCGAGCGAGCTGTCGCCGAGCCCGACGAAGAGGCAGGTCGGCTCGGGACGGGCGTCGACCTCCTTGTGATCGTTGGCGATATCGACGATCAGTTGGGCGGCCTTTTCGGGGTCGGTGCCATAGGCCACCCCTACCGGGATCACCATCCGCCGGCGGTCATGGGTCAGGGTCCAGTTGATGACGTCTTCGGAGATCAGGTTGGCGTTCGGGACGACGATCTCGGCCCCATCCCAGGTGCTGACGACGCTGGCTCGCAGGCCGATCTGCTTGACCACACCGCCGGTGCTGTCGAGCTCCAGCGTATCCCCGATCCGGATTGGCCGTTCGAAGAGCAGGATCAGACCTGACACGAAGTTGTTGACGATACTCTGCAGACCAAAACCGACCCCGACACCGAGCGCGCCGAAAATGATCGTGATTTTGTTGATGTCGAGGCCGACGGCCGCGCTGGCGACGACGGCCCCGACACCGATCACCACGAAGCGCGCAAGTCGCGAGATCGTCTGAGGCACACCCCGGGGCAGGTCGACCCTCGGCATCAGGTCGACGTTGAGGACGAACTGGACAAAGGTGGCGATCTTGAACGACAGCCAAATGATGAAACCGAAGATCAGCAGGTCACCGGGAGCGATGGAAAACTCACCGATCGTGAACTTCCATTCGAGCGCGCGACGAACGTCGCCGAGCAGGGGATCGAGGAGGAGAAAGCCCCTGAGCACGGCGATCGCCCATCCGACAACCGCCAAGAAGCCGATCAAGCGAAAGAGCACCGTGCGGACCGTCTCGGAGTGATCCGGCGCCAGCCCCATGCGGCGGGCGGTGTCGGTCAGGAGACCGATCCGCACTAGTGATTGCAGAATCACGGTCATCACCACGGTCAAAACGGCAGCGAGCAAACCGTAGGTCGTACCTGTGAGCGCGAGCCTCGAGAACTCGACGCTCCCGATGACATCCGCGACGGCGCCGATTGCATAGAGAATCAGTGCGCCATGCGCGCCGAAGAGGATGGCCCGATGCCAGGTCTTCGAAGGCTTCTCTGGATTGGCCTGCAGCAGGCGGATCAGCCAGACACAGGCTGCGACACCGACCGCCGCCAAGGCCAGCAGTGCCAGCCGGTGGATGACAAACCCCTGCGGCGCCAGCTTGACGGCGTGATGGAGAACATAGAGCAGCACCAAATGCAACGGGGCCAAACGCATCGACTTGGGCAGCAGCGGCGGTAGTACGCGCAACACCGCCAGTACCAGAAGCAGACTGACCAAGCCGGTCCACCCACTCGGGGCCTGGGGTTGCAGGGCTTCGTTGAAGATCGCCGTCACAACAAAGGCAGCGGATACTGGCCGACTCAGCAGCGTGACCGCCGCCTGCAGTGAGGTGTCCTGCTGCGCCCACACCGCTGCCTTTCGCTGCATGAAGACCATCAGCAGAGCGAGCGCAGCCCACAGCAGCACCCAGACCAGGACAAGCCCCCCCTGCTCGGTGATATAGGTCTTCAACGATCGCCATTGCTCCTGCCGGCGGTCTGCAAACTGCCTGCGAGCGTCGCCGCCCTCACCGTCGGCACCGAAGGCCCTCCACAACGGTGGGCTGTCGACGCCAAAGGCTCCCGTGGTCCGTTGGTTGATCTCCTGCTGCTGTTGGGCAACCATCGCGTCCACACCGCTCTTCTCCTGCGCGATGCTCGCCTGGAGATCGAGGATCGAGTCCCTCGCCGAGCGCACCTGATTCTCGGCATCCGCGAAAGTCTCCAGGGTTTCTGCTACCTCCTTGATCAAGGCCTTCGGAAGTGCGGCCCCGGACTCGTGGTCACGGGTGAGGCGCCAAAGAGAAGCCCGATCCTGAAGATCATCGAGGGTGGCGTCGAGGGCGCTCGAGCGCGTCGACAGGCCTACCAGCCAGCGGGCGAGCCGATCGCTAGCTCGCTCCGAGGCCTTCTCGGTTTCCTGGATCGCCGACGCGGGCCCGGGTGTCTGCAGCTGTTTCGTCGTGGCTTCGCGGAGCTCGTTGATTCGGGCCTGCTGGGCCGGGAATCTCTGTTCGATGTCCTGGAGTTGGGTATCGGGTGCGGCGTTCGCCACGGCCTGGCGGGCAACCTCGGCGGCCGCGGCCGCTCGGGTCGGAATGTCCGAGGCCGGTATCGGCGTCGGGCCGGACGGTGGTGTCGACTGGGTTGTGGACGACGGCGTCGATGCGGACGGTTGCTCGGCGACCTGCGCCGTTCCAGCCGAGGCGGTCGCCAGGCAGAGGAGTCCTATGAATCCGGCTGCCGTGAGACGCCGATGCACAGATCGATTTGTTGCGGCGTGTTGCATTCTCCCTCCCGATCCCATCGTGGTTCTCTTTTTCCCAGCTTCTTGGTTCATGGAGATGTTTCTGTCTTGGGGGGGGGGGCACCTGGCCCATCCCCCTCGGAGTTGTCCCGGTTCAAAATCCCACCTGCGGCGTTGGCCCTCGGGCCGTCGGGATGAACTCCGGAGGTACTCCCGTCCCCTGCTACGGCCTAAAGCTTCTTGGTGAGATGCTGTCCAAGCTTGACTATTCTCTCCTGGTCGGTTTGCGCTGCCTCCTCCGGGGACGGCTCCGGTTCCTCGGTACCGTGCGCCAGCGCGTATCGGTGCCGGAC